>JBAGRR010000001.1:1200000-1800000 GCA_036924835.1 Nitrobacteraceae bacterium AZCC 1564
TCAAATGCCGCCAATTCGAGCCGGATTGATAGACATCGCCAACGAGGCCGAGCGCCCGGGTGTGCTCCTCCCACTCATCGCGGGGCCAGATATCCTGCAGCTTCATCGTCAGGAAATCCGAGCGATCATAGCCGTAGTGCTTCACCGCGGCGTCGTTGACGCTAAGAAATTCCTTCGTCTCGGCGTCGAACACCCACATCGGCATGGGATTGCTTTCGAACAGTAACCGGAACGATTGTTCACGCCGTTTAAGATTCGTGACATCGGTCAGTGAAATCGAGATCAGCTCTCCGACCGGCGCTGCACTGATCTTCAAGGTGTTGGAGCCAACACTTACCTCGAACTGGTCGCTGCAACTGCCCTCGATAACGGCAATCAGCTTTTCCACGATTTCCGGCGCGCACAAGGCATGATTACCGGCGCTCAAGCGGCGCCAGCGCAATTCATCCGCCTGCACCCCGAGCAGTTTCGCCGTGCCCTGGTTGAAATGGACAATCTGAAAATCAAAAGGTCGCTCATGCGCATCTCGAATGGTCGCCAGCGACAGAATACCGTCGTCCGTTGCATAGAAGATCGCATCGAGCAAATTGTACTGCAGTCCACGCTCGTTCACATATGCGCCAACCAGCGTTTCGCCCCAACGCGACGTCATCGGTAACGCGAAGATGTCGTAGGCCTGAACCACGCTATCGCGCACACAATGAGCCGATGTGAGATGCGGCTTGCCATTGCGGCAGGCGCTGACCACAGCTTCTTCCAACATTAGCGCACAGTCTGGCGGCAGCATGGTCAGAGGCGTGTCCCACACCTCCATGTCCACCCAGGTCTCGACGTATCGACCTGCGCGAGAGATTTCGAGATCGGAGTTCATGCCCTTGATCAGCATGACGTGGTCGGATAGACGGCCAAGGCTGCCCAGCATCACGTCTTCAAACGAAGGCAGTTTGATTCCGGGCTTGAGGGCCGCATGCCATTTGCGGCGCAGGATGGCGACATCAGAGAATTGATCCGAGTCCGAACCGGTCACTGCCCGTGACACTCTTTCGACGGCAACCACAACGCACCTCTACCGATCGACGCGACGTCCTGTCGTGTCTGCACGGCATCCAATGCCGCGCCACTTAAAGCCGCGTAAACAGGTCTTCTGGATAGGAAGAATGCAGCGATTGTGAAAGTTATAAGTCGATCGATGGTTAGTGCCAGTTAGCAACTATGACAGTTTCACGACAGAATTTATCGTGCGATAACTTCGATCTCGCCATCCACGCCGTTTGTGACGTTGAAGGGGCGTTCGAACATCTTGCCCTCGTTCTTTGCGATGACGCGATACTCGCCTTCGGACAGCACGACACGCGGAAACGCGCCGTTGTATTCCTTGATGACGTCGCCTGCGGGCGTAATGACGGACCAGGCGGTATTCGCCAGCGCTTCGCCCCCCTTCTCACTGACAAGCTTGAGCGTGATGACGGCCGCACGATGGGTCACAGTCACATCGGTGAGCTTGCCAGCCTGCACGCGGATATCCGAGCGCACCACCGAGTTCGCATCACCATAGTTTGAGATGATGTAATAAACGCCTTCAGGCACCAACAGCACATCTCCCGCAGCAACGTTCTGTGCGATTGGCGCGCGCTCGCCGACTTCGAACTGACTGCCTTTGTAGAGAGAAAACGTAATCTGCCCTTGTGGAATCTTGCTGCTACCTACTCTGCCTTCAATGCGAAGACCCCCTGCAGGAAGATCAAACGACTCGCGTAAGGTTTCTTGGCGTAGTGTCACGGGGCGAACCGCGCTGACGAGACCAAGCGAGGCATGCACGACGTAACCACCCGGCGCTAGAACGATATTTGGCGTCGCACTGCGGTCCTCGCGGACAAGCTGGAATACGCCGTTTGCATCCGGCTTGTCGGAATAAACGCGCCAGATAATACCGGCGTTGACAGCAGGCAGATCTTTTCCAAAGCGGGCGCTGAGCGCCAGGACGGCCTGTCCCGGCACGTTCACCGGTGTCGTCGGCGGTGGCAGCGCGGTCGTGACCGGTGGTTGGGTCAGCGTCGCCGGTAGACCAGGCGTCGTGGCAGGACCAGACGCAGGCGGCGCTAGGCTAATTGCGGGCCCGGACGGCGCTGGAGCTTCAGGAACATTATTGGGCGGAACCGGCGGTGGGTTGTCGCTGAAAAACTGCGCGGCAGCGGGCTGTGCCACCAACAGACATGACAGGGCAAATAGCCATGCCAAGCGCGCAACGCGCCTAACAATTTGGCCGTCATGTCGGAGGATTGTCATGCGGCTGGTTTTTCACTGAAAACGAGGCAAATTCAAGCCTGAGAACAGGATTGACGAACCTTATCAAAGCCTCGTTGAGCCGCCTGATCCCTGCAAAATCACATAAGTCGCCGTTCAGTCACATTTTCTGATTACGCCTAGGCGTGTGTTCAGGCACAATCATTCACATTTCGCGCTTTAATGCCTGGTCAGGCGTACGGCCGATTCGCGGTCGTAACTGTCAGGGAGACGCCAGTGTTGGAAAGCTTGATCGGGTTCGGCCAGAGCGGCTCCCGCGGTAAAACCGGAATAGAAACCAGCATCACCAAAAAGCCGGTGATTGGATTGGCTCTTGGCGGCGGTGCTGCACGCGGCTTCGCGCATATCGGCATTTTGCGCACGCTGTTGGCGAACGGAATCGTTCCGGATATCGTGGTGGGCACTTCGATCGGTGCAGTGGTCGGCGCGTCCTATGCCGCGGGTCATCTCGATACGCTTGAGGCGTGGGCGAAAAGTCTCCTGCCCCGCAACATCTTCAGCTATCTAGATATCCGGCTAAGCGGCTCCGGCCTGATTGGCGGCAGCAAGTTAGCATCGCAACTTGAAGCGTCATTCGGCCGCATCCTCATCGATGAACTCCCGCTAAAATTCGCTGCGGTCTCAACTGAAGTCAAAACGGGCCACGAGATCTGGCTCACCGATGGACCGCTCGTCGATGCGGTGCGTGCCTCCTATGCTCTGCCGGGCATCTTCGAGCCGGTGTTGATTGAGGACCGCTGGCTGGTCGACGGGGCGCTTGTGAACCCGGTGCCTGTCTCGGCAGCGCGCGCGCTTGGTGCGGAAATCGTCATTGCCTGCAACGTCAGCACGGATGTCTTTGGACACGGCACAATCATTTCGGCTCACGGCAAGCGGCCCGCAGAGCCTGAAGCCCCAGCCGAGCCGGTCGTAGAGAAACGGGGTTTTGGGAAATTCTTTTCGGTAGAGAAGACTGTGAAGCGGGAATTCTTTGGCAGCGCCGGTCGGCCGGGGATCTCTACGGTGATGGTCGAAGCATTCAACATCATGCAGGATCGCATCACGCGATCGCGCCTCGCTGGTGATCCACCGGACGTCCTGATTTCGCCGCGCGTCGGTCGCATCGGTTGGTTCGACTTCCATCGCGCGGAGGAAACCATCGGGCACGGTATTCGTGCCGCCGAGCGCAACATCGAATCGATCCAGGAAGCGATCAATCTGCTCACGTCGACCGCGAGCCAGCCGCCTGGCACCGCGCAGCCGACTTCTCCTTGAGAGAAGAGCCGGCTCTCGCGAGATGCCTAGTGTGGTGGTTCAGAAGTTCGCTTCATTTCTCCGCGCGTCCTTCAAGCGAACTTCTGAGCTTAAACCACACTAGAGTCATAAGTTTGCTAGTATCCTTTCGAATCCGAAGCTCGCTACGGAGTGCGCTGCATTATGAGGCGAAGTTCGGATTCAGGACACTAGGCAGTCTTGATGTAGTCGTGGAGCGCTTCCTGCTCCCGCTCGTACTCAGCGACGCGCCATTTCACGACGTCACCGATCGAAATCAAGCCAACAATCCGCTCGTTCTCGACGACAGGTAGATGCCTGAACTTGCCCGACGTCATGACCTCCATGATCGCGCCGACGGTATCTGCTTCCCTGCAGGTGATGACTTTCTGCGTCATCACGTTGCGGACAGCCTCATCAAGGACACTTGCGCCACGCTCACCGAGCACGCGCACAACGTCACGTTCCGAAAGAATGCCATCGATGCGTTGTCCGCTCATCACCAGCACCGCACCGATGCGGCGCTCGGACAGGATTTTCACCGCTGCCGAAACCTTGGCGTCCGGTGATACGCTGACAACCTGATGGCCTTTGGCGTCCAGAACAGCTCGAACCGTCATTGTCGTCTCCCCAGAAGATAGCCACTCGGGTTGTGCCGGGGGCTTTTTGCTCTCGAGTCAAACAACGCAGCGTCAATTTGGTTGCGCACGATCCGCGAAGAGAGACGGTCTCTGCGCAAAATGAATGATGTCGGAAACGGCCTGCTCCCGCAAGCCAGTGTCTCGTCTCCGAATAACCGCCCCATTTGCGGCGGGCTCGCACGGTTATTCGGAGACGAAGGATACTAGTAAAATCAAGACGCTATTCTAACATTCGCAGGAGATGCCTGCCGAAACGGGATGCGAATGTTAGAATCGGACCACTAGACGTTGCCGCAGGGCTGCTCAGCGTAAATCTGGTCCTGGTCCGCCAGCCGGAGGCAGCGCACCCGCGCGATTGTCCTGCACAATCGCCCGCGGCACTGGATCGAACAGCGAGAACAACAACAATCCTGCGAGAAATCCGCCGATGTGCGCCTGCCATGCAACGCTTTGCGCCCCTGCGCCGATGGCAATCGCCCCAAGACCTGTGACGATGTTGAGGCCAAACCAGACCGCGAGGAAGCCCAGCACCCGCGAACTCTGCAACGACTGCACCAGCGAAAGCGCAGGCACATGCGCTGCGGTTGCGGCATCCCGTCCGAACGACAGGAAGCTACCGCGCTGAAACGCGAAGCGGATCGCGGCCGCCATGGCTCCCGATACCGCCGCCGATGCACCTATCATGGGCGCAACCTGGTGCTGATGGGTCAGGAGATGGGCCACGGCACCTGCGATGGCCGTAACGGCGAAGAACGCGAAGAATCTTACAGGCCCGAAGCGGCGGGCAACCGCACTGCCGAACGGCAACATCCACAGCATATTGAAAGCAATATGGGTGATGTCAGCGTGCAGGAATGCGTAGGTCAGGAACGTCCAGATTTGTGCACCAAACCCACCTGGAAATTGCCCGGCGAGCACGGACGTGTCGTACCGCGCGGGCACGAAGCCGAACGTCCAGATCACTTCCTCATCGACGTCCAGCGGCAACATGGCGCGGAGGGCATGAATGCCCACCATGATGACAAGTAACAGCGTCATCGCGCCAGGAATGGTCAGGATCGGCTCGCGAGGCGGCTCAGTCGGTTCAGGAGATGGCTCTGGAGAATCCAAGGGCGCACTGGTCCAAAGTGGCGGGGATCAAGGGGCGGCTATCCCTCTGAGATAGGCGGCTTTGGCGGTGCGGCGCAAGCTCTGGAACCGGGCACTGCAAAAAGAAAAGGGAGGGCTAAAAACGCCCTCCCTTGGTTTTGTCGGTCTTTTGCGCGCCTTACGAGTAAGAGCGCTGTCGCGCTCGGGCAATCCCCACCCCTCCCCGCGCAATGACCAAATTGTTTTCCGCCACCTGTAATTTCAACTCAAAGTTCGATTTGCCACCGCCAGCCCTGGAGAAGACCGGCGACATCGAGTGCGAGGACCTTACCACGCTCCGCATATTCACAAAGCTCATGGTAAATTTAACGTTAACGAGACAAACCCTTGTCCATTTCCCGTTTCGGGCATGGACGCTGCACCCCTCCTCCCGCACAACAACGAAGGGGCCGCGTAACGCCTGAAGCGGGACAACACTGTCCCATTCCGGGCCAGACGCGGGGCAAGGGTTTGGATCATGAAACATCCTGCGAGCCGTGAGTTCTTCGGCTATTGGGACAAGCAGCGTGCCGGCGATGCTGCGCCGGAACGGAGCGATCTTGCGCCAGAGGGAATCCGACACCTGTTGGGCGATACTTTCGTGGTGTCTTATGATGGTGCCGCGGCCTATCCATTCCGTGTAGCAGGAACGCGGGTGTGCGCCCTGTTCGGCCGGGACCTCAAGAGCCAGAGTTTTACTGGCCTGTTCAGCGACGAGAGCAAGCCAGACATCGAGGACATTGTCGGCATCGTCGCCGAAGAAACATTGGCGACGGTCGCGGGCGTCACTGCGCGTGGCTCCGATGGATCAGTTGCTCACCTGGAGCTGCTGCTGCTGCCGTTCAGTGCGCGCTCACACACGCCAATCAGCATGAGCGGAATGCTGGTGCCGTTCGGTCCACGCGAGTTGCAGGCCTACGGTGCTTTGAAGGACCTCAGTCTCACATCGTGGAGACATATCGGACAGGAACCGCGTGGACCGCGGACATTGCGCAAGTGGTCGGTGGCACGTGGCCTCACCGTTTATGAGGGCTTTCGATAGCTAGTGGAGCGGATTTGACGTTCGCTACCCTGCTTGCCGCGAATTCGTTATGCGAACGTCAAATCCCGAGCTCCACGAGAATCTTATATTTGCTCGTGGTCTTTCAATTCTAGCGTTCGCAAGAGTGCCTGCCGAGTCGGGATGCGAACGTTAGAATCGGACCACTAGCGCGCCAAACTGCGTGTGCAGCTTCGCTAACGCACCATTAACCCTGCGCACCCTAAGGTTAACCGAAACCGAACGGCCGGTTGACCGGTGTGATGATGACGTTGGTACAACGACAAATAATTCGTCCGTCCACTCAGGAACGGAGGCGCTTTCAGCGCGTGAAGGTGCATCTGCTCGGCCGCTACATGCTGGCGGACCGGCGCGAATTTCCATGCCAGGTGATCAATATGTCGCCGGGGGGGCTCGCCATGCTCGCGCCTGGCCTTGGCAACGTAGGTGAACGTGTGGTTGCCTATCTCGACCATATCGGCCGCGTTGAAGGCAAAATCATCCGCTTACTCGACAATGGCTTTGCCATGACTGTCGCCGCAACACCGCGCAAGCGCGACAAGCTGGCGGCCCAGCTCACGTGGCTTGCCAACCGCCAGATCCTCAACTTGCCGGAAGATCGCCGCCACGATCGTATCGTGCCGCGAAATCCAATGGCGTTGCTCAAATTCGATGATGGCCGCGCCATGCCATGCCGGATTATCGACCTCTCGCTGTCGGGTGCGGCCCTTGCGGCGGAAATCCGCCCCTCGGTCGGCGAACAGGTCACACTCGGCCGCGTGCGCTCTCGCGTCGTCCGCCACCTTGAGGATGGCTTCGCGATTGAATTCATTCACGCGCAGCTTTCCGACACTGTCGAAGACAACGTAAGCGCCCGGTAAAAAGCCGAGGTTACTAACTCCTGATTTCGCAGGCCCATCAAGGCGATATCCGCAATCGGATATCGCCTTGATGCTTTTCAGGCGTATGTGAAAGCCACTGGCTGCGCGATATTCGCCCCTGAAAATTGAACGCAATATCAACGTCTTAATCGACATTAGATAAAATTTGATTCAATTCCAAGTATTTCAAATTTTATGCTTATTATATTCAAATAAAGGTCCATTTATCCTTCGATTTTACTTGTAATTGCTTCAATTGTACTTGGCACACTTAGCCGGCCCGCAAAGCCTTTGTGGGAAAGATGGCCCCAACAAAAACAAGGGGGCCACAATGTTCTCAATACGTGGACAGGGACTGGGCTTGGCAGTTGTTGCCAGCCTCATCGGAATGACTGCAGCCGCAAATGCGGCAAGTGAAAGAGCGCTTTATGCGAGCCTCGGCGACTCGGCACGGTCGCCGATGGGCTGGATCGAGTTCTGCGCCGACCATCCGGCCGATTGCAAGAGCGGCCCGACACAGGCCCGCGATATCGTGATGACACAAGCCGCCTGGAAGGACTTGGTGCGTGTCAATCGCTGGGTAAACGAGACTGTCAAGCCAATTACCGACATGGATCATTGGGGTGTCATCGAGAAGTGGTCGTATCCGACGGACGGATATGGCGACTGCGAGGACTATGTCCTGCTCAAGCGCAAGATGCTGATCGATGCCGGATGGCCGCGCGAGGCCCTCCTGATCACCGTGGTGCGCGACAAGAAAGGCGAAGGTCACGCAGTTCTGACCGTGAAGTCGGACAAAGGTGAGTTCATCCTCGACAATCAGAACGAGGACATCGTTGCCTGGACCGACACCGGCTACCGCTTCGTGAAGCGGCAGTCGCAGACCGACCAGAATGCCTGGGTCGCGCTTGGAGACAGCCGTCCAGCCGTTGCGACTGCAAGCGCGCGCTGAACTTTAAAGAAGATCAACGGAGACACACGGCCCGGTCGTATCCCCACCCCTCCCCGTCCCAGACCGGTTCGTGCGCGGCCAGCTCTCCCCCAGAGCTGGCCGCAACATTTTTGATCGTGTTGCGGAGTGAATTCAGTGGATCCGGATTTGTCAGCCGATCTTCTTCAGCCCCGCCTTGAAGCGCTTGCTGTTGGAAACGTAATGCGGGGCACCTTGCGTCAACCCGCTTACCTGCTCCGGCGTCAACGCACGAATAGCCTTTGCGGGCGCTCCAACAACAAGTGAGCGCTCCGCAAATTCCTTCCCCTCAGTGATGATTGAGCCCGCGCCGACAACGCAGCCTTTGCCGATGCGTGCGCCGTTCATGATGATCGAGCCCATGCCAATCAAGGCGCCATCCTCGATGGTGCAACCGTGCAGGATGACGTTGTGCCCAATGGTACAGTTTTTACCGATGGTCAGCGGAAAGCCGGGATCAGTGTGAAAGGTGCAGTTGTCCTGCACGTTAGAGCCTTCACCAATCTCGATGAGTTCATTGTCGCCACGCAGCACCGAACCGAACCAGACACTCGCGTTGCTTTTCAGGCGCACGTTGCCGATGACAGTTGCAGTTTCGGCGATGAAATATTGTCCGTCAGCGGGAAGCTCGGGAGCCTTTCCGTCAAGTTCGTAGAGCGACATTCACTGTCTCCGGTCGGCGCGTTTCAGGCGAAAGTGGAATCGGGTTCGCGTGAGAAACGCGGGACACCAAACCGACCATGCCATGAATGGGCCGCCTCTGGCGAGACCTAGTGTCCCGATTCCGACGTTCGCACAGGTTTGCGGCTTGCTCGGATCCGAACTTCTGAACCACCACACTAGGCGAGAAGGCCTGAGGCCTCCAACAACATGATCAAGAACGTGCCTGACATCATGCTCCAGAATCCTGCGATGATTGTTGCCATCATCACGAATTCGAACCGCCGATTTTCAAGCTGACGGCCCCGCACAGTATTACGCATGATGATGAACGGCGCCGCGAACACCAGAAAAGGAACCGCCGCGACCGCTTTCGCCGTCGCCTCATGTGATAGCAGGCCAAATCCGGCAGGGCGCTGGACGAACGCCTGATAACCGCTTGTCAAAGCACCTGCCAGCGCAAAGCCAACGAGAACAGCGAAAAACGAATTGAGCGCTTCGGGCGACATCGAATACTTCCAACGCGACGAGAGTGATTGAACCAACCCGGGTCCGGCACACACCGTGAGGCCTCGGGTTCACGCCGCTACGCTCGCAAAATGCCGTCGCCACCGCCACCTTATCCTTAAAGAAAGGTTAACGGCCGCCAGGTTCGCCAGCGCAATGAAATTCCGCAGACCTCATGGAAAACGCGATCTCCGTGGCATACTCGGCGCCGATTCGCGGCCTAGTGGTCGGTCCAACATTCGCATCCCGTTTCGGCAGGCGCCTCCTGTGAATGTCAAATCCACTCCACTAGCCGCCTGTATGGAAAGTGCTTGTTGTTTCATGGCCCTGTATTCCCCGACCTCAAACCCGAGGCCCGCTGCGCGTCGCGTCAAACGCAGTCTTCTCGCGCCGTTTTTCGTGATGGGAGGAATTGGGGCCGCAGCTGTCAGCGTCGTGACCTATTTGCTGTGGCCGACCTGGAACCTGGAAAAGCCCAGTGATCCATCACGCTTACCGATCAGCATCGGCAATACGTTGTTCAACGTTCCGACCAAAGCCATTCGCGTGAAGATCCAAAAGCGAACCGGTCCACAGGAGCGGGTTGACCTCGCGTTCGTCTATCCGTCGCTGAATCCACCAGACGCGCCACGTCACGTCACTGCCGAGACCGTGGAGGAAAACCTCCCATCGATCGACCGCATCTTCCTGTCGATTGCCGCGCATCACGATGCGATGTCGCCTGATGAGCGCTTAAAAACCATCTATCCGCGTTATCTTGATCCGAATGCGCAACGCGTCGAGGACGGTCTCGATATGCGGGCGTTCCGCGACAACACCCCCTACGCCAGCGAGGATCTGGTTTACGGCGAAGCGCCTCAGCTTGTGGCACGCTGTACGCGTGACACCGTCACGCCCGGCATGTGCCTGAGTGAAAGGCGCATTGAGGGTGTAGATCTGACCTTCAGATTTCCGCGAGACTGGCTCTCACAATGGCGCAACGTCTCGAACGCCATGGACCAGATCATCAACACAATGCGAACGCCGCGGAGCTAGTGGATAAACCGCAAGCTCGCCGCGACGCATCTATCGTGGGTGCCAACGTAGCAGGCTGGCACAACTAAAGTGTGCCAACCTGAGAAATCTCAGACTTCTTCCTCGATATCCGTCTCGAGGATCGCCATCTGGAACTGATAGGAGCGGTCATCGTCTTCATCATCGACGAACAACACACCGATGAACTCTTCGCCGATGTAGACCTCAGCCGAGTCATCTTTCTTAGGGCGCGGCACGACGCGGATTTTTGGATTCCCGAACAAACGCTTGAGATAGGCGTCGAGCTTCCTGACTTCCTGAACGTCCACGTGCATCTCCTAAAGTGATCGAAATTTGCGATAGCTTTAATGCGGGACGACACAACACGCCAGAGCCTGTGCACTGACAATCAAAAGAAATCACGAGCTTTGTTGTGTCAGGTGCCGAGCGCGTTGAGCATCTGGTTCATCGTACGCGACGGCTCAGCGCAACCTGCCTCACCGACAATTTTCGCCGGCACACCCGCAACTGTCACGTTATTCGGGACGGGTTTAACAACCACCGAGCCGGCAGCAATTCGCGCGCAGTGTCCAATCTCGATATTGCCGAGAATCTTGGCACCCGCTCCGATCATGACGCCATGACGGATTTTCGGATGACGATCCTCGTTTTCCTTGCCGGTGCCACCAAGCGTCACGCCGTGAAGGATGGAAACATCATCCTCGATCAGCGCAGTTTCACCCACGACGAATCCAGTTGCATGGTCGAGGAAAATGCCGCGGCCAATCCTCGCCGCAGGATTTATGTCGGTCTGGAATTCAGCGGACGCGCGGCTCTGAATGTAAAACGCGAAATCCTTGCGGCCCTTGTTGTAGAGCCAATGCGCCAAACGGTGCGCCTGGATTGCGTGGAAGCCTTTGAAGTAAAGCAATGGATCAATGAAACGCGAGGTTGCGGGATCTCGATCGAACACCGCCACCAGATCGGCACGGAAGGCATTACCGAAATCAGGCTCTTCACGGATTGCTTCGTTGTAGGCTTGCCGTATCAGATCACCGGACAAAGCAGAATGATCAAGCCTCTCGGCGATACGATGAACCACTGCCGCCTCGAGCCGGTCATGGTGCAACACCGTTGAATAGATAAACGTCGCCAACTCTGGTTCGCGCCGAACGATTTCTTCGGCCTCGTCACGAATGCGAGTCCAGACTGGATCGACAGTCTGGAGAGTGGACTTCGTATCGAGTTGCTGCTTGACCATGGCGATATCCGGCTGATCCCTTTGGGAGACATTACCACATAATCGGCGGAAGGAAGGCTGCAATGCCCTCAAGGTTGACGGGCGAATAATATTCTACCCTATTGATCTAGGGCCGATTTGTCAGAAACTCCATAACGCCATCTTTATAAACGCGATCCCCGACCGCGCGCATGTGATCGCGATTTGGAATATCAAGGACTTGCGAGCCTGGTATCACCTCCGCCAATCGATGTGACGATCCAGCGACGTCGTCTGTCGTGCCGACCGCAATCAAGGTTGGAACATTGATTGCCGCCGCTTCCTCACGCGTCATCAGGCGGCGCGAACCTCGCAGACACGCGGCAAGGGCCCTGCGATCCGAGCGGGTCTGATCTGCAAATGCGCGAAAAGTCCTTCCCACAGGATCGGTAACATCGTCGAGCGAATCCGCCTCGAGGGCTGTCGCAACATTTTCACCCGGGCCACCACCTTCGATCAGGCCCATACCGATGCCACCGAGGATAGCCGAGCGTAAACGTTCAGGATTGCGCTGGCCGAGATAAGCGGTGATCCGCCCTCCCATCGAATAACCCATCATGTCCGCGCGTGTGATATCGAGGTGATCCATCAATGCGCGTACATCGCCAGCCATTGTGCCGATGTGATATTCCTCGGGATCATAGAGCTTGCTCGATTCCCCATGCCCGCGATTGTCGAGCGCGATGACGCGCCGCCCCGCTTTTGCAAGCGTCGACACCCAAGTTGGATAAACCCAGTTCACGTTCTTGGTGGAAGCGAAACCGTGGACGAGCACGATCGGATCACCCTCGCCTTCATCCAGATACGAAATTTCAACGGAGCCGTTGTGAAAGCTCGGCATCACTTATTCCATTTTTCGTTGGGGGATAGTCTTAGAGCGGGACAATTGGGAAAGAGGATGGAGTTTAGCCGAGCCTGAGGCGGATCGCCAGCGCCGCTAGTGTCTCGAATCCGAAGTTCGCCTCATCGTGCAGCGCGCTCCATAGCGAACTTTGGATTCGACAGGACACTAGTAAATTTATGATTCTAGTGCCGCTTTTGGATTTGAAGTTCTTCATCGAACTTGCGGCTTCACTCGGAAGAACTTCAAGTCCGCGGCACTAGATCGCCTGTATCGGACCCTGCATCTGCGCCGGCATCATATCTCGCCGCGCGCGTTTGCGTTTTGAGCGCTGCAGCCACGAGAGCGTGAGCCGCTCGGTTGCGGATTTGATCGACGAAAGAAAACCGAACACAGCAAAGCACGCTGCAAACACCCACCACGCGAGATTGAAAGCTCCCATGGTGAGCAGCAACGCACCGCGGCCAAGAATTTTCAAGATGGCCCGCGTTTGACTGCCCTTCTTTTCCGCGAGACGCGCAGCACGCGCGACATCCTTCGGACCGTCGGCAATCCGCAGCACATCAAGCGCACCGCGTGTCCCGGCTTTTTCGCTCACGCGACCAACATCCTTGGCGAGGCGAACCAAAGCACCGGCCTTCTCCGCCTTGAATGCCGCCTTCATGGCGGCGATGGCCTGACCAGGATGTGCAATCGAAGCCGTTGCGACTGCATGTTGTAACGCCGGTGCGTCCACAACACCACGCACGGAACGGCCTGCCCATTCCGTCAGGCCCGTGCCCAATCGTCCCAATTTACGGGCATCTTTCACCATCGAAAGACCAGCGCGAATGGGGGCCGCGCCACCGGCCGAAACGTAGGTGACGGCCGTCACCACAAGGCCAGCACCGGCAAGCCCAAGCACCAATCGATCAGCATCCTCACCCATGGCAAGCCGCTTGCCTTCGCGAACCACGTCGCGAATGTCTCCGAATACGAACAAGTCGCCCGCGACCGTCCCCGAAAGGCTGGCGACATCGTCGGCCTGGCCCGTCACCAGACCGGCGGCAAACCGCCGCGCCACGCTGGCCGTTGAATTTTCCTTGGCGGCCGCCGCATCAACACGCTCGGACAGCCCGGGAGGAAGCGGAATGTCCCTGTCGTTGGCCAAATCGGTAAAACTTTTCGCAAGGTCCACATCACCTGCGTCCAGCGCCACCGTCACATTCTGCTCAATGGAGTTATCGGGAAGTCGCAGCGCCGCCCCAAGCTGGAGGTCAGACAGTGCCGCCGGGTCATCCTGCGCCAGAAGCAATGCTGCCGCGTCATGCGCGCGGGGCCATACGACGAAAAACACGGCGGCCGCAGCCGCCGCCCCCATCAACGCCATTCCGATGCGCCATGACACTTTCACTACAACCGAAGCTCCAGTTGTTTCGATCACCCAAACCAGCACTGGTATCGAGATGGTATGCCGCTTTTCGGACACAACCTCCCCAACGAAAGAAGGGCTTTCCTAAAGCGGCGGGATTGTGTCGAATCCACATAACGATTTTATCGCGGATTGGACGAATCCAGAGCCGCGACCTATGAATTCGTTGCATCGCTCAGTATGGTGCGGGTCGGTGACGCAGCTTGCGCTGTGCCGCCACTGAATACGGGCATTTGGACTTTTTTGACCTCAAGGTGACCTACTATGGCGGATCACGTCGTTCCTCACTTTCAAAACGATGCAGGCGTGGCCATCATCGAAATCGGCTCGCGCGAATTCATGTGCATCGGCGCCAATCCGCCTTTCGATCACCCGCATGTGTTTCTCGACCTCGGCGACGACAACGAGATCATTTGCCCCTATTGCTCGACGCTTTATCGCTACGCGGCCGACATCCCCCCCGGCTCGGCACGTCCTCCGGAATGCGTGGTGAAGGACAAGGTGGCCTGAGGCCTTTGTGGCCACCTCGCGCACCGTCGTCATCGCTGGTGCCGGCATCGGCGGCCTGACCGCCTCCCTCGCGCTTGCCAGACGAGGGTTCCGTGTCGTCATCATGGAGCGAGCTGAACGGCTGGAGGAAGCCGGCGCGGGGCTACAACTGTCTCCCAACGCCAGTCGTCTGCTGATTGAACTGGGCCTTGAATCCCTTCTTGCGCCCCATGTGATCGCGCCCGATGCGATCAGCATCACCACGGCCCGCACCGGCCGGGAAATCGGCCGCATTCCGCTGGGTGCGGCGGCCATCCTCCGGTACGGCGGCCCCTACTGGATTGTTCGCAGGGCGGACCTCCAGTCGGCCCTCCTGACTCGCGTGACGGACCACCCCGACATTGACCTTCGGCTTGGCGCACAATTTGAAGATGTCGCCACCTATCCCAAGGGCGTCACTGTCGTCCAACGCACAGGAAGCACTCGTCAACAGGAGCCAGCACTGGCGCTGATCGGTGCCGACGGAGTGTGGTCCACGGTCCGTCACCAGATATTTCCGGAGATCCGGCCGCAATTCACCGGCCGCATCGCGTGGCGCGGTACGATCGATGCGAGACAACTTCCCCGGGAATTCGCCACCGGACGTGTCCAGCTCTGGATGGGGACGAATGCGCACATCGTCGCCTACCCCATGTCCGATGCGCGGCGCATCAATGTCGTGGCGATCACGTCCGGCAAGTGGAGCCGGCCCGGCTGGAGCGAGCCCGGCGATGTCGTCGAAATTGCCAATCACTTTTCGGCACCCCGGTGGCCGATCGCCGCGCGCATGATGATCGGCGCCGTTGACAGCTGGCGCAAATGGGCACTGTTCGCCATGCCGGATGGTGGTGCCTGGAGCAAAGGCAACATTGCCCTGCTGGGTGATGCATCGCATGCGATGCTCCCGTTCGTTGCGCAGGGCGCCGGGATGGCGATCGAGGACGCCATGGTTATCGCAAAATGCCTGGAAGACGCGCAAGGCAATGTGGCAGGTGCCTTCACCCAATATGCCAAACTCCGGGCGCCGCGCGTGACACGCGCGCAGCGCACGGCACGCCAGACCGGGCAGATTTACCATCTGGGCGGCGTGATGGGTTTCGCCCGCGATCAAGTCATCAAAGTACTGGGCGGGTCGCGCCTGCTCTCACGGCAAGACTGGATCTACAACTGGCGAATGTCTTGATCCGCGATCAATGTCTTCGTCTTGCCGAGGGCGATTCAGGCGGTGTTGTGGTCGTGGTCGCAGGTGGCGCAGGGCTGGCCGTGCTGCAATTATCCCGAGCCATTTTCTCGTCGATCTGGTCGCGCTGCGCACGCGCCGACAGATAGTCGGTCTGATAGGCGAGGCCCGATACGAGGCTACCGGCAGCCCCCGTTTCCGCTTTCGCCATCAACCTCTCAAGATCGACCACTCGCGTGTTCGCTTGCACGCGCGCGGTCGCAAGCTGCTGGCAATTATAGAGCGAGTATTTGGCCGGATCGACAAACATGCTTGACGAAGCACCGGACGCACAGCCACCGAGCGAAATCGCGACGACGCCGATGGCCGCCAGCTTGACACGAGCAGCAAACAAAGACGATGGCCCGCGAAGCATCGCTCGACCGGGATTATTTGGACATTCAGCCATTCACCGGCATTCCATGATCATCGTGTTGATTGTGTGGTGATACGGACGGCGGGAATCGAACCTGCACGGGGTTGCCATCGAGGGGATTTTAAGTCCTACGGACTTAGCCTTACTAGGTTGATTCTCTAAGTATATCGAGCTCGCATCGGTGAGTCCTGAATCAAAAGTAAACGGCCCTCCCACCCGGCAGAAATAAAGACTGTGACTCAGCCAGTGGAATCGGGGCATCCCTTTCGAGAACAACTATCGGCCGAAAGGAAAACAAATGCTACTGCCCGTGACGCTCGTCCTTACCGCAGCGCTATCGGTGAATGCCGTGGTCCTTTGGGGATTGCTTTAAGATTTTGTTGCAGTGACGCGATGCCTGGGCGTCAGGCTTAGATGCACAGCACGCCTTTAGATGTCTTGCTCAAGAGAAAACCCAGCATGGTCTGGGCGCCTAAATAAGACTGGTGCGGACGGCGGGAATCGAACCCGCACGACGTTGCCATCGAGGGATTTTAAGTCCCTTGCGTCTACCAATTCCGCCACGTCCGCGTGGGGGCCTTGTAGCACTGCGCGGGCCGCGACTGAAAGCCAGTTTGTACCAATCATTGCGAATATCGTGACGTTATCCGCCCCTCAAATCCGTTGAGGGTGGATTTACGCCGCCCAACGCGCATGACAGGCTGCAGCTTTACGTGAGCTGCCACCCTGCTCGCGTAAACTGGGCGCAAGAACAAGACGAGGATTCGCGATGGCGCAGGCAACGACCAATTTCGAAACAATCAAATACGAGATCCAGGACAACATCCTGACCATCACGCTAAATCGTCCCGACAAGATGAATGCGTTTACCTGGGTCATGCGGGATGAGCTGATCGCGGCGTTCGATGCGGCGGATGCCGACGACAATGTCCGCGCCATCATCGTCACCGGAGCGGGCCGCGCCTTCTGTGCCGGCGCCGATCTCTCCGAAGGCGGCAAGACATTCGACCGCGCGGCACGAGCCGATCAAAAGACCGCCCCGCTTCGCCCCAATGGCGAGGTCGAGTGGAGCGACGAAGCCGTGCGCGATGGCGGCGGCCGCGTGACCTTGCGCATCTTCAAATGTCTCAAGCCGGTGATCGCTGCTGTCAACGGCGCTGCCGTCGGCATCGGCGTTACGATGCAGTTGCCGATGGATATCCGCATTGCTTCCGAAGACGCGCGCTTCGGCTTCGTGTTTGCCCGGCGTGGCATCGTTCCGGAAGCGGCCTCAAGCTGGTTCCTTCCACGCATCGTCGGCATCTCCCAGGCGCTGGCGTGGTGTTATTCCGGCAAAGTGTTTCCCGCGCAGGAAGCGCTGGAAGGCCGCCTCATCAACAAGGTCGTTCCGGCGGATGAATTGCTGCCAACCGCGCGTGCGATCGCGCGCGAAATCGTTGATGAGACGGCGCCGGTCTCAATTGCACTGATCCGGCAAATGATGTGGCGCATGCTTGGTGCGGACGATCCCATGGAAGCACACAAGATCGACAGCCGGGGCATCTATTCGCGTGGCGCATCGGCCGACGTGCGCGAAGGAGTAATGTCGTTTCTCGAAAAGCGGCCTGCGAACTTCAAGCAGACCGTCTCACAGGACATGCCGTCCTATTTCCCGTGGTGGGCAGAGCGGGCGTACAAATAACCTATCGCGTCATCAGCGCCACACGCCCAATGGCGCGGCGGTCCATCAGCAGGCGCATCGCCGCCGCATAGTCTCCGAGTGGCAGATGATGCGAAATGTTCGGGCTGATGCGGCCTTCATTCGCAAGGCGCGAAAGTGCTTGTTGGCGGGCGGTGCCGAGTGAGGGATTCTTCCGCACAGCCTCACCCGCCCGCACGCCGAGCACACTTGCCCCCTTGATCAAAACGAGATTGGTGCGCGCGGTGCCGACGCCGCCGGTGAATCCGACCACCAGAATGCGGGCCCCCCAGGCGATGCAGCGCAGGCTTCCCTCGAAAATTTCGCCGCCCACCGGATCGAACACGACGTCGGCGCCGCGACCATCTGTGATGCGCTTGACGGCATCGCGGAAAGGTTCGCGACCATAGAGCACCATATGATCGGCGCCTCGCTGCTGTGCTACAGCAAGCTTCTCTTCACTCGAGGCCGCGGCAATGACGGTCGCGCCAAGCACCCTCCCCAGTTCGACCGCAGCGAGCCCGACACCACCGCCTGCACCATGTACCAGGAGAACTTCGCCTGGCTTGATCTGAGCGCGGTCCACCAGCGCATGGTACGCCGTGCCGTGCGCAGCAAGAAAGGTAGCGCCTTGCGCGTAGTCAAACGTTGCAGGCAATGGGATCAGCTGGTCCGGCGAAACGACGATCTCGTCGGCGTAACACCCAAAGCGCGCCTTGACGATGACCTTCTCGCCGATACCGACATTCGGCGCATCTAAGACCTCAATGACTTCGCCCGCGGCCTCCATACCTGGGATGAACGGTAACGGCGGCTTCAATTGGTATTGTCCAGCCACCATGAGGATGTCCGGGAAATTGATTCCCGCGGCATGGATCGCGACTCGGACCTGCCCGGGCGCGAGCGCTGCGGGCTCAATAGTTTCGAGGCGCAAAACTTCGGGCGGACCAAGCTCGCGACAGACGACGGCTTTCACCATTACGCCGCTGACTTCTTTCGCATCAACGCTTCGCGGATCAGCGGCAGGCGATCGTTGCCGAAATACATGTCGGTCTTGTCGAGATAGATGGTTGGCGATCCGAACGCGCCACGCTGGATCGCTTCATCGGTGTTAGCCTTGAGTTGATTCTTGATGGACTGCTCGCCGATGCCGGCAAGGAATTTCTGCGGATCGATGCCGACCCGCTCGCAGATCTCCGTCAGAACGACATCCCGCGAGATGTCCTGATCTTCGCCCCAATAGGCCTCGAACACCGCGGTCGCGAACGGAACAAGCTTGCCTTGTGGTTGCGCCCAGAGACACCCGCGCATCGCCTTGACGCTGTTCACAGGGAATACGGTCGGCGGCATCTTGATCTTGATCCCTGCGAGACGCGACCAGTCCGCGAGATCTTTCTGCATATAATTCTGCTTGGCCGGGACCGGACGCTCACGCGCCTCGTACATGCTCCTGTTCACGGTGTTGAAAACGCCGCCAACCAGAAAGGGCTTCCATGTAATCTCGACACCAAGCTCCTTGGCCAGGGGCTGGATGTTATGGAACGCAAGATAGGTCCACGGGCTGGAGCAGTCGAAGAAGAATTCGATCATGGTGACGTTTCCTGTTGCATTTCTTCCAGCATGATCGAGATTTTCCACCCGTTGGACGTCGGCGCGTAATAAAGTTCGATCATGGATGATCCGGTCACGAGATAGGCAAGGCCTGATCCTAGTGCCGGTCCCGGTCACATTCCATCTCGCAAGCGCGAATATCTTGTACGAAACAGGCCGGACATGGCAGATAGTCGCGCAAATCAATGAGAGGACACGCCATGCTGTTTCCAACGACGATTGCCGGCTCCCTGCCAAAGCCCGAATGGTTGGCCGAGCCCAACACGCTCTGGGCACCATGGAAACTTCAGGGCGCTGAACTTACCAATGCCAAGCGCGATGCGACACTGCTGGCCGTGAAGATCCAGGAAGATGCCGGCATTGATCTCGTCACCGAAGGCGAACAGGCTCGGCAGCACTTCGTGCACGGATTCCTCGAGCGGGTCGAAGGCATCGACTTTGCGCACAAGGTCGAGATGGGTATTCGCAAAGACCGCTATAAGGCGATGGTGCCTCAGGTGGTCGCACCGCTTAAACTCAAGGGCCGTGTCCACGCCGACGAAGCACGCGCCGCTCGCGGGCACACCACGCGCAAACTGAAGTTTACGATGCCCGGCCCAATGACCATCATCGACACCATCTCCGACAATTTCTATGGCGATCGGATCAAGATGGCATTCGCGTTCGCCGATCTGCTCAACGAGGAAGCGAAGGCGCTTCAAGCCGACGGCGTCGATATGATCCAATTCGATGAACCCGCCTTCAACGTCTACATGGACGAAGTGAATGAATGGGGGATCGAGGCGCTGACCCGCGCCGCCAAGGGCCTTACCTGCCAGACCGCTGTCCATATTTGCTATGGTTACGGCATCAAGGCCAATACCGACTGGAAGGAAACCCTCGGTGCCGAATGGCGGCAATACGAGCAGATCTTCCCGGCTATTGATGCCAGCCCCATTCAGCAGGTCGCTATCGAGTGCCGCAATTCGCATGTCCCGCTTGAAATTCTTGGGTTGCTCAAGAACAAGGTCGTGCAGGCCGGTGTGATCGATGTCGCCAGCGACACTGTCGAGACTCCGGAAGATGTGATGAAGGTGATCGAGGCTGTAATGAAGTTCGTGCCGAAGGAGCGGATCACCGCGACCACGAACTGCGGCATGGCCCCGATGCGCCGCGACATCGCCGAGGCCAAGCTTCGGGCGCTCGGTGCAGGCGCAAAACTAGCGCGTGAAAAGCTAGTGGAGTAGATTTGACATTCGCTACCCCGTTGGCCGCAGACCGGCAAAGCGGATGTCAAATCCAAAACTCCACTAGCAACCAATATTTGCTGTGGTCCTTTGATTCTAATGTTGCAAAAACGCCTACCTCAAACGGGATGCGAACGTTAGAATCGGACCACTAGCGTAACATTCGCCGGTCAGATTGAACCCCCGGCACACGGGGCTGCGACCAATGGCCGATGCGGCCGTGTTCGCGGCCCCGGCGTTCGGAGGGGATTCAGCATGATCGCATTCCGGTGAAACACCGCCTTCGCCCCGCTTTGCGAGAGCGATGCGCAAGCATCAAGCTGCGCCATCGCGGATCGGCGGCTGGAAGGACAATCCTGTATCCCAAGGAAAGAAGATCCAGGTGTCCTGCGACACTTCTGTGATGAAGGTATCAACCAGCGGCTTGCCCAAGGGCTTGGCGTAAATGGCAGCGATGTGCGCTTCCGGCAATAGGTCGCGCACAACGCGCGCGGTCTTGCCGGTGTCAACGAGATCGTCGACGATCAAGATACCCTTCCCGGTCCCGCCCCCGAGCTTCATCACTGTGTCGGATACGTTCTTCAAAACCTGCAACTCACTCTGCGTGGTGTGGTTGTAGCTCGCCACGCATATTGTATCGATCATCCGCATGCCGATTTCGCGCGCAACGATCGCAGCCGGCACCAATCCACCGCGGGTGATCGCCACCAGCGCATGGAACGGCCCCACACCATTGAGCCGCCACGCCAAGGCGCGGGCATCGCGATGAAATTGATCCCATGAAACAGGAAAAGGCTTACGCGCGGTATCATCCTTCATCGCCGTCGGTTCCGATTATCTTCCACATTACATCTTGCGAATGATCGCGGTTGCTGTCGCAGTCGCGACGATCTTGTCATCTTGCGACAACTCTCCGCTGAGCTGACAGAGTTCCTTGCCGCGCGTCACCACGCGACCGGTCCCCTTCAGCAAACCCTGCCTGGCAGGACGATGAAACTGCACGTTGAGATTCAGGGTCGGCGAAAACTCGCCGGCATCGAGTGTCGCAACCAGTGCAGGACCCATGGTGTCGTCAAGCATCGCGGCCAGAAAGCCACCCTGAACATAACCTGCGGGATTGAGAAATTCCGGCTTGGCGTCGAACTGGACGACGATCGTGCCGCGTTTGCCGTCCACCTCCAGAATCTTTAACCCCAGCGTCTTGGCGCAAGGGGGCCCCGGCTCATGCCCATCAACAATTTTCCAGAACAGCGAGTTCTTGTCCAACGCCGCTCTCCTTCGGAAAAGCCTACCGCGCCACCTTGAGCCCCGCCAGCATCGCCTCAACATCCATCATTGCCGCGCGCAATTTTTCCGGGTCGCGTGACCGCACCACGACGTTCGTGTTTGGCTTGCTGTTTTCGTCAAGAAACGGATAGCTGCCAATGCTGGTGTCGGGATGGGCTGCGGCGATGTCGCGCAACGGGCCGCCGATGTCCCCCTCGCGTGCATTAGCGCGCACCGACTCCGATAGCATCCGCACGCCTGATTTCAGTTTCGGCGCGATGATGTCCATCATCGCCTGCATGATCGAGGGCACGCCGGCCATCACGATCACGTTCTCGAGTTTAAAGCCCGGCGCGAGGATGGTCGCGCTCGAAATCAATTCCGCGCCATCAGGAATGCGCGCCATCCGCAGCCGGGCCTCGTTCAGATCGGCTCCGAAACGCTCCTTGAACCGGGCCACCACATCGGGGTGATGATCGATCTTAACCCCAAAAGCCTTCGCCACGCTGTCGGCGGTGATGTCGTCGTGGGTTGGGCCGATGCCGCCTGTCGTGAACACGTAAGTATAGCGCTCACGTAGCGCGTCCAGCGCCTCGATAATTGCCGTCTCGTCGTCGGCGACGACACGCACTTCCTTCAGGTCGATGCCGATATTGGTCAGGTACTCGGCGATGAAGCCGATGTTTTTGTCCTTGGTGCGCCCCGACAGGATTTCGTCGCCGATCACCAGAATGCCGGCCGTGACGATTTCAGTCATTTCAAGTCTCCCTGACCTCTCTCGGAACCTTTGCTCAGCCAAGGCACCTGTGTCCACGGCCAATGCCGTACCAATAAGCAGTTCTCCGCCTGTTTTCCGGGCAGAAGCGACGAATATCCTCACCAATTGCCTCTGAGCAATGCATATCCCGTTGGCCCGAGCCTTGCTACCATCACTTTGAGCACGGCATCATGCCCGCGTTGTCTGAAAACAGTCTGGGGTTTATGACACTCGCGTTCGATGAAATGAATGGGTCTGGAGGCGAGCTTCGCCCCGCCTATCAAGAACTCTCCCGGTGGTTGAAGGAGACGCCCCCGGACGCACTCGAGTATCGGCGGCAGGAAGCCGAGCTTCTTTTCAGACGGATCGGCATCACTTTCGCTGTCTATGGCGAGGCGGCATCCACGGAGCGCCTGATCCCATTCGACGTCATTCCGCGGATTCTGTCCGGTCCGGAGTGGACAGCCCTCGAAAAGGGGCTGAAGCAGCGCGTCAAAGCGCTCAACCTCTTCCTGAAGGATATTTACCACAGCCGCGATATTCTCCGCGCCAAGGTTATCCCGGACGACCTGATTTTCCAGAACCCTGTCTTCCGGCCCGAGATGAACGGCCAGAGCGTCCCGCACGATGTTTATGTGCACATCGCCGGCATCGACATCGTCCGAGTGGATTCGCAGAACTTCTATGTGCTGGAGGACAATGCCCGCACGCCGTCCGGCGTCTCCTACATGCTGGAGAACCGCGAGATCATGATGCGGCTGTTTCCGGATCTGTTCGCACGGCATCGCATCGCGCCGGTTGAGAACTACCCTGATGAACTGCTCGCCGCCCTGCGCTCCGTGGCGCCGCTGACGGCAAAGAGCGAGCCAACCGTCGCGCTGCTGACGCCCGGCGTCTATAATTCCGCCTACTACGAGCACTCGTTTCTGGCCGACAAGCTTGGTGCTGAACTGGTCGAAGGGCGCGACCTGATCGTCAAGAACGACGAGGCGTTCATGCGCACCACGGAAGGGCTGAAGCGCGTCGATGTCATTTATCGTCGCGTCGATGACGACTTCCTCGACCCCCTCACCTTCCGTCCCGATTCCGCGCTCGGCGTACCGGGCCTGATGTCGGCCTATATGGCCGGCAATGTCACCCTCGCCAATGCAGTTGGCACCGGCATCGCCGACGACAAGGCCGTCTACAGCTACATGCCGGACATCGTGAAATTCTATCTCGGAGAAGAACCAATCCTGAAGAACGTGCCGACTTGGCGCTGTCGCGAACCGAAGGATCTGGCTTACGTGCTCGACAACCTTCACGAACTTGTCGTGAAGGAAGTTCACGGCTCCGGCGGTTACGGCATGCTGATCGGCCCAGCCTCAACCAAGGACGCGATCGAGTCGTTCCGCGCCAAGCTGAAACACGAGCCCGAAGGCTTCATCGCGCAGCCGACACTCGCCCTTTCGACCTGCCCGACCTGCACGGCATCCGGACTGGCACCGCGCCATGTCGATCTGCGGCCGTTCGTGCTGACTGGCCGCGATCATGTCACCGTGGTGCCTGGCGGGCTCACGCGTGTTGCCCTCAAGGAAGGCTCGCTCGTGGTCAATTCGAGCCAGGGCGGCGGCACAAAGGACACGTGGATATTGGACGACTAGGACGTGGCTTTAGGACGAGCAAGATCATCGCATGCTGTCGCGCACCGCAGAAAATCTATACTGGCTGGCCCGCTATGTGGAGCGTGCGGAATATCTCGCCCGCACCATCGAGGCGACGCTGCGTGCCACCGCTCTGCCCGGTGCCTATGCCGGCAAGACCAATGAATGGGAATCCGCGCTGCTGACAGCAGGCATCCGGAATGACTTCTATCAACTGTATGACGAAGCCAACGAGAAAACGGTTGTCGAGTTTCTGTCATTCTCGCGTGGCAATCCCTCCTCCATTCGCAATTGCATCGAGAACGCGCGTCTGAACGCGCGCTCTGTCCGCACCGCATTGACCGGCGAGATGTGGGACACCATCAATGGGGCATGGATCGAGCTGCAACAGGTCTGGCAGAGCAGCACCAAGACCCGAGACGATCTCGCGAAATTCCTGCGCTTCGTTCAAGAAACGTCGCTGCGTTTCGACGGCTCGGCTTACCGCACGATGCTGCGCAGCGACGCCTACTGGTTCTCACGGCTGGGCTTGCATTTGGAACGCGCCGACAACACCGCACGGATCTTGGACGTCAAATATCACGTGCTGCTGCCGGAACGGGAACATGTCGGCGGACCGCTCGACTACTACCAATGGACATCGATCCTGCGGTCGGTCTCGGCACTGACCGCCTATCACTGGGTCTATCGCGAGACGCTGAAACCGTGGCTGATCGCTGATCTGCTTATTTTGAACGAGTCGCTGCCCCGGTCGCTTGCAAGTTGTTACACCAATCTGGTTCGGAATCTCGACCAGATCGGTGTCGCCTACGGCCGCCAGGGCGCCTCGCAGCGTCATGCTCGTGGCATGCGCAACCGGCTCGAGCACAGCAACATGGATGACCTGTTCCAGCGCGGGTTGCACGAATTCATTCAGGAGTTCATTGCAGACAACAATCGTCTGGGCGAGATCATCTCGAAGCAATATCTCAACTGAGCCAGCCCCGGATTTGGACATCTCGCGCCATGCGCTTGCGAATTTCCCATTCAACGACTTACCACTACGAGCCACCTGCCAGCGGCGTGATCCAGATCCTTCGCATGACTCCGCGCAGCCATGACGGACAGTACATCGCAAGCTGGCAGATCGACGTGTCGACGGACTCGCGCCTCGACGCTCGCCAGGACGCCTTTGGCAATATCACTCACGTGCTGACTCATGGGGCGTTGGCGGACATGACTGTTCATGTCGAAGGAACCGTCGAAACCCACGATACCGGTGGCGTTCTGAAGGGCACAGATGAGCGCTTTCCGCCAAGCCTATTTCTGCGCACCACGCCCCTGACCGAAATCAGCGCGGACATGACCTCGTTCGCCAGAAGTCTTTATGTGGAAGCCGACGGCGACCAGCTCGGGTTTCTGCACGCATTGCTCGCGCAAATTCACGACCACATGACATTCGACGTTCAATCGACCGATTCCACGACAACGGCTCGGCAGGCGTTCAAACTGGCACGCGGTGTCTGCCAGGATTACGCCCACATCTTTATTGGCTGTGCGCGGAGCGCAGGGATTCCTAGCCGTTATGTCTCCGGGCACCTGCTGCGGGCCGACGGCATGGTGGCCCAGGACGCAGGCCATGCTTGGGCGGAAGCCTACGTTCAAAATCTTGGCTGGGTCGGATTCGACGCGGCCAACGCCATCTGTACGACTGACGCGCATATCCGGGTTGCCATCGGCCTGGATTATCTCGGCGCGGCCCCCATCCGCGGGACCCGATACGGCGGGGGCTATGAAACCCTGTCAGTCGCAGTTACTGTTGATCAGGCAGGGCGCCAAAGCCAATCCTGAACAAGCCCTAGTGGAGTGGATTTGACATTCGCTACCCAGTCGGCGGCGAATTCCTTAAGCGAATGTCAAATCCAAAGCTCCACCGCCACACCAGTTGCCCCGACAAACTCCGCCGCGTAGAAATGGCGCGTCTGGAGACTCTGGAATGACCTATTGCTGCGGAATCCTGGTGCGCGACGGCCTCGTCATGATGGCCGATACCCGCACCAATGCCGGTCTCGACAATATTTCGACGTTCCGAAAACTCCATGTCTTCAGCCAGCCCGGCGAACGCATCATGGCGATCGCGAGCGCGGGCAATCTCGCGATCAGTCAGTCGGTCATTTCCACGCTGTCTGAAGGCTTCGAAAACGCGGACGCCGACGATACCGAAACGCTGATGAACGCGCCGACCATGTTCAAAGCTGCGCAACGCATTGGCCGCGCCATCCGAACCGTGCACGCGCTTGAGGGCAATGCCTTGCGCGCTGAAGACATCAATTTCGATGTATCGTTTCTGTTCGGCGGCCAGATCAAAGGCGAACGCATGCGCCTGTTCATGGTCTATCCGGCTGGCAACTTCATCGAATGCACCACCGACACGCCCTATCTGCAGATCGGCGAGCACAAATACGGCAAGCCGGTCCTCGACCGGGCGATCTCCTACGATGTCGACCTCTATGACGCCCTCAAGGTTGGCCTCGTCTCCATGGACTCGACGATGCGCTCCAACCTCGGGGTTGGTATGCCGATCGATATTCTACTGGTGCGCCCTGACGTCTGCGATGCCGATTTGAACTACCGTATCGAGGCGGGTGAGCCATATTTCCATGACCTGCGATCGCGCTGGTCAGCGGCGCTTCGCGCTGCGCATCAGAGTATCCCGCGCCCCCCTTACGGCAATAAAACCTGATGCGCACACTAGCTGTCGCGGCGATGACCATTGCGCTCTGCGCCACAACGGCGATCGCGCAGCCCCTTCAGTCCGATGATGTTTCGATCAACAAGAGCGACATCCCAAAAACCGTCGCGGCACAGGTGAGCTGCGGCACGACCCCGGAATCGATTTTGCGAAAGCCGTTCGCGGATGGCTTTATCTTCCGCTGGCCATGTGCCAGCACTCACGCCAACCAGATCGAAGCCCTCATCTACGCAACGGATGTTAGCGGCACCGACGCACGTCTATTGCAGTTCCCGATGCCGGGCCAGCCGAGCAAGGTCAAACCCGCCCCTGAGATCGCCAATGTGACGTGGTTTCCGCCGCGCGAGCTGACCTCGGTCTTTGTCGATCCGGAAACCCGTATCTGCCGCCGCGAGGGCCGCTGGCGTCTCGACGGCAAAAAGCTCGCGCCGCATTTGATTTTCTGGCGTGAAACGCGTGATTGCGAGGGCAAGCGCGGTTGGCGTACGGTGCTTGATCAGACCCGCAGCCTCAAATCCAAATAACCAAGACCTGAAAGGGAGATACGAATGTCCGGCCAAAAGATCGCAATCGTCACGGGTGCAGGTTCGGGAATTGGGCGCGCCTGCTCGCTGGGACTGATGAAGGCCGGCTTCACAGTCGTGCTGACGGGCCGTCGCAAGGAAAATCTCGAACAAACCGCCAAGGCCGGTAAGGAGTTCGGCCAGAGCCTTGTCGTACCATCCGACATGACTGATCCCTCTTCGATTGCTGCGCTGTTCGCGAAGACAGTGGAAGCGTTCGGCCGCCTTGATGTGCTGTTCAACAACGCCGGCATTGGCGCGCCGGCAATTCCGCTTGAAGACCTGACCCTCGAGCAGTGGCAGGCCGTGGTGGACACCAACCTCACCGCCCCTTTCCTGTGCACCCAGCACGCCTTCCGCATCATGAAGGATCAGAAGCCACAGGGCGGCCGCATCATCAACAATGGCTCGATCTCGGCCTACGCGCCGCGTCCGCTGTCATCGCCCTACACTGCGACCAAGCACGGCATCTCAGGGCTGACGCGCGCGACATCCCTTGATGGCCGCGCTTATAACATCGCCTGCGGCCAGATCGACGTCGGCAACGCCGCGACCGAGATGACCGAACGCATGACCGCCGGTGTCAAGCAGCCGCGCGGCGACACCATGGTCGAGCCACGTATGGATGTGCAGAACGTCGCCGATGCGCTGGTGTTCATGGCCACACGTCCGCTCGATGCCAACGCGCTGTTCCTGAACATCATGGCGACCCAGATGCCTTTCGTCGGACGCGGATAACCGACAACACTGACCTTCTGACATTGAAACAATCCCGGCGATACCCCTCGGCGCCGCCGGGATTCGTTTTTCGTTGATCGCTAAAATTCGAACTTGTTTCAAGACCATCGCTGTGGTGCACACGGCGATCGAGGATACCGGCATAGATGCAAATCAGATCTGGTTAGAGGCGACTGAACGTGGGCTTATCGATCACGCGTCCTCTCGCGCAACACTTTCCAGCGCGCGACAACTTGGGTTCACCATCGCCATCGATGATTTTGGCACCGGCTATTCAAGCCTGTCTTATCTGCAGAGCATGCCCGTGGATATCCTCAAGATCGACAAATCATTCATCGACACCATCGGCATGGATTCGGCGAAAAGCTCAGCAACACCTTACATCATCGACATGGCAAAGGCGCTCGACCTCAAAATCGTCGCCGAGGGCATCGAAACCAAAGAGCAGCAGAGTTATCTGTGCGAACATGGCGTGCAGTACGGTCAAGGGTGGCTGTTCGCAAAAGCTCTTCCGGCGCTCGAATTTATCGCGTTCTGCCAGCGCAACCGAAGGCAAGAACGCGATCGAAGTCATATTCAGCTCGTTGCCTGACGCGCAGAGATCTGTCGCCAACAACGTCGCCCCAACAACGTCGCCTTTGACTCGCGCACCGCCGCAGAGCAGCGCGACGGGCTTGAAAACCGTTAGTGCAGTCGCAGCACGCCGTCGACGGCTTTCAGTTCAGCCGGCTTGATCAGCTTGGAGTGCGCGATAGTGACGGACACAAGTGGTCCCTCCAGCTTGTCCTGCCAGAACGCGAGAAAGTCTTTCAGCGCCGGAAAATTTGGGAACATATCGTAGTTCTGCCAGACATAAGACTGCAGCAACCAGCGATGGTCCGGACGGCGATAGAGAATCTCCGCGGTCGTCAGCCCGTATCCCGCAAGCTGTTTCACGAAATCCGGTGAGACCTCACCGCGCGAAACCGGGTGCCCTGAAGCCATGCCAACCTCCATTTCTGAGGCACATTGCTTAAAGAACCGCACCGGGCGTCACGCCAGATGGCATCCGATGCCGCTTCATTTGACAACGCGCTTAGATTGAAATTTGACGCCGTACATCGCACCACCACAAGCCTAAAGATTGAATAAATTGTTATTAATCAGGGCACTAGCAGCACAGACGGTGGAGTGCTGATAATACCTTTTTATGCGTAGTCAGTTGCACCCGTTCTGATAATCTTAACTTGTGAAGCGCTGATTTTTTATTCGCTGCGCGGTATCGCGCTGTCCTTGGAATGAACGCGATGCTCGCGCTCCAAACGGACACTATATTTTTGTAATGCATAGACTGGCGGAAGATTGCGCGACCTCTGATCCCGCCAGCAAGCGACAAGATGCCTTTTCATTGAGGCACATCCCGTAGAGCTACACGTAAAAGCCAATGCGACTGTGCAGGCACTGAGATCTCAGCGCCAAGCCAGCTCAATGAAGCTGGAACGTGGTGTCGTCCGTTTCGACAGGGAGCACATCCCGATGGTGTCACGATCGGCATACTCAGTTCGCGAATTCCGATGCTCTGATCGTCGAGGTGCCGTTCTCTTCGTCCGAAGCGGAAGAGATAGCGAGGCTATGTCTTTTCTAATCAAGGCCGCTCGCCTTCGAATCCTACTTATCAACCGCGCTTGTCGTCAGGAGAAATGAAATGAAATTCACCCGATCGGTTACGCCATGCGGAGCCGGTCGACAGATCCAGAAGCCCCGTGGGCTTTTCGATGCATCAGGCGAAAACCTCTGATGCATCACAAACAGGAGGGTGACGTCATGGTTGGCTGCGTACTCAAGAACAATCCATCGACCATCCGGCGCGCAAAACGCAAAGCGAAGGAGGGTTGGTACAAGCGATCCTGCGCCGCATTATTTGCGACGACACTCATGTCAGTGCCGTTATCCGCTCCTTCCATTTCACCGGCGCTGGCACAACAGCAACAGCAGCAGCAACAAAGACCCAACATCCTCTTCATCATGGGCGATGACATCGGCTGGATGCAGCCGAGCATCTACCATCAGGGACTGATGGTCGGCGAAACGCCTAACATCGACCGAATCGGGCGAGAGGGCGCGAAGTTCATGACCTACTACGCCGAGCAAAGCTGCACGGCCGGGCGCACAGCCTTCTTCACTGGCATGACGCCGCTGCGCGCCGGCATGATCCCGCCGCAGTTGCCCGGAAGCCCGTCCTTTCTGCAGCCTGGCACGCCTTCGCTGGCCAGGTTCCTGCTCGACCTGGGCTACAACACCGGCGAGTTCGGCAAGAACCATCTGGGTGACCACTCGGCGGCGCTACCAACGGCACACGGCTTCCAGGAATTCTGGGGTTATCTCTACCACCTCGACGCGATGCAGGGCGTGAGCTTCCCCGACATCAACAGGTCCCCGACCGACCAGGCCATCGTGCCGCCGTGCAAGAACACGCCGGTGCCCGGCCTCACCGACCCGCCGGGGGCGGTGGATGCGAAGACGGCGCTATGCATGATGCCGCCGCGGCCGGTGATCGCCTGTAAGTCTTCCGACGGCACCGAGAGAAACCAGCGCTGCAGCGACGAGGGGCCGCTGACGCTGAGGCGCTCTGAAACCGTGGATGAGGAAATCTCGTCCAAGGTTATCGACTTCCTCGACCGCAACGACCCGAAGAAGACCAACAAGCCGTTCTTCGCCTGGTACAACCCGGCGCGCATGCACATTACCACCCAGCTGTCGGACAAATACAAGGCGATGGTGGGTACACCCGGCGGCAAGGACTGGGGCGTCAATGAAGTCGGTATGAAGCAGATGGACGACAACATCGGCTATGTGATGAAGAAGCTGGAGGACATGGGCCAGCTCGACAACACCATCATCGTCTTCACCACCGATAACGGCGCCGAAGTGATTACCTACCCCGATGGCGGCAACACGCCCTTCAAGGGCGGCAAGCTGACCACTTGGGAAGGCGGGATGCGCGCTCCGGCAGTGATCCGCTGGCCGGGCGTCATCAAGCCGGGGACCGTCCTGAACGACATCTTCGCGTCGTACGACTGGATGCCGACTTTTGTCGAAATCGCCGGCGGGCTCAAGGGCAACGACCTCAACAAGCAGATCATGGAAGGCAGATATCCCGGCATCGTCAAGACCAAGCTTCAAGGGGTCAACCAGCTCGACTATCTGACCGGCAAGTCGGATAAATCGGCGCGCGATACGTTCTTCTACTACGGAGGTCCTGTTCCGTCGGCAGTGCGCTACAAGAACTGGAAGATTTACTTTGCAATGGCGTCCGAGGCCGCGACCGGTGGTCTGATGGGGGTCCATACCTTCCATTGGCCCTTGGTCAACAACATCAGGCGGGATCCATTCGAAGGGTCCGTCGGCTTCGAGCCGAAAACTCTCTTGGGCCAGGGCGGTGCACTTGCCGGACCCGTTACTGCCTACATCTATGACTGGAACATCATTCCCATCGGCCAGGCGCTGTGGTTGCAGGAACTTGAAAGCTACGGGCCGTACCCGGCGTTGCAGTCCCCTGCATCCTACAGCCTGGCTCAGGTTCTGACGGAGGTAAAAGAACAAATGGCGAGGACTCGCACCAAGGGAGACTAGGTCGTAGCGAGCCAGATAGCCTGTCAAGCGCTTGTGATGCTGGCGGGCGGCCTCTCGGGCCGCCCCGCCGACGATTTTGGTCAAGACGGCGCCTCGCACTTCGCCGCTGCTTCTCGTTGAACACCTGCTCGTCATCGCGTCTGTTCGTCAGGAGGAGTAAAATGAAACGGAACAGATCTTCTTCCCATGATCTCAACCGCCGTGTCCTACTCTCGACGATGGCCGCGCTCCCAGCGCTTATTGGATCGCTACGCTCCACAACAGCTGCGGCGCAAACCGATCAACTCCCGTCTTGGAAGGATGGCCCCACCAAGGACTCGATCATACGATTTGTCGCACAAGTGACGACGCAAGGTCAGGACTTCGTGCCTGAAGATCAACGCATCGCAACCTTCGACAACGACGGCACCCTCTGGATCGAACAGCCGATGTATGTCCAGCTCGCCTTCATTCTCAGTCGCGTCAAAACGCTGGCGCCGCAGAATCCGAGCTGGAAAACAAAACAGCCTTTCAAGGCAGTGCTGGACGGTGACTTAAAGGCAATGGCTGCATCCGGTGAAAAGGGGCTGATGGAGCTCATGGCAGCAACACACGCTGGCATGACCTCCGATGAATTCACCAAGATCGTGTCCGACTGGCTCGCGACCGCGCGCCATCCTCGTTTCAAGCGGCCCTACACCGAACTGGTTTATCAGCCGATGCTGGAGCTGCTCGATTATCTGCGCGCCAATGGCTTCAAGGCCTTCATCGTCTCCGGCGGCGGCATCGAGTTCATGCGCCCATGGACCGAGAAGATCTATGGCGTTCCGCCTCAGCAGGTCGTCGGCTCATCGATCAAGACACGGTTTCAGATGCGTGGCGATGTGCCGACGCTGTTCCGCCTTCCCGAGATCAATTTCATCGATGACAAGGCGGGCAAGCCTGTCGGCATCAACCAGTATATCGGCCGCCGCCCGATCGCCGCCTTCGGCAATTCCGACGGTGACCTCGAGATGCTGCAATGGACCACCCTGAGCGGAGACCGGGCGCGCTTCGGGCTAATCGTCCATCACACCGATGCGGAACGGGAATACGCCTACGACCGCCAATCCCACTTCGGCCGCCTCGACAAAGCGCTGGATGCTGCCGCTATTAACAGGTGGACGGTGGCGGACATGAAACGGGACTGGAAGCGGATTTTCCCATTTGAACAAGGCTAGTGCCGCGGATTTGAAGTTCTTCCGAGTGAAACCGCAAGCTCGATGAAGAACTTCAAATCCAAAAGCGGCACTCAAATCATAGGTTTACTAGTGTCCCTTTGATTCCGAAATTCGCATCCGGGCAAGCCGCAAGCCTGTGCGAACTTCGGAATCGGGACGCTAGTTAACGCTGCTCAACGAATCTTGGCAGTCACCGTTTTTGAGTGCCAAAAAGTTTGCTAGACCCCTTGCCCGCGGCGCGGGTCCGGCCTATGTCCCCGTCACGTTTCGATAGCACTCTCCTGTCGAGACTGCCAAATCGTAAAACTACAGCATCTTCAGATATTTAGGAGGACTGCATGAAATTCCGTCCGCTTCACGACCGCGTCGTGGTTAAGCGCATCGACGCCGAAGAGAAGACCGCTGGCGGCATCATCATTCCCGACACCGCGAAGGAAAAGCCTTCCCAGGGCGAGATCTTGTCGGTGGGTCCGGGCGGCCGCGATGAGGCCGGCAAACTCATCCCGATCGACCTCAAGGTCGGTGACATCGTCCTGTTCGGCAAGTGGTCGGGCACCGAGGTCAAGATCGACGGTCAGGAAGTCCTGATCATGAAGGAAAGCGACATCATGGGCGTCATCACGGAAGGCTCGTCCAAGAAGAAGGCCGCCTGAGCGCTCCTCCCCTCCGACTGATTTTCCAAACGTTCCTGAACTTTAAGGAAATCCACAATGTCAGCTAAAGAAGTCAAATTCGGCGTAGACGCACGCGACAAGATGCTGCGCGGCGTCGACATCCTCGCCAACGCGGTGAAGGTGACGCTCGGTCCGAAGGGCCGCAATGTCGTCCTCGACAAGTCGTTCGGCGCTCCCCGCATCACCAAGGACGGCGTTACCGTCGCCAAGGACATCGAGCTCGATGACAAGTTCGAGAACATGGGCGCCCAGATGGTGCGCGAAGTGGCCTCGAAGTCGGCCGACCTCGCCGGTGACGGCACCACCACTGCAACCGTGCTCGCTCAGGCGATCGTGAAGGAAGGCGCCAAGTCGGTCGCCGCCGGCATGAACCCAATGGACCTGAAGCGCGGTATCGACCTCGCGGTTGAAGCCGTCGTTGCGGACCTGCAGAAGAACTCCAAGAAGGTCACCTCGAACGAAGAAATCGCCCAGGTCGGCACCATTTCGGCCAACGGCGACAGCGAAATCGGCAAGTTCCTTGCCGACGCGATGAAGAAGGTCGGCAACGAAGGCGTCATCACGGTTGAAGAAGCCAAGTCGCTCGAAACCGAACTCGACGTCGTCGAAGGCATGCAGTTCGATCGCGGCTACATCTCCCCCTACTTCGTCACCAACGCCGACAAGATGCGCGTTGAATTCGACGACGCTTACGTTCTCATCAACGAGAAGAAGCTCTCCTCGCTGAACGAACTGCTCCCGCTGCTCGAAGCGGTGGTGCAGACCGGCAAGCCGCTCGTCATCGTTGCTGAAGACGTGGAAGGCGAAGCCCTCGCAACCCTCGTGGTCAACCGTCTGCGCGGTGGTCTCAAGGTTGCCGCCGTCAAGGCTCCGGGCTTCGGCGATCGCCGCAAGGCCATGCTGCAGGACATCGCGATCCTGACCGGCGGCCAGGCGATCTCGGAAGACCTCGGCATCAAGCTCGAGAACGTGACCCTGCAGATGCTCGGCCGCGCCAAGAAGGTGATGATCGACAAGGAAAACACCACGATCGTCAACGGCGCCGGCAAGAAGGCCGACATCGAGGCCCGCGTTGCCCAGATCAAGGCGCAGATCGAAGAAACCACTTCGGACTACGACCGTGAGAAGCTCCAGGAGCGTCTCGCCAAGCTCGCAGGCGGCGTCGCGGTGATCCGCGTCGGCGGCGCGACCGAAGTCGAAGTGAAGGAGCGCAAGGATCGCGTTGATGACGCGATGCATGCGACCCGCGCTGCTGTTGAAGAAGGCATCCTGCCGGGCGGCGGCGTCGCTCTGCTCCGTGCTTCCGAGCAGCTCAAGGGCATCCGCACCAAGAACGACGACCAGAAGACCGGCGTCGAGATCGTCCGCAAGGCGCTCTCCGCTCCGGCTCGCCAGATCGCCATCAACGCGGGCGAAGACGGTTCGGTCATCGTCGGCAAGATCCTCGAGAAGGAGCAGTACGCCTACGGCTTCGACTCGCAGTCGGGCGAATACGTCAACCTCGTCTCCAAGGGCATCATCGACCCGACCAAGGTCGTGCGTGCGGCGATCCAGAACGCGGCTTCGGTTGCCTCGCTTCTGATCACCACCGAGGCGATGATTGCCGAACTGCCGAAGAAGGCAGCCCCTGCTCCGGCAATGCCGGGCGGCGGCATGGGCGGCATGGACTTCTAAGTCCAGCCGCTTCGCTCAAGCGATCATAAGAACGCAAAACCCCGGCAGCGATGCCGGGGTTTTTGTTTCAGATGTCGAACAGGCTGCGAAGCACACTCACGCTTCACCTCGTCGGAGAGCCGCTTCGCACTCCGATGACTAACTTCGCGACCCGCTAGGTCGGTGACTCTCAGTCTTCGTCGTCGTGATCATAGTCATAGCGGGAGGATGGTGGAGGAGATTGCGGGGGCTGCACGTATCTGCGACGTGCCGAACGCTGGGAAGAATCGTCACGCGGTGGGTTGAAAACTACATAACAAGCCGGACTGAGCCTCGGTCCCGCATTTCTCAAACACGCCTCGACACGCCCCGCGTCAGGAATGAACTGCCCGCACAGGCGGAACGCGTCCGGGGTACAGGCGTCGCGTTGTTGGTCAGTGCCCTGCGCCAGCGCCGGTGTCTGCCCAGACGAAATCACGCCAATTGCCGCAATCAAACCGAGAAGCTTTTGTGATGCCATGGTCTTCAATCCTCTAACAGCAACAACAAAACTCGTCGGTCGCTTGCGGAGTTCCGAGCGTTATCTTCACATCTGAAGTGATTAGGAGTCTCGCTCGCGTAAGCGAGCTACATGTTTATGCCTGCTCGCGTCACAATCTCTCCACGATTCATCGGAGAGCCGACAAACTTCGTATCCGTGCACGTTTCGCGAGAAAAACACCTACAGCGTTTTCGAGCGAAGTGCTCTAGAGTCTTGTTTTGATGCGTTTTCTTCACGCGCACCGGTAGCCAGCTTCGGTTCTGATTCAATCAGAACCGAATGTGCTCTAGGCTGCGTTGTCTTTGAACATAGCGGCGGCACGCTTCTGCAATTCCTCCGGCGCGACATCCTCAATGTGCGTGCCGATGAACCACTGATTGCCCGCCATGTCGGCGACACCACCACTGCGATCACCATAGAACATGTCCGATGGTTCCATGATCGATGTTCCGCCCGCCGAGAGCGCAGATTGATAAACGGCATCGACGTCCGGCACATAGACATAGAGCATCACACGCGACGCCATCGCACGCTCGGATGAATCCGCAATCATCACGCGCGAACTGCCGACCTTCATCGTCGCATGCATGATCTTGCCATCCGGACGCTTCATGGGCGGGTGATCAAGTTCCGCGCCAAACGCCTTTTGCATGAATGCAATGACGTTCTTGGCGTCATCGGCCACGATATAGGGCGTCACCGTGTCAAATCCCTCAGGAACGGGTTTTACTTTCCGCGGCATGAGCATTCTCCCTCGTATAGTTCAGGTGCTCGCTAATAGTTCAGCTTTGGATACCAATTGCTTCCCCGCCCTTCCGGCGTGGTGTCGAGAATGGTCCAGAGTGGATCAAGATCCGGCGCACCACGCGGATCTTGCCCGGGATCCGCAGTCTCGGCGCCCATCTCGCTGCTCCAGAAGTGGCGGATCATCCCATCCCGGCGCGTGAACACGTTGTAGGCCGGAATGTCTGCGTCTTCAGCGCTGACATAATCGCGTGTGAAATCACCGCTACTGTCGGAGTAAACTTTCAGCTTGTGCCAACCGCGCGCTTCCTTGGCCGCGACCAGCCGCTCGATCGGCGAACGGGCGATACAAACAAATGCGATGCACTGCTCGATGTCGGGAACCTTATTCTCCCACGCGCCCATCACGGACGTGCACATCGGGCACGGCTCCTTGCGCTGCGGGCCGAACATATAAGAGTAGATCGCGAGCGTTTGCTTGTCGTCGAACAATTGTTCGAATGACACAGGTCCGCTCTCGCCGTCGAAACGATAATCTTCGCGAACCTCGCCACCCGGCGGCAGCGCACGCCGCATTTCGGCAACACGCTCAATATGGCGGCGCAATTCGATCTCTTCAGCGAGCAACGCGGTGCGCGCACGGCGATAGGCCTCGCTCTCATTGGGATAACGCGCACCATTGGCGTTTGCGAGCTCTACAGCGGGCCTGAGATTCATCGAGATCTCTCCCTTGACCAGCAGATAACGCCCGCGCGAAGTTTCGGTTCGGGCGTTTATGCGTAGCTATAGAAACGAATTGAAACGATCACACACAATCTTGCAAATGCGAGCCATTCTCGTGGACCATCCACACTTGAGCCAAGAGCTGCGGCCTAATGTACTGGCCCGCCAAGCTCGGGAGGTGGCGCGCGGTCGAACGGATCACCTTTCGCAGTGTCCAGTAGAGATAGCTGGTAGGTCTCGACTGGAACCCCGCTCCGCTTGCGCTCAACATTCGCAAGCTTTTCAACGCGCTCATACAGTCTAGCCAAGTGCACCGGCCCGTTGGGATAATCATCGCCAACCAAAAGCAGCTTTCCCACCAACAAAGCGGGTTCCGGCTCGGGCATATTGACCCAGCGAATGCGCTGATTGCGCTGCGCGACGCATGTCTCCTTGGGCAGATAGAATGCGAGCAACGACGTTGTGCCGTAGTCTTCGGCAACCACGCAACTTGCACCAATGCGAATGCGCGTGGCTTCAATCTCGTTCGCAAGCGCTCGCCAGCCGACAGCCACGGCACGGACGGTCGGGTCGCGTCGGAAGCCGGTGAATAGCCCCGTATTGGTCTGTACAATCAGGGCAACGAACAGCGCCACTCCGATCGGCAAGGCCCAGCGGCGAGACAGATCGATCGCGCGGCTTTCGCGGGTGGCCCATGTCCTGCCGAAAGCAGCGTAGGCTGCGGCAATCGAAAACGCGGGATAAACAGGCCCTAGCCAGTTCGCTTCGACACGCGCATGAAGCGAATGCCAGATGAAGTAGACGAAGATAATCCAGAAACTGGTATTGATCAGGGTCCGCGCTGCAGCGTTCTTGTCGGGTGTACGTTCGCTGCGTTTCAGCAGTGCATAAAGGCCGAAGACCCCGAGGATGAAGACCGATGGTGTCGCGAAGGCGATTTGTGCAGGTATCGTCTCCGCAAGATACTTGAGGGTCATACCCTCAACGCGCGCGCGCCCAAATTGCTTGATGAACGAGACCCATTGGTGATCCGCGTTCCAGAGCACCACCGGTGAGAAGATCGCAAAAGCAAGCACACCGCCGAGATACGGCCACGGTGACGTCAGCCAGCGGCGCATCTCTTTTACAAGCAGCAACCACAACAGGATTTGCGCGCCGAAAAACAGCGCGGTGTATTTCGACACCAGCGCACATCCCACCGCCGCGCCGACAGCGAGCCACCAGATACCGCGGCCAGTTTGCAGGACCTTGGCCTGGAACAGCAGAACAAAAGCCGACGTCACCATCAGCGGCGCATCGGGGGTCACGATGACAGTCCCCGCTCCGACCATCATCGTTGCATTGAGAAGGATCGCTGAGAGTGCTGCGATCCGTACGTCACCGAACAGAATCTCGGCGGTCCGGTACACCGCCCAACTCATGGGAAGCGCAAGCAGGATAGATGCCAGACGAACGCCGAGTTCAGTATCACCCGCGATCATGGTGCCGAGGCGGATAACAAGAGCGACCGCCGGCGGGTGGTCGTAGTACCCTCCGGCGAGATGCTTGGACCAGGTCCAGTAATAGGCTTCGTCGAATGTCAGTGGCGTGAAAGCGGCCACCACGAGCCGCAGCAGAACCAAAGCGCCGACGATCAACGCGACGCTACGAGGCTTCAACGCATCTGAAGTCATTTGGCGCGCCAGACGAACAGGCTGGATACACCATAATTCCAAACCACGCCCATCAGCGCACCGGCAACGCCTGCAAGCCACCAGATCGGTTCTTGATTGTAGACGGAGAACGCAACACCAACGTTGGCGAGAAGACCGACACTACAGACGAGATAAAACAGCAACAGGCCGCGGATCAGCGCGAAGCCTTTTAACCGCTGGTCCCTATAAGTCAGGCGATTGTTGAGCAGGAAGTTTCCGGTCATCGCCACCAGTGCCGCGAAGGCCTGTGCATGCGCGAACGGAACAGAGAGTGCAAGCGCCGTATAAAGCGCGACGAGATGCACCAGAAGACCGAGCGAACCAACCACCGCAAACAATACGAAGCGGAGTGAGACCAGATCTCGCGTCAACTTCGCGAGAACAAGTCCGAGGAAATCCAGCACCACTCTGGAATCCAGCTTACTCTCGCCATGCAGGCGCTCGCCAAAGGAATAAGGAACCTCCACGACGCGCAACTTGCCTTGCGCGCTCGCGATAATATCAAGAAGAATCTTGAAGCCCTGCACCGACAGTGTAGGCGCCAACTGCTCGAAGCGATCCCGCCGGATCATGAAAAATCCGCTCATGGGATCGGCGACATCGATATGCAGCAGCTTCTTCGCGATCGTCGTCGCGAACACGCTCCCCCCAAGGCGGGTACTGCTGAAATTGCCGGTATCACCACCACTGACATAGCGGCTACCTACGACGAGCTCAGCCTGCTTGGCCTGCAGCACTGCAAGCATCTTCGGAAGCTGCGTTTCATCGTGCTGCAAGTCAGCGTCCATCACCGCCACGAACGGTGCAGACGACGCCAAGATGCCCTCAATGCAAGCCCCGGATAAGCCCCGCCGGCCTATGCGGCGGATACAGCGCACACGGGGATCAGATTGCGCAAGGCTCCGCGCCACGTCGAACGTGCCATCCGGCGAGTTGTCATCGACAAAAATGACCTCCCACGAAATGCCAGCAAGCGCCGCCTCCAGCTTTTTGAAAAGCTTGGGGACGTTATCGCGCTCGTTAAAAGTCGGCACCACCACGCACAGTTGCCGTGCCGTAGCTGCCCCGGGGACAGAAGCCTCAGTCATGGGAGAGCGTATATCCGGGGTACCGGTGGATGCCAAGATATCCCCTAGTGGACCGGGTTTGACGTTCGCTACCCTGCCTCACATTCGTGATGCGAACGTTAGAATTGGACCACTAGGCCTTATAGCCGTGTATAACCACCGGAAAACGGGTCGGAAAAGCCACGAATGAGGCCCAGAAATGCCAACGACCACGGAGGGACCCGCCTGGAGATTTAAGACTGCGCGTACATCCGGCGCGCTCAAGTCTCCCGCGGTATCTTCTCGTGGTCGTCTCGACGACGGAGCCGAAGCTGCGACGTCGTCGTTAGACAACAAGTAGGTACCAGCAGGGTATTCCGCAAGGGTCAGGGAACAAGCGAAATGGCCAAGAAATCAGGACAAATTCATATCGGTATCGGCGGATGGACCTTCGAACCTTGGAGAGGCGTCTTTTACCCGGAGAAGCTGGCCCAGTCGAAAGAGCTGTCTTATGCCGCGTCGAAGCTAACATCGATCGAGATCAACGGCACGTATTACGGTTCCCAGAAGCCGGAAAGCTTTCGCAAATGGGCCGGCGAAGTCCCGGATGGCTTCATCTTCTCGGTCAAGGGACCGAGATTCGCCACCAATCGCCGTGTGCTGGCTGAAGCCGGTGATTCCATTAAGCGCTTCTACGACTCCGGCGTCCTCGAGCTGCGCGACCGGCTTGGTCCGGTCCTGTGGCAGTTCGCACCGACCAAGAAGTTCGATGAAGCCGACTTCGGGGCATTCCTTGAACTGCTCCCGCGCAAGCTCGATGGCCGCGATCTGCGTCACGTGGTCGAGGTACGGCATGACAGCTTTTGCACACCGGCGTTTATCGCCCTGCTGCGCAAATTCGAGGTCGCGGTCGTCTATGCCGACCACGCCAAATATCCGGCCATCGCCGACGTCACCACGGATTTCGTTTATGCGCGGCTGCAGACCGGAAAAGATACGCTCAAAACCTGCTACCCGCCGAAGGAGCTCGATGAGTGGGCGAACCGCTTGAAGCTTTGGGCACAGGGTGGCGAACCGGACGATCTGCCCCGCTCCGACAAAGCCTCGGCCAAGAAGGAGCCTCGGGATGTCTTCGCCTATGTCATCCACGAGGGAAAAGTCCGCGCTCCGGCAGGCGCGATGGAATTGATTGAACGCGTGAAATGAGGCGATATTGACCGGGGAAATCCAGCGGCGCGAGGCGACAGATGGCCAAAGCCAAAAGGCTGTTCACCATTGGTTATGAGCAGACCCCGGCCAAGGCGGTGCTCGATGAGCTTCAGCAGGCCGGCGTCAAATTGCTGGTCGATGTCCGCGCCATCGCCTCTTCACGCCGCCCCGGGTTTTCGAAGACACAACTGGCCGCCGGGCTCGATGAACGCGGCATCTCATATCTTCATTTGCGCGGTCTCGGCACCCCAAAAGACGGCCGCATCGCCGCGCGCAAGGGCGACATGAAATCGCTCTCGAAAATCTATCACGCCCATCTCAAGACGCCGCAGGCACGCGCCGAGATGGACGAGCTTGACGCGCTGGTTATGAAAGCTGGGCCTGTGTGCATTCTCTGCTATGAACGGGATCACAACGTATGCCACCGCAAATTCATCGCGGAGATCATTGCGGATCGCGAAGGGGTTAAAATCGAAAATCTCATCGCCTCGCAATTCGATCCTGACCTTGTCTGATAATTCGCCCATCGCCTCAGTACGCAATCGAGCAGTCGGGCCCTGCTAAAGTCTATGGCGCTCAAGCGATGGAAATCACAAAGATATCAGACCCCCGATAAAAACATGCATTTGCTTTGAAATGATATGATAGATATCATTTCAAAGGACTTCGCATTCGCCGAGCGGTAGTTACGCCGCCAAAACCAACCAGGATCAGCAATGATATCATCATGGGTTGCCGCACGCCTCGCCAAGCGGGACATTCACTACGGTTGGGTCATGGTGGCCGTGACGTTTTTAACGTCGCTGATCAGTTCGGCTTCGGTCGGCGCTCCCGGCGTCTTTATCCTGCCGCTTGAGAAGGAGTTTGGCTGGTCCACAACGCAAATATCGTCGGCGCTGTCGATCCGCTTGTTGCTGTTCGGTCTGATGGCGCCCTTTGCTGCCGCGTTGATGGAGCGCTTCGGGCTGCGGAAAGTTGTCGTTTCGGCGTTGACGATTATTGCGGCCGGCCTTCTGGCCTCGCTTGCGATGACGCAGGCTTGGCACCTGATTGCGCTGTGGGGGTTCGTCGTCGGATTTGGCACGGGCATGACGGCGATGGTGCTCGGCGCGACAGTTGCGGCACGCTGGTTCGTTGCACGGCGCGGCCTTGTCGTCGGCATTCTGTCCGCGAGCGTGGCAACTGGACAGTTGATATTCCTGCCGATCCTGGCGCATGTCACCGATGCCATGGGCTGGCGCATAGCATTGGGGCTGATGTGCTTGATGCTAATTATCGCCGCGACCCTGGTCTTCCTGCTGATGCGGGACCGACCGTCCGACCTGAAGATGCTGCCCTTCGGCGACGAAGGAACCACGCCGGTTGCGAAAGCCGCACATCCGCCGACGGTCTCTACCGTCTTCACCGTACTGAAGGACGCGGCGCAAACCCGCGTGTTCTGGGTGCTATTCGGGACGTTCTTCATCTGCGGTGCGAGCACGAACGGCCTCGTCCAGACTCACCTGATTCCGATGTGTGCCGATTTCGGTATTCCGGCGACCACGTCCGCAACCCTACTGGCTGCGATGGGAATTTTCGATTTCTTCGGCACCATCATGTCCGGATGGTTGTCCGACCGTTACGACAACCGCTGGCTTCTGTTCTGGTACTACGGCTTGCGCGGGCTCTCGCTGTTGTTTCTGCCGTTCACGGACTTCTCGTTCTACGGGCTGTCGCTGTTTGCGATGTTCTACGGTCTCGACTGGATTGCAACGGTCCCTCCAACCGTCAAATTGTCGGTCAAGAACTTCGGCCCCGAACGTGCCGGTATGGTGTTCGGCTGGGTGTTCGTTGGTCACCAGATTGGATCGGCAACGGCGGCCTTTGGCGCAGGGCTGACACGCACCCTGCTGGACAGCTACCTGCCCGCCTTCTTCGCTGCCGGCGCATTGTGCATCATCGCAGCAATCGCTGTGGTCTCGGTGCGGCTGCCGACCAAACAGGCTCCCACCACTGCGTAGAACAACAGGCGCACGCCTAATCCAGCGTGCGCCTGAATCGCGTGACAGCGATGATCATTGCGACCAGCATCAGACCGAACAAGGCGATCGCGTCATACTGCAGGCTCTCCATCGAGGCGCCCTTCAGCATGATAGCGCGCACAATACGGATGTAGTGCGTGAGCGGGAGAGCCTCCCCGATCCACTGGGCCCACGTCGGCATCCCTGCAAACGGAAACACAAAGCCGGACAGCAGAATGTTTGGCAGGAAGAACATCATCGACATCTGCATCGCCTGCAACTGGTTCTGCGCAATCGTCGAGAACGTGTAGCCAATCGACAGGTTTGCCGCGATGAACAGCGTGGACAGAATGGCGAGCATCGTTAGACTGCCGAGGATCGGCACGCCGAACAGAAAATAACCCAGCGAGATGATGATAGTAGCTTGCAGGAAGCCGACGAGAATATACGGAATGATCTTACCGAGCATCACCTCGACCGGCGTGATCGGCATCGCCAACAGATTCTCCATTGTGCCGCGCTCGATCTCCCGCGTGACTGACAACGCGGTGAAGATCAGCATCGTCATGGTGAGAATGGTGCCGACGAGGCCCGGCACGATATTCAGCTGCGAGACCGCAGCAGGATTGTAGCGCGCATGTGTGCGGATCTCGAACGGCATCGACGGCGGGTCTCCGACGTTCAAATCGTTCTTGAGAGCGGTCTGCACCAATTGCCCCAATGCGGCGAGCGCAGAGCCTGACGCAACCGGATCGGTCGCATCGGCGGCAACCAGCAGGGCGGGCTTGTCCCCGCGCCGCACGCCGCGCTCAAAGCCGCGCGGGATTTCAACACCGAACAGGACTTTGCCGGATTCCAGGAGTTGATCGAATTCGGCCACCGTGTGAACTTCGCGCGTGAATTGGAAATAGGCGGTGTTCTGGATCGCTTTCAGGATCGAACGTCCGAGATCACTGTCCTCCTGCAGCAACACCGCAGTCGGCAGATGACGCGGCGTGGTGTTGATCGCATAGCCGAACAGCAGCAATTGCATAATCGGAAGCATAACGATCATCGCAAAGGACACGCGATCACGGCGCAGCTGGATGAACTCCTTGGTCAGCATCGCAAAGGTGCGCTGCCAGAAGCCGCGTGCGCCGCCGTTCATGACGTCAGTAGCGCTCATTGGAAGTTATCCCTTGAACGGCTCATCAGTTCGATGAAAACATCCTCCAGCGACGGCTCAGACTTGTGCCAGACAAGGCCGTTTTCGTTCCTGTAAGGCGCAATTGCAGCTTCAAGCGCAGCCTGATCGCGGCCGGACACATGCAGATTGTTGCCAAAAGGCGCGACCATATCTACGCCCGGCTTCTCAGCGAGATCGACCATCAGCTTGTTTGAGTCGTCTCCAGTCACCGTGTAGGTCGTCAATGCGGATTTGGCGATCACGTCTTCGACAGTCCCGTGCGTGAGCAAATTGCCGTAGGCGATATAGGCGATCTCGTGACAGCGCTCCGCTTCATCCATGTAGTGCGTGGAGACGAGCACGGTCAGCCCCTCGGCGGCGAGTGCATGAATCTCATTCCAAAAATCACGCCGTGCCTTGGGATCGACACCTGCCGTCGGCTCGTCGAGCAGCAACAATTGGGGACTAGGTAACGTGCAGGCCCCCAGCGCAAGACGCTGCTTCCAGCCGCCAGACAGCTCGCCCGCGAGTTGTTCTTCACGTCCTGTCAGGCCGATCCGCTCGATCATGTCGCGCGCCGCGGCCCTCGGCTCACGCACGCCATAGAGGCGCGCAACAAACTCGAGATTCTCTCGCACCGACAGATCCTGATACAGACTGAAACGCTGCGTCATGTAGCCAACATGCCGCTTGATCTTGTCGGCATCGCGCCGGATGTCAAAACCAAGACAAGTGCCCTTGCCGCTGTCCGGCGTCAGCAAACCGCAAAGCATGCGAATGGTCGTGGTCTTCCCTGAACCGTTCGGCCCGAGGAAACCGTAGATCGATCCACGCTTCACCTGCATCGACAGATCATGCACGACCTCGCGCCCGCTGAACGATTTCGACAGGCCGGTCACTTCAATGGCGATGTCGGACGCGGTCTCGCTGTTCATGGCGCTTTGCCATTCACAAAGATGCTGACCGGCTGGCCTACACGGAGGCTATCCGGCTTATTGGGACGTGCCTGGATGAGATAGACAAGTTTGGAACGTTCATCGAGGCTGTAGATCACCGGCGGCGTATACTCGGCCATCGTGGCAATAAAATAGATGGTTGCCGTGAGGCCGTCCGCGCAGCCGTCGCACGTTACACGGACTTCGTCGCCGACCTTCAGTTTCGGCAACTCCGGCTCCGGAACGAAGAAGCGCACCTTCATGTTTCCCGGCGGCAGAATGGAAAGCACGGGCCGCTGCGCCGGCACTGTTTCCCCCTCACGAAAATAGATCTGCTGAATCGTTCCGGCGATGGGCGCGGACATCCGGCGACGGGCAAGCCGAGTCTGCGATGTGTTGACGCGAGCTTCCGCCACCCGCAACGCGGATACTGCAGCGTCAAGGTTAGCCTGGGTGCCGGAGCCCGTTTTCATCAGGGACGCCGCGCGATCGTAGGTCTGCTTCGCGTTTGCAAGCGTGGCGTTGCTCTGATTCAGATCAGCCTGCTGCAGATCATCGTCCACGGCATAAAGCAGCGCTCCAACTTCGACATGGTCACCTTCGCGTACGTTCAGTTTAACGACGCGCCCCTGCTCGTCAGGGCTGACGAAAATAAGATCCGCCTCCACCCATCCCTGATACCCGGGGTTCCTGTCGCCGTCGCAAGCGGTGAGCAGCACCACCAGAATCAACGCACTCAAGCCGCGTAGAATTTTTTGAGCCGCTGTCATGGCGTGCTCCGTTCAGTGAAAATCAGATCGAGATGGACATGCAGCATGGCCTCCGTATCGAGCGGAGCGATTTTCCCGAACAGGGCCTGCCAGATAATGGAGAGGATTGCCGGCGCGATAACGAGCTGTGGAAACTGAAGCAGTCCTTCGTTCCGAATCTCGCCACGCGCAATCCCGTATTCCACCAGCTTGCGCATCCCGGCGACACCGTGTGCGACAACCTCGCGGTAGTAGAATTCCGCCAGTTCAGGAAAGCGTGTGCCTTCGGAGATAATCAGCCGCACGATTTCTCCGCGTTTCGTGCCGACAACTTCACGCGCCAGCATGTCCGCGAAGCCCTCCATCATGCCGCGGACCGAACCTCCCATCGTCGGAGGATTGGACAGGCGCGCGATCAGCGGCACGAGTGCCGTGCGCACGAGTTCTTGAAACAAGGCCTCCTTGTCCTTGAAGTGCAGATAGATCGTGCCCTTCGCGACCCCAGCGCGCTTTGCCACATCATCGAGGCGCGTTGCAGCAAAGCCGCGTGCTGTGAATTCCTCGAGGGCAGCCGCAACGATCGCCTCGCGCCGCTCACTTGCCCCACGTGCGCGCTTGGACGGACGTCCGGGCGCGATCGAGGCGCGTTCCTCCCCTGAGCCCCATCGCCCCGTCGCACGCGCTTTCGGCGCTTCATCCATGTATTTTCGATCCTTCCTCATAATACAAAATATGACTGACTAGTCAGTCATATTCAAGGGTAGATCTACCTTCAGCTTAAAGATTAATCAAGTTATTGTTTTTGCTGTGTTTATTCTGTTAGCCACGGGATTCAGCCCCTGGCGTCGCAGACCCAAGCGCGGATGACACATTCCTTGCCGCCAAATCCGTAGCACTTCTTCGTCGCTTCATTCAGCGCGTTGGAAATGCGCGGCGCCACCGCGTAGCCGTGGGCGCCGCAGGGATTTTTCATATCGATGGATAAAGCCGCACAGGCGCGCTTCAGTGGTACGGCCGTACAGCCGCCGCCCTTGCATTGCTTGAGCGCGGCGGCACGCGCAACATTTTCGCGCGGATAGTCGAAGGCCTGGCCATAGGCACCGCATTTGCCGATCGCCAATGCCCCGGCTGCAAGTGCCGGCGATGTAGGAACAAACGCAACGAAGGCTGAGACACAGGCAGCCACAAAAAACGCGCGGACTCGCGCGGCGATGCAATCAAACACCGGTCCCCTCCCCCGAGGCTTATCCGGCCCAATCTAGAGGAAAGCGCGTTTCAACTTAGTGAACGAAACGGAAATACGTGCGGTAAACAGATTCGTAACAACCGATTGTGATGAGGTGAACGGCTAACCGCGCTGGGCCGCCTCCAGCATTTCGGGCGTGTCGATATCGAGAAATGCGCTTTTGCCTTCGACTTCCACCTCCGCCACCGCCTCAGCGTGTTGCGTGATCAAACGCCGCGCACCGATATCGCCGTCGAGCGCCATCAACTCCGCGAAGAAACGCCGCGACCAGAGGACCGGATTTCCCCGACGCCCGTCAGCTACAGGCGCCACGATCAGTGCACCGCGATCCGGTGCAAACGCATCGATCAGCCTGTCGATCAGCTTCGCATCGATCAGCGGCATATCACCAAGACACACGACCGCACCGTCAATCCCCTCAGGCACAGCGGCAACCCCCGCCTTGACCGATGTAGCAAGCCCCTCCGCAAACTTTGAGTTGGTAACGAACGTCACATCGAGACCTGCAAGCGCGGCTTTGACCTCCGCGCTCTGGTGACCAGTGACCACGATCACCGGCGAAGCTTTTGATGCCAACGCCTGCTCCACGGCAATCCGCACAAGCTTCTTGCCGTTCAATTCGGCCAGCATCTTGTTCGGCCCGTTCATGCGCGTGGAGCGGCCAGCGGCAAGAACCACAGCCGCGACGTTGCGGCTTTCATCACCGCCGACAGGTACGCGCGGTTGTGGCCGCGTGACGATTTCCATCAGCAATCCGCCGACGCCCATGCCGGTAATATCCGCGCGCGTCACTTCCAGCCCCGCGAGCAGACGCATCAACACCCAGTCGAAGCCATTTTCCTTCGGCGAACGGGCACATCCCGGCGCACCAAGGACCGGCACATGATTCACATTGCCGACCAGCATGAGATTACCCGGATCGACCGGCATGCCGAAATGTTCGACCGCGCCGCCGATGCCTTCAATTGCGGCCGGGATAACATCACGCCGGTCAGCAATCGCCGACGCACCAAATACCAGCACCAGTTCTGCGCCAAGCTTGAGCATCTCCTCAATCGCCGGTGCCAATGCCTCGTCATCATGAGGGACGCGCCGTTCAGCAATGATGCTCGCACCCGCCGGTGCGAGACGTTCCGCCGTCACACGTAGAGTTTTGTCAATCACCTTTAACGCAAGGCCCGGCAGGACCGTGGAGACAATTCCCACGCGCTTGATCTTGAACGGCGCGACACGCATCCGCCCCGCAGCAGCCGCTTTGACAGCCGCATCGCGGAGCGACGATTCGACCCCGAACGGAATGATCTTGACGGTCGCGATCATCTCGCCAGCGACCACCGCTTTGAACGCCGGCAGCGTCGCGAAGGTAATAGCCTCATCAACGCGGTTGATACGGTCGACCGCGTCGCGGTCCACGACGAGTACGCCCGCTTCCGCGGCGAACAAGTTGGCGCGTCCGGTGAACGCACGCTCGACGCTCACGCCCTCACCGGCTATCGCAGCAGCAATGCTCGCCGCCGCTTCGTCTTCGGAAACGTCGCCGTCATCCAGCCGCGCAACGACGATTTCAGAAACGCCAGCTTGCTTCAGCGCCGCAACTTCAGCGGCGCCGATCACGGTGCCCTTCTTCAAAACCAGCGATCCCTGACGAATGGCGTGGACTGTCACGCCACCCAAACCATCTTCCGGTGCGACAGGGCCGAATTTCATGCTGCAGACTTCGCTCTTGGCCGCATCTCGGCCGGCAACCGCAGAACAGCGGTAATTTCCGCCATGATCGATACGGCAATTTCAGATGGTGATACCGCACCGATGGCAAGACCGATCGGTGCGTGAATTCGGGCAAGGACCTCATCGGATGCGCCCTGCGCTTTCAGCCGATCGAGCCGTTTGCCATGGGTCTTCCGCGATCCGAGCGCGCCGATATAGAAGCACTCGCGCGACAATGCATGCAGCAAAGCAGGATCGTCGATCTTCGGATCGTGAGTTAAGGCGACAAATGCCGTGTAGCGATCGACGTTCAGCGGCGGCAATGCGACATCGGGCCAATCGGCAAACAGCGGCACATCGGGAAATCTCTCAGGCGAAGCAAACGCCGTCCGCGGATCGACCACGAACACGTCATAGCCGAGTGACTGCGCCAACGGCGCCAGTGCCTGACTAATGTGGACAGCACCAACAATGACGAGCCGGGCGGTCGGCGCATAAACGTTCAAGAACAGCTTTTCGCCGCCCACCTCGATCATGCCACTTTTGCCCATCCGCAGTTGCCTATCGAGTTCAACGTGTAGTGGGTCAGCAGCAATATCAGCCGCCTTCACGAGACGCTGATCGCCATTCGATACATTGGTGATAACAATGACAGCGCGGCGTGCGGCGCGCTCGCTATTCAGTTCGGCAAGCGTATGCTGTTTCAAGAGTTGCCCACCTTCTCAACGAATACGCGGATGGTGCCGCCGCATGACAACCCGACGTTCCATGCTGTTTCATCGGCGACGCCGAATTCCAACATTTTTGGCTGGCCGCTGGCAATCACGTCAAGGGCTTCGGTCACCACTGCCCCTTCGACGCAGCCACCGGACACCGAACCAAGGAAGGTGCCATCGTCGTTGATCACGAGACTCGATCCGGCCGGACGGGGTGCCGAGCCCCACGTCTCCACCACAGTGGCCAGCGCCACCCCGTGACCAGCTTTGGTCCAGTTCTCGGCAGCCTTCAAAATATCTTCGTCGCGATCGAGCATCTTTGTTGTCCTCAGGCGGCGGAGCGAGAATCGAGACGCCGGTTCGTCAATGGCGACGACAGTGCCGCGATCAAACTCTCCATCGAGTTCAAGTTATGTACGGGCCGAAATTCATCAACATGCGGCAGCATCATTTTGATGCCCTGAGCCTTGGCCTCGAAGCCCTCGAAGCGCAATAGCGGATTAAGCCAGATCAGACGGCGGCAGGAGCGGTGCAGGCGGTCCATCTCGAATTCCAGCCGAGAATCAGCCTCGCGCTCCAGCCCATCGGAGATCAGCAGAACGATAGCGCCCTGGCTCAGCACCCGCCTGCCCCAAAGGTTGTTGAAGTTGTGCAGCGACGTCGCGATGCGCGTCCCTCCGGCCCAGTCTTCTACGCTGGATGAACAGGCCGCCAGGGCCTCATCAGGATCGCGCGCCCGTAAGGCCCGCGTCACATTGGTCAGGCGTGTCCCAAACAGGAAGACTGATACGCGCTTGCGAGCGTCCGTGATCGCATGCAGAAATTGTAGAAACAGCCGGGTGTAATCGGTCATCGATCCGGAAATATCGAGCAGCGCGACAATCGGCGCCGGCTTGTCGATGCGCCCCAGGCGTTGAAATTTGACGATCTCGCCACCCGTCCGCAAACTGCCGCGCAGGGTGCGCCGCAAGTCCAGCCGCTCGCCGCGGGCATCCGGCGCAAAGCGGCGCGTCCGCAATTCGGCCTGTGGCAGTTTCATCTGTGCGATGGCGCGCGTGACCTCGGCAACTTCCTCCGCGCTCATCTGCGCGAAATCTCTGGATTGCAGAACTTCGCGATCAGACACCGAGAGCTGAATGTTCTTTTCTTCAATCTCGTGGGATTCGACGTTCTTGCTCTGTGCGAAAGCTTCCTGCACCCGGCGGGATGCCGGTGGAGGCGGCTTTTTCGCTTCGGGTGGCAGCGGCACCGAGTCGAGCATGTTGTCCGCGCCTTCCGCTCGGCGAAAGAACAGGTCGAACGCCTGCGCGAATATGAGAGCATGCTCGTGACGTTTGACGAAGATCGATTCCAGCGTGGTGAACAGGTCGGCGCGATTGCCGATATTGATAAGCTGCATCGCGTTCAGGGCATCGATCACCGCGTCGGGCCCAATCGGCAATCCAGCAACACGCAACGCCCGCGCAAAGCCGATGACATTGTCGGCAATCAATCCGGTCGTTGGGGTCTCGACGCCATTTGGCATGACAATTCCCGGCTCATTGTCTCACGCAGACGGATCGCTGACGGCTTCCTTAATCACCTTGTCGAGCGCGTCGCCCTGCATGCGACCGATATCGTCCTGATACTTCAACAACGCACCCAGCGTATCTCCCACCACCTGTGGGGTAAGTGAACGCGCATCAAGCTCCGTCAGTGCGGTCGCCCAGTCAATGGTTTCGGCCACACCGGGGACCTTGAACAGATCTTGCTCACGAAGTGCCTGTACGAAACCTACGACCTGCTGCGACAGCTTCGCGCTGATGTTCGGCACGCGGGATTTAACGATAGCCAGCTCGCGTTCAGCCGACGGGTAATCGACCCAGTGATAAAGGCATCGACGCTTCAGCGCGTCATGAATTTCCCGGGTCCGGTTCGACGTGACGATCACAATCGGCGGCTGCGGCGCTTTGACCGTGCCGAACTCGGGGATCGATACCTGAAAGTCGCTGAGAATTTCCAGCAAGTAAGCTTCGAAGGCCTCGTCCGCCCGATCGAGTTCGTCGATCAGCAGCACCGGCGGTCCTGCCACGTCCGGCTCCAACGCCTGCAGCAACGGACGCTTGATAAGATATTTTTCTGCAAAGACATCCGCGGAGAGTTGCTCGCGATCGGTCTCGCCACTCGCTTCAGCGAGGCGGATCGCGATCATCTGCGCGGCACTATTCCATTCGTATACGGCGGCCGCGACGTCCAGGCCCTCATAGCATTGGAGGCGGATCAGCTTGCGGCCAAGCGCGGCTGACAGGACCTTGGCGATCTCGGTCTTCCCGACACCTGCTTCGCCTTCGAGAAACAGGGGACGGCCCATGCGCAGGGCGAGATAAACCACTGTCGCCAGCGCCCGCTCTGCGAGATAGCCGCGGCTGGTGAGCAGGTCGAGCGTTGCATCGACAGATGCCGGGTTCGCTGCAACCTTATTCATGCCAGCTCCAAATCCTTAAACAGCTCAGGCTTTCGCCGTGGCGGCTTCGACCGCGCGGCGAGCGAGCACCTGGATCAGATGTGCGCGGTATTCGGCACTGCCATGAAGATCGCTGTTAAGCCCCTCAGCAGACACCGCGAGACCATCCAGCACCTTCGGAGAGAATCGCTTCTTCAGCGCCTCCTCAAACGAATCGACACGGAAGACGCCGTCGCTTCCAGCCCCCGTGACCGCGACGCGCACATCCGATGGTCGCTTGGCGACAAATACGCCAACAAGCGCGTAACGCGACGCCTGGTTACGAAATTTCTGGTATGCAGCCTTCTTGGGCAACGGGAACATCACACGCGTGATGATCTCATCCGGCTCAAGCGCGGTCGAGAACAACCCCTGGAAGAATTCTTCGGGCTTCAGCTTGCGCTTGTTGGTGACGATGGTGGCGCCCAGAGCCATCACCGCCGCCGGATAATCCGCAGTTGGATCATTGTTCGCGAGCGAACCGCCAATCGTCCCTCTGTGACGAACAGCCGGATCGCCGATCAGGCCAGCCAATTCTGCCAGGGCGGGAATGGCTTCACCCACCACCGCCGAATTTGCGACTTCTGAATGCGTCGCGGTGGCGCCAATCACAAGGTTGCGGCCTTTCATCTCGATGCCGTTGAGGCCCTCAATGTGGGACAGATCAACGAGATGCGGCGGGCTGGCGAGCCGCTGCTTCATCACCGGGACCAGCGTATGACCACCGGCGATCACTTTGGCGTCTTCGTTCTTGATGAGAAGGTTGGCAGCCTGCCGCACAGTCCCCGGACGATGATATTTAAATTCGTACATAACCGGTCCTTCAGAAATGCGCGTTAGGCGAGATCGGATTTAGCCATCGCCTTGGCGCCAGCCGCGATGGACAGGACAATGTTCTGATAGCCGGTGCAACGGCAAAGATTGCCTTCCAGCTCTTCGCGAATGACTTCGTCACTGAGATCGTGGCCCTTGCGGTGGACCAGATCGACTGCCGTCATGATCATGCCGGGAGTACAGAAGCCACACTGCAAACCGTGGTGTTCGCGGAACGCCTCCTGCATCGGATGAAGCGGAGCACCATCGGGAGCTAAGCCTTCGATCGTCTTGATCTCATGCCCATCCGCCATCACTGCCAGTGTGGTGCAAGCCTTCACGGCCCTGCCGTCGAGATGAACAACGCAAGCGCCACACTGAGACGTATCGCACCCGACATGCGTACCTGTCAGCTTGAGGTTTTCACGCAAGAACTGCACGAGCAGCGTGCGCGGGTCGACATTCGCTGTCACAGGATTGCCGTTCACGATCAGTGAAATCTTGGCCATCAACACTCTCTATTTTTGTCGGCTGGGCGCTCGCAACGCCGCGGGGGGCGGCGCTGGCGTGTTTATAATGGTTCCAAGAGCATAATATGGGCCCGCACGGCAATGAGCAACCTCATGCCGCAACGCGCTGCACAAGAAGACTTGATTGGCGTGAGGACCAGCTATGCTGAAATAAAGATGTCAGCCGGCTTTGACCGCGTCGGCAAATTTCGCAAAAAATTCATCGGCGATTTTTTTGGCCGAGCCATTGATTAACCGCTGTCCGAGCTGCGCCAGCTTGCCACCGATCTGAGCTTCGACATTATATGTCAGGAGCGTGCCGTCGTCCTTGTCCGCCAGCGCAACAGTCGCTCCACCCTTGGCGAAACCGGCTACACCGCCCTCGCCCTCACCTGAAATTTTGTAGCTGTTCGGTGGATCGAAATCGCTCAGTGTCACCTTGCCTTTGAAGCGCGCGGAGACCGGACCGACCTTCATCTTCGCCACGGCCTCGAATTGGTTGTCGCCGGACTTGTTCAATTCCTCACAACCGGGGATGCAGGCTTTGAGAATCTCGGGATCGTTGAGCTTGTCCCAAACCACCTGGCGAGGGGCTGGAAGCTGGACTTCACCGGTCATCGTCATCGCCATGGATATCTCTCCGAATTCAACTGGGCCGCATCTGCGGCTGGCAATTCTCAATTAGGCCCCGAAAGCGGTAAAGGAAAGAGGTTCGTACAATATTGATGCGGCCTATTGGCACGTTTGGGTGTGGCGGCTAGTGTCCCGGATCCGAAGTTAGCCTCATAATGCAGCGCACTTCGTAGCGAACTTCGGATTCGAAAAGACACTAGCAACCTATGATTCTAGTGTGGTTTAGGTTCAGAAGTTCGCTTTAAGGACTCGCCGAGAGAATGAAGCGAACTTCGAACCACCACACTGTGGTCCGATTCTAACATTCGCATCCGATTTCGGCAGGCACCTCTTGCGAATGTTAGAATCAAAGGACCACTAGCAAATATAAGTTTCTAGTGGAGTTTTGGATTTGACATTCGCTTGACGAACTCGCAACCAGGTGGGTAGCGAATGTCAAATCCACTCCACTAGGGTCCGCGGTCATGAGCACCTCCCTGTCGCCCCTGCTGGCCCCCATGCTGTCGAGTCCCGCCATGCGCGCGGTCTGTGACGATACGGCTTATCTGCAATACATGCTTGACTTCGAGGCAGCGCTGGCCCGTGCCGAAGCCGCGACGGGCACAATTCCGGGCTCCGCAGCGAAAGTCATATCCGACGGAAGTAAAGCTGAAAATTTTGATACTGCGGCGCTGGCGAATGCCGCCAGCAAGGCGGGCAATCTCGCCATCCCGCTGGTCAAAGCCCTTACAGCCCAAATCGCAAAAGCTGATCCTGAGGCTTCGCGCTACGTGCATTGGGGCGCCACAAGTCAAGATGTCGTCGATACAGCAACGATGCTGCAACTAAGGGCAGCAACGAGCGCGCTGCTGAGCGATGTCGATCGGGCCATCAAGGCATTTGCCGCGCTCGCCGTTACGCATCGCCACACGGCAATGGTTGCACGGACGTGGCTGCAGCACGCATTGCCGATGCCGTTCGGTCTGAAGCTCGCGGAATATGCGGCCGCCTTGCACCGCTCGCGATTGCGACTGAAACGTTTGCAAACCGAATCAATCGCGCTGCAGTTTGGCGGTGCCGCCGGGACCCTCGCAGCCCTGGGCGACAAAGGAATGAGCATCGCCGCACAGCTCGCGAAAGAATTGTCGCTCCCGCTGCCTGAAGCTCCTTGGCACACGCATCGCGACCGGATTGCGGAGGTCGCATCCGCTCTAGCGATCCTCACAGGCACCTGCGGCAAGATCGCTCGCGACGTCTCGCTCATGATGCAAACCGACATTGCGGAGGCGTTTGAACCCTCCGGCGCAGGCCGCGGCGGATCATCGACGATGCCACATAAACGCAACCCAGTCGCCGCCGCCAGCGCGCTTGCAGCAGCGACGATGGCTCCGAATCTGGCTGCGACGATTTTTGCTGCGCAAGTTCAGGAGCATGAGCGCAGCGCGGGCGCATGGCACGCAGAATGGCCAACGCTGCCCACGCTGTTGTTGGTGACCTCGGGCGCACTCGCCGCCATCGTCGATATTGCCGAGGGAATCGAAGTCGATACCGCTCGCATGCGCACCAACCTTGACGCAACGCACGGCCTCGTCATGGCGGAAGCCGTTGCCATGGCACTCGCCGAAAAGATCGGCAAAAGCGAATCGCACCACACCATTGAGGCTGCGAGCCGCAGATCGGTCGAGACCGGACAGCACCTGCTCGATGTTCTTAAAAACGACAACCTCGTCACGAACCACATCAGCGCCGAAAAACTCGATGACCTGTTCGCGCCAATGTCCTATCAGGGCGCATCGCAACAACTGATCGACCGTTTGCTCGCGTCGCTGACGACATAAGAATTACGGAGAAGTTTAATGCCTATGATCGATGCCGACGGCTGCCTCCTGAACGTTTCAGTTGAAGGCCGCGAAAGTGGCCCCACGATCATGCTGTCCAATTCCCTCGGCACCACGATGCAAATGTGGGAACCGCAAATGGCGGCACTGACGAAATTGTTTCGTGTCGTCCGCTACGATCGGCGCGGTCACGGCAAGTCCGGCGCACCCGCCGGCCCCTACTCAATGGAGCGCTTCGGCAATGACGTGCTGGCAATCCTCGACGATCTCAACATCGAGAAGGTGCATTGGTGCGGCGTTTCGATGGGTGGCATGGTCGGCCAGTGGCTTGGAGCGAACGCGCCGGAGCGCGTCGGCAAGCTAATTCTCGCGAACACGACCTGCTACTACGCGGACCCGACCAACTGGTTGAACCGCATCAAAGCCGTTAACGAAAGCGGCCTCGCTGCGATCGCCGACACAGTCATTGCCGCATGGTTGACCGCGGACTTCCGTGAGCGTGAGCCGCAAATCACCGCACGCCTGAAGCAGATGCTTCTTGACAGCCCGGCACAGGGCTACGTCGCATGCTGCGAGGCGCTAAGCAAACTCGATCAGCGCGATCTGCTGCCGCGCATCACAGCACCGACGCTCGTGATCGCGGGACGTCATGACGCTGCGACGCCAGTGGAAGCAGGTGAATTCATCCGCAGTCGTATCCCGGGCGCGAGCATGACCCTGCTCGATGCAGCGCACATCTCCAACGTCGAACAGTCGCACAGCTTTACGGAAGCCGTGGTCGGCTTTTTGACGCAGCGTTGAGGCCACACGATGGACGAACAGACTCGCAGCGAACTCGGCACGAAACAGCGTCGCAAGGTCCTGGGTGATGCCTGGGTCGACAAATCAGCGGCAGGCAGGAATTCATTCAACGCGGATTTTCTGGATCTGATCAGCCGCTACGCCTGGGGCGAGATCTGGACGCGCCCGCACTACGACGAACGCACACGACGCGTGCTTGTGATCGGCACGATGATGGCGCTCGGCCAGTGGGACGAGTTCCGGATGCACGTGCGCGCTGCCCTCAATGAGGGCGGCTTCACGCCCGACGATATCAAGGAAATCTTGTTACAGCAGGCGATCTATTGCGGCGTTCCTGCCGCGAACCACGCGTTCAAGGAAGCGGCTGCGATTATTCAGGAGCTAGGGCTGCTCGACAGATAAGCTCGCTGAGGCATTTCCGCAGCCCGTGTTGTGGATGCCGCAGCCTTCTTGTCGTTGTCGATGACCAGCAAAATTGTGGCACCGAGCAGCAACAGGGCCTCGCTGGCATGCAGGTGAAGCGCGGCCTGCTCGCCGACCTTTGATGCGGCGATCAGGCTGGCCATGCTAACGAACGCACCTAAGCCAAGCGCAAAACCGAGCGCCTCGTCGCTATTGCCCTTCTTGCGGATGGCTTCGCGGATGATCAGCAGCAAAAAAAGCAGGAAGAATGCAGCAACCATGACCTTGCTGAGTGCCAGCATCCATGCGAAGCGCGTCGTGCCAAGCGCCGAGAGATTCATAAAGTCGCTGACATACATGGCCGGTCCGACGTTGGAGCGGTCATACAGCCCGCGGATCGGCGAGACCCAAATCTTCATCGCGGAGATCGTCCACGACGGAATGAAATAGGATGCCAGAAGCACGCCGTTGAAAGTGCTGATCCGCCAGTCTCTGGACATGCCGCCTCGTCGAAATCGATCACTATTGGCGGAGCTAACTCCCCGCGACTACGAGGGACAATTTAAACCCTTCTTTAACGTTAATGCAGCGGGGTGTCCGGTGGATGACTGTGGACAACGGATATGTGATTGCAGGAAAAATCCCGCCTCTCGGCGGGATTTTTTCGGAACCCGAGCAATTTTTAGCCATCCTAACGGCCACCTTTTTGCCCCTGCTGCCCTGACTGTTGGCCTGGCTTCTGGCTGGGATCCTGCTGCTGCTGGCCGGGCCGCTGACCACCGCCCTGTTGCTGACCGGGCTTCTGGTTAGGATTCTGGCTCTGCTGGCCGGGATTTTGATTCGGATTGTTTCCCATATTGACGACTCCCTTGCTGCGTCAGCAAAACCAACGGGCGCAGCTACGGTTGGTTGCAAAGGAACTGCCGTTCCGCGCCCGTCTTTTGGACGCTCAAGAAACGATCCGCTGGAACATTGCAGCGCAGCGCAACTCGGCGTGGATGACGACGCCAAGCCGCAGCCCGCGTGGTTGCCGCCCATTGTTCCCGCTGTTAGAAAATGGGACGACGCGACGATCCGGCTGCCGGAGCCCTCGACGTGTTGATTGCTATGCATGATTCCGCCCCAAGAATCGGTTTTTCGGGTCAGGTCATGCCGGCACAGGATAAACGCAGCAAATTCGGATACGTCCGGTATCCCCTTTTGCCGAATTTGCTCAAACGCGGCAGCCTATGGACTACTTCGCCCAGCAACTCATCAACGGACTGGTGCTCGGTTCGATCTATGGCCTGATCGCCATCGGCTACACGATGGTCTACGGCATCGTTGGCATGATCAATTTCGCCCACGGCGATATTTTCATGATCGGCGGTTTCATCGCTCTCATCTCGTTTCTCATTCTCGTCTCGATCGGCCTGACGGCAATTCCCGTCATCCTGCTGTTGGTGCTGCTGGTCGCGATGGCTGTCACCGCCCTTTATGGCTGGACGGTCGAGCGGATTGCCTATCGCCCGCTGCGCCAATCCTTCCGCCTCGCCCCGATGTTGTCCGCAATCGGCATGTCCTTTGTGTTGTCGAACTACGCGCAGGTGGCGCAAGGTGCACGCGTCAAGCCCGTGCCTCCTGTCGTCACCGGCGGATACACCTTGTTCGAGCGCGACGGCTTTGTCGTGCAGCTCTCGAACATTCAGATCATCGTCGTTATCACCACGGTTATTCTGCTCGCGATCTTTTCATGGCTGGTCGCGCGCACGCGCCTTGGCCGCGACATGCGCGCCTGCGAGCAGGATCAGACCATGGCGGCACTTCTGGGAGTCGATGTCGACCGTACCATCTCCATGACCTTCGTGATTGGCGCTGCGCTCGCCGCCGTCGCGGGCATGATGTATCTACTCTATTACGGCGTCGTCGATTTCTTCATGGGCTTCGTCGCCGGGATTAAAGCCTTCACCGCGGCAGTGCTCGGCGGCATCGGCTCTCTGCCGGGTGCCATGCTGGGTGGGCTCGCCATTGGCCTGATCGAAACATTCTGGGCGGCCTACTTCTCGTCGGAATACAAGGACGTTGCCGCGTTTTCGATCCTGATCATCGTCCTCATCTTCCTTCCGACCGGCCTGCTGCGGCCGTCCGGAAGTCGAGAAAGTCTGAGGTTACGCGTGGCGCAAGCTTCCAATCCAACCACGCGCGCGCCATCTCACAAGGCCGCGTCGGACCAAGGCCTGGCATTCATCTTGAAGAAGGCCATCCTGAGTGCGCTTGTGGCGCTAGCGCTGTTTTCTCTGATGATCGGCATCCGCACCGAAGCTGGGCCCGCGGGGCAACTGATCTACTGGACCCGCTTCGGCGATCTTGCGGCACTTGTTGCAGCCGTGTTCTTCGGAAGTATCGTGGTCGAGTTGCTGCGGCAGTGGATCGGGCCGACCAAGCGAATTCCCATCCTGCCCACAACTGTCAGCGACAGATTTGCCTCAGCGCGCCATCTATTTGGTCCGGCACTTCTAGTACTCACCTGTCTGGTGCCGGTGATCTTCTATGATCAGCGCTACATCCTCGATCTCGGCATTCTGGTGCTGACTTACATCATGCTGGGCTGGGGCCTGAACATTGTGGTCGGCCTCGCCGGCCTGCTCGATCTCGGCTATGTCGCGTTCTACGCCGTCGGCGCATATTCTTACGCACTGCTGGCCCAATACGGCCTGCCGTTTCTGAATGTGCTTTCGGACTATCCCTACGTATCCATCGACTTCGTACAGCTTGGTCCGTGGGCATTCTGGGTGCTGCTTCCGATCTCGGGCATCCTTGCCGCCTTCTGGGGGATGCTCCTCGGCTTTCCGGTGCTTCGTCTGAAGGGCGACTATCTCGCAATCGTCACGCTGGCATTTGGCGAAATCATCCGTCTCGTTTTGCTGAACTGGCAAAATGTCACGGGCGGCCCGAACGGCATCAGCGGCATTCCCCGCCCGACATTCTTCGGAATCCCGCTCACCAACACCGACGATGGTCTCGCGGCCCGGCTCGGCATTGAGTTCTCGGCGACGCATCGCGTCGTGTTTCTATTCTATCTCATCCTCGCGCTCGCACTGCTGACGAACTGGGTGACCATTCGCTTGCGGCGCCTGCCGATCGGCCGCGCATGGGAGGCGCTCCGTGAAGACGAAGTCGCGTGCCGCTCACTCGGCATCAACACCACCATCACGAAGCTGTCCGCCTTCGCAACCGGTGCGATGTTCGGCGGCTTTGCCGGCGCGTTCTTCGCAACACGCCAGGGCTTCATCAGCCCGGAGTCATTCACGTTTCAGGAATCTGCACTCGTCCTCGCGATCGTGGTACTCGGCGGAATGGGCTCGCAATTGGGCGTGGCATTGGCTGCACTTGCCATGATCGGAGGGTTCGAGCTGTTCCGTGGCTTCGAACAATTCCGCATGCTGGTGTTCGGTTCAGCGATGGTGCTGCTCATGATCTGGCGGCCTCGCGGCTTGATCGGTCATCGCACACCGTCGGTCTTTCTGGAAAAGCGGACGGAGATTTCATCTTCGATGGTCAAGGAAGGCCACGGATGAATCTGATAACAAGCGCGCTCGACGACATTCTTGTAGTGGACCACCTATCGATGCGCTTCGGCGGCATCGTCGCGGTGAACGACCTGTCGTTTGCGGCCAAGCGCGGCGATATTACCGCACTGATCGGTCCGAACGGGGCCGGCAAAACCACTGTGTTCAACTGCATCACGGGTTTTTACAAGCCGACCACCGGCATGATGCGACTTCTGCACGACGATCGTCGGGAGTTCCTACTCGAGCGATTGTTTGACTATCGTATCTCCAAAGTCGCGAAGGTCGCGCGCACCTTTCAGAACATTCGCCTGTTTGCCGGCATGACTGCTCTCGAAAACCTGATGGTGGCCCAGCACAACACGCTGATGAGCGCGTCAGGCTATTCGCTGCTGGGGCTATTCGGCACACCTGGGTTTCGCCAAGCTGAGGCTGCCGCCATCGACCGCGCCCGTTACTGGCTCGACAGAATCGGATTGACCAATCGCGCAGACGATGCGGCGGGCAACCTCGCCTATGGCGACCAGCGGCGGCTCGAGATTGCGCGCGCGATGTGTTCCGAGCCGGCACTGTTGTGCCTCGACGAGCCTGCAGCCGGATTGAACGCGCGCGAGAGCGACGAGCTAAGTCAACTGCTGCTTGCGATCCGCAAGGATCACGGTACGTCGCTGCTCCTGATCGAGCACGACATGTCCGTGGTGATGGAGATTTCCGACCGCATCTTCGTGCTCGATCACGGTGTTAAGATTGCGGCCGGCACACCACGCGAGATCCGTGACGATCCCAAGGTCATCGCGGCCTATCTCGGCGCGGATGAACAGACAGCCCTCAAGGTCATGGAGGGCGATTCATGAGCAAACCACTGCTCGCCATTCGTGGGCTGGTCGCTGCCTATGGACACATCGAAGCGCTGAAAGGCGTCGATCTCGACATCAGCGCTGGAGAGATCGTTGCGCTGATCGGCGCCAACGGCGCGGGCAAATCAACGCTGATGATGTCCATCTTCGGCCGGCCGCGCGCCAAGTCGGGAACCATCGAATTCGACGGACAAGACATTACCCGCATACCAACCCATCACGTCGCGCGCCTGCGGATTGCGCAATCACCGGAGGGACGCCGCATCTTTCCGCGTATGAGCGTAGCCGAAAATCTTCGCATGGGCGCAGACGCTGCCATCGAGAGCAGTGAGGCCGAGTACAGCGCGACGCTTGAACGTGTCTTTGCCTTGTTCCCGCGCCTCAAGGAACGCATGACCCAGCGCGGTGGCACCTTGTCCGGCGGCGAGCAGCAAATGCTGGCGATCGGCCGGGCGCTGATGAGCCGCCCTCGCCTCCTGCTGCTGGACGAGCCGTCGCTCGGTCTTGCGCCGCTGATCGCGCGCCAGATTTTCGATGCCATTCGCAAGCTCAATATGCAGGACGGCCTGACTGTTCTGATTGTGGAGCAAAACGCCAATCACGCACTGAAACTAGCACACCGTGGTTATGTGATGGTCAATGGCCTGATCACGCTCAGCGGCACCGGGACCGATCTGCTCGCACGACCGGAAATACGCGCGGCTTATCTCGAAGGTGGACGACATTGAGCGATCTATATTCAAACGAGTCCGTCTTTCAGGTGCTGTTCGTCACCCTTGTGTTGGGTGGTGGCTGCGCGTTGCTCGCTGGGCGCGCGATCGCGCTGACATGGCGAAGCATTTGGATCGTGGGTGCCGCGATGATTCCAATGGGGCTCGCGGTGCGCTTCATCCACTTCGCGCTGTTCAACGAGACGTTGCTGGCCCCCAGAACGTATCTCGTCGAAACCGTAATTCTGCTGATTATTGCCTGCCTATCGTTCCAGCGCACGCGTGCTCGCCAGATGGTCCGGCAGTATTACTGGCTGTACGAATCAAACGGCCCTCTCGGCTGGCGACTGCGGCAAGATGCCTAGTGGTCCGATTCTAACATTCGCATACCGTCTCGGCAGGCGCCTTCTGCGAATGTTAGAATCAAAGGACCACTAGCAAATACAAGTTTCTAGTGGAGTTTTGGATTTGACATTCGCTTGACGAACTCGTGGTTAGGTGGATAGCGAATGTCAAATCCACTCCACTAGTCAAGCCCTGAACCGGGCTGAAAATTGCCCATGACTTGCCGGTAAAATCAGCCGACAATAGGTGTGATTTGTTCCCGACGGGCCGTCTGGCCATGCTTTCACGAGCTTCATGAGGACTGTTCTATGAAACCAATCAACATCCTTGGCCTCGCATTCAGCGCGTCGATGGCGTTGTCGACTGCGGCGTTTGCGCAAGACATCTCGGTCGCCGTCGCCGGCCCGATGACGGGCAGCGAGTCCGCCTTCGGCCGCCAGATGAAGAACGGTGCCGATATGGCCGTCGCCGATCTGAATGCCGCAGGCGGTGTCATCGGGAAAAAGCTGTCGCTGCAGACTGGCGACGACGCCTGTGATCCAAAACAGGCGCGCTCGGTGGCCGAGAAGCTTGCCAGCTCAAAGGTCAAATTCGTTGCAGGGCATTTCTGCTCATCGTCATCAATCCCTGCATCTGAAGCTTATGCCGAAGGAAACGTGCTGCAGATCACGCCCGCCTCGACCAATCCAGTCTTCACGGAGCGCAAACTCTGGAACGTGCTCCGCGTCTGCGGTCGCGATGACCAGCAGGGTGTCGTCGCTGCGCAGTACATTCTCAAGGCGTATGCGGGCAAGAACGTCGCCATCCTCAACGACAAGACGACCTATGGCAAAGGCCTTGCCGACGAAACCAAGAAGGCTCTGAACGCCGCCGGCTTCAAGGAGAAGCTGTTCGAGTCCTACAACAAGGGCGACAAGGACTTTAACTCGATCGTCTCGCGTCTGAAACGTGAGAACATCGACCTTGTCTATGTCGGCGGTTATCACCAAGAAGCCGGTCTCATTCTGCGCCAGATGCGCGATCAGGGGATGAAGACCGTGCTTATGGCGGGCGATGCCATGAACGATAAGGAGTTTGCCTCGATCACCGGTGCAGCCGCGGAAGGCACGCTGTTCACGTTCGGTCCTGACCCGCGCAACAAGCCGACTGCCAAGGCTATCGTCGAGAAGTTCAAGGCGAAGGGCATCGATCCCGAAGGCTATACGCTCTACACCTACGCCGCGTTCCAGATCTGGTCGCAGGCGGTGGCAAAGATCAACAGCACCGATCCCAAGAAGGTCATCGAGGCTATCAAGGGTGGCGAGTGGGATACTGTTCTTGGCAAGCTGTCCTTTGATGCCAAGGGCGACATCAAGCTGATCGACTATGTCGTTTACAAGTGGGATTCGAAGGGCAATTACGCGGAGCTGGATAAAGGGTCCTGAGCGTATTTACGCATAGCCGTTAAAATCCAAACAAGCCGCTCTGGTAGCCCGGAGCGGCTTGTTTAATTTTCATCCGAAATTCTGCAGCACAGGGAACGTCTCGAGCAGCCAGATGCTCGCCGACGATATGGCGCCGGTGAGGAACGCGACACCGGTGAGCACCATCAAGACCCCCATGACCCGCTCGACGGTAGCAAGATGCTTCTTCATGCGGGACAGCATCGAGGAGAAACGCTCGACCATGAACGCGGCCAGCAGGAACGGAATGCCAAGACCGGCCGAATAGACCGCGAGCAGCCCCGCCCCTTTAGTTACGGTCGCTTCGGATGCCGCCACCGACAGGATCGCAGCGAGGATCGGTCCGATACACGGCGTCCAGCCAAACGCGAACGCGAGCCCCATGACATAGGAACCCCACAGTCCGACCGGCTTGGGAATCGGCAACCTGCCCTCGCGCATGAGGAAGCCGATGCGCGTCAACCCTAAGAAATGCAGCCCCATCAGGATAATCACGACGCCTGCGACAATCGATAACTGCGCGGACCAGGCTCGGATCAACCCGCCGATCAGGCTCGCACTGGCTCCCAGGGCGATAAACACCGTGGAAAATCCAAGGACGAAGATCACAGCGGACAGTATCACCGCACGCCTGGAAGCCCGAGGCTCACCTTCGCTGGCAACATGCTCGATCGTCGCCCCCGTCAAATAAACAAGATACGGCGGCACCAATGGCAGCACACACGGCGAAAGGAAGCTGATGAGGCCGGCCAAAAGCGCGGCGGGGATCGAAACATCGTGGATCATGCCCGCTTATTGCACCGTGCCCGGTGTGCTATGCAAGCTCCGCTCCACTCGTTCCGCGTGTTGTGATCGGAAGTGGGCGGGCATTTTTGTCTCGGACATGGTTCTGGCCGGGACGCACTCTAGTGTCCCGAATCCAAAGTTCGCCTCATGGTGCGGCGCGTTCCGCAGCGAACTTTGGATTCGAGAGGACACTAGTAATTTATGATTCTAGTGTGGTTTAGGTTCAGAAGTTCGTTGGCAGGACTCGCGGGAAAAATGGAGCGAACTTCTGAACCACCACACTAGGGGGCTTACCGATGAAAAACCTGCTCACCGACATCGCTGGCGTCAGGGTCGGCCACGCCGAGGATGCGACTGTCGCATCCGGCGTGACGGCAATCATCTTCGATGAACCTGTCGTCGCTTCAGCGGATGTTCGCGGTGGAGGACGCGGGTATCCGGGACGGTGCCCTGCTGGAATTGCCGAACACTGTTGAGCGCGTCGATGCGATCGCGCTGTCGGGAGGCTCGGCCTTTGGCCTCGAAGCCGGCGGCGGCGTCCAGGCCTGGCTCGCCGAACATGGTCGCGGCTTCCCGGTTGGCGATGCGCTGATTCCGATCGTGCCCGGCGCTGTCATGTTCGACATGCTGAACGGCGGCAATAAGAAATGGGGCCGTTTCCCGCCTTACCGCGATCTCGGATACGCCGCCGCGGCCAACGCGAGCACCACCTTCGCATTGGGTAGTGTTGGTGCGGGGCTCGGCGCAACCACGGCGAATTTCAAGGGGGGCCTCGGCTCGGCTTCAGCCGTTACGCGTGATGGCGTGAAGGTCGCGGCCATCGCCTCGGTCAATGCGGTCGGTAGCGTTAATATTGGTGATGGACCGTGGTTCTGGGCGGCCCCGTTCGAGATGAACAATGAGTTTGGCGGACGCGGGCTGCCGCCCGCTTTTTCGCCGGACATGCTGGCGATGCGCTTGAAAGGCGCTCCGGCAACGACCGCGATCGAGAGCACAACGCTGGCGGTCGTCGTGACGGATGCGATCCTGACCAAGCCGCAAGCGAAACGTCTTGCGATGATCGCGCAAACGGGATTCGCCCGCGCGATTTACCCGGTTCACGCGCCGCTTGACGGCGACGTCGTCTTCGCCGCCGCAACCGGAGTGAAGCCAATCGATCCCCTCATCGGATTGACCGAACTGGGTGCTCTCACAGCAAATGTCGTCGCGCGCGCGATTGCACGCGGTATTTATGAAGCCGAAGCGCTGCCGTTTGCCGGCGCATTGCCGGCATGGAAGCAGAAATTCGGGAAATAGCGCGCGCAGCGCTCTATGAGCGCTGCGATCCGCACGCCATTAGGCGCGAATAGACAGCGATTGCTTCGCGGCCATGGAAAGCGAGTCCGTCCGGTATTGCGCCATACGCTCAGCCAGATTGTAGGTCGAAGCGGCATTGCCCGGCGTGTTGTTTGCCGGAGCCGGCTGATTAAGCGTGACGGTGCTGCCGTCGGCATAAGTCATCGTGGTCGTGATCGAGCCATCACTGTTCGTCACCGAGGTGGTGTTTGCGGCCTGCAACGCCTGCATCAGTGCATCCGCACCGCCGCCGCCCTTGCCGCCACCGCCGTGCGCATGATGCGCACCACCGGCCTTGCCTTTCAGCGCCGAAGCCATTTCTTCGATAGTCACCGAACCGTCGCTATCGGCGTCCATCTTGTTGAAGACATTGTCGGCAGCCGCAATATTGGTCCCGCCGGCACCGAGCTTGTCTTCGAATTCCGACTTGGTGATCTTACCGTCGCTGTTGCCATCGATCTGTCGAAACAGATCCTTGAGCGCATCGGACGGCTTGCTGGGGTCTTGAGATGCAAGCAGCGCGTTAAACGTCGCCGGCGACAGGGTTCCGCTGGTGCGGGCGGCGCTGCTCGACAGGATCTGCGTGGACCCCGACGTTTTGCCGAGATCGATGAGGTTGAACGGGTTTGAGCTGCTTTGGGTGGTGCTCGTCTTCGTCGCGCTGGGCTTTTTCTGAACCAGCGATGACAGAAAATCCAGCGCTCCCGCCGCTGCACCAGCGGCGACGCTTGCGGCTCCCATGGCAAAAAACATCGTGACACTCCCCGGACGCCGCACCGCATGCGGCTCAGATGATCCCACAAACCATCCAGCAAATGCCGTGCCGCGCACCAACCTAAGTAAAAACAGGCACTTCCGGCCCGTGGTTGGAAGCCCGACACGGCAAGTTCTGCCGCCATGGCAGAAGTTGCCGTGTGTTTTGCCGTGCGAGCCTGTGTAAGGTTTATGCCTCGCGTTGCGAGCCGTACGTTCGCATGTTAGGCGGAACGGCTTGCACCAGCCGGCGAACCACTGGAACCCTCGATGTCCCAACCCTTCACGTCCCGCCCTTTGATCATTGCGCCATCGATATTGGCCTCGGACTTCTCAAAGCTCGGCGAAGAGGTCCGCGCAGTCGATCAGGCAGGCGCCGACTGGATGCACCTCGACGTGATGGACGGCCACTTCGTTCCGAACATTTCCTACGGCCCCGACGTCATCAAGGCGATGCGCCCTCATTCGAAGAAGATCTTCGACGCGCACCTGATGATTGCGCCTTGCGATCCGTACCTTGAAGCCTTTGCAAAGGCCGGTTGCGATCACATCACCGTTCACGCGGAAGCCGGCCCTCATCTGCATCGTTCGCTGCAGGCAATCCGCGCGCTCGGCAAAAAGGCTGGCGTCTCCCTCAACCCGGCGACGCCCGCCAGTGCAATCGAATATGTGATCGATTCCATCGATCTCGTGCTGGTGATGTCGGTCAATCCGGGCTTCGGCGGTCAGTCGTTCATCCCTGCGGTGCTGGAAAAGATTTCGCAGGTTCGTGCGATGTGTGCAGGCCGCCCGATCGACATCGAGGTGGACGGAGGCGTGACTGCCGCCAATGCCGCAGAGATTGCCGCCGCCGGCGCCAACGCGCTTGTGGCTGGCTCCGCCGTGTTCAAGGGCGGCACGATGGAGAGTTACAAGGCGAACATCTCCGCGATCCGCAACGCGGCCGCGTCCGTCCGCGGAGAAGCGATCTGACGACAGCCGGGCCGCCGTGTTGGCGGCTCGGCTTGCTCGACTAGTTCTTTGCTTGCGTGAAGATCTTTACGTCCTCTTCCAGCAACAACCTGTCTTTCACGAGCTGCTGGGCTGCCTTCTCAATGGCGGCAGCACGATCGCCTTCGTGAGGATATCGTTCCGCCATCGACAGACGCGGATCGCTGGTCTTCATTCGCTCATCCTTGGTCGCCGCGAACGGGATCATCGATCCGTTGTTCTCGCACAGCTCCCCTTCTGAGTATCCTGCCTTGCGGACATTCCATCCGGTGTGTGTCGCGGCCGGCGCTTCCAGCGTCGGCAGGTGCACGCCCGCAATCGCGCGGCCGTCCGCATCCGTCTTCGGCAGAAACGCCGGATAAGGCTTACCCTTCACCGGAGGCATGACGCTGAAATCGATCAACACCGGTTTCGTCATCGTGCCGTTGTAAGGAAAACCGGGAATTTTCGGAAAGCCGACGGCCTCGATCGTCGGCTCGACCAATGTCCCATCCGCCCGGCTCGGATACCTGCTCGGTGGGGGCTCGGCTCCATTCGTGATCCAGGCATCGAGCGCCACCAGCTGGGCCCGCACTGATGGACCGGCATTGAGTGGGTTGGTCGAAAATTGGCAGGTCTTGGTCATCTGCGATTTCGAATTGGCCAATGCGAAGTGCTGCAGATTGGAGAGAAAATACAGCCGCACGTTATCCGGCATTGTGATCGCGTTGCCCTGCGTATCGGTTACCACGAGCGAGGCGCGCTGCTGATAGAACTCGATCTCGCTGTCGGATTTGATGATCTTGGGACAGTTCTGGCCGTCAGACAGCGTGCAAGCAGACCATCGCTCTTTCCCGTCAATACGTCAGTCGTAGCCGGATAAGTGAACGGAAACTCCGATCCCGGATAGAGCATGTCGGCGTGCTGATAGGGAGAACGGCCAGGCTGGCTGAAGCGATAGTTCGTGAACGTCTTCTTAGCCCCGGAGATGTGCGGCATCAGACCTTCAAACACCACACGATCGGATTCATCGCCGTTGAAACCGAGATAGATGAAATCGTGGAGATAACGACCGCTCTGCGACAAGCCAAATCCGATCGCCTTGTCGATACGCCCATCCAACACGTTGGCATTGCCGGCAGCATCCGCCTTCTCATAGCGCAGGAACGAAACGACGTCGCGCGTCGCGGCAAAGCCAAGCCCCATCACCTTGGGGTCCTTCGCGGGATAGACGAGTTCGTAGATCGCACCGGCATCGAAGCTTGCCGGCCGCGAGATCAAGACCTTGCGCTCGCCATCGTATTTGAATGACAGATCGGCAGGCGTGCTTCTCTGATCGGCCTCGCGTTCGCGAACCGTGAGCTTGGCTTGCGACGGATTGAGATCAGCCGCCGGGTAGCTGAGTGTCCCAGTGACGGGATTGTCCATGTTGTCGAACACGAACTCTTCACGCGCCGGCCCCGTGATGCCTGGCACGACCGGTGCCGTAAACGTCATCCGCCCGCCGCCCGGCATGATGTCGCCCTGCCATCCGCTCCAGACCAGCGTGTAGCCGCGATTCATCAGGAAGCCGTTTCCAGCATCGCCCGCTTTCACCAGATCATTGACGACCGGGTTGTCGTCGTTGAACAGCGCGAAGCCGAGCTTGCCCCCGCGGTTCAGCGCTTCGTAGAAGAGCCTTCGGTTTCCATTGGCCGCATTCGTCGGCCGAAGGATTTCGACGTCAGTCGTGGCCTCCACCTGCCCCTGCGCATTGCGCGGCGCCTTGTCGACGTCAACGATAATGGTGTTGTGCGGATCATTAGGGGCCACTGCGATAGTGACACTGGCGATGATCCTGTCGTAAGTGCCGACACTGCCGAACGTCCGCCCTTCAAAGGCGGGCGACTCCGTCCGGACAACTTCGAATTTGACGACCTTGGCAGATGCCCCGCCGGCTGGTGCAGCAAAAGCAGCAGCCAGGGCCACCGCAATAGAGCGTTTCATGGTCTCTCCCTTTTTTGCCGGGACTTTGCGCCCGGTTGAGAGCGAGGCTATCAGCCGGTCTGCGCGCCGGAAAGACACGGCCGGGAACAAGCCTTCGGCAGGCCATCCCTCCCACAGAGCAGTGAATCCTCTGCCTCGCGAATTGGCCGAAAGCTACGGAAAATACTGCGAAAACGGCCCGTTTTGTTTGTCTCCGGCGGCGCCTTCTGGTACAGCCTCGGCGAAAGGACTCCGACATGATCCCACGCTATTCCCGCCCCGAAATGGTCTCCATCTGGGAGCCTCAGTCGCGCTTCAAGATCTGGTTTGAGATCGAGGCCCATGCCGCTGACGCACTGGCAGAACTTGGCGTGATTCCGAAGGAAGCCGCCAAGACCATCTGGGCCAAGGCGAAGGATGCCACCTTCAATGTCGAGCGGATCGATGAGATCGAGCGCGAGACCAAGCACGACGTCATTGCCTTCCTCACCCATCTCGCCGAGATCGTCGGCCCCGAAGCGCGTTTCGTGCACCAGGGCATGACTTCTTCCGACGTGCTGGACACCTGCCTCAACGTGCAGCTCACGCGTGCAGCGGACCTGCTGTTGGCTGATATCGACAAGGTGCTGGAGGCGCTGAAGCGCCGCGCGTTCGAGCACAAGATGACGCCAACTATCGGCCGCTCGCACGGCATCCATGCCGAACCGGTGACCTTTGGCCTGAAGCTCGCTTACGCCTATGCCGAGTTTACCCGTGCCCGCGCCCGGCTTGTTGCAGCACGCAAGGAAGTCGCAACCTGCGCCATCTCGGGTGCCGTCGGCACCTTCGCACAAATCGATCCGCGCGTTGAAGAACACGTCGCCAAGGCCATGGGCCTCGAAGTCGAGCCGATCTCGACGCAGGTCATTCCGCGCGACCGTCACGCGATGTTCTTTGCGACGCTCGGCGTGATTGCATCATCGATGGAGCGGCTTGCGGTGGAAATTCGCCACATGCAGCGTACCGAAGTGCTCGAGGCTGAAGAGTTCTTCTCTGAAGGCCAGAAAGGCTCCTCGGCGATGCCGCACAAGCGCAATCCGGTGCTGACGGAAAATCTCACCGGTCTGTCGCGCATGGTGCGCGCCTACGTCACGCCAGCGCTGGAAAACGTCGTGCTCTGGCACGAGCGCGATATTTCGCACTCCTCGGCTGAGCGCATGATGGGACCGGACGCGACCGTAACGCTCGATTTCGCGCTTAATCGCCTTGCTGGTGTGGTCGACAAGCTGCTGGTCTATCCGGCCAACATGCAGAAGAACCTGGATCGCCTCGGCGGACTTGTTCACTCACAACGCGTGCTGATCGCACTGACGCAGAAGGGCGCCTCACGTGAGGACGCCTACAAGCTCGTTCAGCGCAACGCGATGCCGGTGTGGCGCGGTGAAGGCGAATTCCTGCCCCTGCTGAAGAAAGACGCCGACGTGAAGAAGTATCTCACGGACGCCGAACTCGAAGAGCAGTTCGACCTCGGCTACCACTTCAAGCACGTCGACACGATCTTCAAGCGCGTGTTTGGAGCAGCTTGACCTGATGGGAATTGTCACCACGGTCAGTCTGAGCAAGAGCCACACCTTCAGCAAGCCGAACTGCCTGAGCATTCGCTTGCTGAAGGGGCTTGGTGTTGCCGGTGATGCGCATATGGGCGAGACAGTCAAGCATCGCTCACGCGTTGCGAAAGATCCGACCCAGCCCAACCTGCGGCAGGTGCATCTGATACACGAAGAGCTGTTCGACGAACTGCAGGCCAAGAGCTTCATCGTTCGTCCCGGCGAGATGGGTGAGAACGTCACCACGCGCGGCATCGACCTGCTTAGCCTGCCAACCGGCACGCGGCTTCACCTCGGCGAGAACGCCGTTGTTGAGGTCACCGGACTACGGAATCCGTGCATCCAGATCGACCGGTTTCAAAAAGGCCTGATGGCGGCGACGCTCGACAAAGACGCCGACGGCAACCTGATCCGCAAAGCGGGCGTGATGAGCGTTGTGCTCGCCGATGGCGACGTCCGCCCAGGGGATGCAATTCGAATTGAGCTGCCTGAAGCGCCCCACCAGCCGCTGAAGCCGGTTTAGACCGCCTTCCCTGCGTGTCAGAACAACCGGCAAATCCGGCGGGAAACGCCGTCTTGCTCCATTATTTTGCCATTGATGCAAACAACGTTACTCAGGATCTCATCCGCCGATACGTGGGATCGGGCCAAAGTCTTGAATCATTTCAACGTGATGGTAAGGGATGCGCCGATCCCCTCAAGGCTTTTCGCGGCTCGCAGATAACAACTGAATTGTAACCGATGGTCGTTAGCCTGTCCCCCGTGTCACACACACCGACCATTCTTGTGTTCGATTCCGGCCTTGGGGGTCTCACCGTCTTCCGTGAGATCGTTCAGGTACGGCGGCTGGCGAATTACATCTATGTTGCCGACGACGCCTACTTTCCCTACGGCCAGCACACCGAGGACGAAATCGTCACGCGCGTCGTGCCGTTGATCGGCGAACTCATCACCGCCCACCGACCTGACCTCGTCGTGATCGCCTGCAACACCGCCTCGACATTGGTGATGACGCATCTGCGTGAGGCCTACAGCGTGCCCTTCGTCGGTACGGTACCTGCGATCAAACCCGCCTGCGCGTCGTCGAAAACCAAGCGCGTCTCTGTGCTCGGCACCAAGGGCACGGTAAAGCGCGAATATACCAGGACATTGATCCGAGATTTTGCGCAAGGCTGCGACGTCACGCTGGTCGGCGCTGAAAACCTTGCGAGTCTCGCAGAAGCCGCGCTGAAGGGCGAAAGCGTCAGCGACGAAGCAATTGCCGCCGAGATCGCACCATGCTTTCTCAATGGCGACGCGCGAACTGACACCGTGGTGCTTGCCTGCACCCACTATCCGCTTCTGAATGACCGTCTGATTGCACTGTCCCCGTGGAGTGTCGACTGGATCGATCCGGCACCAGCAATTGCCCGGCGCGTGAATGATCTCCTTGGCGCGTCAAGCAGCGCATCCCATGCATCCCCTGCCCAGTTCATCTTTACATCCGGGCAAGAGCCATCGCCGGTTCTTGCAGATGCGCTTGAGCCGTTTTTCGGAGCTCGGCTGGTTGCTTAAACAGCGCGCTTCTTTCGCTGTCATAACTTCGCTGCTAGCCTTCTAGTGTCCTGAATCTGAAGTTCGCCTCATAATGCAGCGCACCTCGTAGCGAACTTCGGATTCGAAAGGACACTAGCTAATCTATGATTCTAGTGTGATTTAGGTTCAGAAGTTCGCTTGAAGGACGCGCCGAGGAATGAAGCGAACTTCTGAACCACCACACGAATGGTCCGTTTCACAAAGAAAACGGCATGGGAGGAGTTGATGTTGAAGTTCAGAAAGTCATTGCTTTGTGTTGCCGTCGTTGCTCTTGCAGGTATCGGCGCTGCCATCGCTCAGCAGCCGCCGGCAGGTATCAAGCGCACGCCGCTGCAGAAGATCGATTTCCCTGACGGCTACACGACGGTCACCGGCATTGCCGAAATCGGCCCAGGCGGAGCCGCCGGGCGGCACACCCATCCCGGCATCGAGACGGGATATGTGCTGGAGGGCGAAGCCGATCTCGTGATCGACGGCCAACCGGACAAGCATCTAAAAGCCGGGGATTCCTACGCCATTCCGGCGGGGGTCGTTCACGACGCCAAAGTTCACGGCGACAAGTCACTGAAAGTGCTAGGGATTTACATTGTCGACAAGACCAAGCCGCTGGCCACCCCGGCCCCGGCAAAGTAGTCGATCTGTTTGACATTGTAGGGGTTTTTCCATAGAAACCCCTTGCTCGCGGGCCGTCTTCGGCCCGCGTTGTGTTTCGCGACCCGTGGTCTTCCTTGTCAAGCTTATGAGGCGGACCTGTCGGCATCGGATTATCCGGTGCACAGGAGGGCGCGTTTCCTCAAAACCTCAAACCTGAAAGAGGACGCGATGACTAAGCGCAGTGAAGCCAAGTATAAAATCGACCGCCGTATGGGCGAAAACATCTGGGGTCGCCCAAAGAGCCCGGTCAACAAGCGTGAATACGGCCCCGGTCAGCACGGCCAGCGCCGCAAGGGCAAGCTCTCCGACTTCGGCACGCAGCTGCGCGCTAAGCAGAAGCTCAAGGGCTACTACGCCAACATTTCCGAGCGTCAGTTCTACGCCGTGTACGTTGAAGCGACCCGGCTCAAGGGTGACTCGGGTGAAAACCTGATCGGTCTGCTCGAGCGCCGTTTGGACGCTGTTGTCTATCGCGCGAAGTTCGTCTCCACGATGTTCGCTGCCCGCCAGTTCATCAACCATGGCCACATCAAGGTGAACGGCAAGCGCGTCAATATTGCCAGCTACAAGGTGAAGGTTGGCGACGTGATCGAGGTAAAGGAAGCTTCCAAGCAGCTCACCGTCGTCCTGGAAGCCAACCAGCTTGCCGAGCGTGACGTTCCTGACTACCTGGAAGTCGATCACAGCAAGCAGACGGCAAAGGTCTCGCGCATTCCAGGACTGTCGGAAGTGCCCTTCCCGGTCCAGATGGAGCCGCACCTGATCGTCGAATTCTATTCGCGCTAATTCTTCTGGCGCGATTTGCGAAAACGAAAGGCCGCCCATCAGGCGGCCTTTTTGTTTGGCGCGCAGCGGATCCCTACGGCTACTTCTCGATCGCTCCGTAGATCATGCCTTTCAGCGCTGACTGAATGCGGCCGCGCTGAGAAGGCGATTGAATCATCAGAATGGCGAACATGTCTTCCTTCGGATCGACAAGGAAGTACGTTCCGCTGCCGCCGCTCCATTCGTATTCGCCGATCGATCCCGCCCAATGAGCGACGCCTGCGTCGGTGCGCACGGCGACGCCGAGACCGAAGCCGTAGCCCGCGCCCGGGAAATAATAGGCCCAGGGTTTGACACCGGCTGCTTCGCCGATGTGATTGGAGGTCATGAACTCGACAGTCTTGGGACCAAGAATGCGCTTGCCGTCGAGCGTCCCCTTGTTGAGCAGCATCTGCAGGAAACGCGCATAGTCGCTGATGGAAGAGACCATGCCGCCGCCGCCGGACTCCCATTTCGTGACAACACGCGGATCACGTTCCTGCTTTTCTTTCGGCAATGGAAAGGCGAGCTTGTCCTGTTTGGCAGGATCGGTCACGAAGAAACTCGTGCTGGTCATACCGAGCGGATCGAGCAGGTTCTCCTTCTCGAATTGATACAGCGATTTCCCCGATATGACTTCGATCACGCGTCCCAGCACATCTGTGGCATGACCGTAGACCCAAATTTCTCCGGGCTGCGCGATCAACGGCAAGGCCGCGATCTTGTCAGCGACCTCCGCATTGGTGAATTTGCCAGAGATCAGATCGGCGTCATCGTACGGCTTCTTCACCACGCCATAGGCCAGCGAGGCGTAGGGAATGCCCGCGGTTTGCCGCATCAAGTCATGGATCAGCATCGGACGATGCGGGGTAACCAGATCGAGTACCGGTTGACCATCCGGCCCCATTTTTTCCGCGCCGACTTTCACATTGTAGAAGCCGTGAATGTACTGGCCAACCTCATGATCGAGTGCGAGCTTGCCCTGCTCCACCAGCATCAACGCGGCAACCGACGTGATCGGTTTCGTCATCGAGTACAGCGTGAAGATGGTGTCAGGCGTCATGGGCGCCTTGGTGGCCACATTACGAACCCCGAACGACCCGTAGTAAGCGGTCTCACCATGACGCTTGATGAGAACGATCGCGCCGGGAATCTTTCCGGTTGTCACCTCGTTCTGAAAGTAGTCCGTCACGCGCTGCAGCCGCTGGGATGAAAAGCCGGCCTGCTCCGGCTTGGGCTCGCCGATGATCTCGGCCTTCGCCTTAGAAGTCGCCAGCGCTGCCACGACGATTGCAGCAATCAGGACAAAGGCAGTCTGACAACGGCGGAATATGCGGCGAGACAAGTGATACCTCGAGGTTAATGGCTCCGCAGACTTTAGCCAGCGTTCACGGTCACGCAAGCCTGCGTGTCTTGTTATCTTAAGCCCATATGAAAACCGGATTTTTCCTATGCATGGTCATCTCGCCTCCGTTAAATTGTCGTCCAACGTTTGATGAAGAGAAACGACGTATGACGTTTACCCCCGCTCCGCGCGACCCCGCGCTTCCGCCCATTCGCATCAATCTGCTGTCGGATACACAGACTCGCCCGACGCCGGCGATGCGCGAGGCCATGGCGCGAGCCGAAGTCGGCGACGAGCAAATTGGAGACGACCCCACCGTCAACCTGCTTTGCGAACGCGTCGCCGACCTGCTTGGTAAAGAAGCCGCGGTGTTCATGCCGTCAGGCACGATGTGCAACGTCGCTGCTGTGCTCGCGAGCTGCCGACCGGGCGATGAAATCCTCGCACATGAATCTGCGCATATCCTGACACGCGAAGGCGGAGCTCACGCCGCGCTGGGTGGCATTCAGATCACGCCACTGCCGGGCGCAAACGGGCGGTTTTCAGCGGAAACATTGCAAGCCGCGATTCAGCCCTCTTCACGTTATGCCGCAGCGCAGACGCTCGTCAGTGTCGAACAGACGGCCAATATCGGGGGCGGCACCATCTGGCCCCAGTCCGTCCTCAGTGATATCGCGGCAATTGGAAAGGCTAACAAGCTCGCGACCCATATGGACGGAGCGCGGCTGCTCAATGCCTGCGTTGCCACAGGCATCTCAGCACGAGAGATGTCTTCTGGATGGGATTCCGTCTGGATTGACTTCACCAAGGGGCTCGGCGCCCCGCTCGGCGCGGTGATGGCCGGTTCACATCAATTCATCGACGCGGTCTGGCGCTGGAAACAGCGGCTGGGCGGCGCTCTGCGGCAGGCGGGAAATTCCGCTGCAGCCTGCATCTATGCGCTTGATCATCACGTCGATCGCCTTGCCGATGACCACGCCAACGCCCGCATGCTCGCACGAGGTCTCGCTCAAATTCAGGGCGTCGAGGTTCAACAACCTGAGACAAATCTAGTGTTCTTTGAAACCGATGGCGCGGGAATTCCGCCGCAGCAACTGGTGACAAAGCTGCGTGAGCACGGCGTGTTGATTTCGATGCTGGACAGCCGCCGGATCAGGGCTTGCACGCATCTCGATGTGAGTGCGGCGATGATCACGGAAACCGTCGATCTCGTGCGTGACATCCTGCGACAAGAAGCTAGATAACGTAAAGGCCCGGACGCTCGGCGCCCGGGCCTTTGACATTCCTCATTGATCAAATCAGCCAGCCGGCTGCTGAACCGCAACACCCTTGTCGGCAAGCAACTGCTGCAGCTCACCAGCCTGGAACATTTCGCGGACGATGTCGCAACCGCCGACGAATTCGCCCTTCACGTAAAGCTGCGGGATCGTCGGCCAGTTCGAGTAGATCTTGATGCCATCGCGCAGCTCGGACGATTCTAGAACGTTGAGACCCTTGTAGGCGATCCCGACGTGATCGAGGATCTGGACCACCTGGCCCGAGAACCCGCACTGCGGAAACTGCGGCGTGCCCTTCATGAACAGCACGACGTCGTTGGACTTCACTTCGTTCTCAATGAATTGCTCAATGCTCATAGTCGCATCCTTTAGGGGTCCATCCCTGCCCCAGGGCCGGGATTCACTCATCCACGCGTCACTTTGGTCATATATGTAGACCGAAATGGTTCCGCATCCCAATCAAATTGGCGAGGAGGAGCCATGCTTTCCAGCGAATCACCCGCCTTTAACGTTCGACGCCACAGCCTTCCCCCGACCGCCTGAGATCCCTGAAGGGGATAACCGGGTCTTTACTTCCCTCCCATGCCTCCTATTTAGCAAAAACTGTCTTGGAACCGATCCTTGGGAGGATCGTTCTCCCCCGAACGGAGATCGTCGTGACGAAACAAGCTTCAACCACCGCCACCGCCGCCCCCCTCTCCGCTTCCTCCCATAACGAACTTGTAGACCGCCTGCTGGCAGCTTATCGGGCTGTCCGGGACGAGACTGAGCGCCGAGCTGCCCCGTTGTCTCCGGAAGATCAGTTGATACAATCCATGCCGGACGCCAGCCCTGCCAAATGGCACCGCGCCCACACCACCTGGTTTTTCGAACAGTTTTTGCTTGGCGAGCATTGTCCGGGCTACACACCCTATCATCCGGACTATGCCTACCTGTTTAATTCCTACTACGTCACCGCAGGACCGCGGCACGCCCGCGCCCAGCGCGGTCACCTGACCCGCCCCAGTGCGGAGGAAGTCACTGCCTACCGCAAGCACGTCGATGCGGCCGTCGCCAAGTTCTTCAACGAAGCAAGCGAAGATAAACTCGCCTCTCTCGTGCCGCTGATCGAAGTCGGTCTTAATCACGAACAGCAGCATCAGGAATTGATGCTGACGGACATCCTGCACGCCTTCGCACAAAACCCCATTCCTCCCGCCTATGATCCCGCATGGACGTTTCCCGCCGCATCCCGGGCGGGCGCAGAATGGGCGACGCTGACCGAAGGAATACACACCATCGGGCACCCGAATGATACGTTCCACTTCGACAACGAAAAGCCGGCGCACCGTGCCCTTGTCGGTCCGGTCAAGCTGGCGCGTAACCTTGTGACCAATGGCGAGTGGCTCGCCTTCATGAACGACGGCGGCTACAGCACAGCCACGCTCTGGTTGATGGACGGCTTCGCAACCGTCACCAACGAGGAATGGCAAGCACCCGGCCACTGGCGCAACATCGACGGTGTCTGGCAGATCATGACACTGGGCGGCCTGCAGCCGGTTGATCCGGCGGCGCCCGTCTCGCACGTGAGCTACTATGAAGCCGATGCGTTTGCGCGCTGGAGCGGCAAGCATCTCCCCACCGAGGTGGAGTGGGAGGTCGCAGCCCGCGCCGGACATCTCAACGATGCGTTCGGCATCGTCTGGCAATGGACGCGCAGTTCATATTCGCCCTATCCCGGCTATCGCGCAATCGAAGGCGCGCTCGGCGAATACAATGGCAAGTTCATGGTCAATCAACTGGTGCTACGGGGCTCCTCACTGGCTACGCCGGATGGTCACAGCCGCGTCACCTATCGAAACTTCTTCTACCCACATCATCGCTGGCAATTCACGGGGCTGCGCCTCGCCGACTACGCCGTTTGACTGACGAATGGGCGCAGTGCGCCTCGGGAGATCCCTAATGAATGGACACGCGACCGCGCTGGACTGCGCACCCCTTGTTGACCAAAAGGACACCACATTCGCGCAGGACGTGATCGCCGGGTTGACACAGCAAGCGAAACGGCTCTCCCCGAAGTATTTTTACGACGAGACCGGCTCAAAACTATTCGAACAAATCACGCTGCTGCCGGAGTATTATCCGACCCGCACCGAATTGCGCATCCTGCGCGATCGTGGCGCCGAGATCGCGGCCGCCGTTCCGGCTGGCGCGGCACTTGTCGAGTTCGGTGCGGGCGCGACAACAAAGGCGCGGTTGCTGCTGAATGAAAGCACCTTCGGTGCTTACGTTCCGGTGGATATTTCCGGCGTTTTCCTCAATGGACAAGCAGTTGCCTTGCGGCGTGATTTCCCGAATCTCGCTGTTTATCCGGTGACGGCGGATTTCACCAAACCGTTCGCGCCGCCGGACGAAATCAAGAATATGCCAAAGGTCGGGTTCTTTCCCGGCTCAACCATCGGCAACTTCGACCCACACGAGGCATGTGCGTTCCTGCGCAGCGCACGCGAAATTCTCGGCGAAGGCGCGACACTGATCGTCGGCGTCGACTTGGAGAAAGACGAACGCGTCCTTCATGACGCCTATAACGACAGGGCCGGCATTACAGCAAAATTCAATCTCAACGTGCTGGTGCGCATCAACCGCGAGCTCGGCGGAAATTTCGATCTCTCGGCGTTCGCACATCGCGCGATCTACAATCGCGAGCGCCACCGCATCGAAATGCATCTCGTCAGCCTCAAGGCGCAGACAATACGCGTGCTGGGCCACGCCATTTCATTCCGAACCGGCGAAAGCATTCATACCGAGAGCAGCTATAAGTACAGCGTTGAGCGCTTTATCGCGCTGGCTCGCGATTCTGGCTGGGGCTCTCGCGCCATCTGGACCGATCCGAGCAACATGTTCTCGGTCCACGCTCTGATCGCCGAAAGCCACTGACCAACGTTACGCGCGTCTGATTGCCCCGAGCGAAATCGCTTCCCAGGCTGCCACAATCAGCATGATGACCGTTGTCGCCATCGACAAAGCCAATGGCGACAACAAATGCGCGAATGGGATCAAGACGACCAACGCCACCATACCAACGAGGTGAGAAAGCTGCAGAAGGCCGCGAATGGTGTACTTGAAAGAGCTTACGCCGACGAGGAACAGCAGCGGCCCGCCGATCATGCCGATCATGGTCTTGATGCCGGAATGACCGTCGGCGTGCGCCAGCAATAGTTCGTCACCGACGGCAGCCACCACGATGCCAGCAACGATCGGCAGATGCAGGTAGGTGTAAGCGAGCCGCGCCAAACGACCAGTGTCCTGTGAGTGTGAGATCTGGTCAGAGCCGGCCTCTGCGCCAAGGTGAAAATAGACCCACCACATCGCAATGCTACCCAGCAGAGCGACAACGAACGCCATAATGGCGGTTGCGGTCCAATCGATGCCGGCAAACGTTGCGCCTGTCACGACGATGGACTCACCTAGTGCGATGATGATGAAGAGCGCGCAGCGCTCCGCCATATGCCCGCCCTCAACTTCCCACGTCTGAAGCGGGGACGCCCCGAGACCCGGCAGGCGGAAGCGCATTGCAGGCCCCGCATATTCTATCGCGACAGCAATCATCCAGAGAATGAGGCGTTTTTCGCTGTCGACGAGACCGCCGCTAATCCAGAACACGCCGCTGATGGTTAGCCAAAATGCGATCCGCACCAGATTCATGCGCATCGCATCCTCGGATGCCGGGATGGACAAAGCGGTAAACGCCGAGCGACCGACCTGCATGCCGACGAAGGCAAGAGCAAACGCCAAGCCGCGCGTCTCAAATGCTTTCGGGATGGAGGTTGAAAGCAGAAGCCCCGCGATCATCATGCCGAAGAGCATGATGCGCACCGGCGTTTGTTCGGGATCGAGCCAATTCGTGATCCACGACGTAAATATCCAGACCCACCAGACAGCCGCGAACAAAATCGCAGTCTGCAAGACGCCGAGCGGCGTAAAATGCTCAAGCATCGTGTGGGAGAGCTGCGTGATCGCGAAAACGAAAACGAGATCGAAAAATAATTCGACGTAAGTGACACGGTGATGTCCGTGCGAGGATCGTTCCCGCAACAACGTATCAGCGTGCTTCAGTTGCGACACCACTCCTCACCCAGCGCGAAGTTGAATTAGGAGTCAGGCACGCCGGTTTGCAGCGCCAGAGCATGGAGCACACCACCCATCTGCCCCTTCAGGGACTGATAGACGATCTGATGTTGCTGGACGCGAGATTTGCCGCGGAATGACTCTGATATGACGGTGGCCGCATAGTGGTCCCCGTCTCCGGCGAGGTCTCGGATCGTTACCTGGGCGTCGGGCAATGCGGCCTTGATCATCGTTTCGATGTCCCGCGCATCCATCGGCATTTTCTCGGTCTCCTCATCATTTCGTGCTGGCAATGCACCAAATATGTCCGATTCTACCCCGTGCAACATGCGAGGTCACGCGAGCATTGCGGCTGATCGTCCCTATATCTCCGGTTTGAACAGGAGATACCGTCATGAACCCTCGAATGAAAATTCCAGGCTCGGACCATCCAATCACCGTTGCGCCCAACTCAAAACGAGTGCGGGTCCGCGTCGGCGGAGAGGTCATTGCCGAAACGACGAAGGCTCTGACCCTAAAGGAAGCGAGCTATCCGGCTGTTCAGTACATTCCGCGTGCCGATGTGGATCCCGCCAAGCTCAAGCGCACCAGCCACGCCAGCTATTGCCCATACAAGGGCGACGCAAGCTATTTCAGCATCGCAGCGAACGGAACGACACTTGAAAATGCCATCTGGACCTACGAGACGCCTTACGATGCCGTGAAAGAGATCGCCGGGCACTTGGCATTCTATCCTGACAAGGTCACGATTGAAGAACTGTAGAGCCGTTCCTCAGCCCTTCCCCGCCATATAATCGGGCAGCCAGCCCTCGAAGCCGGCTTTGAGCGAAGCGATCGACACAGGCGCTTCGCCTTCGATGGCGATGTCGTGCCCGCCGGTCTTGCCGATGACGTGACACGGCACATCCACCGCCTTCAGCTTGCTCAGGACCGTCAGGAGATGGGCTTCCGGCACAGTCACCACGTAGCGGGCTTGATCCTCCCCGAACCAATACGCATGCGGGACAAGCTCCTCCGGCGGCGCGTCAAGGATCGCACCAATGCCGCTGGCCATGGCCATTTCGGCCAGCGCCACCAGCAGGCCACCGTCGGAGACGTCATGTACAGCGCTCGCCGTGCCGCCCTTAATCATTCCGCGAACGACATCGCCATTGCGCTTCTCGGTTGCAAGATCGACTGGGGGCGGAGCGCCTTCCTCACGGCCGCAGATATCCCGCAGGTACACCGACTGACCGAGCCATCCATGGGTGTCGCCAATCAGCAGAATGGCCTCGTCCGCGGCCTTGAATGCCACAGACGCGGACTTGGTGAAATCATCGAGCAGCCCCACCCCTCCGATCGAGGGCGTCGGCAGGATGCCGCGGCCGTTGGTCTCGTTGTAGAGCGACACGTTGCCTGACACGACGGGAAAATCCAAAGCGGTGCAGGCTTCAGCGATACCTTTCAGGCAGCCGACGAACTGGCCCATGATTTCGGGCCGCTCAGGATTGCCGAAATTCAGGTTGTCGGTGATGGCCAGCGGACGGCCACCAACCGCCGTAATGTTGCGCCAGGCCTCGGCCACCGCCTGCTTACCGCCCTCGAACGGGTCGGCCTCGCAATAGCGCGGAGTAACGTCGACGGTGAGCGCTAGTCCCTTCGGCCCATCCTGCACGCGCACGACGGCGGCATCGCCGCCGGGACGCTGCACGGTATTGCCGCCGATAACGTGATCATACTGCTCCCAAACCCAGCGCTTCGAGCACAATTCGGGTGTCGCGATTAGCTTTGAAAGAGCTTCGGAGTTCGAGAGCGGCGCCTTGACATCCTGCGCCCGGATTACCGGCAACTGCGGCGACGGCACATGAGGACGGTCGTAGACCGGCGCTTCGTCACCGAGCTCCTTGATCGGCAGATCGGCCATCACGCTGTCGCCGTGCTTGACGACAAAACGCTTGGATGGCGTGGTGTAACCCACTACCGCAAAATCAAGGCCCCACTTCTTGAAGATCGCTTCGGCCTCTTTTTCCTTTTCGGGCTTGAGCACCATGAGCATGCGCTCCTGGCTTTCCGAGAGCATCATCTCGTAGGCGCTCATCCCGGTTTCGCGCGTCGGCACGGAATCAAGATCAAGGTCGACGCCGAGATCGCCCTTCGCGCCCATTTCAACTGCTGAACAGGTCAGGCCTGCCGCCCCCATGTCCTGGATCGCGATTACGCAATCCGCTTCCATGATTTCGAGGCACGCTTCCAGCAGAAGCTTTTCCGCGAACGGGTCGCCGACCTGTACGGTCGGGCGCTTTTCCTCGCTGGCATCGTCGAACTCGGCGGAAGCCATGGTCGCGCCGTGGATGCCGTCGCGCCCCGTCTTGGAGCCAAGATAGACGATCGGCATGTTCACGCCGCTCGCGGCCGCGTAGAAAATCTTGTCGGCTTCCGCGAGCCCCACAGCCATCGCATTGACGAGGATGTTGCCGTCGTAGCGCGTGTGGAAGCGCATCTGACCGCCAACGGTCGGCACGCCGAACGAATTGCCATAACCGCCGATGCCTGCAACCACGCCGGACACCAGATGGCGCGTCTTCGGGTGCGATGGATCGCCAAAGCTCAGCGCGTTGAGGCATGCGATAGGCCGAGCGCCCATGGTAAAGACGTCGCGCAGGATGCCGCCGACACCCGTGGTCGCGCCCTGATATGGCTCGATGTAGCTGGGGTGATTGTGGCTCTCCATCTTGAAGACCACCGCAAGCCCGTCGCCAATATCGATCACGCCGGCGTTTTCACCGGGTCCCTGGATCACCCACGGCGCCTTGGTCGGCAGACCGCGCAAATGGATGCGCGAGGACTTGTACGAGCAGTGCTCGTTCCACATCGCCGAGAAGATGCCCAGTTCCGTGAAGCTCGGAACGCGCCCGATCAGTTTGAGAATGCGCTCGTACTCATCCGGCTTGAGGCCGTGGCTGGCGACGAGTTCGGGGGTGATCTTGGGTTCGTTGGAAATCATGAGCTCGCGGGGTGCTGTGGAAGCCCCTGTTTACGGAGAACAACGCAGGGCGGAAAGGGCTTTTTGGTGGTCAGTTTGCAGGCGGCGGCCAAAGCTGGGGACAGCCGTGGACACCCTTTTTCCGGCTCAGGAGTAACCGGGAACACCGTATTTAGAGTGCATTAACCAAAGCGCAATAACCATTCATTTGCCAGCGCTTGACCGTGTTCTGGCATTTCAGATCAGCCCTTTCCATCCGGATAGTGTGGCCTAGCCCCGCCTTGATCGGGTGGCGCCGTGCGACCACGCATTCCCTCGCCATGCAGGTCCCGTTGCCATGAATTCCTCCGATACCCTCGCGACCAGAATTGCCTTCAACAGCATCGACGAGGCTTCGCGCGCGGCGCTCCGCGACGTTCGCCCAGTGGCAATGAAGGCTCTGCCCGGCATCCTCGATGCCTTCTACGTGTCGATTTCCGAGTTTCCGGACGTACAGAAGCTGTTTCCGCGCCCGGAAATCGTCGCTCGCGCCAAGGCCGCCCAGCTTAGCCATTGGGACATGATCCTGTCGGCCAAATTTGACGATGCCTACGTGCGATCCGTGACGCGGATTGGAGAAAGCCACCATCGTCTCGGTCTCGAACCACGCTGGTACATCGGCGGCTACAAGAAGATCATCAGCGGCTTGATCACCCACATCGAAACGACCGTCACGTCTCGTTTCCCGGGCCGCGCGCTGTATGAAAAGAAGGCGAAGATCATCGACGCCGTTGTTGGCGCCGCATTGCTCGACATGGACTTCGCGATTTCGGTGTATCTCGACGCGGGCAAGCGCGACAAGCGCAACGCCTTGGAAGGCTTGGCGGGGCAGTTCGAACAAAGCATCGCTCACATCGTAGAGCAGGTCGGCTCGATGTCAGAAAGCCTCAAATCCGCAGCCGATACTTTGAAAGCAACAGCAGAAGAAACCCGCACGCTGTCGACCTCTGTTGCCGCAACCTCCGAGCAAGCATCGACAAATGTGCAATCTGTCGCATCCGGCACCGAGGAAATGGGCTCGTCGGTTTCCGAAATCTCCCGACAGGTTCAGGAGTCACTGAAGGTCGCGAACGACGCCGTCAAGCAAGCCGAAAGCACCAATGGCCGCATTGCCGACCTCAGCAACGCCGCCAGCCGCATCGGCGACGTGATCAAGATCATCAGCGCGATTGCCGAGCAGACCAATCTGCTTGCGCTCAATGCGACAATCGAAGCCGCACGCGCTGGCGAAGCGGGTAAGGGTTTCGCCGTCGTTGCGCAGGAGGTGAAGGCCCTCGCCTCCCAAACCGCGAAAGCGACCGAAGAGATCACCACGCAGATCAACGAGATGCAGGCTTCGACCGGTGAAACCGTCACCGCCATCTCCGAGATCGGCACTACGATCGGCTTCATCTCCAAAATTGCCAATGCGATCTTCGAGGCTGTCGATCAGCAGGATGCTGTCACCAAGGAAATCGCGCGTAATATTCACGTGGCTGCGACGGGATCCTCAGAGGTTGCCGCGAACATCGTTCGGGTCAACAAGGGTGCAGAAGAGACCGGACACGCCGCCGCAAACGTCCATGACTCCGCGATCTCACTCACAAAAGAAAACCAGCAGTTGCGCACCGAGGTCGACAAATTCCTCAAGACGCTGCGGACGGCGTGAACACCCAACGTCCCGATCCTCCGACGAGGGCTAGTGCGCTGGTTTGACGTTCGTACCGGCACTGCGGCGCGTCCTCAGTACGAACGTCAAATCCAAAAAGCGCACTAGCTTTATAGAATTGCTAGTGTCCCTCCTGGTTCTAACGTTCGCAGACGAGAGTGCTGCAAAGTGATACGAACGTTAGAAACGGGGACACTAGGGTTTACAGACCGCACGGCTATGGTTTTAAGCCTCTGACGAATTTTGCGGAGGCTTTCGGTAAACATCGCGACGCCCGGCGCCGACCGGGCCCACCTCCATCTCTTCATCCCGACGGAAGCGGCACCCCGGTCACGAGCGGCAGGCCTCTCTTCACGTTCTCCGGCCCCATCAAGCGCGTGAAGACGCGTGGATCAGAACCGGTTAGCCCGGAATAATCACTGCATACTGACCAAGGTCATGTCGAGAAACCACGACTGCGGTGAGACGAAGCCTTTGACCTTCGTGCTCATCGCCCGCGGATTGAGATCGTGGACGATGTAGAGCCAAGGCGGATTGTCCACGAGCCGTTCGTGCGCTTTGCGGGTGGCCGCCGCAATCACCTTCGGGTCGGCGGCAGCCGCGAGAGTCTTCAAGGCGTCTTCAAACCCGTCATCCTTCCATTGTTCGAAGTTGAAGCCATTCGGCGAGAAATTAGCCGCAGCAAAATAACGCGCCATGATGCCAGAATCCGACGACGGCGAACTGATGTTGAGCGCCATTGCGCCTTTCAAACTCGGACTGTCCGGCGTTGCGCGGGCAGCCGTCAGTAGCACCTGCCATTCGACCACATCGAATTCGACATCGACACCGCAGGCCTCCTTGAGATTTTGCTGGAGGAATTCGTTCATCGGCAACGGCAACATCTGTCCCGATCCCGAACTCGAGATCAGCACCTTGAACGATAGCGGCTTGGCAGCTGAATAGCCTGCTTCCGCAAGCAGCGCCTTGCCCTTGGCGGGATCGAATTTGTAACGATTGACTGGCGTGCCGAAGTTGGGATCGCTGGTCTTGAGCCATCCAGCTGATGGCTCCGCGGTACCACCGACAAGCGCGATGAGTCCTTCGCGGTCCACGCAGTAGTTAACCGCCTGACGAACCTTGACATCTTTGAACGGACTGTTCGTCGCGCCGATGTTGTAGAACCACGGCCAGACATGCGGATAGGATCCCGTGGTAATGTTGAAGCCGGCGGTTTTCAGCGATGCAATGCCATCCGCTGGCGGCACCTCGATCCAGTCGACCTGGCCTGAACGTAGCGCGGCCAGCCGCGCATTGGCCTCGGGGATTGGCATCAGCACGATGTTATCAACCTTGGCCTTCTTGGCAGCATCCCAATAGCCATCGAAGCGCGCGAGTTCGACCCGTTCACGCGGCACTATCTTGGTAATGCGGAACGGACCAGTGCCCGCTGCAGGCAGCAGCGCGACTTTGCTCCAGTCGCGACCCGCCTTTTCGAACGACGCCGGCGATGTGAAAAGCAGATAGACCGCCATGTATGGAAAGTAAGACGCGGCCGCGGTTGTCGTTATCGAAACCGTGAAGTCGTCGACCTTCTTGTAGGAGCCCATCAACGGCACGCGCGCCCGCGACATGGCCGAACTCGGCGCCTCAAACTGCGGGCTATCATTCTTGAAATAACGATCGAGATTCCAGATCACGGCATCTGCGTTGAAGTCTGTGCCATCATGAAATTTCACGCCATGGCGCAGATGAAAGATCCAGGTCTTGTTGTCGTCAGACGCCTGCTCCCATTTTTCCGCCAGTCCAGGACGCAGGATTGCCAGCTGATCAGTCTTGGCGAGGTCCCATAACACCAGTCCTTCGAAGATTGGATAACCGAGGAAGCGCATGCCCTCGAATCCGTTATTTGGAAGGCCGGTTGCGGTGGGAATATCGGCCGCTGTCATGGCGATCCGCAATGTGCTTTCAGCCATTGCCGGCTGAGATGAAACACCAAGAGCGGCTGCGAAGGCTAAGGCGTAACAGGCTGAATACTTGAACATGTGATCTCCCACAGCGCGATTGGACAAAATCACTCGACAGGCTGCGGGAACTTAATGAGCAAGTTTCAGGCCAGCGCGGCTCAGAGCAGTGCCGTCGATCATGCTGAATTTTTCAGCTATTCGGAAACCATCGCCAACGAGGAAGAACAGCGGCTTATCGGGTTCGATGACCGTCGCCCGGTCACCCTCGCGCACGGCTTGCGACAGTTTCAGGCAACATGCTTTGCGATGTGAACGCCCGCTCCGGCGTTATGCCCCGAATTCAGGCACGCGGCCTAAACCATGCTCCACCGCGGTCCTATGGCCATTGCTGCGCTGACAAAGTCACGCTTAAGATAGGTCAGATTACGCAGCGCGCTTCAAGTGTTCGGCGAGACCAGCGAACAATCCGCGGCCATCGGTGCATCCCATGATGTCTTCAACGTGGTTCTCAGGATGCGGCATCATGCCGAGGACGTTGCCCTTCTCATTGACGATGCCCGCGATCGAAGCGGCTGCGCCATTGATGTTGTGCGTGTCGCCGACTTCGCCGTCAGGCGAACAGTAGCGATAGAGCACACGGCCGTCACCTTCCAGGCGGCGGATAGTCTCTTCGTCGGCGGCATAATTTCCTTCGCCATGCGCCACCGGCACGCGGATCACCTGCCCTGCATTGTAGCCGCGTGTGAACGGCGTATCGGAACGCTCGACGCGAAGGTACACATCGCGGCAAATGAACTTGAGCTGCGCATTGCGCATCAACACGCCGGGCAATAGGCCGGACTCGCACAGGATCTGGAAACCGTTGCAAACCCCGAGCACAAGACCACCTGCAGCGGCGTGAGCCCGCACCGCGTCCATCACAGGCGCGCGTGCGGCAATCGCCCCACATCGCAGATAGTCCCCGTAAGAAAATCCGCCCGGGACCACGACTAGATCCGTCCCTTTCGGCAGGGACGTCTCGGCGTGCCAGACCATCGCGGCATCGTTGCCGGACGCCAGCTTCAGCGCCCGCGCCATATCACGTTCACGGTTGATGCCTGGAAAGACGAGAATGGCTGATTTCATCGAGGTTCCGATCCTAGTGTGGCGTCTCGCAATTGCCGATCACTCTTGCGGCTCGTCTCTTATCGGCAATTGCGAGACAAAGCCACACTAGCATTTTGATTCTGCTAGTGTCCTTTCGTCTCCGAATAACCGTGCGAGCGCGCCGCAAACCGATCGGTTATTCGGAGACGGGACACTAGTGGTCCGATTCTAGCGTTCGCATCCTGTCTCGTTTGGCACTCTTGCGAACGTTAGAATCGAAGGACCACTGACAAATATATAATTTGAGTGGAGCTTTTGGATTTGACGTTCGCATCACGAACTCGCGACAAACAGAGGGCGAACGTCAAATCCACTCCACTAGCCGCGCGTGCGTCGCGCCTTGGCATGACTTACCCATTTGAGGGGGCATTTTCCAGTGTTAGCTTGGCCGTCCAGTACTGCAAAATCGTGCTGACCAACAGGAAAACAGGGGATGGAAACAAATGGATAATGACCGCCGCAAATTCCTGAAGTCCTCCGCCGCCGGTGTGGTCGCCGGTGGCCTGCTCTCCACCAGCGCCCGCGACGCCTTCGCCCAGGCCAAAGGCCCCGCCCCCGCGCCCAACCAGCCGCCGAAGCTGGAAACCACCAAGAATATGACGTTCGCAATGCTGCAGACCCCGACGGGACTGGCGCTCGGCGTCCGCACCGACAAGGGCATTGTGAATGTGTCGGCGGCTGAACAGGTCTTCAAGCTCGGCGCGCCTCTCTCCACCGATGAGGTGATCAGCGGCGAATATAATGCTGCCGCGCTCAAGGCGACCATCGAGAAAGCGAAAGCCGCTGGCGATAAATATCTGGTTGCGGAGAAATCTGCCAAGTTCGCGCCCTGCGTCACAGAGCCCAGCAAAATCATTTGTGTGGGCCTGAACTACAAAGCGCACGCGGCGGAAGCCAACGAGAAGCTCCCCAAGGAGCCCATCCTGTTCAACAAATACAGCTCCACCCTCAACCATCACGGCGGCACGATCGCCGTCTCGAAGGAACCCGGCAAGAACTTCGACTACGAGACCGAACTGGTCGCGGTGATCGGTAAGACGGCCCGCAACGTCAGCGAAGGAGACGCGCTTGATTACGTGTTCGGTTACTGCACCGGTCAGGACTTCTCCGAACGCGATCAGCAGATGCGCTCGAGTCAGTGGATGCTCGGCAAAACCGGTGACGGCTGGGGGCCGATCGGTCCATGGCTGGTCACTGGCGATCAGGTCGATCCGGAAAACCTGAACCTGAAGACCCTGGTCAACGGCGAGCAGCGCCAATCCGCCAACACCAAGAACATGATCTTCAGCGTCAGGAAGCTCGTCAGCTACGCCTCACGATACATGACCCTTGAGCCCGGCGACCTGATTTTCACTGGCACGCCGGAAGGCGTGATCCTTGGCTATCCACCCGAGAAACGCGTGTGGCTGAAGGCTGGCGACAAGATCGTCTCCAGCATCGACAAGCTCGGCGATCTCGAATTCACCTTGACCTGAGATCACCCAAAACAAAACCACCGGCCGCGCGGCCGGTGGTTTTCATTTGAAATCACTGAAAATCAGACGATGTCGACGCGGTAGTTCTCGATCACCGTATTCGCCAGCAGCTTGTCGGCCGCAGCCTTCAGCGCCTCTTCGGCTTTTGCCTTGTCAGCAACGGCAAGCTCGATATCGAACACTTTGCCTTGACGAACGCTAGCGATGCCATCGACCCCAAGGGACTTCAAAGCGCCTTCAATGGCTTTTCCCTGCGGATCGAGAATGCCGTTCTTCAGCGTAACGGTAACACGTGCCTTCATCGCGATCAGCTCTTCACCAGCACCGGACCGGAGCCAGCCGGACGCTCGTTTTCGATCAGGATGCCGAGACGCTTCGCAACTTCGGTGTACGCTTCGAGTAAGCCACCGAGATCGCGGCGGAAGCGATCCTTGTCGAGCTTCTCGTTCGACTTGATGTCCCACAGGCGGCATGAGTCGGGAGAAATTTCATCGGCGACGATGATGCGCATCATGTCGTTTTCGAACAGACGTCCGCATTCCATCTTGAAATCTACAAGACGGATGCCGATGCCGAGAAACAGTCCGGTCAGGAAGTCGTTGACGCGGATGGCCAGCGCCATCATGTCGTCGATCTCCTGCGGCGTGGCCCAGCCGAACGCCGTGATGTGCTCTTCCGAGACCATCGGATCGCCGAGCTGATCGTTCTTGTAATAGAACTCGATAATCGAACGCGGCAGCTGGGTGCCTTCCTCGATCCCAAGGCGTTGCGACAGCGAGCCTGCAGCAACATTGCGCACCACAACCTCGAGCGGCACGATCTCGACCTCGCGGATCAATTGCTCGCGCATGTTGAGACGCTTGATGAAGTGCGTCGGTACACCAATGTCGTTCAGGTGCTGGAAGACGTATTCCGAAATCCGGTTGTTGAGGACGCCCTTGCCCTCGATCACCTGGTGTTTCTTGGCATTGAACGCGGTGGCGTCGTCCTTGAAGTGCTGAATCAGGGTGCCGGGTTCGGGTCCTTCATAAAGAACCTTGCCCTTGCCTTCGTAAATGCGACGCCGACGGCTCATAGGGATGTACCGTGTGTTGTTAAAATCCATGGATTGAGATGCTCCGGGTGATTACGCGACCCGCGGCGGAGCTGCCACGAAGCCCAGAATCGCGAAACAAATAGCGAACTGGTCTCTCAGGCAACCTAACCTATTGATCTGGCCGATACAACGTAATGACTGGGGTTTTACCGGCCAGTTTGATCCCTCCTGCGACCTCTGGTCCGTTGCCTTCGGGGTCCCACCAACGGTATCCAAAGGCCTCGCGCAGCCGGGCCCGGCGGCGCAATTTCAGCTGATGGAACAGATATATGTCCACTTTCGACAAGCGCCAGGAAAGCTTCGAAAAGAAGTTCGCCCTCGACGAGGAACAGAAGTTCAAGGCGGAAGCCCGCCGGAACAAGCTTTTGGGCCTTTGGGCCGCTGAAAAACTAGGCAAAACCGGCGACGATGCCGCCGCCTACTCCAAGGAAGTGGTGTCCGCCGATTTTGAAGAAGCCGGCGATGGCGACGTTCTTCGCAAGGTCGTGAAGGACCTCGCGGACAAGGGGGTCACCGAAGCCGAAGTCCGGCAGAAAATGGATGAGCTGGTCGCCATTGCCGTGGCCCAGATCAAGGCGGGCCAATAAGGGCCCCAGACGATAATCCCGATTTATCGGCCCGCGAGATGACCCTCGCGGGCCGAGCCTTTTTTAATGCCCTCTCGAATCCAAAGTTCGCCTCATGGTGAGCGCGCTCCGCAGCGAACTTTGGATTCGAGAGGGCACTAGTAAATCTATGCTTCTAGTGTGGTTTAGGTTCAGAAGTTCGCTGGAAGGACGCGATGGAAAAATGGAGCGAACTTCTGAACCACCACACTAGTCAGCCTTCCTTGAAGCCGTATTCCGGCACGTTGCCCGAGGCGCCGTAATATTTGTACGGCAGGAACTTGCCCGACATAGTGATCTTGACGCGATCCCCCTTCGGATTGGGCAGGCGCTCCATCACCATGTCGAAGTCGATCGCGGACATGATGCCGTCGCCATACTCCTCCTCGATCAGCGCCTTCCACGCCGGGCCATTCACCATCACCAGCTCGTAGAAGCGGTAAATCAGCGGGTCGGTCGGCGGCATCGGCATTCCGCGCATCGGCGTTTCATTGAGCATCGCGATTTCGGACTTCGACAGTCCAAATAGTTCGCCTGCGTTGGCCGCCTGCGGTTTGGTGAGCTTCATCTGACCGAGGATCGCGCCGACGATCAGAACCTCCGAATATCCGCCGATCTGCTCGCAGATGTATTTCCAGGTCCAACCCTTGTCGCGCTTGATATCAAGCAGCTTCTCGGTGAGATCGGATCGCTTCATGATTGAACTCCTGTTCTTTCTTAATTGACGTTGACTTGGGACGTGCCGGATGCGGCCTTTGGCCATTCGGCGGGATTGGACGAGATGATTGCGGGCTCGCCGAGCCCCGGTCGCACCACCGGCACATTGCGCGGGTCGTGGTCCTTGGTTGTTGCGACGAAGGTCTTGCTGCGGCTGACAAGAAAATCGACGATGTGATTCCGTGTGGCGTAATAGAGCGGGTGACGATGCAGATCGATGCGAGCCCGATCCTTCGGCAATGGGTTCTCGACGATCTCGGCCAGCACCGCCCCTGGACCGTTGGTCATCAGGAAGATCTTGTCGGCGAGATAGATCGCCTCGTCCACGTCGTGCGTAATCATGAATGTCGTCTGCCCGGTCTCCAGACAGATGCGCCGGACCTCGTCCTGCAACGTGCCGCGGGTCAACGCGTCGAGCGCCGAGAACGGCTCATCCATCAGCAGGATTTTTGGCGTAATCGACAAAGCACGCGCGATACCGACGCGCTGTTTCATGCCGCCCGATAATTCCGATGGCCGCTTCAATTCCGAACCTGTCAGGCCGACGAGATCGATGAAGGTCTGCGCGTGTGCCTTGACCCTTGCCTGATCCCATTTGGGCCACTTGGACGACACCGCGAAACTGACATTGCCGAGCACCGTTCGCCACGGCAGCAACGCATGGCTTTGGAAAATCACCGCACGGTCGAGGCTCGTGCCTTCGATCGCCTGCCCATCCACGATCACAGCACCTTCACTCGGCTCATCGAGACCCGCGAGAATATTGAGCACGGTGGTCTTACCGCATCCGGAGTGCCCGATGATGCAGCCGAACTCGCCGCGCTCTAGCGACAACCAAAGATGTTCGAAGATGGTCGTCGGACTGCCGGACGATACGGCGGGATAACGCCGTGCGATGTCTTCGATCGATATGAAGCTGGCCATATTCCCTACTCCGGAAACGTGACCATGCGCGTGAACCGCGCGAGGATCTGGTCGAACATCATTCCAACGATGCCGATCACCAGGATGGCAATGATCACATTGGTGATCGACAGATTGTTCCACTCATTCCAGACGAAGTAACCGATGCCGGTGCCACCGACGAGCATCTCGGCCGCGACGATCACGAGCCACGCGATGCCGATGGAAATCCGCATGCCGGTGAGAATGGTCGGCGCCGCAGCGGGCAGGATCACAGTAAAGGCCCGCCGTATCGGCCCTACCTCCAGCGTGCGCGCGACATTGATCCACTCCTTGCGAACGGAGGCGACACCAAATGCGGTGTTGATCAGCATCGGCCAGATCGCGCAGATGAAGATCACGAAGATCGCGGAAATGCTGGAGTCCTTAATGGTGTAGAGCGCGAGCGGCATCCAGGCGAGCGGAGAGATCGGCTTCAGCACCTGGATGAACGGATCAAGAGCTTTGCTGATCAGCGGCGACATCCCGATCAGAAAGCCGAGAGGAATCGCAGCTACCACCGCAAGCAGATAGCCGAACAGCACGCGCGCGATGGAATAGCCGAGCTGAATGCCGAGGCCCTTGTCGTTCGGCCCCTTGTCGTAGAACGGACTTTTAATGTGCTCCCACAACTTTGCGCCGACATCGAGCGGGCCCGGCATCGCCGATTTGCCCTGCGTCGCCGTCAGCCCCATCAGCTTGGCGTATTCCGGGCTCATGGTAGTAACCGGTGCGGTGCTGCGGGTGGCCAGATGCCACGCGCCAATGAAGACTGCGAAGATTGCAACCGAGAGGATGGCCGCGCGAAACCTGAGCGATGATGCCACGTCAGCTCGCCTTCCTGATTTTGAAGCTGGCGAGATAATCGTCAGGCTTTGCCGGATCGAAGGTCTTGCCCATGACGGCGAAGGACTTTGAGGTCGTTTCCGGCGGGGTAAAGCCGGCCTCCTTCATCAGCCTCGCGGTATCGGTCGCCAGATAAACCTGGCTCGCGACGTTAGCGTAATCGACATCACCCTTGATCTGCCCCCACCGCTTCATCTGGGTCATGATCCACACCGCGAACGACTGCCAGGGGAATGGATCGAAATCGACGCGGTTCGGCTGGGTGACGACATTGCCGAGGCCATCGGCGAAGGTGCCGGTCAGAATCTGTTCGAGCACGATCTGCGGCTGGTTGAGATAGTTTGCCGGCGCGATCGCCTCGGCAATCTGCTTGCGGTTCTCGGGCTTGTGGGCGAACGCTGTCGCATCGATGATCGACTTCAGCAGCGCGGCATACGTGTTTGGCATCGTCGTGACGAATTCCTTCGACGCCGCAAAGGCGCAGCATGGGTGCCCTTCCCAGATATCTTTCGTCAGGATGTGAATGAAACCGACGCCGTCATAAACCGCGCGCTGATTCATCGGATCCGGCCCGAGGAAGCCGTCGATATTGTCCGCGCGCAAGTTTGCGACCATTTCCGGCGGTGGCACCGCACGGATTTGCACGTCGGTATCGGGATCGATGCCGTGCTCCGCGAGATAGTAGCGCAGCAGGTAGTTGTGCATCGAGTAGTCGAACGGCACCGCGAACTTGAAGCCCTTCCAGTCCTTCGGGTCGCGCTTGTCCTTATGCTTCATCGCAAGCGTGATCGCCTGCCCGTTGATGTTCTCCACCGCCGGCATCGTGTAGGGCTGCGGAGTTGAGCCGACGCCCATGGTGATGGCGAGCGGCATCGGCGACAGCATGTGCGCCGCGTCGTATTCCTTGTTCAGTGTCTTGTCGCGGATCACTGCCCAACCGGCGGTCTTGATCACTTCGACGTTGAGACCCTGCTTGGAATAGAACCCCATGGGCGCGGCCATGATGATCGGCGTCGCGCAGGTGATCGGAATGAACCCGACCTTGAGGTCCTTCTTTTCGAGCGGAGCGCCCTGCGCAAACACTTCGGTTGCGGTCTTGAGCGGGAAGAACTGCGACACCGCCGCAAGCGCCGTCGCGGCACCGACAGACTTCAGGAACGCGCGGCGCGCCACGTCCTGCGGGAACATCGCCCGCATGACCGCCGATGCGACGACGCCCTCGTACCGCTCGTCCTCGCTCTCTGCCGGGACGCACTGCAGAGCGACCTGCGCCTCACGGTCGTGCTCACCTTGCGAACGATGCCGCCCGCAATTGCATCCCATGGACAACGGGTTTTCGGTATCGAACGGATTGTCGAAGATGGACATCGCGAGCTCCCTGCGTGATCGGCCTCTGGGAGCTTATTACGCAAGCTTCGTGCCATGCCGCGGAGCCCAAAATCTTCAATAACCCCAGTGGCGGTGCGACAAATTGGCATTTACGAAATTTCGTAATACGCGATATTTCGTAATTGAATTTACGAGATTTCGTCAGATGTCACATGGTTCAGAGATCACTGAAGGGCAGCTCTCTAAGTCGCTTTCCGCCAGCGCCCCTAGCAGCGCATTCGACTTTTCGGTCGAGCCTTTGCTGCTGCTCGACCCCAAAGCGGACCAGATCATTGATGCGAATCCGGCGGCCTGCACCCTCCTCGGTTACGACCGCACGCTGCTGCGGCAGATGAAAATCAGCGCTCTTCATGCGGGACAACTTCCGGCCTTGATCGTGTTTACCCAGGCCGTATTGGCCAAGGGCGCCTACTGGACACGTTCGTTGATCCCCAGACACGCCGCCGGCACCGAGCTTCGCGTCGAATACACCGGCTCAGTTATTCCCAACGGCGAGAACTCGCTGGTGCTTCTCGCCATCAGCGATCTCGAGGAGCGGCAGCGCCGCGCCGTCGATGCAGCGGCGGAAGATTACATGCGCGGCGGTATCGCCGCTTGGCAACGCGTCGAGCGGGTATTTCGCGACATCGAGCGCGAGAACCAATTGATCCTGCGTGCGGCAGGCGAAGGCATCTACGGTGTCAATGCTGAGGGCAAAACCACCTTCGTCAATCCTGCCGCGGAGCGGATGCTTGGATGGTCAGCGGACGAGCTGGTGGGAAAGGATATTCATTCTATCGTGCACCACACCCATCACGATGGCAGGCATTATCCACATGAGGATTGCCCGATTTACGCAGCATTCCGGGATGGCGCCGTCCACAAAATCGACGGCGAGGTGTTCTGGCGAAAGGACGGCACGCCGGTCTGGGTGGAGTACACATCAACTCCGATCCGAGATCGCAATCTGGTGGTTGGCGCCGTCATCGTGTTTCGCGATGTCAGCCAGCGCCGTGAAGCTGACGAGAAGTTGCGGGCAGCACTTGCCGAGGTTGATCAATTGCGTGAACGCCTTGAGCAGGAAAACGCTTATCTGCAGGAAGAAATCCGCATCGAGACCAATCCACGCGGCATTATCGGACGCTCAGAGGCGATCCAGACCGTCCTACGGCAGGTCAACCTCGTCGCGCCCACCGACGCGTCGGTGCTGATCACCGGCGAATCCGGCACGGGCAAGGAGCTGATCGCCCGAGCAATCCATGAAGCGAGCCAACGGCAGGACCGCCCGCTGATCCGCGTCAATTGTGCGGCCATCCCACGCGAACTATTCGAGAGCGAATTCTTCGGCCATGTCAGAGGCGCATTTACGGGCGCGCTACGCGATCGGATCGGGCGCTTTGAACTTGCCGATGGAGGCACGCTGTTTCTCGACGAAGTCGGCGAGATCCCGCTCGAGCTCCAAGGCAAGCTCCTGCGCGTGTTGCAGGAAGGACATTTCGAGCGCGTGGGCGAAGAACGCACGCGTGCGGTGGACGTCCGCGTCATTGCCGCCACCAATCGCGACCTGAAGCGGGAGGTTCAGGGGGGCCGCTTCCGTGAAGACCTTTATTTTCGGCTTAACGTGTTTCCGGTGGAATCTATTCCGTTGCGCGAACGACGCGAAGACATTCCCCTGCTCGCGCAACACTTCCTCAGCAGCGAGAGCAAAGCGCTGAAATCGGATCTTCGGCTGTCGGAGGGGGATGCCCGTAAGCTGTCGCGCTACGACTGGCCGGGCAATGTCCGCGAACTGCAGAACGTCATCGAACGTGCCGCCATTCTCGCACAGAACGGGCGGCTGCGGATCGATCTGCCGGACGGCCATACTGCAACGTCGACGGACCATCGCAAAGGCGTGCCGCGACCAGCGATTCTCACCGACGATGAATTTCGCGCACAGGAGCGCGCCAACATCGCCGCTGCACTTAAGATCTGTAATGGCAAAGTGTCTGGTGCAGGCGGCGCCGCCGAGCTCCTTGCAATGAAGCCGACGACGCTTGCCTCACGTATCAAAGCACTGGGTTTAAATTAGCCGGAGCCGATCACTTCAGCGCGTCCGCGACTTTCGCAATGCCGGCGTTGGCGCAGACTTCGTCCTTGTCGCCGCCCGGTGCGCCGGACACGCCGACTGCGCCGATGGTCTCGTTGCCAACCTTGATCGGCACGCCGCCCGCCGCCCAGACCGTTCCCGGAATCTGACGCAGGTAAGCCCTTTCCGGGTCCGATGTGAGCTTCGCGAATTCACCCGACGTCTGGCCGCGCGTGCGGGCCGTATAAGCCTTGAGGCGGCTGAACTCCATAGTATGGGGATTGGTGCCATCGCCGCGGATCTGCGCAGCAACGTTGCCCGCCTTGTCGATAATGGTGATCGAAATCTTGTAGCCGTCCTTCGTGCACTGATCGAGGGTTCCTTGGAGTATGGCCATCGCCATTCCCATCGAGATATTCTTTTCAGTTTGAAGTGCCTGCGCGTAGGCAGAACCGCAGGCGAAAACAGAAGCAGAGGCGAGCAACACGAGGCGTATCAAACGCATGGGTGAACCTCCCTTATATGTTAGTTTTGAAACAACCCTTCCTAGCGCACTTTAGTCCGAGCGCTGAGGGATAATTGTCGGGAGATCATGTTGCATCAGCGAAGCGACGGTGGTCACTTCAAGGTGATCTGAAAGCTCATCGATCCGTTGATCGTAAAACCGTCCTGCGGCGCAGGGCCATATTGGCGATTGGTATTGATATTGCTGTTGACGTTCTCCAGCCGGCAATCCTTGGCTAGCGTGTCCTTCAGCAAATCACATTCGCGTGCCGCCGTTTCATAGATCATACGGCGAGCTTTCTCCCGCAATTTCTGAGCTTCTTCGCTGTCGCCGGTGGGACCAGGCACGAAGAAATTCAGCGAGCTTTGAACTCTTACCGATCCGTCCTGGCGGCTGCGTCCCTCCGGAAAAAGCGGCGACTGGGCCGTCGCCGACGTCATAAGCATCACACTGGCGCAAGCAGCAAACAAAATGCGATTGGTCATCATCAATCTCCCTGCACATATTCTGAATACTGCGGGACTAGCAAAGGGCGATTGCGGTTTGACGAAGAACTGATGATGGAAATGAGACCGTTCGTTCAGGCCTCGTTAACTGAGGATTTTTGAATCCCATTTTGGATCACAAGAAGCACCGCCTCCAAGTCCTTTTCGATCTGCTCGGACGACAGATCGACGACATGGTAATCGCGCTGGGCGAAGCCATTCACGACGAGATGCCCGATCACGCAAAACCGTCTCGGTTTCACCTGGATGCACGATCTCGATCGCGACGCGATGGGAAAACGAAACGAAATCGGGAATATGGCGCCCCACCGGCGTTTGCCGCTTGAATTGCGCTGCAAAGCGGCGATCGGTTGTCAGGGCCTGCCACAGGATCCGCTCGGCATCAGTCGGATTACGGCGTAGCAGCCGTGCCAAGCCTCGCACGGTGCCGCTCTCGGACGGCGATCGCGCCTCGCTGTGCTCCGCAAGCAAAGCGCGTAGCCGTGTCGCGTCATTGCTATCAAGAACACCACCCTTGGCCGGCCCCTTCCGCCCTTCGGCAATCGCCATGACGACACCGTGCAGCGTACGGATATCCTGCTTGCTCGGCTCCATCCGGGTGAAGATGTTGCGCAGATTGACCAGCATCACATCGCGCTTTTCCGGCGGCCGCAGGAATTCCACCTTGTCGAGTTCATTGACCAGATTGTCGAAGAAGGTCTGCATCTGGTGATTGGGAGCCCGTTCCGAGCGCTCCGGCCTATCGAACGGCAACGCATTCGATGTCGCAAGCTTGAACCACTCGTACCCCGTCAGCAGCACCGCCTGGGCGAGATTCAGCGAAGTGAAGCCCGGATTCACCGGAAAGGTGATGATGCGATTGGCGAGAGCGACCTCTTCGTTCATCAGCCCCCAGCGCTCGCGGCCAAACAGAATTGCAGTCGTGCCCTGAGCTGCCGTCTCCTGAACGATCTGCCGGGCGGCTTCCTCAGGCCCGACCACCGGTTTGGCCTGATCATGTGCGCGCGCCGTCGTCGCGAACAAAAGCGAGCAATCGGCGACCGCCGCTTCAACGGTATCGAACAGTTCCACGTTGTTGAGAATATGGTCCGCTCCCGCCGCGGCACGCTGGGCGGCCATGTTCGGCCAGCCATCGCGGGGGTTGACGATGCGCAAGCGCGTCAGGCCGAAATTGCCCATGGCGCGCGCGCACATGCCGATGTTCTCGCCAAGCTGCGGCTCCACCAGAACCACGATGGGACCGGTCAATTCGATGCCGGCTTTGGTCTTGTCCGTACCGGACATGGGTTCACTTTCCGATTCGATAAGTGGATAGTTGAATGCTTTGATTCAGGCGGCAAACGGCTTGAATCAAGATCTGAAGAACTTGATTCAACGACCTATGATTTTGATTCAAGCGCTGAAGAATTTGATTCAGGCTGTGAATTCTTTGAATCAACATCTGAAGACACCGACTCAAAACCATGAGATTCCATTTAAAAATCAAATGGATATAGGCTTTACTTGAATCCGGTGCAAAGTCTCAGGTGCGCTGACGCAGGTCAAACCCGGGAGTTCGCCTAGCGCCTCATGTTTGGCGACAAAGCCAGACTTTATGCCCGCCAGTCAAGGTGCTCTGGTGCCTGATTGATGGGGCTGGAACGGTTCTTATCGATCCTCAAAAATGGGCAGCCAAGATGCTTAGGGCCCGCTTTCGCTGCCTTCTTCCCGGTGCTATAGCCGCCCGCGTAAACCATTCCTATTGCCTAAACTCCCCTCAAGAAGGCCCGATCACACATGGCAAAAATCAAGGTGACCAACCCTGTCGTCGACCTCGACGGCGACGAGATGACCCGGATCATCTGGCAGTACATCAAGGACAAATTGATCCATCCATTCCTTGATATCGACCTGATGTATTTCGACCTCGGGATGGAGCACCGCGACAAGACCAACGATCAGGTCACCATCGACGCAGCCACCGCCATCAAGAAGGTCGGCGTCGGCGTGAAGTGCGCGACGATTACCCCGGACGAAGCGCGCGTGAAGGAATTCAACCTCAAGGAAATGTGGAAGTCGCCCAACGGCACCATCCGCAACATCCTCGGCGGCGTCGTGTTCCGCGAGCCGATCATCTGCAAGAACGTGCCACGCCTTGTTCCGGGCTGGACCAAGCCGATCATCATCGGCCGCCATGCTTTCGGCGATCAGTACCGTGCCACCGACTTCAAGTTCCCGACCGCTGGCACCATCAGCCTCAAGTTCGTCGGCGACGACGGCAAGGTCATTGAGCGCGAAGTGTTCAAGGCTCCTGGCCCCGGCGTCACGCTCGGCATGTTCAACCTGGATGACTCGATCCGCGACTTCGCCCGCGCCTCGATGAACCTCGGCCTTGCCCGCGGTTATCCGGTCTACCTGTCGACCAAGAACACGATCCTCAAGCAGTACGACGGCCGCTTCAAGGATATCTTCCAGGAAGTGTTCGATAAGGAGTTCAAGAAGGACTTCGACGCCAAGGGCATCACCTACGAGCACCGCCTGATCGACGACATGGTCGCAGCAGCGATGAAGTGGTCGGGCGGCTACGTCTGGGCCTGTAAGAACTACGACGGCGACGTGCAGTCGGATACCGTTGCACAGGGTTACGGCTCACTCGGCCTGATGACCTCCGTCCTGCTGACGCCGGACGGCAAGACGATGGAAGCGGAAGCCGCCCACGGCACCGTGACCCGTCACTTCCGCGAGCATCAGAAGGGCAAGGAGACCTCCACCAACTCCATCGCCTCGATCTTCGCCTGGACCCGTGGCCTTGGCCATCGCGCCAAACTCGACAACAATGCCGAGCTGGCGAAGTTCGCCGACACGCTCGAGAAGGTCTGCGTCGAAACCGTCGAAGCCGGCTACATGACCAAGGACCTCGCCTTGCTGGTCGGCGCCGATCAGCGCTGGCTCTCCACCACCGGCTTCCTCGACAAGGTTGCGGAGAACCTCACCAAGGCGATGGCGGCGTAAGCCTCCTCGAAAACGGAAAACGAAAAGGCGCGGAGCAATCCGCGCCTTTTTTCATATTAGGAGTGTACCGCGCCGATCTGGGCGATCATCGCTTTGGCGATTTCCTGCTCGCCCATGATCACCGAGTTCGCGCCATGATGCTTCAGGTGCGCGATTTCCTCCTCGGAATGAGCCCGCGCAATGATCGGCAGGCTGGCGCTCAGGGCGCGTGCCTTGGCCACGATCTGGCCGCCTTCGAACGCATCCGGGATCGCCACAAGCAGTCCTCGCGCCGCGCCGACATTCGCGGCTTGCAGCATATCGGGCGCCGCGGCATTGCCTGTGATGACTTCCACGCCTTCCTGCCGCAGCCGTTCAACCGCGCCCGGCGTATCCTCGATCACGAGCAGCGGTGTGTTGGCTTGCCTCAATGCCTTGCTGACGACGCTGCCGACACGACCATGCCCAACCAGCACCACATGATTGGACAGCCGTGACACCGGCAGCGGGGCGCGGGGAACAGCTGGCTCCTTCTTGCCCGACGACTTCGATTTCTCATCAGCGTCCGCCAGCACACGATCAAGCATCGCGAAGAACAGCGGATTCAGCATGATCGAGATGATGGCGCCCGCAAGCACCAGATCGCGCCCGCGATCCGGCAGCAATTCAAGGCTGACGCCAAGCCCCGCGAGAATGAAGGAGAACTCGCCGATCTGGGCGAGGCTCGCCGAAATGGTCAGCGCGGTCGATCTGGGATAGCCGAATAAGCGCACGATCACAAAGGCGGCAACGGATTTGCCGAGAATGATGATCAGCACCGTCGCTAGCAGCGGCAACGGGTCATTCAGAATGATCGCTGGATCCACCAGCATGCCGACCGATACGAAGAACAACACCGCAAATGCGTCGCGCAGCGGCAAGGTTTCGTTGGCCGCGCGCTGGCTGAGCTCGGAGCCGCTCAAGATCATGCCGGCAAAAAAGGCGCCCAGCGCAAACGAGACGTCGAACAGAACGGCCGCGCCGAACGCCACACCGAGCGAGATCGCGAATACGGCGAGACGAAACAACTCGCGCGATCCCGTATGCGCGACATAGTGCAGAATCCACGGGATCACGCGGCGCCCAACCACCAGCATGAAGATCACGAAAGCCGCGACCTTGCCGAGCATCAGAACAATGGGCAGCGCCAGTGTCATGAGGCTCGCGCCATCAGTTGCCTCACCTTTCAGCAAACCCGCCAATGCCGGCAGAAGCACCAGCGTCAGCACCATGGCAAGGTCTTCGACGATCAGCCAACCGACCGCGATACGCCCGCGCTCGGTGTCGATCAGGCGCCGTTCCTGCAACGCACGCAACAACACGACCGTGCTCGCGACAGACAATGCGAGCCCGAATACGAGACCGCCACCGAGTGGCCAGCCCAACAGCCAAGCGAGCGCAATGCCGAGCAGCGTCGCCACTGCAATTTGGACTGTTGCCCCGGGGATCGCGATAGCGCGGACCGACAGCAAATCCTTCAGGGAGAAATGCAGCCCGACGCCGAACATCAGCAGGATGATTCCAATTTCGGCGAGTTGATTGGCGATGTTTTGGTCGGCGACGTAACCGGGCGTAAACGGCCCCATCAGCACGCCGGCAATGAGGTAGCCCACCAGGGGCGACACGCGAAAACGCTGAACCACGGCGCCGAGCACAAAAGCCAGCACGAGGCCAACAACAATCGTGGAGATCAAAGGAGTGTTGTGATTCATACTGTATTTTGCGGTGTGGATGAACGAGATACCAGCGCGTTTGCGGGTGACCCATCGCCGCAGCGCACACATGCCCTCAATTTAGGCTTGTTTTGGCTTGCCTCGGTTTAGCCGCACTGGATTGCGCACTGATGTCTCTAGTGGCCCGATTCTAACGTTCGCATCCCGTCTCGGCGGACACTCTCGCGAACATTAGAATCGAAGGACCACTAGCAAATATAAGATTCTAGTGAAGCTTTGGGATTTGACGTTCGCATCACGAATTCGCTGCAAGCCGGGTAGCGAACGTTAAATCCGCGCCACTAGGAGGAACATCACATGCGGCGACTCGGTCTCGGATTTATGATCGGTGCCTTGATCGCGGTTGCGATCTGGCTGAACAACACGTCGCAATGGACCACGCCAGCTTCGAAGCCGCTCCTTCTGGCCCATCGCGGGTTGGCCCAAACATATGATTCCGCGGGATTGACTGCTACGACCTGCACGGCGGCACGCATTCATCCGCCTGTACACCCCTACATCGAGAACACCATCCCCTCAATGCAGGCCGCATTCTCGGCCGGAGCGGACATCGTCGAGTTCGACATTCATCCCACCACTGACGGGCAATTCGCTGTCTTCCATGATTGGACGCTGGACTGCCGCACGGATGGGCGCGGCGTCACACGCGAACAGAGCATGGCCGATCTGAAGAAGCTGGATGTCGGCTACGGCTATACGGCCGATGGCGGCGAGACGTTTCCGTTCCGAGGCAAGGGCAACGGGCTAATGCCCACGCTTGATGAGGTTCTTGCGCGTTTTCCTGACAAGCGTTTCCTCATTCACATCAAAAGCAACGATCCTGCCGAGGGCGAAATGCTCGAGAAATGGCTGAGCGCTTTACCGCCCAATCAGCTTGCAAAACTGATGGTCTACGGCGGCGATCGCCCGGTCGCAGTGGTCCGCGCAAGACTTCCCAACATTCAGACTATGTCCAAAGCGACGCTCAAATCATGCGTCATCCGCTATTGGCTGATCGGTTGGGCCGGGTTCGTGCCGGCAGATTGCAACCACAGTCTCATATTGATGCCGTCCGATTATGCGCCCTGGATTTGGGGCTGGCCGAGCTTGTTCGTGGAGCGCATGAAACGTGTCGGCTCGGATGTTTTCATCATCGGCCCGATTGAGGGTGAACCGTTTTCACGGGGTATCGACAGCCGCGAGGATCTTCGAAACGTTCCGAAGCCGTTCTCGGCAGGAATCTGGACCAATCGCATCGACCGGATTGCGCCGCTGCTTGCGTCCGAGAAATGACGTGCTGGTCAACCGCCCATCGCGGATTCGATCGCCTTCAACGCGGCATCCGCCTTGGTGCCATCGGGACCGCCGGCCTGCGCCATGTCGGGACGACCGCCGCCACCCTTGCCGCCCAGCGCTTCCGACGCCACGCGCACCAAATCGACGGCGCTGAAACGTGATGTCAGATCCGGTGTGACACCGACGACAACACCGGCCTTGCCATCTTCAGTAACGCCCACGATGGCGACGACACCCTGCCCGACCTGCTTCTTGCCGTCGTCAGCGAGGCTCTTGAGGTCCTTCATCTCGATGCCCTGCACGGCACGGCCGAGGAACTTCACATCACCAATGGTGCGGATGTCAGAGCCGGCGCCACCAGCGGACGCGCCACCACCCATGGCCAGCTTCTTGCGTGCATCTGACAGATCGCGCTCAAGCTTCTTCCGCTCCTCGATCAGCGCAGCGACACGCGCGGGCATATCTTCAAGCGTCGTCTTCAATTCAGCCGCGGCCGTCTTGGCCGTCTGGATGCTTGCATTTGCCGCTTGCCGCGCGATCTTGCCGGTCAGCGCCTCGATGCGACGAACGCCGGATGCGACAGCACTCTCACCCGTCACGGAGATCAGGCCGATGTCACCCGTGCGCTTGACGTGCGTTCCGCCACACAGCTCCACCGACCAGCCAAGCGTGTTGCCGGAGCCTTTGCCCATGGACACTACGCGCACTTCATCGCCGTATTTTTCGCCGAACAACGCACGCGCTCCGGAAGCACGCGCATCATCCACCGCCATCGAGCGCGTAAGGACCTCGCCGTTCTCCAGCACGATATCGTTGGCGATGTCCTCGATCCGGCGCAGCTCCTCCGCGCTGATCGGCTTGTTGTGCGCAAAATCGAAGCGCAAGCGCTCAGGAGCGACCAGAGACCCGCGCTGCGCGATGTGATCGCCGAGCACCTGCCGCAATGCTTCATGGAGGAGGTGCGTCGCGGAGTGATTGGCGCGGATCGCGGAGCGGCGTGCGTGATCGACTTCGAGCTGCAACGCCATGCCGGGCTTCAGCGTGCCCTGCTCCACCGTGCCAAGATGCACGAACAGGTCGCCGCCCTTCTTTTGCGTATCCGTGATGCGAATGCGCACGCCCTCGCCGGTGAGCACGCCGGTGTCGCCAACCTGACCGCCGGACTCGCCATAGAACGGCGTCTGGTTCAGCACCACAGCACCGCTTTCGCCGGTCTTCAGGCTATCGACTTCCGCACCATCCTTCACAAGAGCAGTCACGATGCCTTCCGCGATTTCCGTGTCGTAGCCGAGAAACTCGGTCGCTCCGAGCTTCTCACGCAGTGGAAACCAGACTTTCTCGGCCGCGGTATCGCCAGACCCTGCCCATGCGGCGCGTGCCTTGGCACGCTGCTGATCCATCGCATCGGTAAACGAGGCGACATCGACACTGATGCCGCGGTTACGCAACGCATCCTGCGTCAGGTCGAGCGGGAAGCCGTAGGTGTCGTAGAGGGTGAACGCCGTTTCGCCGTCGAACATGTCGCCTTTCTTCAGCGAACTGCTCTTCTCATCCAGGATCGCGAGGCCACGCTCGAGCGTCTTGCGGAAACGGGTTTCCTCAAGCTTCAACGTTTCCTCGATCAGGTTCTCGGCGCGGACGAGTTCTGGATAGGCTTGGCCCATCTCACGTACCAGCGCCCAGACGAGGCGGTGCATCAGTGGCTCGCTTGCGCCGAGCAACTGTGCGTGACGCATGGCGCGACGCATGATCCGGCGCAGCACGTAACCACGGCCTTCGTTCGAAGGCAGCACACCATCGGCGATCAGGAACGAGGATGCACGCAGGTGGTCCGCAATCACACGCAGCGAGGCCCTTTGCGGACCCTGCGGATCAGCACCCGTCAATTCCGAGATGGCGCGGATCAGCGCGACGAACAGGTCGATGTCGTAATTGTCGTGCTTGCCTTGCAGGACGGCAGCAATGCGCTCCAGGCCCATACCGGTGTCGATCGACGGCCTCGGCAGTGGAACGCGGTTGCCCGGCGCGATCTGATCAAACTGCATGAACACGAGATTCCAGATCTCGATGAAGCGGTCGCCATCCTCATCCGGCGAGCCGGGAGGTCCGCCCGGAATCTTGTCGCCATGATCGAAGAAGATCTCCGAACACGGTCCGCAAGGACCAGTGTCGCCCATCTGCCAGAAGTTGTCCGAGGTCGCGATGCGGATGATCTTCGATTCAGGCAGGCCGATTTTTTTCCAGAAGCCAAATGCCTCATCGTCTTCAGAATAAACGGTGACCAGCAGGCGGTCCTTCGGCAAGCCGTAGTCCTTGGTGACTAAATTCCAGGCAAGCTCGATGGCGCGCTCCTTGAAATAGTCGCCAAACGAAAAGTTGCCGAGCATCTCAAAGAAGGTGTGATGCCGGGCGGTGTAACCGACGTTATCAAGGTCGTTGTGCTTGCCGCCGGCCCGGACGCACTTTTGCGACGTTGTCGCGCGCTGATAGGGGCGATTCTCGAGACCTGTGAAGACGTTCTTGAATTGCACCATGCCCGCATTGGTGAACATCAATGTCGGGTCATTGCGTGGAACCAGCGGCGATGATGGCACGATCTCGTGGCCATTCTTCGCAAAGTAATTCAAATACGCCGATCTGATCTCGTTAACGCCGCTCATAATCGTCCAATCGCGCCTAAAAGTGTGCCGCCCGCGATCATGACGCGTGCAATGGCTGTCCTGCACTGCTTTTAGACGCGGGGGTTTCGCATGTCCAGAAACTGTGCCCTGGATCAGGGGGTTGCAACTAGTGTGGCGTCTCGCAATTGCCGACCTGTCTTGCAGATGGTCTCTTATCGGCAGTTGCGAGACAAAAGCCACACTAGCATTTTGATTTTGCTAGTGTCCTTTCGTCTCCGAATAACCGTGCGAGCGCGCCGCGAATTAGTCGGTTATTCGGAGACGGGACACTAGGGCCGTTGATAGCTCAGTCAGCCGCGTTGACAGCCCCTCGAAACCGGTGTTCTTCTCCCCATGTATTCGATACGTCGCGTCGGGAGAGACCGGTTTTGTGCCGGCGCCGAAGGAGCAACCGCCCCGGAAACTCTCAGGCAAAAGGACCGCGCGGCGAACTGAAATCTGGAAAGAGATGCGGCCGGACGGGTGTCCGGAGTGGCATCCGCCGACGGGATAATACTCTCAGGCGCAGCGACAGATGGGGCTTCGACAGAGTTTCGGGAACTGGTCCCGGATCCGTCAGGAGCCTCGATATGCCAGCCGCCAATCAATCTTCAACCAGCAGCCTCAAGCGTGTTCCGCTGCACGACCTCCATGTGTCGCGCGGAGGCAAAATCGTGCCCTTCGCGGGCTACGAAATGCCGGTGCAATATGCGGCGGGCGTGCTGAAGGAACATCTCCACACCCGCACATCCGCAGGCCTGTTCGACGTCTCTCACATGGGCCAAATTGCCCTGCGGCCGAAGTCTGGCAAGGTTGAAGACGCCGCCATCGCCCTCGAGCGGCTGGTGCCGCAGGATATTCTGGGAGTTGCACCGGGCCGCCAGCGCTACGCGCAGTTCACCAATGATCAGGGCGGAATCCTTGACGACTTGATGGTGGCAAACTTTGGAGACCACCTGTTTCTGGTGGTCAACGCTGCCTGCAAGGCGGAAGACGAAGCGCACCTGCGCGCGCAGCTTTCCGATGTCTGCGACATCACGCCGTTATCGAATCGCGCATTGATTGCGCTGCAGGGACCGAAGGCGGCCGACGTGCTGGCCAAACATTCGTCCACCATCGCAGGAATGCGTTTCATGGATGCAGGGACTCATCGCGTGCTCGGCATCGACTGTTTTGTGTCTCGCTCGGGCTACACCGGCGAGGACGGTTTCGAGATCTCGATCCCAGCCGATCAAGCCGAGCGGCTCGCAACAACACTATTGGTTGATCCCGCCGTGCTGCCGATTGGACTCGGTGCCCGCGACAGCCTGCGGCTCGAAGCTGGCCTATGCCTCTATGGTCATGACATCGACAGTGCCACGACCCCGGTCGAAGGCGCACTGGAGTGGTCTGTTCAGAAAAGCCGTCGCGCTGGCGGTGCACGTGCGGGTGGCTTTCCTGGTGCGGATGTCATCCTGAAGCAATTCGAAACCGGTGCGGCACGACGCCGTGTCGGCCTGAAGGCGGAAGGCCGCGCACCGGTGCGCGAAAACGCACCGCTTTTCGCCAGTGAAACATCAACTGAAGCAATCGGGGTCGTCACCTCGGGTGGATTCGGCCCGAGCGTGAAGGCGCCGGTCGCGATGGGCTATGTCCCCTCCTCTTCCGCGACCGACGGCACCGTCATCTTCGCCGAAGTGCGCGGGCAGCGTCTGCCCATGCGCGTCGCGCCCATGCCTTTCGTTCCCAATGGTTACAAACGCTGAGGACTGTTCATGACCACGCTTTTCACATCCGATCACGAATGGCTCCAGGTCGAGGGGGATGTCGCCACCATCGGCATCACTGACTACGCACAGACCCAGCTCGGCGACGTGGTGTTCGTCGAGCTGCCAAAGGTGGGCCGCTCGCTCAAGCAGGCGGAAGCCGCCGCGACCGTCGAGAGCGTGAAGGCAGCATCGGACGTCTACGCGCCAGTTACCGGCGAGGTGATCGAAGTGAACGACGCACTCGTCGCCGACCCCTCGCTCGTCAACTCCGACCCCGGCAAGGCCGCATGGTTTTTCAAATTGCGTCTTGCCGACAAAAGCGAACTCGACGGCCTGATGGATGAGGCCGCCTACAAGGCCCACACGGCCTGAGGAGATTTTCATGACTGCGCATCGCAAAGCCGCCGAGCCCGCTGTCGATTTTGTCCGGCGTCACATTGGCCCCTCGCCGCGCGACATCGATGCCATGTTGGAGACCGTTGGCGTCTCGAGTTTGAGTGCGCTGATGAGCGAGACCCTGCCGTCGTCCATCCGCCAGAAAGCACCACTCGATCTCGGGACACCACTCAGCGAGACCGGCGCACTGGCGCATATGCGTGACATTGCGGCACGCAATCAGGTGGTCACAACGCTGATCGGCCAAGGATATTCCGGCACGATCATGCCCGCTGTGATCCAGCGCAACATTCTGGAAAATCCCGCGTGGTACACGGCTTACACGCCGTACCAGCCGGAAATCAGCCAGGGCCGCCTGGAGGCGCTGTTCAACTTCCAGACCATGATCTGTGATCTGACCGGCCTTGATGTAGCGAATGCATCGCTGCTCGATGAAGGCACTGCCGCGGCAGAAGCGATGGCTCTGGCCGAACGCGCGTCGTCCGTGAAAACAAAAACATTCTTCGTCGATCACGAAGTCCATCCGCAGACGCTCGCGGTGCTGCGTACCCGTGCCGAGCCGCTCGGCTGGTCGCTCATTGTCGGCGATCCAGCGCAGGATCTCGATAAGGCCGATGTCTTTGGCGCGTTGTTTCAGTATCCGGGCACACATGGCGCGTTGCACGATCCGCGCGCGGCCATTGCTGCATTGAAGGCGAAGGGCGGCCTCTCTGTCATCGCCGCGGATCCGCTGGCGCTGACGCTGGTGACGTCGCCGGGCGAACTTGGAGCCGACATCGCAATCGGATCGACGCAACGCTTCGGCGTACCGATGGGATATGGCGGACCGCACGCAGCTTACATGGCAGTGAAAGATGCCTTGAAGCGGTCGCTCCCTGGGCGCATTGTGGGATTGTCTGTGGATTCACGCGGACAGCCGGCCTACCGGCTCGCCCTGCAAACGCGTGAACAGCACATCCGCCGCGAGAAAGCGACCTCGAATATCTGCACGGCACAGGTGCTGCTCGCGGTGATCGCGTCGATGTACGCGGTCTACCATGGCCCGGAGGGACTGACGCATATCGCGCGCACCGTGCATCGGCGAACGTCGGTGCTTGCTGCCGGACTGAAGAATCTCGGCTTTGAACCGCACCACGCAGCCTATTTCGATACGGTCACAGTGACTGTCGACGGCGACCGGCATGACATCATCGCCCGGGCCGCTCATGAGAAAATCAATCTGCGGCTCAACGGGGCGACCGTCAGCATCGCGCTGGATGAAACCACAACGCCCGACATCGTCGAAGCAGTGTGGCGCGTGTTCGGCGGCAAGTTTGCCTATGCCGACGTTGAGGGCGAGACCCGCGAGGCGCTGCCAAGCGAGCTCAAGCGCACAAGCGCGTTCCTCACCCATCCGGTCTTCCACAGCCATCGCTCCGAGACCGAATTGCTGCGTTATATGCGTAAACTTTCGGACCGTGATCTGGCGCTCGACCGCGCTATGATCCCGCTCGGCTCCTGCACCATGAAGCTGAATGCCACCACCGAAATGATTCCGGTGACGTGGCCGGAATTCGGCAATCTGCACCCGTTCGCCCCCAAAGAGCAGGCGGCGGGCTATCACTCTATGTTTGCCGAGCTTGAAAAATGGTTGGTGGACATCACCGGTTATGACGCTGTCTCGTTGCAGCCAAACTCAGGCGCCCAGGGCGAATATGCCGGCCTCCTCGCCATTCGCGCCTATCATTATTCCCGCGGCGAGCCGCATCGCAAGGTATGCCTCATTCCTTCATCCGCCCACGGCACCAACCCGGCATCGGCCAGCATGGTTGGCATGGATGTCGTCGTTGTCGCCTGTGACGCGCGCGGCGATGTGGACGTCGAGGATCTCCGCAAGAAGGCTGCGCAGCACGCGAGCAACCTTGCCGCGGTGATGATCACCTACCCGTCGACGCATGGCGTGTTCGAAGAGCACATTCGCGAGATCTGCGACATCGTTCACGGTCATGGCGGACAGGTTTATCTAGACGGTGCCAACATGAACGCGCAGGTTGGATTGGCCCGGCCGGGTGATTACGGTGCGGATGTCAGCCATCTCAATCTGCACAAAACCTTCTGCATTCCACACGGCGGCGGTGGCCCGGGCATGGGCCCAATCGGCGTCAAGGCACATCTCGCCCCGTTCCTGCCGGCAGACATCACCAGCGGCGACAAGGCGGTGATCGGTCCCGTCAGTGCTGCGCCCTATGGGTCGGCATCAATCCTGGTGATCTCATACATCTACATTCTGATGATGGGTGGTGAAGGTTTGACGCGTGCGACCGAGGTCGCGATCCTGAATGCGAACTACATTGCCAATCGGCTGGATCCGCATTTTCCGGTTCTCTATCGCAACGCCAAGGGCCGCGTGGCACACGAATGCATCATCGATCCGCGCGGGCTCAAGACTTCGAGCGGCGTGACCGTTGACGATATCGCCAAGCGCCTGATCGATTACGGATTCCATGCGCCGACCATGAGCTTCCCCGTTCCGGGAACGCTCATGATCGAGCCGACGGAATCGGAATCGAAGGCCGAGCTCGATCGCTTCTGCGACGCTATGATCGCGATCCGCCGCGAGATCGCGGATGTAGAGAATGGTCGCTGGAGCATTGAGGCATCTCCATTGCGACACGCGCCTCATACGGTGCACGACATTGCAGACGACAACTGGTCGCGGCCCTACTCCCGCGTCGAGGGCTGCTTCCCAGCCGGAACGTCGCGCAACGACAAGTACTGGAGCCCCGTCGGACGGGTGGACAATGTCTATGGCGACCGCAACTTGGTCTGCTCGTGCCCGCCAATGACAGACTATGCTCAGGCAGCGGAGTAACAAAACAAAACGGGCGCTGAGGACGTCGGCAACTCAACGTCCGCAGCACCCGCCTGCTTCCGAAGGCATGATCGTGTCCCGAAAGGATTCCCGTCTTTCGGGATCATGCCAAAACTTAAGCTGTTACGAACTCAAGTCTCAGAACCTTAATGTCTGATACGCATTCCGGCGCGATATCGGACAATCCTTATTGGGGTTGTCCGACATCGGTGCAATTAATCTTCCGCCGGCTCGTCGCCATCGGCATCGCTTTCAGGCAACCCTGCCAGGATCTGCTCAGCGATCAGTCCCGAATTCTGACGGATCGACGCTTCGATCTTCGCCGTCATATCCGGATTGGCTTTCAGAAATGCCTTGGCGTTTTCGCGGCCCTGCCCCAGGCGCTGGCTGTCATAGGAGAACCAGGCGCCAGACTTTTCGACAATGCCGGCCTTGACGCCGAGGTCGAGGATCTCGCCCATCTTGGAGACGCCTTCGCCGTACATGATGTCAAATTCGACCTGCTTGAACGGCGGCGCCAGCTTGTTCTTCACCACCTTGACGCGGGTCGAGTTACCCACGACTTCGTCACGCTCCTTGATCTGGCCGACGCGACGAATGTCGAGACGAACAGACGCATAGAATTTCAGCGCATTGCCGCCCGTGGTGGTTTCCGGCGAACCGTACATCACACCGATCTTCATGCGGATCTGGTTGATGAAGATCACCATGGTGTTGGATTTATTGATGGAGGCCGTCAGCTTGCGCAGCGCCTGCGACATCAAGCGTGCCTGAAGACCAGGCAGCGCATCACCCATCTCACCTTCGAGCTCAGCGCGCGGCACCAGAGCCGCCACTGAGTCAATGATAAGCACATCAACCGCGCCGGAACGAACCAGCGTATCCGCGATTTCAAGCGCCTGCTCGCCGTGGTCCGGCTGCGAGATCAGCAACTCATCGACATTGACGCCGAGCTTGCGGGCATAAACCGGGTCCAGTGCATGTTCAGCGTCGACAAAGGCGCAGATACCGCCTTTTCTCTGGGCTTCGGCCACGCAGTGAAGGGCCAAGGTGGTCTTGCCCGAAGATTCCGGCCCGTAGATTTCAACAATACGCCCCTTCGGCAGACCACCGACACCAAGCGCGATATCGAGCCCCAGCGAACCCGAGGAGATCACCTCGATATCCATGGAGCGATCGGCCTTGCCGAGCTTCATCACGGAGCCTTTGCCGAATTGGCGCTCAATTTGCGAGAGCGCAGCGGACAGAGCTTTGCTTTTGTCCATGGACGATCCTTCAACGATACGCAGGGCGGCGGGGGCCATCAGTCTTCCTCCTTATGTACGGGATTCGCCGGCCGGACAAACAGGCTTCACGTCAGGCTTCCCTGGGCGGCGGACCGGAATCAGGATCGATCCGATAGACTTAATGTACCCCATTTGTTCCATGTTCGCAATATGTTCTTTTCTCCCCTCCTCATAGTCGATTAAATCCGCTGAATCTCCACTGTTTTTTCCGAGATCAATGCAGCGGATCCGCCCCTCGGGAGCCAACCGTGAACTTCGTCCTCTTAATTCCATACCTCTCCTGATCTGGGTTGGCGCCGCTGTCAGGTTAGTTGTCCAGTTGGGGCTCGCCGAAAGAAAATGTCATCTGCCCGCATGCCCATTCTGTGCACCGCGCTCCAGTTTGGAGGTACGGCCGGGATTTTTTCACGGTTCTTCTCTTTAGCTATGTGGCTCATCGCGGAGGGCTGCCGCCGTATTGGCTTTTCGTTCTCACTGTGATTTCGACTCAAGCTGCTTGCCCGCTCGCAGGAGAGTGAGCCCGCGCGAGCCGCCCCGATACCTTTATCTTCGCTATTCCCCTTCCGCTAACCCTTGTCATTTAAAGGCGGGATGCGCCATCATCTGCGCAATATACGCCCACTGCAAGGCTGATCAGCCCGGTCTCCGAGCATCTTCTTCATCGAGCAGCCGTGCAAGATCAGCCATCGTGGAGTGATCTTCGCCATCGTGCGGATGATCGGGAATGGTATCGGGTTCCGGGCGGAGCCAATGCCGCAAATAGTCCCACCATGCAGATAGACTCATGGCGCTCCTCCCCTGCGTCTTGGATTATGACGCCGGACGGTGATCTTGGTTTCCAGCAGAGACCGAAAATATATGCCAGCCATCTGCAAAGGGTGCGCGCACGGCAATAGATCACCGGTAGCCTGGTCGTTTTTGACGGTGCTAAGAGGTCCAGGTACATGCGCTCCCGCATGTTTCGAACGGCGGCCCTTCTTACGACCACGGATCAATCTCCGCCCCCAAGCTGCAACGCCGAGCGAATAATGCGCGCAGTGACGCGAGCAACCTGTCTTCGTGCAAAAAGCGCGACGCGCATCTCGAAAAAGGCGCGAGTTCGATACATCCGCAAACCTTGAAGGACGGCTGAACTGTTCGGAACTCGAGGAGCCAGGAACAAAGTAAAGCCGCACGGTGAGTGCCGTCTTTCTCCTGCACGATCAATCTCCGACGACCCTAGTGTCCCTTGATTCCGAAGTTCGCACAGGCTTGCGGCTTGCTCGGATGCGAACTTCGGAATCAAGGGACACTAGCAAGCCTATAATTTGAGTGCCGTTTGGATTTGAAATTCTTCATCACTCGGAACAACTTCAGATCCGCGGCGCTCGTGTGGTGGTTTAGAAGTTCGCCCGATTTTTCCTGCGAATCTTCCAGCGAACGTCCACATGAGAATCAGTGTCCTCGCGAATCCAAAGTCCACTACGGCGCACACTGCAATGGGCGGACGTAGGATTCGGGGCACTGGCCGTCTGCGACGTGATATCGACGACTACGGAATTCCGTATCGAGCCGACGTCGCATCCGTGAGGCAATCTAAAAAAGGGCCCCATTCTCGAGGCCCTTTAAGTTCAACTGGAGATTTCAGGCTCACTCAGTATCTCGCCAAAACCGGGCTTCCCCAGTTAAAGCGATAGTTAAGGCCGACCTTCACAGTATGAAAATCGTCCCGGAAGTTGAGGAAAGTACCCGTGGCAAATCCAAGAGTCGTAATATCGGTCGTGTTGAAGTTGAAGTATTGATATTCAACCTTCGCTGACCAGTTCGGCGAGAACATGTATTCGAGACCACCACCGACGGTGTAACCGGTGTCTTGGCGATCGACGAAGAATGTCGGATCTCCGAGGGAGACCATGGTCAACCCGCTGTTATCACGGAAGGCGACACCGCCCTTAGCGTAGAGCAGTCCCGGTCCCCAAGTATAGCCGAGACGACCAGTCACCGATGCAAGCCACTCATTGCGATCCCTGAGAGTGCCGAACCCATCCGAGAAGGTGCGATCAGTATTCGAGATACCACTGATCTGGCCTTCGATACCGATCACCCAATTCGACCCGAACTGATAGTCAGCACCGACCTGACCACCGCCCATGAACGCGGCATCATTGTTGCTGCCCACAAGACCAAAAACATCACTGTTGAAACTGTTGTCGCCCCCAAACGCAGCACCAATGTGGCCACCGATATAAAATCCGCTCCAATTCCAAACTGGCGCCGGCGGAACGTAGGGCGGAGCCTTTGCAGGCAAATCAGCTGCGACAGCAGAAGTCGAAACCACCGCTGCAGCAACCGCAATCATACTTGCAATTCTCAGACGCATCGAGGTCGCTCCCCTAAGTGAATGAAACCAAATCGTAGGACAGCAGGAATTAATGAAAAGACGCAACTCAGCTTAAATGCGCTCTTCGATGCGGGTTTCTTTGCAGGCGTGTTATTTTGGACACGATAATTCAACTGCGACGCGATTAATTTTGGTCAGTATCAGTGACTCTGTCAGCATCGTTGACGCTGTTTAGTTGAGTACATCAAATGATCTGCATCACATACCGATGCGCGATGCCTTACATCGCGAGTCGATGACGTTGCGAATGCGACTTCTTGGACAGCGAAGCACAATGGCTCGGCCCATCATCGCTCCGCTCTTCAATCGATCATGATCAGACTGCGTGCGGCACCACCGGCTGCCGTGGCATTAAGAGCGCAAAAGTGCTCGTGCTGCACGCAACGATGTTGAAGCGCATCGAAGCCTCAACTGCAAAGAGACTGGCGAGATACATGCGATGAACAATGCGCCACGCCTAAATCGCAAGCACTTCGAAGAGATTTTTCGTCGGCCCTGCCGCCGACAATACACCAACGAAAGCCGACTTCGACAATTAGAAGAATTTTCAAACAAACGATGAGATTAAAGACTCGCTATTCAACAAGATTGAGCGCAAGCTGAAACATCACCACGCTGAACCCGGCAACGTAGTGACTTGAGTGCTCCATGCTCCCGCATCACCGGAAGGGAGTGCGTCATGACAAGATCGACACAGGAAAGCATCGAACTGAAGTGGAAATTGCTGGCGGCCCAGGCACGCGAACAAGCGCAGGCACTGCCCGCTGGGAAAGAGCGCGATGAATTGAACAAGAAAGCGCGCCAACTGGACACCGCAGCGCAGATGAATCTCTGGCTTACATCGCGCGGCCTTCAGCCGCCCACAGGGGGATAGGTACGCGGCTGCGCAACGCCGTCGTCAGAATGACATCAGTGAATAAAAGCGAGGCTACCATTGCTCGTGGCTGCCTCGCCTTCCTTCAAGCTGGCCGCGCATCGGTTTGTTTTGATTCAACGCCAAGCGTCAGAAAGATCCAGATCATCGCTGCCGCACTTACAAGCCAGATCGAGATGATGGCGATCGCCCCCGCCTTACTGACTGGCCGTTGTCCCGCCTCAGTTGCCAGTGCACGACAGTGCGCCATGACATCAGAAGGAATAAGCGCGACGACAAGCCAGATTCCAACCGGCACGAGGATCAGATCGTCGAGATAACCGAGAACAGGAACGAAGTCGGGGATCAGATCTATCGGCGACAACGCATATCCTGCCACGATGAGTGCCAGTGCCTTGACATACCATGGCACACGCGGATCACGAGCTGCGAAATAGAGCGCATGAACATCGCGCTTTAACGCTCTGGCCCATGATTTTAAGTCTCCCAACATCGAATACCCCTCACAGCTCCATCTGCATCCAGCTCCACCACTGGCTGCATCGCCAACAATCGAGGCAACGTCCGAAACTTTCAACTGCACAAATCGGAATTGGGAAAGAGAGCCCCGTCCGTGATGTCTCAGGGACGGGACCAAGGTCAGTTAGGAACGCTCGGCGGCTGATCCAGCCGAACGGCGTGGACCTATAGCGAAGACGTGCATGCAGCGTGATTCAAGTTTGGGTTTTACGCTCTCATATTTTTGTGACTGATGATGGAGAGTACAAATCACCCTTAATTCTTGCGAACGATGATATATCGTGAAACGATAAACTTGGTCCGGCTTCCGCGACCAAGTTCAACTTGCTCATGTAGCAAGGCCCGGCCGACCTCAAAAAACTAAAATCTGCGCGGCCAAAACGCTCCTGATCTCCTTGTCCATTCCGAATATTGTCGCAGAGCCCCTCCGCATCGGCTCCAGGCGATTCGAAATTCTCGACAAATATAAGTAATTTCAAAGACTTGAATGGATTTATAGCCACCCACGGGCTATTCATCACGTTTCCGTGAGGTAGTTGCTTACTGGCATCTGATATACCAGACTTTTGCCTCACGCAGCGTGACGGCCCCGAGCCAATCAAAAAGCGCGCGTTGGGAGAAACATGAAATGACCGTTCAACCACAAGCAGCCACGCCAGATGTCCAACGCGGAGGGTTCCGCTGGCTCCAACTCGTTATGGGCCTTGTCTGCATGGCGATGATCGCGAACCTCCAGTACGGATGGACGCTGTTCGTCGATCCAATCGATGCAAAATACCACTGGGGCCGGGCCGCCATCCAATTGGCCTTCACCCTCTTCGTCCTCACCGAAACTTGGCTTGTGCCTGTCGAGGCGTGGTTTGTCGATAAATATGGTCCTCGCGTTGTCGTCATGTTCGGCGCCGTGATGATTACTATCGCATGGGTGCTGAACTCGTACGCGAACTCACTGCCCCTGCTCTACATTGCTGCGATCTGCGGCGGGCTCGGTGCCGGTTCGGTCTACGGAACGTGCGTCGGCAACGCGCTGAAGTGGTTTCCGGATCATCGTGGTCTTGCGGCTGGCGCAACTGCAGCTGGGTTCGGAGCAGGTGCGGCACTCACCGTTGTACCCATCGCAAAGATGATTGCATCCAGCGGCTACCAGACCGCATTTTTTGACTTCGGACTCGGTCAGGGCATCATCGTATTGGTTGTCGGATTCTTCCTGCGCAGGCCGGAGCGAGCTATCCCGGTTGTCCGTAAGAAACTCAATCTGCCGCAGACCAGGCACGACTTCACGCCGCCACAAGTCCTGCGCACGCCGATTTTCTGGGTGCTCTATCTGGTCTTCGTGATGGTTGCAGCAGGCGGTCTTATGGCTGCGGCGCAGATCGGACCAATCGCGCATGACTATAAGATCGCGAATGAGCCGGTCAGCATGTTTGGCTTCCAGATGGCGGCGCTGACATTCGCAATCTCGCTTGACCGCATCTTCGACGGTTTTGGACGACCGTTCTTCGGCTTTGTGTCGGATAACATCGGTCGTGAGCCCACGATGTTCATCGCGTTTGGGACAGCGGCATTGATGCTGCTGACATTGTCCGCCTATGGCCACAACCCGGTCGTGTTCGTGCTTGCGACCGCAGTTTATTTCGGTGTGTTTGGCGAAATCTACAGCCTGTTTCCCGCGACAAGCGGCGACACCTTCGGTGCCAAGTTCGCGACAACGAATAACGGCATGCTCTACACCGCCAAGGGGACAGCCTCTCTGTTGGTGCCCATGGCGAGCCTCGTCGCATCACACTATGGCTGGCAGGCCGTGTTCGTGATCGCGGTTGCGCTGAACGCCACTGCGGCCTTGATGGCTCTGTTGGTCATTCGGCCCATGCGGCGCGCGTTCATTCTCGGCAGTGAAGCAATTGCCGCCGATGTGACATCTGGAGCGGTCGCTGCAGGACAAAGCGGCCCAAGCTAATTGCAACCAAAAAGACTCCTCTCTTCAAACGGGTCAAATGAAACGACATGAGGCTCCGATGACGATCGGAGCCTCTTAATTTTGGCAGACAACGGCGCTGTCGAGCCCGATGTTTGGCGAAACCATGTCACCATTGCGATGATGGTTCCCTAAAGTGTATCAAAGCGTGTTTCGCTCCAATCAAAAACAACTTCCAAGGCTTTGCGCGCTTCGCCGCGACTCAGTTACGATTCGTCGATTGCTGGAATGCACTGGGGGTGACTACGGCAACCTAGGGGAGGTTCGCCAATGGAAAGCGCTCAGCCGCTGCCGCGAAGGCACGAACGACATCGCAATCATGGTTTATCGTCTCATCAGCGCGACAACGAGGACCATCCTGACATTGACGCATTGCTCCAGGAAAATGCACGACTGAAAGAACTCGTCGTCAAGCTCTCCAGCCTCGTTCTCAAAAACGTGGCTGATCGTTCGTAAAGAGCCAAAGCAGAATTAAAAAAGGCCGCTCCATAGAGCGGCCTTTTATTTTGCATCAATCTCTCTGATCGTCCGTACGCAGTTACTTTGTTTTCGATTTCGCATGCTTGGCAGGTTCAGTGGTCCGCACCGTTGCCCATGGATCGGAACTCACCTTGCCGTCCGGGATCGTTGCACGCGCGGCCTTGGCGGCCTCTTCGTTGGCCTTGTTGCGCGCTATCTCGTCGTCAGTCAGTTGCTTCTCTTCGTTCAGCTTGAAACCCGGCGTCATCTGGGCGTAAGCCGGCGCCGTCATCAATCCGATCAACACCGCTATCCGAACCACACGCATCGCAACACTCCCCGAAACCTGCTTGCTATTCCCAAGCCGACAATACGTCAGCCAAAACTGATGGGACAATACTCCGAAGAAAAACGGTGGCCAAGACTATGAAAAGCCCCGAAATGGACGGCAACCCCGCTACTTTTGCATGGTTTCGAGCGGCCTTGGCTGCCTTTTAGATTAAATCCTGAATGTGGACGCGACTAGTGCCCCGAATCCAAAGTTCGCCTTATCTGCAGCGCGCTCCGTAACGAACTTTGGATTCGAGAGGACACTAGTAAATCCATGATTTGAGTGTCCCGATTCCGAAGTCCGCAGGAAGGACTCGCTGGAAAAATCGGGCGAACTTTTGAATCAGCACACGAGCGTCCATGGGCATCGGACACCTGCTGATTTTGTGCGGGCCGACCATCGTTAACAACGCGTCAAAATCAAGTGGCGCATTTAACCCAAATCCCAAATCCGATCTTGATGTTTCGTCCGTAGGCTCTGCCCCAAGACGCAAAAAAACAATCGCGAGGCTAAGCGCGGTCTCGTGCAACAGCGCTGTGGAATTGGGACAGGGACGTGGTCGAAATTGCCAACACACAAACTGCCGCTTCGCGCAGCGACGTTCGTTTTGCACCTGCAAGCAGAACCGAACGCGCCCGCGCGAACACCACTGTAGCTCCTCTCGCCACTGTGTCCTTCGACCTGTGGCGACGATTAAGCGACAATGCCGTCGAACCAAACGCCTATTATCTCCCGGAATGGGAAATGTCCGTGAATACGTTCGCACAGGGACGGACCGGCGTGTCCGCCCTCACCGCGGAGATTCCGGAGGTAGATGGAAGTCCACGCCTGATTGGCCTGATGCCTGCGATTTCTGCCTGGCGGGCTTACAAATTGCCCGTCCCTGCTTTGGTCACCGCAGATCCATACGGTACCCTGGGAGCACCGATACTCGATCGCGAACTCGCGGACGTCGCCGTGTCGCAGTTGATGCAACAGGCGCGCGATGCGGGCGCACATGCATTAATCCTGCGCGATCTGCCGCTCGATGGCCCGGTGATGGCGGCATTTTCCCGTGTCCTCGAAGAGAACCGGTTGCGTCCGCACGTCCTGCAATCACATGCCCGCGCATGTCTCGACGCCACACGGGACGCGGACGAATTGCTGCGCGATGCGCTTGGTCCGAAGAAGCTGAAAGAATTGCGCCGCCAGCGCAACCGGCTCGCGGAGCATGGCGACGTGATTTTCACCATCGCCACGTTGCCCGATGAAGTTGAACGCGACCTTGAAATTTTCCTGGCACTCGAGGCCAGCGGTTGGAAAGCCAAGCGCGGGACAGCACTAGCCCAAAACGAGGGGGACGCTGCGTTTGTCCGCCGTGCGGTGCGCGACGCGGCCGCGCGCGGAAAATGCGAGATTATCACATTGCACGCGGGCGAAACCCCCGTGGCTGGAGCCATCGTCCTTCGCCATCTCGACCGCGCCTTCTACTTTAAGCTGGGCGTCGACGAAAACTTCGCCAAGCTATCGCCGGGCGTACAGCTAACGCTCGAACTAACGCGCCACATGTGCGCCGACGAGACCATCAAGATGGTTGATTCCACGGCCATCGCTGGCCATCCGATGATTGATCCGATCTGGAGAGGCCGGCTTGCGATCGGCGACGTGCTCATCCCACTCAACCGCTACGATCCGCTCGTTCCCCTCGTCCGTATTGCGTTCGCCGGGCGCAAGTCGGTCCGAGAACCACTTCGGCGCATCGTTCATTCCATAAGGAAGTTTCTGGAGAAGCGCACATGAACGCGACCTCGACTATTTCCCCCGTGATTACTGCAGACAATCAGTCGCTGCAGAAAGATTTTCCGCTGAAGCCCTTTGCGATTCATCATAAGCTGTCAGGTCATCCGTTGCTGACATTGCCGCGCATCGCCCAACTTGCGTCCGAACTGCCGCGCGACCTGATCGAATATAACTCCGGCAACGCTGCGATCAGCCAGGATCCGGATAAGGTGAAGGGTATCGATCTCGACCCGGTGGAAATCGTCAACCGCATTCAGACTGCCGGCGCATGGATGGTGCTCAAGCGTATCGAGAACTCGCCGGAATATCGCGCGCTGCTAGTAGATGCACTCACATCCGTCGCCCGTGCTCGCGGCTTCAGGAGCGTCCGGGATGCCGGCTTCGAGCAGATCGAAGGCTTCCTCTTCGTGTCGTCGCCGAATTCAACGACGCCATTCCATATGGACGCCGAAGACAACTTCTTTGTGCAGATCCACGGCGAGAAATTCTTCCGCATCTATGACAACCGTGACGGCTCCATCGCCGACGATGCGCAAGTCGAACACTCGACCGTCAAGCACCGCAACGTGAAATACGACGAGAGCTTTAAGTCGCGCGGGATCGAATTCCATTTGTTCGATGGCGATGGATGCTATGTGCCCTACCAGTGGCCACACTGGGTACGCACCGCAGCTTCGTATTCGATCTCAATGGCGATCACCTGGAAAACAAAGGAAGTGCGCCGCCTGAACGATCTGCATCGCTTCAACTCGATGCTGCGCGGCCTCGGCTTGCCGCAGGCCGCCCCGGGCACCCGTCCCGCACTTGATAGCGTCAAGCTCGCGGCATACCGCACCATGGCCGCTGCCGTTCAGCCGCTGCGATCATCCGAGACCATGCGCCGCATCATCCGCCGCATCGCACTGGGCAAGAATGCCAACTATTATCTGAAAAAGGCGTGATCCAAAGGCTAAGTCTTAGCGTCCATTTCCGCCGCGACCTGCCGGATAGCTCGCGCAAGCTGGTCCGCCGGCTGCGCGCCGGAAATGGCGTACTTGTTGCCGAGAATGAATGTCGGCACGCCGGAAATGCCTTTGTCCGAGGCTTCTTTCGCCTGAGCTGAAACGAGATCAACATCTTCGTCCGTGCCCAGGCGTTGACGCACCACGTCAGGATTCATACCGATATCGGCGCCCGCCTGCACCAACACGTCGATCTTCGTCAGATCGCCGCCATCCCGGAAGTAGAGCTCCATCAAACGCTGCTTCATCGCCGCAGCCTTGCCTTCCGCCGCGGCCCAATGGATCAAGCGGTGGCTGTCGATGGTATTGGGCTGGCGCTTCATCAGATCCGAATTGTATTCAAGCCCTTCTTCCGCCGCAGCGGCGCCGACACGGCCTGCAATACCTTTATAGGCATCAACTGAGCCGAACTTGGTCTCAAGGTACTTGTCCCGGTCGATGCCCTCGCGCGGCACCCAGGGATTGAGAAAGAACGGTCGCCAGTGCACCTCCACGGGTACATCCTTGACCTGGGCGAGAGCATCCTCGATGCGGTGCTTGCCGATGTAGCACCAGGGGCACACAACATCGGACACGATATCGATCTGCAACGGCTTGGCGGCGCTCATGGGAAATCTCCGAAAATGTCGACCGAAGATAGGCCCTTATTGGCTTGAAGCAAGGCTGGAAGGGACTGCAAAGCTAGTTCTGGATTTGACATTCGCTACCCACGTTGCAGCGAGTTCTGGAAGCGAATGTCAAATCCAGAACTCCACTAGAATCTTATAGTTGCTCGTGTGGTGGTTCAGAAGTTCGCTTCATTGTCTCCGCGCGTCTCTCAAGCGAACTTCTGAACATGAACCACACGAGACTCATAGGTTTGCGAGTGTCCTTTCGAATCCGAAGTTCGCGATAGAGTGCGCTGCGTGTTGGGGCGAACTTCGGATTCGTGACACTCGTGATCCCTTGGATTCTAACATTTGCAAACGCATCTGCTAAAACGGGATGCAAATATTGGAATCGGACCACTAGCGTCAGCGATCTGGAGCAATTGGCCGGGAATGTTTGACGAACGCTTCTATTCTTTCGAAGCCCCCTATCCGGGGAATGTCGTTCACCGTCTCTTCAGGCGTGGACCAGGGATAAGGCAGCTTCGCGAGCCAGTTCATGGTGGGCGCCAGCGTCGCCTCCGGCAGGCACTCCATGACATCGATCGTGATGACGAGCTTCTCGACCAATCCTTTTTGAGCCGCCGAGAAGAACCAGTCATAGCGACCGCATCCCACCCGCACCTTGCCATCCGCCTTGGCGGACATTCCGACCAGCCAGTGGCAGGGAAAATGGCGTACGTTCGCCTCGTTGGGCCGCGACAGACAGACCGTATAGACGTTCTCGTAGTCGATACCAAAGCGCCGGATGAGAACGTCTTCAATTTCGCTCAATCCTTTGGCCGAGCTCGGGAACGAGATGGTGTCGGTCTTCACCAGCATTTCGAGGCTGGCATCCTCGGCAAAGGCTTGCCGCATGAGAAATGGCCGGTTGTTGTCTTTGGCGAGAATGTAGGTTGCAACGGCTTCAGAAGGCGTGGGCATTGCAATGTTCCGGTCGCGGGAATGGTCGGCTCGCATTGCTTTTAGACGATGCCGGATCAGATGCAAACGAGGCTCCTAGCGCGGCTTCATGGCCTGCAGGGCTGCTGCCGTCACATCATCAGCCGGAAAGAAGGTTTCCAGAGCGAGCTCAGACAGCGTGACATCCACCGGCGTGCCGAAGACCATCGTGGTCGAAATGAAGCTTAGAACGTCGCTGCCCATACGAATTTGCAACGGCACGAGAACAGCCTCGCTTGCTCCATGGCGTGGCGCTTTGCGCGCCGGGATTGGATAGCCCCTCAACTCTTCATGCAGTGCGATGAGGATGGGATCTGCGGTCGCCTCACACTGACGGTGCAGCCGTTCGAGGAGATGCGCGCCCCACTCGGCAAGATTGACGATACGAGACGCGATGCCTTCAGGATGAAGACTAACGCGCAGGACATTCAATGGTGGTGCCAGCAATGATGGCGCAACACCATCAAGCAGAGGTGCGACCATCCGGTTGGCTGCAACCAGATTCCAGTGGCGGTCGATCGCCAGCGCGGGATATGGCTCATGCGCCCGCAGCACGGTCTCCATCGCCTGACGCGCCGCAGTGAGCGCTGGATCGTCGAGCGCTCGGTTTGGAAATGCCGGCGCAAAGCCTGCGGCGACCAAAAGCACGTTACGCTCGCGCAAAGGCACGTCGAGGCGTTCGGCCAACCGCAGCACCATGTCGCGCGACGGCGCGGCACGCCCTGTCTCAACGAAACTCAAATGCCGCGCTGAAATGTCCGCCTCGCTGGCAAGATCGAGCTGGCTGAGATGACGGCGCTGCCGCCACTCGCGCAGGTGTTCACCAATGTGAGCGGGCCTTGCTGATCGTGAGGTTGCTAGCTGTGTCGCCACCATGACGAAAATCTAGCACGCGATTTTCGCAGGTTCCATTACCTGCAAGGTAATCGATTTCGGTCGCATTGCCCCGCATCCTGAACCCATTGCAAACCGATATCAGGAGACTCTCATGATCAATCCGTCGCTTTTTCTTCGCCGTGCCTTCCAGGCCGATGCCCTTGTCAGCGGCGCAATGGCGGTGCTGCTCATCGCTGGTGGCAGCGTGCTCGCACCCCTCCTCAGCCTGCCTGAAGCCTTCCTTCGCAATACCGGGTTCGTACTGGTGGTCTATGCCGTGCTGGTGGGCTTCCTCGGCACCCGTGGCATGATGCCGAAAGCAGCTGTCTGGGCGGTGATTGCCGTCAACGCTGTGTGGACCGTGGACAGTATCGCGCTGCTGATGAGCGGTTGGGTTTCACCCAATCTGTTCGGCCAAGCCTTCATCATGATGCAGGCCATTGCTGTCGGTGTGTTTGCGGAGCTTCAATTCATTGGCTTGCGCAAGAGCACCCCGTCTTTCGCAATCAGCTAAAGCCCCAAAAAAGAAAGTCGCGTTCGTGAGATCCAATCACGAACGCGGCGCTCAGTCAGCGCGCGAGGCGGCGTCCTCGTGCCGAAGTCTTTGATGGTTGCGTGGTCAGCGGACCGGTACGCGAGGCCTTGGTCTTGGTCGGCTTGCCGGTGCCGCGTGCATGCACGCTGGCAACACTGACCGTGGCTTTGGCAGCCTTCGACTTCGCCTTGGATGCCGTGGCCTTTTTGCCCTTTGCATTCTTGGCCTTCTCCGCGAGCCTCTCGGCCTTCTTTTCAGCCTTGAGCTTCAATCGGAGTTTTTCGGCGCGCTCTTCAGCACGCTTCTTCTTGCGCTTTTTCTCGCAGGAATCGCATTTGCAGCCGATGGGCTTCAGGAAAATCTTGAAGTAGTCGGTGCCATAATCGTAGTTGATCTCTTCACCCGGCTCGATGGTCTTGATAGCGCGAATGATGACCTTGCGCTTTCGCACATTGACGTCCGACTCTGCATTCGGCCTGCACGAGTGGTTGATGTAGCGGGCGATGTTCTTACGAGTGGAACCATCAATGGTCCACCGATTGTTGATTTCAAACAAATACTTGTTGTCGATGCCGTCGTGCTTTTCGTTCTTCGAATCCAGCAGCGGCCCCATGTAGCGGATAATCTTGGTGCCCTTCTTGATCTTTTTCGTCGCAAAAAGACCAAGGCCTGTCTTGGAGCGGCCAATACGATAGGGCTTATTCGGGGAAATTTGGGGCATGGATCACTGAACTATTGACGGGGACACTATGCTTCGTTGTAGAGCGATTCCGCATATGAGTCATGTTTTTCGCGTCAAAGCACCGAACGATTTATAGGTGAGACACGACAATTTATAGCAATGAGCATCAACACGGCCCTCCGAAGTGGGTTCCATTCATGCCTCACAAATCCGTAGAGCTTATGACGATGGCTGTCATCGCACTAGTGTCCCGAATCCAAACTCCGCCCCATCGTGCAACGCACTCCGTAGCTCGTCAGTGCATCCCCGTCGGGGACAGTTTCGGCGCAGGATGCCCAGAACATCAGCAGAGACACATCGACTGCTGAGTAGGATTGCCGAAAGATTTCAAAAGGCGAGACAGCAAATGATGGCAAGCGCCTGGTTCGGTCCCTTCAGTTCGACGACGCCGACGATCGAATGGCGTTCACCCGAAAAGGGAAACCATTTGCGAGATCCAGCGCTGGCACATTGCGGACATTGCCGACGAGGACAAGACCGGCCGCCCGATCGCCAAGCAGATGCTGGTCGTAACGAGACTGCCTCCTGGAGCGGTATGCCACGTCGCCTATATCGACGTAAAAGCCGATACCACCGTCAACGATCTGGCTCGCCAAGCAGCCGACACCCTGGCGCGCGATTTCAAATGCGGGACTGACAGGGTCAAAGCGTTCGGCGCAAGCGGCCGCGCCACCGAGTTGGCGCTGCCCTAAGGCGACGCCCGCTCCCTTGCCATGCCCCGGCAACGTACGAATGCGGAAGGGTTCGCTTACTACTCGGCTGGCCGATCCGATTTGAGCATCGCCGCCAGCAGCATCTCTTGGGTCGTTCCAGGCGGCAAAGCATTCAGAATGTGACGCAGCCTTCCGTCCAGATGCAGCATGGCAAACCCATGCACCATAGACCAGATGCGTGCGATGTCTGCAGCCTGCGCCAATGTGAGATGGTCCGTCGAAATATCCTCGTGACGCCTGGTGCTGACAATCGCAGCCAGCTTCGCGAATGCTTTTTCCCTTGCCTGATGAAGAGCCGGCCTGTTGTGATCAAGGCGCTCGGCCCGGAACATCAACTGAAACATGCAGGGATTTTCCCTGGCGAACGCAACATAGGCGTTGGCCCTGCCTTCCGCCTGGGAATCTGGAGAGGATCCTGCGGCCTGCGCCCCCGCATCGAGGGCGTCGGAGAAACGCTTAAAGCCAATGGCCGCCAGTTCGCTGAGCAAGCCGGCGACGTCGCCGAAATGATGGGCAGGCGCGGCATGGGATACGCCAGCCTCGCGCGCCACCGCACGCAGTGTCAGGCCGTTAATACCTTCCCGCTCGGCAACCCGTTTGGCTGCCTTGAGCAGCGCTTCATGCAAATCGCCGTGATGATACGGCTGCTGGCGATCAGATTTCTGCGCGGATTTGTGATCGGCTACGGCTGTTTTACGTCCAGAGACGGCCTTTCCCACCACGGAAGACGCCTTATCTGACGCCTTCGCTGGCTTTGAAATCTTGTCTCGCTTCGTCGCGCCCTGAACAGCCATAGCTGCAATGTAGGGATGCATTTTTACACTGTCAAGATTTTCCTTGACGGAGCGCCTGGTTCACTCTAAATGCATCTTTACACCGTCAAGATTTCTCCCGATGGGGAGCGCCGAGATGACACTGTTTTTGATCCTTGCGCCGTTCGCGACCTTCGCCACCCTGATGATGCTGACGACAGTCAAGATCAGCCTTGTGGCTTCGGCTGTTGTCGCGCTGGGCATCTTTGGCTGGGATCTTGTCAAAGGGCGTTCGATAAAGATGCTGTCGGCAGGAGCAGTCGTCCTGTTTGTAGCGCTTTGCAGCTATCACTTGCTTGCAACCGAACTGAGTCCGACCACAGCGCGCCTCATCGTCGATAGCAGCGTGCTTGCGATCGCTCTGGGATCGATCGCAATCCGGTTGCCGTTCACTTTGCAGTATGCACGCGAGCGAGTTGATGCAGAGACCCAGCAGCAGCCGCGATTTGTTCGCGTCAACTACATCCTGACCTGGGTCTGGTCGGCAGCATTCGTCACGATGCTGACAGTTGATCTGATGACAATTTATCTGCCGAGCATTCCGCTCTGGATATGCGCTGCAGTGGCTTTTGTTGCCCGCAACAGCGCAACCTACTTCACACAATGGTACCCAAAGCACGTTCGTGCGGCCGTCGCACATCGCCCGGACAAAACCGAATTGGCGAATTGCTTCAGAGTTGAAAGTGCATCAGTGGCGCATAGACAACCGATCTGAGACTGACACCATGTTCTATTTCCTCCGCCGGCTGCTTGTCAGCTTCCTATCCACCGTCGTCTTCTTCGCCACCTATATTGCGGTTGGAGACGTCCTGCTCGCAGCCATTGCCGCGATCGCAACCGTGATCACCCAGCTCGTCCTCGGCTGGGCCGCATACGGCAGCCGTGGGGGAATGACCTGGGCCAGCCTGGCTGTGGTTCTGACTTTGACCGGAACGACCTTTGCCGGCGACGATCCTGCCACCTCGGCAGACTGGATCTCGAGCCAGCAATTCGCACCGGTCAACGCGACTTGTCGAGCGATGCCGCAGAACTTATGACTGCGGGATGATCCGCAGCATTTGCTTTTTCATATTTTTACTCTTTGCACCCCCTGCCTCAGCACAGCTCGCGGCTCCGGCGCCTGCTCAACCGGAATGGTATGACAGCGCGCTCCGTTTCATTCCTGATGGTTATGTGGGCGGTAGCGGCTATCGCTATACCAGCACCGATGGCTCCGATGCCAAGGCGCTGACGGGTTACATTGCGGTCTACCCCAAAGGGGCCGACGATCCGAAAACGCCCGCAAGTACGTTCGATACAGGTCATGTGCTGGTTGTGAAGCTTGGCCGCGTGGACGGCAAACTTACGGCGATGTCCGGCGAACTGCAGCGGCGGGATTCCAAACCCGGCAACGAAATCCCGCGCGAGCTTACCTCAGCGCATGACGAAGTCGATTATGACGCTTTGAATAGGGACTTGCTCGCCAAAGCCAAATCTCTTCCCTCAGGCACCATGCCATGCGAGCTTCGAGGCTGGTCGGAGGACAAGGATCCCAAGGGCTTGAACGTGCGCGCTGAACCGAGCGTGAAAGCAAAAATCCTCGGCACGCTGCACCCTACAACTTCAAGAAAAGCAACGCACCGGAAGGTGGCTGGCAGACGGAATTCGCCATTATTGGCTTCAGGGAGGGATGGTTTCTGATCGAAGGCGCCGAGCCGCCGGGCCAGGACTACGAAGCCGAGAACTATCCACGCAATCATCCCAAGCCTTACACCGGGCGCGGATGGGTCGCGGCCAACAAGGTCGGCGCGCAATTCGCAAATGGCAACACGCGCAAGGGCGGCCTCTATCAGGCTCCCCACACCGATGCCCAATGGACGGCTGCGCTGAACGAATCCGGCGGCGAGATCGGCGTCGACGGCGGGCCGAAAAGGATTTTTGCATGCAGCGGATTCTGGGCCTTGGTGGAAAGCCACAACGGTGTCCGCGGTTGGTGGCGGCGCCTGTGCTCGAATCAGGCGACGAACTGCAGCTAACAGGAAGCTTTACTTCCACCGATTCAGGCAGTCTTCAAAAATGGGGATCGCTTTCGTTCGCCGTCGCTGTCGATAAAGGCGGCACCCAATCTGCCGTTCTCCGTCCAGATCATTTGGCAACGGCGATGGGCGCTCCCCACGGATGACAGGACCAGGAAGAACTCTTTCAGTCCAAACGCTGCGAGATGCTCCGAAAACTGCAGCGCCACGCCGATGTCGGAGACGTCGCGCATCTCGCAGTCTCTCTGCCAAGTGCCGTCGATCGCCAAAATCTTGACGGAGATCCCACGCGCAAAATTGACACGAGGCACTCGTCGTCGCTCTTTCCGCATATCAACAACACAAAGCGAGAAACCAAACGTTTCGCCTAAATTAGAGAGCGCGCTCTAAAATTCAGTAAACGTGACTGAGCCTTACATAGATAATGCGTGACTGACACAGGCCTAGATGTGAGCTTTCAGAAGGTTGTCTATCCAGTCCTGAGCGAAGAGGCTGAAGTTGTCGTAGCTTTAGCCAGTCCTCGGAGGGCCGAGAATGCGCCTCGCGATTGATACATAAAACCGTCAAACACGCCATCGATCGATGATCGTATCCGTGTCGGAGATCTCAATCTGAACATCGAAGCGTCGCCGATAAAGCGAAAGCAACGCATCGTGGGCTTCATCCGATGAGCTGCACACCGCATCCTCCGCGATGATCACGCGATATCCGTAGTCGACGGCCGCCAGAACCGAGGACAGCACGCAAACATCCGTTTCCGATCCGCTGACGATCAGCGTGTCGCACCCGCGGCCACGCAGCTCAGAATGCAGCCGGCCATCTGCGAAGGCTGAGTAGACTCTCTTGTCGAGCACTCCTGCAGGCGGAGCGAAACGTTCAAGTTCGGGCAGCAGATTCAGCAACCTCGGATCGAGCCTCTCGCGCGTGGCCTCTCGCCATTTCTTGTAATAGGTCGCCCAGGTGCCGGGCAGATCCGACGGACGCTGCGGGGTGATGAAGCGGGTGAAGACGGTCCGCTCAGGCGCGCACCCCACCAGATCTACGACGTTGGGTAAAACCCGCCCCATCCACGGCGCATACCATGGTCCTTCACGCGAAAATATCCGCTGCATGTCGATGCATAAGTGCACCGCCTGCGACGGTATTTCCTGCGTCAATTCACCCATTGATATGCCCCTTCATGACCGGCCGATGACAAAACAGCCGCCTTGCCTGCCGGTTCCGTATCATCGGACCGAGCGAGACAAATTGCTGCGGATAAAGTTCATGCCGCGACTAGTGTCCCGAATCGGAAGTTCGCCCCCTAATGCAGCACACCTCGTAGCGAACTTCGGATTCGAAAGGACACTAGCAACTCTATGATTCTAGTGTGGTTTAGGTTCAGAAGTTCGCTTAAAGGACTCGCCGAGAGAATGAAGCGAACTTCTGAACCACCACACTAGGAAATCGGCTATATCGGCATGGGCCGGCCCAAATGGGGCAAGGGCACAGGAGGACAACAAATGTCGGTTGACGGAAACTGGAAACTCACCATGAGCACGCCGATGGGCGACCGCGACGCAACGCTTTCGCTCAAAAGCAACGGCGGCACGTTGACCGGCACCCAGGCGGCAGAAGGCAATGAGGGCGAGATCTTCGACGGCACGGTCAACGGTAACGACGTTGCTTGGAAGATTTCGATCACCAGCCCGATGCCGCTGACGCTGGCGTTTACGGGAAAGGTCGAGGGCGACGCCATGTCCGGCGACATGGGCATCGGCCCGATGGGTAGCTTCCCGTTCACTGGGACGCGGGCATAACTTTGGAATGACAGCTTTCAGACGCCGCGTGTGTCGCGCGGTGTCTGCTCACCGTTTGCAACTCGCCTCTGCGCGGCGGCTGAAATCGGCAATCTGGCTATCGATGGCGCTGACGTTCTTGGCCCGATTAGGGCCTGTGTCGCAGCGCGCAATGACTGCACGCTGCTCGGTCAGCGCAACAATATGGCGGCGATATGCAGAACACTTGGCTGCCTCGGTGTCGTTCATAACCTTTTCAATCGCGGCCCGCGTCCGGCGGACATTCTGGTCCGCGGCCACATGATCTTCGCGGCAATCCGCAACAGCCAATCCGACGCTACAAGCAAGCAGCGTGATACCGGTCGCCAGCGCAGTCAGCAGCTTTGAGCGTTGCATCCGGATCGCCCCCCTCAAGAGACCATACCGCACGCCCCTCCCTGCGAAGACAGGGAGAGGTCAGCCTCTTGCACGGCGCCTTATGCAAACGGCGCCATCGACATCAACCCAGGTTCAACTCCTTGAAGAAGTCGTTGCCCTTGTCATCCATGATGATGAAGGCGGGGAAGTTCTCCACCTCGATACGCCAGATCGCTTCCATGCCGAGTTCAGGATACTCCACGACCTCTACCTTCTTGATGCAGTGCTCGGCGAGGTTCGCGGCCGAACCACCGATCGATCCGAGATAGAACCCGCCATACTTCTTACAAGCATCACGCACCTGCGCCGAGCGGTTGCCCTTCGCGAGCATGACCATCGAGCCGCCTGCGGCCTGGAATTGATCGACGAACGAGTCCATGCGGCCGGCCGTTGTCGGACCGAACGCACCGGACGCATAGCCTTCCGGCGTCTTGGCGGGACCTGCGTAATACACCGGATGGTTCTTGAAATAATCAGGCAGGGGCTCGCCTTTCTCCAAGCGCTCCCGCAGCTTGGCATGCGCCGCATCGCGCGCCACGATCATGGTGCCGGTCAGCGATAGCCGCGTCTTAGTTGGATATTTGGTTAGCGTGGCAAGAATGTCCTTCATCGGCTGGTTGAGGTCGATCTTCACCACCTCACCGCCAAGCGCATTCTCAACCTCGGGCAGATACTTCGCCGGATTGTGCTCCAGCTCCTCGAGGTACACGCCGTCCTTGGTGATCTTGCCTAGAACCTGACGATCTGCCGCGCATGAGACGCCGAGACCAATCGGCAGTGACGCGCCGTGGCGCGGCAGCCGGATCACGCGCACGTCGTGACAGAAATACTTTCCGCCGAATTGCGCCCCGACGCCCAAGGACTGGGTCATCTTGTGGATTTCCTGCTCCATCTCGAGATCGCGGAAAGCATTGCCGTCCGGCGAGCCGTGGGTAGGGAGTTCATCGAGATAACGGGCGGAAGCCAGCTTGACGGTCTTCATGCAAAGCTCGGCCGAAGTGCCGCCTATGACAATGGCGAGGTGATAAGGCGGACAGGCCGCGGTCCCGAGCGTCAGCACCTTCTCCTTGATAAAGGCGTGCAGACGATCTTTGGTCAACAGCGACGGCGTGCCCTGAAACAGGAAGCTCTTGTTGGCCGAACCGCCGCCCTTCGCCATGAACATGAACTTGTAGGCGTCATCGCCTTCCGCGTAGATCTCGCACTGCGCGGGCATGTTGTTGGCGGTGTTCTTTTCCTCGAACATGGAGAGTGGGGCGACCTGCGAGTAACGCAGATTACGGCGCAGATAGGCATCGCGAGCGCCCTCGCTCAAGGCGGCTTCGTCGTCGCCTTCGGTGATGACGTTGGCGCCCTTCTTGCCCATTATGATCGCGGTGCCGGTGTCCTGGCACATCGGCAGAATGCCGCCGGCCGCGATATTGGCATTCTTCAGGAAGTCGAAAGCGACGAACTTATCGTTGTCACTCGCCTCAGGGTCATCGAGGATTTTACGCAGCTGGGCGAGATGGCCCGGCCGCAGATAGTGATTGATGTCCCCGAACGCGGCTTCCGACAGGGCACGCAATGCTTCGCGCGATACCACCAGCATGTCCCTGCCAAGCAGCTTCTCGACACGGACACCGTCGCTGGAAATCTTGCGATAAGGCGTTTTGTCGGGGCCGAGCGGAAACAGCGGAGTGTGCTTATAGGGCGGAACGGCTTTCGGCGTCGGAATGGCAGTGGGGGCGTTCATGAGAATACTCGTGCGTTGAGGCCGAAAGCGCCCTGTTTTCAACGACTAAGGCTGAAACAGCAGCACCGCCGGGACTGTCTTTGAACCGTTCTAATGCCTTTTCCGACAAAGGAAAGATGTTCGAAGGGCTTGCAGGGCGGCTGTGCACCGTGGGGGGGGGGACGCATGAGCCGGCGCGGAAATGACAGCCCAAACCGGAATCACGGCCATGAATTCCGCTTCGCGTAAGCCCGCCGCGCCAGGGGTGCTGGGCCTCTCCATCGTCCTTATCGCCCTCGCCGCGGTGGCGTTATCCTGAAGTCCCTTCCCTCCCATAAGCGAGAAGCAATAGATCAACCGGATTGGCTAACCTTGCGCAAAAACCGCTCACCGGTTTCAATGGCCCAGGGGGAAGACACATGACATTCCGTCTATCGATTTTCAGAACCTCGACATTCGTCATCGCCGCATTTCTGGCTGTTGCCATTATGGGCAGCAGCCCTGCGCGTGCCGACCGCTGCGATGACCTTGCCAAACAGCTCGCTGCGCAAATCACGGGCCTCAAAATCGGTAAGACAGTTGCGGGTGTGATCTATCTTGAACATCCGGCAGTCACGCAGGCGTCACTCGGCTGCTCAAGCCGCAATCGCACCAACGACGTATTCGCGTCCACCGACAAAAGGAAGCCGGCACCGGAGTTCTATGACTTCATCGCAGCGGCCGCCGCGCAAGTGTTCACGATTCCAAAGCCCGATGCGCTGAAGGGTGCGCAGCGCTGCGTGAAGCGCACCAATATCATTCGCGGCTACAACATCTCGTCGCGTTATCGCCGCCTCGACATCTATTGCACCGTCGCCAAAAGCGGGGTGCGGATCACGATGGCCCGTGAGAAGGATGGCTAGCGCGATCGCCCCGCATCCTCCTAGTGTCCCGAATCCAAAGTTCGCCTCATCGTGCAGCGCGCTCCGTAGCGAACTTTGGATTCGAGAGGACACTAGTAAATCCATGATTCTAGTGTGGTTCAGGTTCAGAAGTTTGCTGGAAGGACTCGCGGGAAAAATCAGGCGAACTTCTGGACCACCACACTAGTTCTTATTGATACTTCTTGTCTCGCTCCAGCAACTCCACCGAAACGCCCTGTGGGCCGCGGATGAAGCAGATGCGGATTCCAGGGCGAAGGGTGTGCGGCTCTTTGGTGAATTCGACGCCCTTTCCCTTCAATTCAGTCGCGACCGCATCGATGTCCTTGACCGACAGCCCGATGTGATCGAGCCCCTGATAAGGCGTCACCGGCGCGGCGTTGACCCCGTCGCCGGGAGTCACGGGCGCGATGAACACGTCGGCGCCGCCAAGCTTGAGGTCGATACGTCCGGGGCTACGCACGATTTCCGCGCCCAGCATTTGCTCGAACCACTTCGCCGTTGCCTCCGGATCGGGGCTGCGCAAGTGAACATGGTCCCAAGTAAATGATGGCATCGGCGTTTCTCCTTGTTTGTCGGTAGCATAAGAGGAAACGCAAATGGCCGGGTCAAGCCCGGCCATGACAAAGTGGGGAATGCCCCTCATGGTACGAAACGAAGGGTTAGGCCGCGACGCAGCTCTTGACATAAACCCGGCGAGCGGCACCGCGGAGCTTCTGATCGATGGCCTGCTGCAGGCAGTCAACGCGCGCCCGCGCCACGCACAACTGCATCTGATCCCGCGCCTGAGACTTGTTAAGGTGCTTTGCAGCAACCGTCTGCCGGCACGTCTCACGCTTGCCGACGCGCACTGGCGTCTTGCCATCCGTCGGGACAGCATAGGCAAGCTTGGTAATGCCTTCCGGAGACCCCGAAGCAACAGCGCTCGGAAGCGGGTTCTGGGAAATGGCACCGTAGATCGCTGCCCCTAACAGGGCGGCGTAAATGGCGGGGGTTACGATACGCATCGATCCTCCTGCATTTATGGGCGATCGTCAGACCAGACAGGGCGAATGCGACATCAATGCGGCAAGCGGGGTCGATCGGAACCCGTCCGCCACGATTCAGTTCTCCCATTATAGGGAGAAAACCAATGCAGTCCAAGCTGTTGCACGATTCCGATGGCCAACGGACCTTCGCGGTCATCCTCTCCACCGGTGAGGAGATCATGACATGCCTCAAGCAATTCGTCACGCAACAGAAGATTACAGCGGCACAAATCAGCGCTATTGGCGCGCTCAGCGATGTCGTGCTGCTCTACTTCGACTGGGACAAGAAAGGTTACATGAAGATCCCGATACGCGAGCAGGTCGAAGTCGCCTCCCTGCTCGGCGACGTCGCGGAGGCCGACGGCAAGCCCGCTATCCATCTTCACATTGTGGTCGGAAAACGCGACGGACAAGCCATGGCGGGACATCTCGGCGAGGCACACGTACGTCCGACCCTAGAGGCGATCATCACTGAGAGTCCCGCGCACTTACGGAAACAGCACGATCCAGAATCAGGGCTCGCGCTGATCCGGATCGACGCCTGAGACCTAGCGTGGTGGTTCAGAAGTTCGCTCCATCTTTCCGCGCGTCCTTCCAGCGAACTTCTGAACCTGGACCACACCAGAATCCATGTATTGCGAGTGTCCTTTCGAATCCAAAGTTCGCAACGGAGCACGCCGCATTGTGCGGCGAACTTTGGATTCGGGACACTAGCCGCTCACAGGTTCATTGTATTGCGCATCGGTCACCTGTTCGAGCCAGGTGGCCGCGCTTCCGTTCTCGGACTCTTGCATCGCAAGGTGGGTCATCATCGTGGTCGGCGCCGCGCCATGCCAGTGCTTCTCACCTGGTGGAATCCACACGACATCGCCCGGGCGAATCTCACGCACCGGGCCGCCCTCCGTCTGGATGCGGCCGCATCCTGCAAGCACGTACAGCGTCTGTCCGAGCGGATGGGTGTGCCATGCCGTGCGCGCACCAGGCTCAAACGTCACACGCGCGGCGTTCAGCCGCGCCGGCTGTGGTGCTTCAATCACTGGATCCTGCCAGACCGTGCCGGTGAAATAACTCGCGGGCGCGCGGCGGGTCGGCACTGAGCCGGATGGCGTGATCTTCATGACAATCTCCTTCAGGCGAACAAGGGCGGCATTATCCGGCCCAACGAGCGCTTTGATCAATCAAAGTCAAGACAGCCTCAATTCACGTTCAGTGGAAGCGCAATCGTAGTGGTCCGATTCTAATGTTCGCATCACGAATACGCGGCAAGCAGGATAGCGAACGTCAAATCCGCTCCACTAGCGGTCCAGTGCCTTGTAGTGACGGAAGATGCCATCTTCATTGAATGGAATGCGACGATCGCTAGCGAGATAGGCCTTGATGTTCGGTCGCTCCGCCACACAGTCGCGCAGTTCAAGCACGCGGGGCACCTCGCCCTCGCCCTCGAAACGCTTCATGCGGCTCGGAAACGCGTAGCGGAGTCCCTCGATCAGTTGAAAGACTGAGAGATCCACGTAGCAAATCCTGCGACCGTTGAGGTAAGGCCCCTTGCTCCGCGCGATAAGCTGCTCGAAATAGCCGAGAAATTTCGAAACCCGCTCGCTCCAGAATTCATCGGTGCGCCGCTTCGCGGCCGGCCGCTGGTCCTCGTAATAAAGCGTCGGCCCGAGCGGATGGTGAGTATCATGAATCTCCGCGACGAAATCGGCGACGGTCAATTGCAGTTGATGCACCCACAGCTTGCCCGCCTCCGTCTTGGGCGCAAGACCGTGCCTTGATCCCAGATACAACAGGATGTTGGCGGTCTGCCCGATGACCAGCTTACCGGCCTTGAGAAACGGCGGAGCGAATGGCGGTGTCGGCGAGCGCCCATTCATCAGCGACATCATTTTGCCGGTGCTGCGGCGTGCGACGTCAACATAGTCGGCGCCCGCCTCCTCCAGCGCCAGACGGACATATTCGCCGCGCCCTTGGATGGACGGCCAATAGTAAAGCTCATACCGCATGAAAGCTCCTTGGGTCCCGTTGCAAGCTGCGACGTCAACACACGAGATCGCATCTTGTTCGCGCCAGCGGACCAAACGAAAAGGCGCCGCGCAAGCGCGACGCCTTCCCATCATTTCGATTGGTGGGATGAGCTTAGGTCGCCTGGATGGCAGAAAGCTCCCATGCGCCGCCCGGACGGCGCACAAAGGTCCAGACATCCGTCACTTCGGCCGGCGTTTCGCTGCCTTCAACGATGCGGCCGCTGGCGCGCTCGATGGTCTTGTCCACCAACGAGTAGCGCAACGCCACCGTGGCATATTCGCTCTGGCCTTCACGCCATGCTTCCGCGAGGTCGCCCTGCAGGAGCTTCACGTTGGAGACCTTGTTGACCACACCACGCTGGTTGTTTGCCGCGAGGTCTTCGGTGAAATACGACACCATCTCCGGCGTTGCCAGCGTGTGCAGCTTGTTGACGTCTTCGTTCGACCATGCCGCCTGAATTTCGCCGAGCAAACGTTCAAACGTGTCATAGTCGTCCGGCTTGATTTCGAGCGGCGCGCTGCCGGAGCCAAGACCGAAGCCAAATCCGTTACGCGCGTTGGTCTGCGCTCCGAGATCGGGGGCGGCATTGGGCGGAGGCGCAGCGTTCGCATACGCCGGAGCGTTGCGGCGCTGCCACCACGACATCGCCAACCGCACGACCAGATAGATCAAACCGATCTGAATGATCAGGCCGAAAATCGACGACAGGCTGCCAAGCCCGCCGAACAATCCGCCACCGAACAGCATGCCGAGCAAGCCGGCGCCAAGGAAGCCCGCGGCGAGACCACCGAGCAGACCAGGGCGATTAAAGAAGCCGCCGCCTGCCGGAGTCGAGGCAGGAGCCTTCATGCCGGGCTGCGTAATGGAGCGCTGCATCGGCTGCGCCACGTTAGGCGCCGTCGCTGTCGGCGGAGGCGCCGAAAACGTGCGCGAGCCACGTGATCCCATGCTCCCACCGCCACCCGGGCGGGCATCAACAGACGACGAAACGGCAAGCATCAACGGCATCGCCAGAGCCGCAACAACGGCCAAGGTTTTGACGGCGCGCATGCGCTGCGAAAAATTCATATTCGTTCCCTCAAAGCCCTCAAAAGGGCGTTCCATCCCCGGCAGGGGACACGCCATAACATGGGCATCGGCGGGCGAAAGGAAAGCGGATTGACACAATTAAGGCTGCGGCCCTCAGTCGCGGACCGCCGTTAACAATCATGACGAAATTGTCATGGTTTCCTTCACGGCCGCCACAAGTTGGCTCAACGTGAAGGGTTTCGGCAGGAAATTGAACTGCTGGTTCTCGGGCAAGCTTTTTTCAAATGCATCTTCCGCATAGCCAGAAACAAAGATGATCTTGAGATCCGGGTTTCGCTTGCGCATCTCGACCAGCAAGGTCGGCCCATCCATTTCCGGCATCACGACGTCGGAGACGACGAGATCGATGGCGCCCTGCTCCTGGTCGATCAGCTCCATTGCTTCAAGTCCGTTCGCAGCTTCCATAACCGTGTAGCCACGCGAACGAAGACCGCGGGCGTTCAACGAACGCAAGCCGTCCTCGTCCTCGACAAGCAAGATGACGCCTTGTCCCGTAAGATCCGGCGCGCGCGGCTTGGCAGCAGGAGCCTCGGCTTCCGCGCCGTTTGTGACCGCAACCTCCTGCACTTTTTCTGCTTCAGGATAATGTCGCGGCAGGAAAATGCGGAACGTCGTTCCCTGATTGGCGACGGAATCGACATAAACGAATCCACCGGTCTGCTTGACGATTCCGTAAACTGTTGAAAGGCCGAGACCCGTCCCCTTGCCCACCTCCTTGGTCGAGAAGAACGGCTCGAAGATCTTGTCAAGGATATCGGCCGGAATGCCGGTGCCGGAATCGCTGACCTCAATTTGGACGTAATCCGCCGCAGGCATTCCTTTGTATTGCAAACGCTCGGCATCGCTTGCTGAGACGTTCGCCGTCCGGATCGTCAGCTTGCCGCCGTCCGGCATCGCGTCGCGAGCATTCACCGCCAGATTGACGATGACCTGCTCGAATTGTGAGACGTCGACCTTCACCGGCCACAGATCGCGGCCGTGAACAAAATCGAGCTTCACCTTTTCGCCGATCAGCCGCTTCAGCAGCATGGTCAGATCCGACAGTGCATCGCCCATGTCGAGCACTTGCGGACGCAGTGTCTGACGGCGCGAGAACGCCAGCAGTTGCCGAACCAGCGTCGCCGCGCGCGTCGCGTTCTGCTTGATCTGCATGATGTCCTGGAACGACGGATCGGTCGGCTTGTGTGCGTTCAGCAAGAAGTCGTTCGCCATCATGATGGCGGATAGGACGTTGTTGAAGTCATGCGCGATGCCGCCGGCGAGTTGCCCCACCGCCTGCATCTTCTGCGACTGCGCGAAGTTCGCCTCCAGTGTCCGCTTCTCGGTTGTCTCCAGCAGGTAGACGATCGCGACCTCCGCATCGCGTGCATCCTGTTCAACCGAGGTGACGAAGAATTGGCCCCAGCGCTCCTTGGCGCTGTCCAGCATCGCTTCGACGGGCGGAATATCACCCTGACCGTCGGTCGCTTTATTGATGGCCACGACAAGCTCTCCGCGTTCGCGCTCGCTCACAACCGCGAAGATGGACTTGTTGCCGGCACCGGATGACGAGAGGCTCTGCGTCAGCTTGGCGAAGCGGGCGTTGGCGCGCACGATATTGCCGGCCTTGTCAACGGTCGCAATGGCCATCGGCGTATGGTCGAAGAAGCGCATGAAACGCACTTCAGCCACACGCTGTGGATCGCCATGATCGTCACGCGCCCGGTTGATGACAAGCGTGCGCGAAGCACCGGGTGTGCCATCGGCTCCGAAAGCGAGCTTGTGATAAAGTCGCACTGGCATGGTCTTGCCGCTGCGCATCCGCAGATCAATGTCGAAGACCTCTGTCTTGACCTCACCCGGCTCCGGCGTGATCGACGTCAGCAGGGACGCTCCATCACCCGACACGATATCGGCAATCTTCAGCCCGCCGGAACCGATCTCGGCCAAATCGTAATCCAGCCAGTTCGCCAACGTCGCATTGACGTAAACCAGCTCGCCCGCCGCATTCACCGAAAAGAAGCCGCAGGGCGCGTGGTCGAGATACTCGATGGCGTGCTGCAGTTCCTGAAAGACATCCTCCTGCCGCTCGCGGTCGCGGGTGATATCGGCGATCGACCAGACCGCGAATTTTGCTTCACGCTTGTCTGTTCCCAGCGGCCTCACCCGCATGCGCAGCCAGCGGCCGTGCGAACTATCGGCTCCCGCGACCCGGACTTCTTCCTGCTGCCGCTTGCCTTCGCGCGCTGCCTTGAGCAAACGAAACACAGCCTCGGAGACGTCCGGATTGCCGATGAAAACGCGTTCCACGGGCCGCACATCACTGGCGCCCGATGCGCCCGTAAGCGCAAGATAAGTGGCGTTGGCATAGACCACGTGACCACGCGGGTCAGTCACCGCCAGACCATCGAACGCGTGATCAGCGATGGGACGCGTGATGGGATCCTCGGCATGGCGATCGGCGAAGCGGACGATGCCCGCAGCGAAAGCGAACAACGTAAAGAGCCCGACCATTGCCAGCAACGCCAGCAGGCCGAGAATATAGGGCTGGGCCTGCGAGCGGCCCAAGGTCATGAATGCGACCGCCGCCGCAACCACGGCCCCTGCGACCAGCAGTACGAGGAAGATGCTGCCGCTTCGCCGTGCCGGTTCAAGCACGGGAGCAAAAGAGGAACGCGGATCGTTGCCCGGAACGGTTGTCATCGCATGCTGCCTGCGCGTATCCCGCAAAAGCGGTGACCAGTCTTACGTTCAGAATACGCGAAAATTGTCGGTTCTAGTGTGGCGTCTCGCAATTGCTGACCTCTCTTGCGGCTAGCCTCTTATCGGCAATTGCGAGACAAAGCCACACTAGTGGAGCGGATTTGACATTCGCTACCAACCGGCCGCGAGTTAGTCAGGCGAATGTCAAATCCAAAACTCCACTAGAAACTTATATTTGGCTAGTGGTCCTTTGATTCTAACATTCGCAGGAGGTGCCTGCCGAAACGGGATGCGAATGTTAGACTCGGACCACTAGCATTTTGATTTTGCTAGTGTCCTTTCGTCTCCGAATAACCGTGCGAGCGCGCCGCAAATGGGTCGGTTGTTCGGAGACGGGACACTAGGCATTTTCCTGCAACAAACTCATTTCTATCCCGCGGAAACATGCTCTGAATACGCCCTTCTCGAACCTGAGTGCCTGAATCGGGCATCAGGACGCAAGCGGCATCATGGACGTTCCCTCTGCCGTACGCGACATCACCAGCCAAGGCCGGAGACCTGACGCTTGAGGCGCATCACGTAGCCGATGACTTCCGCGACCGCGTGATAATGCTCCACCGGAATCTCGCTATCGACTTCAACAGTGGCGTGCAGGGCGCGCGCCAACGGCACGTTCTCCACGATCGGTACGTCGTTCGCGGTGGCGATCTCCCTGATCTTGAGAGCGATTGCGTCTACGCCCTTGGCCACGCAAATCGGCGCCGGCATCCCGCGGTCGTATTTGAGCGCAACCGCGTAGTGGGTCGGGTTAGTGATGATCACGGAGGCCGTCGGCACCGCCGCCATCATGCGCTTCTTCGCGCGCGCAAAGCGGATCTGCTTGATGCGCCCCTTGATGTGCGGATCACCTTCGGATTGCTTATATTCTTCCTTGATTTCCTGCAGCGACATCTTCTGCCGCTCGAACCACTGCCGGTATTGGAACAGATAGTCCAGCGTCGCAACCACTGCGAGCATAGCGACGACCGTCGCCATCAGATGCACCGAGAGCGCCTTTGTTACATCCAGGATTGCCACTGGATCGAACCGGACCATCGCCTCGAAGCGATGGCGCTCAGGCCACAGCACCATGACCATGACGATTCCCACGACGATGATCTTGAACAGGCCCTTGAGAAAGTTCGCGAGCGCCTGCTTGCCGAACATTCGCGCGGCGCCGGCCATCGGAGAGATCTTGCTGAATTTCGGCGACAGTGCTTCGGTCGAAAACACCAGCCGATGCTGAATCAGATTGCTGACAATGCCAGCAATGATCAGCAGTAGAAACGGAACGCCGAGGGCGCTAATCAAGGCAAATTCGATGCTGTTGACGAGTGCAAGGAGGCCCGGCCCGTCAACGCGGATCTGATGAGCATTCATCATCAGGTTTCGCATCGGGGTCTCGATACCAACACCGATCGATCCCGAAAACGATGAGAGGAGCAACGTTGATCCGGCGATCACGAACCAGGTGTTGACTTCCTGACTTTTGGCAACGTCGCCACGTTCGAGCGCTTCGTCGAGGCGTTTTTGCGTCGGGTCTTCTGTTTTGGAGTCTTTATCCTCGTCGGCCATGGTCCGCCCTTAGCTCCTCGGTATCAGCTCGTGCATGACCCCACCAAAATAGTCGAGGAACGTTCCCATCATGATTGCGACGACAGCCGCGAGCATCAGGAAGCCGCCCAGAATGGAAAGCGGCACGCCGATGAAGAAAACCTGCATCTGCGGCATCAGACGAGCGAGCACGCCCAGCCCCAGATTGAAAACGAGGCCGAACACGATGAATGGCGCGGAGAGCTGGACTCCGATCTTGAAAGCGGTCGCAAAAGCGCGGGTTGCCAGCGCCGCGACATCGCCACTTGGCATCAGCTCGCCCGGAGAAAATATCTTGTAGCTCTCGCTCAGCGCAGCGATCACGAGATGATGCATATCGGTGGCGAACAGCAACGTCAGGCCAAGGATAGTGAGGAAGTTGCCGATCAATGCGCCCTGCTGGCCCTGCGTGGGATCAACCGTTGTGACGAAACCGAGCCCGAGCTGCTGCGCGATCACCGAACCTGCCACGGCCAAAGCCGACAGTGTCACGCGCGCCGTAGCGCCGAGCACGACTCCGATGATGATCTCGTGAACAAGCAGCACCAGCATAGGTGCCATCGTGGTCATGTTGACGTGATAGTCGGAACGATGAAGCGGCAGAAGAATAAGAGTGAGCGCAAGCGCGATCCCAAGCCGCAGACGGACCGGAATATTGACCTCTCCCAAGCCTGGAAGCAGCATCACCATGGCGCCAATGCGGGCAAAAATGAGCATAAAGGCGGCCGCGAGGGCCGGAAGCATCGAAATGTCGATACGCATGGAAGACGTGCCCAGGGCCGGTTCATGAGGTCCCCGACCATGCGCTAGCCGCCGATGATTCGCGACGATATTCGCAACATCTGACCGTTCATGGCATCGGCCATGAACGGCAGCGCCAACACAAGCGTAATGAAGATCGCAAGGATCTTCGGTACGAAAGCTAGCGTCTGCTCCTGAATTTGCGTCAATGCCTGGATCAGGGAGATCACAACACCGACAACGAGAGCCACAACCAACAGTGGCGACGAGACCTTGACGATTGTCCAGATCGCGTCGCGCGAGACGTCCAGAACTTCAGGCCCTGTCATGCCATTCCCCTGTCCGCAAGCACGCTGAGACGCCGAAGATCAGATCGGCATCTTCATGATGTCTTCGTAGGACTGGATTACCCGATCACGCACCGAGACCAGCGTCGACACTGCAACATCGGTCTCCGCCACAGCAGTCACTACATCCATGACATTGGCTTTACCTTGCGCCATCGCGATGGTTTGAGCATCCGACTTCCGTCCAGCATCCATCACACCGCCGATCGCATCCTTCAACACTGCGCCGAACGAAGGACCGTTGGACTGCACGGTTTGCCCGAGGCCGCCTTCCATGATGCGGGCAAGATTGGCCGCCGAGGCTCCACCAGCCTCTGCAGGCTTTCCGACACCGGCTGAAGCGTCGAGAATACGCGCGAGATTTGCATACGCATTTGCAGCAACTGTTGGTGATGCCATGACTAGAGTCCTTCTCTTCAGGCTTTTAAAATATCGAGTGTGCGCTGGATCATCCGGCGCGTGGCAGAAATGATATTGAGATTGGCTTCGTAGGAGCGCTGAGCCTCACGCATATCAGTCATTTCCACCAGCGTATTAACGTTGGGGTATTTCACGTTGCCGTTGGCATCTGCCGCTGGATTGCCGGGCTCGTGCCGAATGCGAAATGCGGAATTGTCGGGCTTGATCCTTCCGAGGCTGATGACGCGTGCATCAAGCGTGCGATCCAGTTCCGAGGAAAACGTTGGCACCTTGCGGCGATAGGGATCACCCCCCGGGGTCTTTGCGGTCGAGTCAGCGTTGGCGATGTTTTCCGAAATCACGCGCATTCGTCCGGCCTGAGCACGCAAACCCGAGGTCGAGATATTCATCGATCTCAGAAAATCGTTCCCATCACTCATCAGTCGCCTCCATCTTTTCTGGCATGGCCGCTCGAATTAGCGCCTGCCGATCGCCGTCTTGATGAGACCGAGGCTACGGCTGTAGAGAGAGGTCACCGCGGCGTAGTCCATCTGGTTCGCTGAAGCCTTGAGCATCTCATCCTCAAGATTGACCGCGTTGCCGGCCGGCCTCGTCGCGTACCCGCCACGGTTGCTTGAATCGAAGTTTTCGCTGACGCCTGAAGCCTGAATGTGGTTGGCGCTCGTACGCGTCATGGCGAGCGACGCCATGTGCCCTCCGAGCGGATTGCCAAGACCGTCGAATTTCGGCTCGACCAGATCACGTGGCTTGAAGCCAGGGGAATCGGAATGCGAGACGTTTTCCGCGAGAACGCGCTGGCGCTCCTGATGCCACTGCATCTTGGTGCGCAGCGCGGACAGCATGGGAAGATCTGTGATCGGCATTGGCTCTGCTCTCCACCTGTGGCTGGTTCCACAGGTGGGCAGAATTTGCCGCGCTTATGGTTAACAGATAGTTAAGTGCATGCTGACCGATTTTCGGAAGCCAAGGCTCCTTGATCGTGTTAAGCTATTGAAAATGCGGGTTCAGGAAGTGTTTTGGGCCCGGGTGATTCATGAGTTAATAATTTGTGGGCGGCAGGTGTTGCCGGCAAAAATTAACGGACGACACGCTCTCCAGGTAGCCTTCGCACATCTCGCGAATCTGGCATAGGAAGAGAGGTGTTGTTTGACGGGGACAGTAACATGCCGCAAACGCTCTGGTTTTTCATCGCCTTCGTCATCGTTCTCGCGCTGATCGGAGCGGTGTTCTGGCTGGTCCGCCGATTCGGCGGAAGCGGGATGGGCACAAATGCGAATCGCGGGCGAATGCCGCGACTCGCGGTCATTGATGCTGCCGCGGTGGATGGACGCCGGCGGCTCGTGCTCGTGCGCCGGGATAATGTCGAACACCTCCTGATGATCGGTGGACCAACCGACGTCGTCGTCGAGCTCAATATCGTCCGGAGCATGCCGCAGCGCGATCAGGCGCCACAGCGTTCGCCCGCCGGCACCGAATTACCCTCACCGCCCAGGCTTGCCCCGGAGCCCGGCTGGGCCGAGCCAGAGCCGACACGGGCAGATACTTTTGAGCATCGCGAGCCGGCGATTCCCGAAATCCCGCAACGGCCTGCGCGGGCGCCGTTTGCCGATGACGTTCGCCGTCCGGCGCCAGTTGCTGAACGGCACGCCGATTCGATGCCGAATTTTACGCCCGAGCCGATCGTGCGCCCGGAGCCAACGCTTCGAGCTGAGCCAACGCTTCGAAATGAATCACCCGCTCGCCCGCTACCGCGAAGCGAGCGCATGGAGCCGATGATTCCTCGTGGACCGCGTCCGGCGGAGCTCGCTCCGAAAGCGCCGCCGCCTCTGCCTCGTGCTCCGCAGCGCCCCGCGGAATCTCCTCTTTCATCGGCGGATCAAAATCTCGCCGAGATGGCGCAGCGCCTCGAAGCCGCATTGCGTCGCCCTGGCGGCGATCAGCGGCACGAGACAAGCGAGCCTCGTGCACCATCCGTCAGTCCGGTCGATCGCGTCGGCGCACCGCCGGTGGCTCCCGAGCCGCCAGCGCGTCCGTCACGAGATCTCGGTGCACGCAACAGTTCGTCCCCCTCCCCCCAACCGGATGCTCCGGCAGAGTCAGCGCCCAAGGCGCCCTTTGAAAACCTTGAAGACGAGATGGCAAGTTTGCTCGGCCGTCCGAAGCCTCCCGCGTGAGGCCGGCGAAAACACCGCGTAGAGTTTTATTTTTTCTGAGCCTTATCCTCACCGTTGGATCCTTGATTGATCCCGCGGTCGCGCAGGATATCAGCATCAATCTTGGCGGCGCCGGCAGCGGCGGCGTCACCGAGCGTGCGATTCAATTGATCGCGCTGCTCACGGTGCTTTCGATCGCACCGTCGATCCTGATCATGATGACGTCGTTCACGCGCATCGTGGTGGTGCTGTCATTGCTGCGCACGGCGCTCGGCACCGCGACGGCGCCGCCGAATTCGGTGATCATCGCCTTGGCGATGTTCCTGACCGGATTCGTGATGGGTCCGGTACTGCAAAAAACCTACGACGACGGTATCAAGCCACTCGTAGCGAACGAGATCACCGTCGATCAGGCCATGGAGCGCGGTGTCATCCCGCTACGTGGCTTCATGCAGAAAAACGTCCGCGAAAAAGACCTGAAGCTATTTATGGATCTGTCCGGCGAGCCGCCGGCGGCGACGCCTGATGATATGTCGCTGCGTATCCTGGTCCCCGCTTTCATGATTTCGGAGCTCAAGCGGGCCTTTGAAATCGGGTTTCTGCTTTTCCTGCCGTTCCTGATTATCGACCTTGTGGTCGCGTCAGTCCTGATGGCGATGGGCATGATGATGCTCCCACCGGTCGTCGTGTCGCTGCCATTCAAGCTCATCTTTTTCGTGCTGGTGGATGGCTGGTCCCTGGTGGCCGGCAGCCTGGTACAAAGCTACGGCGGCGGATAATCCTCCGCCCTGCGCAGGATTTACCGCCGGGCTTCGTTGACCTGTTTCAACCCTACGATTTCAGGCAACGACCCGGTTGGAGTGGGATCCGCCTTGACTTCCGGCGGCAACTTAGCGCGGGCAACGGCATCCGGGTAACGCGTCTTCATCTCGCGCAGGAAACCATCGAGCGTATCGATTGCTGCTGCCATCTTGGCGATTCTGGCGAAATCCGAACTGTTTGCGGCAGCGGGCTTCGACGCAATATCGAAAATGGCGCGGTCGCTTCCTTCCATCTTTGCGCTGTATTTTTCGCGGAAGCGAGCAAGCCCAACCGCGTCTTCCGCAAGGGCGTAACCAATCGCCGCTCGGATGACGTCGCTCTTCTCGAGCGATGTCAGAGGCTGGAAGTCTCGCCAGCGATCGCCATAGAGCAATTCGATTTGCTCCGCGGATTCCCGCCAGCGGCGAGCCGCCCAGTAAATGTCCGATCGTAGCCGCACGGCTTCACGGCCACTGATGTTCGAGACAATGTCGAGCGCGAGGTCGTGCCGGCCGACATCACTCTGGGCACGTGCTTCGAGCAACAGCCGTTGTTGCCGCAATTCGCCGGCCAGATCGGCAATGCGGGTCGTGCGTAGCGCTGCAATTGCTCGTCCTGGCTTACGATTCATCAGGTAAACCATCGCCAGACGGGCAGCGACCTGTGCGCGCGCCGCGCCCTCGAGACGATGATCGATCTGATATTGAAGCAGTTCGCCGGCCTGATCGAGCAAATCGACAGCAACCAGGCGATCGGCGAGATGACGGATCAACTCATCACCACGCCGTCCGATCGGCGTGAGATCGCGATATTCGTAAAACATCGCCAGAGCCTCCACTGGAGGCAGAGCGTCGCCTTTGGGGCTGTTGTAGAGCTGATCAAACAGAGCAGACGTTTGATCTTGCACCTTGCGGGAAATTTCCGAGTTCGGCTCCAATTTGGTCGCGACCCGTCCGGCCGCGAATGCGTCGTTGTAGCGTTCCTTCACCGCGTAAAGCTGCGACAGCATTCCGAGATTCTTCACCTCGATCGAGTCACCGCGCCAGGTCGTCGATGCGGTTTCCAGCTCACGAATGGCATCGTCGTCGTTGAGCATATTGCGTTTTTGACGAAGCGCGATGTTCAACAGAGTTGCTTCCGCGGCGGCCGGCCGGTTCGAGGAGTCGATAGCCGCCTGATAGGCCGACAGAGCATCCTTGTCATGGCCGAGGGCTTCAGCAAGCCGTCCCCGCAGAAGGGCAATCTCCCCCTCCTGCCCAGCCCCCGCCCCCAAAGTGGTGAGATCATTGCTGCGCAAACCGGCTGTGGGATAATCCTTGACCTCGAGCGCGGCACGAAACGCCCCGATCGTTACGATCCGTTGCAGATCAATCGGCAGCCCTGTAATCGCGAACTCGGCATTCTTGAATTTCTCTCGCGCCTCCACCCACTTGCCCTGCTCCGCGTAGGCCAGCCCCTTCCAAAGCTGGGAATCGGAATTTGCACCGATCGCGGGATTAGCGAGGTCCTTCAGAGCGAGTTCAGGATGGCCGGAAAGAGTAGTGGCCACGGCGCGAATGATGTACGCAGACGGATCGACCTCAGTTTCCTTGGTCTCGCCGAGAATAAGATCGAGAACGCCCTTGGCCTCGGGATAAAATCCGCGCGCAAGATAAAACCGGGCAAGATCGACGTGCGCCGACATGCGCTTGTCGCCCGTCGCCTGGGAAGCTGCGGCCATAAGGCTGTTACGCATCGACAAGAAATCCGCAGTCTGGTTTTCCTGCCACGTGCCTGCATCGAATATAGGCCGCACCGCTCCAATCGAGCGTTCCGGCATTGTCATCGCCGAAGACAGGGTCAACCCGCCAGGACGGCTCAGAACCAACTTGCTGGACGCGACATCTGCGGTGAGATCATCCGCATTTTGCTGGATGACGACTCCCTGCATTGATTCGAGCAGCGAAAATTCCACAAAATCCTGGCGCTTGACAAAGCCGCGCACCGGCAGGCCTGCCGTCATCACGGTCAGCGCGTCGCCCGCATCCGGGTCCTTGATATGATGAAGCTGCCCTGGCTTGGCGAGCGCGACAGTCACATTTGCATGCTTGGGGTCCGCACTGTTACGAGCGGCAGTTAGTGGTTGCGAGGGCCGCTCAGCCTTGTCGGCCAGCATCAACGTCCATGATTTTTCATCGCCACTCAGCGTCACCAGTTGCGGACGGTTCAGCCGAATCCGGACCGCACGCCCTTTCGGAAGCTCCAGCGTACCGGCTGCGGCAATGAGCGATCCCCCCTGGCTTTGAATGGGCGTCGGATCGATTGCCTTGTCGGTATCAAAAACAAGCCAGATCGAATCCGAACGTCGAAACGCGGCAGCAGGCGTCGGACCGGCAAAGCTGAATGTCACGCGCAAGTCATCACTGGTTCGCCTCACCTCCGGCACCAGCTTCGGGCCTAAGTTGGCAGCCGCCGGCATCTCGGCTTGGGCCGCAGGCTTCGCTTGCTGAGAGGCGGACGACGGCTCTGCCGCTGGCAGAGCCGCTGAAGGTGGAACCACGATCTTTTCCGCAGCTTTTGGCGCGGGCGCAGACCTCTCCGCAACCTTGGCTTCGGGCCTCGTCTCGGACTTGTCTGACGCAGCGTCCTGCTTGGCCTCGACGTTGGTTGCCGGCGCCTTGACCTCGGATGCCTTCACATCCGACGGCTTCACTTCCGAGACCTTCGTTTCGGGCGGAGCGATCTCGGGCTTTTTCTCAAGCGATGCCTCGCGTGCGATTTGCTCCGATGTGGGCGGAACGATCGCACTCGCCTTGTTTTGCGCAGGCTTTTCGCCCGACGGAGCAGCAGGAGTGTTCGGCAATTGCGAGCGCGGACTTTGCCCTGGAGCCTTTGCTTCCTCGAAGCCTATGTCGACGATATAGCTCTTCTCTTCGCGGAATGCACGAACGTCCACTTCGCCAATGAGCGCAATCTCGACCGTCGAAACATTATCTCCCATCTTTTGGTCGATGGATCTGATGTTCGCGGGCATTGCGACCTTGGCGTCCGCGAGGTCAAACACCAGCGCAGACGAGAACGACAGCACGAACTTGTTGGTGCTCAATGCCGAGGAAACGGCGACACCATCGGGCATTTCGAACACAAGACGTGTAAAGGTCGGCTGCACCGATGCGCGAACGCGTATCGGCGGACGCTTCTTGGCTTCATCGGCCTGTTTCTGCAGACGCAAAGCGCGTTCGGCAGCAATCGCCCGCTCGGACAACTCTTTCACAACTTCGGCCGGCAAAGGCGGCGGGGCACCGGTCCACTTTTCGGGGAGGAGGTCGATGAAGACACGCTCGCCCGCCATCATCAGGTTGACTTTGACATTCTGGGTCAGCGCCAGGCGAATAGCCGTGCCGTCAGGATCGCGACGAACCATTCCGATATAGGTCGGCAGTGTATCGGGCAGTGCATCGACAGGAATATCAACCGGTTTCTCGAAGCGGACGATCAGGACCGATCCGGCAACGACAGCATCGCTCGTCACGGCTTCCTTGAACTTCAGAACCAGACGCGCAAATCCATTTGCGCCGATCAAAGTTGCTTCGCCTTTCACCGGTTGTTGCTCGGCAACGGCATGTCCAGCAATCAGGCCGCTGAACGCCAGCGCAAAACCAACCGCCGCGAATGGCAATTGGAGCCCACGCCGGACCGTGCCCGCAAGTAAACGGACTTTCGATCCAACCGTACGGATCGCTTGGGTGGTGCGAGCAACCTTGCAGGACATTCCAGCTCTTTCTGCCGCGTCTCGTTTGCCAATTCAGGTGCGATGCCCGCTCGAACGGTTGCCGCTCTCGCCATCTACCCAAATCTAGAATCCGCCGATTAAGGCCTTGTTAATCACCTGCTTCAATTGCGAGCCGGTTGGGACGGCTTGCCATCAATCTTGGGCAGATCGTTCGGCGACGACGAGAGGCTTCCACTTGCGCGACGAGCCAGCTCGACCGTCAACCTTTCAGCCGCTTCTGGCTGCATCTGTCCCATGATGTCGGCCATCTTTCGTGGCGCGATCTGCGAAGCAATCTCGAACAACACTGGAAGCTCCAAACGATCGAACACTTTGGCCGCATCCTTCGGCTTCATCCCCTCGTACATGGTGATGATGCCCTTGAAGCGCGCGGCGTCAGCCTCATTCTTCTGCTGGCCAACTGCGGATATCCGGGCTTCGGTCGCCTTCACTTCCTCAAGACGCCCTTCAACGCGCTTCTCGGCCGACTTGATCAGACTTTCACGAATATCGATCTCACGCGCTCTCGCCTCGATTTCCTGCCGTCGTGACTGCAGGCTCTCGAGAACAGCGCGCTCCGATGCCGGGATCTGACCTTTGGGATCCGGATAGACCACCGTTTCGTCCGGCGAGCGCGCTTCGGGCGCTGCCGCTGCAGGCTTCTCTTCCTTTTTCTTGGCTTCAACAGAACCAGTAATGTCCGGCGGATCGGATTGCCTGCCGGGCGCCGGAAAATTGAAAGTCTCCTGCGCCCACGATTTCTTCGGCGGCACTCCGCCGTCGTCATTGAGAATGTATCCGCCGTCCAGCAGCAGGCCAGAGACCTTCAGCATGGCCAGACAACCGACCGCAACCATCAGGACCGGAATAATGCGGATATCGCGAGCGAGACGTTTCATGCAGCGAGACCAGCAGCCTTCCGCCGTTCAGAGAATGCCTGGGCTGCAGCGAGCAGTTCTTTGGCATGCGATCCCTTAGGCGCGGTTGTCTTGGATGCCGCAGTCGCAGCTTCGCTCGAAGCGCGAGGCGCGTCTGACATGATCGGCTTCGCGGCAAGCGCAACTTTTGTAAGCCGAGCCACGATGTCGTTGCCAGTCGAGAGTTGCTTGGCCAATTTCTCAGAAAGCTCCGCGCCACTCTGAAGCTGGCCGCTGAGATTCTGATCGCATTCACGAACCGTGAGCTTCAGCCCCTGAATCGCACGTTCTGCGATCTCAGTCGCCGTGACCAATTCTGCAATCGTACCACGCAAGGACTGCTCATCGGCCTTGAGCAAAGTCAGGCGGCGGTTCAGCAGAGTGCAGTATCCGATCGTGATCAGCAGCAAAATCGCTACCAGACTCTCGATCACCAATGCGAATGTATGACTCACTGTGCCTCCATCATCTTCGTTTGCTCGTCAGCCTTTTCAAACATCGCGAACGATGTATTCGGTTTGCGTAGCGGCTTGGTGACGCGGATAGCGACACGATCGCCGACCCGACCCATTCGCCCCTCACTGAGGATCACATCACCGCACCGGACCGACACGAGCGCGTCCGGGCGCATGTCAAGCGGCAGCGTGTCGCCGACTTGCAGCGTCATCAGTTGTTTGAGCGGAATATTGGATTCATAGAGGACCGCATCGACGGCGATTTCCGCCTTTGCGATCTCGGTCGCCAAATGGCCTTCCCAAATCGGATCACGACCAAATTTTTCGCCCATGAACATCTGCAACAAAACGTTGCGGATCGGCTCGATGGTCGCATATGGCAGCAGTAGTTCGATATTGCCGCCGCGGTCTTCCATGTCGATGCGCAGGCGCACGAGAATAGCGGCGTTCGCTGGGCGACTGATGGCGGCAAAGCGTGGATTTGTCTCGAGCCGGTCGATCGTGAACGTGACGGGAGACAGCGGCCTAAAGGCCTGTTCGGCATCCGCCAGCACGACCTCGACGAGGCGCTTGACGAGATTGGTCTCGATCGTGGTGTAAGGCCGGCCTTCAATACGTAGTGAAGCCTGTCCGCGGCGGCCACCAAGTAGCACGTCAATGATCGAATAGATCAGACTTGAATCAACAGTGAAGAGCCCGAAATTTTCCCACTCCTCGGCTTTGAAGACCGAAAGGACGCAAGGCAGCGGAATAGAGTTGAGGTAATCGCCGAAACGCACCGACGTGATGCGGTCGAGCGACACTTCGACGTTATCGGACGTAAAGTTGCGCAGACTGGTCGTCATCAATCGCACTAGACGATCAAAGACGATTTCGAGCATCGGCAGACGCTCATACGACACCATCGCGGAATCGATGATGGCGCGAATGCCGGAATTCTCGTCGAGATTGACTTCGCCGTCGCTGAAACCGAGCAGATTGTCGATTTCTTCCTGCGACAGAACACGCTCACCACCCGACTTACCCGGCCCGAGCAGACTATCGCTTTCGCCAACCATCGCCGCCCATTGCTCGGCCATAGTCTCGGTAAGTTCATTGGCAGCAGCTTCGGCAGCAGCCTCGGTTGGATCTTCAGAGTCCAGCGCACCTTCCCACTCGGCGGCTAGCGCATCCTGATCGACGTCATTATCCGGCGTCATAGCTTAACTTCCGTCCCGTCACTGAACGACGATTTCCTTGAACAGCACAGCGTTCACCTGGTGGGGCGAAATCGCAGCGTTGACACGCCGCGTCAGCTCTTCCTTGAGGCGAAATAAACCCATCGAGCCGTTGAGGTCTGTGACACGCAGCTCGCGCATATAGGTCTGAAACAGATCCATGACGCGCGGCATCGTTGGCTGGATCTGTGCGACCATCGGCTGATCCTTGACTTCAAGGACGACCTTCACTTTGAGATATTGGACGCGCTCACCAGGCAAGCCCGACAGGTTGACCAGCACTTCGGGCACATCGACGAATACAGGCGGCTTTGGAGCCTCTGCCTCTGCGTGCTTTTCCTTGTCTCCGTGTCCATGGAGGAAGAAGAAGCCGCCTCCTCCGAGCGCCAGCACGAGGACCACAGCAGCTCCAATTATAATGAGCTTGCGTTTGCTTTTCGGAGCAGCCGCGCCTTCAGCGCCACCCGCCTCTTCGTTCTGATCGCCGTCTGCCATAGCCCCGCCCACTGTGGGAATTGGCTTGAATGCTGCCGAACTGGCTTGAGTGACGCGATACGAAGGCCGCCGGCGCTTCCAAGCGCCTCTGTGCCGACACCGTAGTGGCGCAATGGTTAACGAAATCTTTCTTTTGTTCCCGGAGTGGGAAAATTTTGCCGGGACAATATGGTCAACAAGACGTTTATTGCCGCCCTGTCTCAGTCCCCCAAAACGCCCAACCCACTGTAACCAAATCAGTTTCTGAGTTGGCACGCCTCTCGCATTACTGGATGGCGAACCGGCGGCTTGGGAGAGCCTCTCCGGTTCACACGATCCGCGTCATGCCTTGGGAGAGGCCGGCGCGGTTCACCAGGGGAGACAGATCGATGGAGAATACCCTCCTCGTCGCGTTGTCGCGACAGGTGGCGCTTGAGCGTCAAATGGACGTAGTCGCGAACAATGTCGCGAACGTCAACACGAACGGCTTCAAGGCCGAAAAGACGCTGTTCGAGGAATATCTGACCTCGGGCGCGCATGAGGACAATTTCGCTCTCGCCGACCGGCGCGTCAGCTTCGTGCAGGATCGCGCGACGTATCATGATTTCATGCAAGGACCGTCCGAGAGGACCAGCAATCCCCTCGACGTGTCGATCGATGGCAAAGGCTTCTTTGCCGTTCAGACCCCTGGCGGCGAACGCTACACCCGCGACGGCTCCTTCCAGATCAACTCACAGGGGCAGCTCGTCACCGCCGGCGGAAACCTCGTTCTCGGCACCAACGGGCCGATCGTCTTCCAGCCGACCGATAAAGACATCGTCATCACCGCCGACGGTACCGTGACCGTTAAAGAAGGCATCGTGACCCAGTTCGATTCCATCCGCGGCAAGCTGAGGATGGTGAAATTCGACAATCCACTGAGACTGCAAAAGGAAGGCTCAAACCTCTTTTCGGCTCCCGCCGGAACGACGGCCCAGCCCGATATCGCCTCACGAGTCAATCAAGGCTTCATCGAGAAATCTAACGTCAATGCGGTCGCCGAAATGAGCCGCCTGATGATGGTCTCCCGGACCTACGAAAAGATCTCGGCGCTGATGCAACAGCAAAGCGACCTTCGCAAGAATGCAATCCAATCACTCGCCGACGTACCGGCTTGAGGAGAATGAAAAATGCGCGCTCTTTACACTGCAGCAACCGGTATGGCCGCCCAGGAACTCAACGTTCAGGTCATTTCCAACAACATCGCCAACGTCCGCACCACCGGCTACAAGAAGCAGCGTGCGCAGTTTCAGGACCTGCTCTATGAGCACGTTCAACGCGTCGGCGCGCAGGCTTCGGATCAGGGCACCGTTCTGCCCGTGGGCATCGACATCGGCGGCGGCGTCAAGACTGTCGGCACTCCACGCCTGATGACACAGGGCACCCAGACCCCCACAGGTGGCGACCTCGACATCGCCATTCGTGGCGAGGGTTACTTCAAGATCCAGATGCCGGATAGCACTTACACCTACACGCGTGACGGCTCGTTCACGACGGATGGTACCGGCCGCGTTGTAAACGCACAGGGCAACCCTGTGCAGCCGACCATCACGATTCCGCAGAACGCTTCCCAGCTCACCATCAACCCGCAAGGCCAAGTCTCGGTCATATTGCCGGGCTCAACGACGCCGACGATTGTCGGCCAGATCGGCCTGACACGCTTCATCAACAAGGCAGGCCTGCAATCGATCGGTGACAACCTGTTTGTCGATACGCCGGCATCAGGCCCACCGCAGGATGGCCTCGCGAACGCGGACGGATTCGGCGACATGCAGCAGGGCAATCTCGAAGCATCGAACGTCGAAGTCGTGTCGGAAATCTCCGACCTGATCGCCGCCCAGCGCGCCTACGAAATGAACGCCAAGGTCATCAGTGCTGCCGATCAGATGATGCAATCCACCACCGGCATGTTCCGATAAAGGGAGATGAAGATGTTGCGATCGTTTCTCCTCACAGCCGCCGTTCTGGCCGCCACAGCCGGAGCAGCTTTGGCCCAGTCAGAAAAAGACGCTATGCCAGGCCCGGTTCTGCGCGCCAGCGTCACGGTGAACAGCGATATCGTGCGAATCGGCGACGTAATCGACAACGCCGGAAGCGCCGCCCGAATCGCGATCTTCCGCGCACCGGATCTCGGCACAACTGGATCAGTGCCGGCTTCGCGGATCCTCTCAGCGCTTAGTGCTCACCAGGTCATCGGTGTCGATACACGTAACATTCGCGAAGTCTCGGTGACCCGATCCTCGCGCACGGTATCCTCAAAGGACATCGAACAACGAGTTGCGCAAGCTCTCGAACACCGCAACGGACTCGGCGATGCAGAAAATCTGTCAATCACGTTCGATCGCGATCTGCGCGAGCTCCAGCTCGATGCGTCGAATACCGGTGACATGCGCGCCTCGATCGTTCGCTTCGATCCGCGCAACGGCCGGTTCGACATTACCTTTGAGATTCCCAACGAGGTCACCTACTCGCCGACGAAATTGCGCTTCACCGGCACCGCTATCGAAACCGTGGAAGCAACGATCCTGACGCGCAGCGTCGATCGCAATGACATTCTCAAGGCATCCGACCTGGTCATCGAACGTCGTCCGAAGGCTGAAGTGGGGACTGACCTCGCGGCACGAGAACGTGCGATCGGAATGCAGGTGCGCAAGCAGATTCGCGCGGGACAGGCCATTAAGGCAATCGACATCGGCAAGCCAGACCTGGTGACCCGCGATCAAAGCGTCACCCTCATCTATGAAGCACCGGGAATTTACCTCACCGGTCGCGGCAAGGCCGTCGACAGCGGCACGCAAGGCGACGTCGTCAACGTCACCAACCTGCAATCGAAACGCATCGTGCAGGGCACCGTCGTTGGGCCAGGTCAGGTTGCTGTGATGATTGCAGCCCCTCCTCGTATCGTCACAACGACCGCGTCGCTCACTCCGAACGAACAAGCTGCAAGCGGCACCACCTCCCAGAAAGCTGAGTAAAAGTCATGTTGAAGTCGCACACGCTCAATCGCATCGTTCTGGGCAGCAGCCTCCTGGTTCTCGGCACCCTCGCAAGCGGATGCTCGTCGCTCGATCGGCTGGCCGCAATCGGCGATAAGCCGAAACTGTCGGCGATCGACAATCCGACCACGCAGGCTGGTTACAAACCGGTGTCGATGCCGATGCCCGCACCGCAGCCGGCATCGTTTAATCCAAACTCGCTGTGGCGAAACGGTTCACGCGCCTTCTTCAAAGATCAGCGTGCGCACCAGATCGGCGACATCCTGACGGTGACCGTCAACATCACTGACAAGGCCAACATCGCTAACGAGACGCAGCGTAGCCGCAAGAACTCGGAGGACTCTGGCGTCACCAGTTTTTTCGGCATCAATAAGATTCCGCTCACCAACGCGCCGATCCCTCCTGGACGCATGCTCACTGCGGACTCCACGTCGTCCAGCGATGGCAAGGGATCGGTGAACCGCCAGGAAGCCCTGCAAACCAACGTCGCTGCAGTGGTGACCCAGTTGCTACCTAACGGCAACCTGGTTGTCGAAGGCAAGCAGGAAATTCGCGTCAACTACGAAATCCGCGAGCTGATTGTCGCCGGCATCGTGCGACCGGAAGACATCCAGAGCGACAACACCATCGATTCCAGCAAGATCGCGCAGGCACGCATCGCTTATGGCGGCCGCGGTCAGATCACAGACGTGCAACAGGCCCGCTACGGCCAACAGGCTTTCGACATCCTGCTGCCGTTCTAACCCAACCTCTTTTGAAGACGGCTCCCACCGTCTTCATCCGAGCTCCCACATCGCGCGGTGAACCTAGGCGCAGCGCGATGTCTACGACGCGGCCTCCGTTAGCTCCCCTGACGGAGGTCGTGATCGTTTCAGACTAGCCCCACGACGGCCTGTTTCGATTTCGGAAATTGCGACAGTAAGGACGACGCAGCTTCGATCAGAAGCAGGTCAAAGGCCGACCCTGCCGCGTCCAAACTGAGTCGCTCGCTAGACCTGGCTACGCACAGTCTTAGTCAGGCGGAGCTCCACCGACACACTGTTAGGGTGTCACCGGTTCAGTGACCTACCGAGAGAAGAGATAACCGGTCGCGAACAACCCGGCACTACTCGTCCCGATAGACCTTCTCACGCTTCTCGTGCCGTTCCTGCGCCTCAACTGAGAGCGTGGCGATGGGACGTGCTTCGAGCCGCTTCAACGAAATCGGCTCGCCGGTTTCCTCGCAATACCCGTAGGTATTGTCCTCGATGCGCTGGAGCGCGGCATCGATCTTGGAAATGAGCTTTCGCTGACGGTCGCGGGCGCGAAGCTCGATGGCGCGATCGGTTTCCGACGAAGCGCGATCAGCCAGGTCAGGATGATTAACGTTTTCTTCCTGGAGCTGCTGGAGCGTTGTCTTCGACTCGCGGAGGATCTCATCCTTCCAGTCGAGTAGCTTGCGGCGGAAATACTCCCGCTGCCGCTCGTTCATGAAGGGCTCTTTCTCGGAAGGCTTGTAGTTCTTCAACTTTTCCAAGGGCGGGTCCATCTCGACGTGCTAACGGACGGAAATAACCCTGTCCGCGCGGAGGCTTATATAGCGGCGCCTTGTGACAAACAATATCGAGAACAGGGGCCGGCACCCAATACCCAAGGCTGGTTCCATTTGCCGGCGGAACTGACCTGCCTTTCCAATTAAAACGCAGTATTTACAGGCCTTACTTGGCCTGCCTTAGCCAATTCGACCTCAACTCTAAGTTCGATTTCGGACAGAACCTGATCCAGGCGCGGGTCGCCCGAGGTCGATTTCAGCTCGGCGGCGGCCATCCGGAGCCTGCCGACCATCGCCGAATCGAGCGCCCCAGTCAGCAGACCAATCTTCAAGTCATCCAGGACATCGAGCGCATTCCGGCCCCGCTGGACCGACCGCTTCCGACGCTCACTCGGATCGTCGAAGCCCTGCATCGCCAGCAGAGCCTCGATTCCACCTGCGGTTCTGGGGGCCGCGGCCGGCCGTGTCTCCACCGGCACGCTGGTATCTTCGATGGAAAACCCGGACGAGGTTGAACGCCGCACGTTTGCTTTCGGCGTCGTCTGGCTTGTGCCACTCGGTCCATAAATTCGCATCGTGCTCGCCCCGCGAGGCAATCGGTTGCCACAACCGCCGCGCCATTCCATCACCGCACCGGTGATCCCGGCGAGCAGGTTCGCCGGTTATGGTTAATAGTCGGTAAACGACCCGGCAATATATGCCGGGATACGGCAACTTCGCCCGCCGCCCCTGCCCCAAAAAATCCGCCGAGCGGACTTTTTCCAAAATAAATTCAATAAATTACGGGCATGGAGTGACCTGGCATGGCTCTCGCATAGAGCATTGCGGACTAACCCTGTGGGGAGCACGGGGCGTGGGCCGCAAAGACCTCAGCGGGGAGCAGAGGATGTTTCGGAACTTTCAAATAGCCTGCATGGCAGTGGCCATGCTGATGGTTTCAGCCGTATCGGCTGGAGCAACGTCGCGGATCAAGGATCTCGCCAATATCGAAGGCGTGCGCCAGAACCAGCTGATCGGCTACGGCCTGGTCGTTGGCTTGAACGGTACCGGCGACACCCTCAACAACATTCCTTTCACCAAGCAGTCGCTGCAAGCGATGTTGGAACGCATGGGCGTCAACATTCGCGGCACGACCATCCGCACCGGCAACGTCGCGGCCGTCATGGTAACGGGCAACCTGCCGGCATTCGGCACCCAGGGCACGCGGATGGACGTCACTGTCTCGGCACTGGGTGATGCCAAGAGCCTGCAGGGCGGCACACTTCTGGTCACGCCGCTGCTCGGCGCTGACGGAAACGTCTACGCAGTGGCTCAAGGTTCGCTGGCGATCGGCGGTTTCGCCGCCGAAGGCGCGGCAGCCAGCGTCACCAAGGGTGTACCGACCGTGGGCCGCATCGCGAATGGCGCGATCATCGAACGCGAAATCGAGTTTGCGCTCAATCGGCTGCCGAACGTTCGGCTGGCGCTGCGCAACGGCGACTTCACCACGGCAAAACGTATTGCCGCGGCGGTTAATGATTTCCTCGGTGCCAAGAGCGCGGAGCCGGTCGATCCCTCCACCGTTCAGCTCACCATTCCGGCGGAGTTCAAAGGCAACGCAGTCGCGCTGCTGACCGAGATCGAGCAGCTTCAGGTCGAACCTGATTTGACTGCGAAGATCGTCATCGACGAACGCTCGGGCATTATCGTGATGGGACGTGACGTCCGCGTCTCGACGGTCGCCGTCGCGCAAGGCAATCTCACCGTAACGATTTCGGAGAGCGCCGACGTCAGCCAGCCCGCGCCTTTCTCAAACGGACGAACCGTCATCACGCCGCGCACCAGCGTTGGCGTGCAGGAAGACGGAAAGAAACTCGCGCTCGTCAAGAGTGGCGTCTCGCTGCAGCAACTCGTCGATGGTCTCAACGGCCTCGGCATAGGCCCGCGCGACTTGATCGGCATATTGCAGGCGATCAAGGCCGCCGGCGCGATCCAGGCTGACATCGAGGTGATGTGATGATGAACATTGCCAACAAGAAACAGCCGCCGCTGACCTACTTCAATGGTCATCCCGATCTTCAGCTGACCCAGGCACTCACGAAAGTGTCTCCACAGAAACAGCAGACGATCAAGGAGAAAGCCCAGGACTTCGAAGCTGTGTTTCTGAACTCGATGTTCTCGCAGATGACCAGCGGCATTAAAGGCGATGGTCCGTTTGGAGACACGCCCGGCACCGGCGTTTGGCGCTCGATGATGACCGAGCAATACTCCAAATCGTTCGCCAAGGCCGGCGGTGTCGGAATTTCCAACGACGTTTATCGCACTCTCATCATCCAGCAAGCCAACCGTAATAGTTGAGTTCAGGAGACATAAGACATGACGACCGCACAACACGCCCCGCTTCCCGAGCGAGCAGTATCGACAATGATGGAAGCGCGGCAGCTTGAAGACGATCTCCTGGAAGTGATGAGCACGCTGCAGGACGTGGTCGAACGCGAGACTGCGCTCGTTCGCGCGGGAAAAGTGCGGGATGCCATGGCCCTCGATGGGGAGAAAAGCGAACTATCCCAGCGCTACGTGAAAGCCATCACGAAGATCAAGAGCAACGAGGATTATCTTGCGCGAGCGACTCCTGAATTGCTGTCGTCATTGCATCGTCATCACGATGTCTTCCGCAGCACCCTAAAGGTCAATCTGACCGTGCTCGCCACGGCCCACGCGGTTTCAGAAGGCATCGTCCGCGGCGTGAATGGCGAGTTGCAGCGGCGAAACCTGTCCTTCGGCTACACCGCGGCGGGAAAGCGTGCGACCCCCAATCCGCGCAGCGTCATGCCGCTGTCGGTGAGCCGCTCGCTCTAAGCCTTGCCTACTTCCGGTATTCAGTGAACGCCGCGACTTCGGTCGCGGCGTTGTGCATTTTACGTTGCATTTGAATCAAGTCATCGCCGCGTCTTAAACAGTGCGTTCAAGCGATTTCAGTAATTTAACGACATTGGAGAATTGGAATTTGACTTGATCCTAAGGAGGCCAGGAGGGCTGAAATGGGTGCAGATTTTAATATCAAACCGGTGGGGGCACCGGTCCCGACACCAATTATCGATACTGCACCTGCTGCAGCGAAAGCGGCTGTCCAGACTCAGCTTCCTGCCGACAAAGCCGTCACAGCGCCTGACGCGGCTCTGCTGTCCCGCAACAATGCAGACTCGGAAAATCAGCGCCTGTCACGCCAGATCGTGATCGACCGCGCCGCGGCGCAGATCGTCTATCGGACGGTCGACAGCCGCTCTGGCGTCGTCATCAATCAGTTTCCTGATGAAGCCCGGTTGCGTACCCGCGCCTATCTGCGTGCGCAGGACGAAGCCAAGCGTGACCACGCCAACAAGAACACCGATTTGAGGGCTTAAAACGACCGGGAAGCTCACCTGCTTCCCGGCGGAACGTCCTGGTTGGCGTAAGCTGTTTCCAGCGTGCCCTTCGTCTCATTCACGGTCTTGATCTGCGCCTGGCCCGCCTTGGTCAGGGTGAATTTTGACGTGCCGAACTTGAAGGAATTGCTGTTGATCAGCACGTCCTGATACGAGATCGTCGAACCGCTCTGGTAACGCACCTTGGCGCGGAAGCCGGTGACGTTCGAGATCTGGATCGTGAACTTGGTGTTGTCCGAGTAAGCGCCCTGCCACGTTCCCTGATACAGCGCGGGATCCACCGGCACATACGGCATCCGATTATAGTTCGCGGTGCCGACGGCGTTATAGTTCGACTGGAGGATGCTGTAGATATCGGACATTGCGGGGGCTCACCTCGTTATGCGCGGCCGGAGAGGCCTGCAGCAAGGTTGCAATTGATGTCGATCAGCGACTTCAATTTTTCGCGCTGCGGATTGAGTTGCAGCTCCATCGTCTGCGTCATCACGAACGTGCCGATGTTGGCGATGTTCTGGCGAATTTCAACGGTCTGCGGGTTCTGATCACTGGTCACCGCTCCGAGCAAAATCGACCAGAGCTTGCGATTGAACAACAGCGCTTCCGCGAAGTCATCATCCGTGCGACCGGCGTTGTTCATGATGTCTTGCAGCTTGTTAGCGGCCTTCAACAAAGCCTGCGCTTCGATCTCTCGAGGAGATGCTGTTGTTTGAGCAGTACGCGCGTAGGCCTGAGCGGCGTTAGACATTCCTCACCTCAACAAATACGCTTCTTCACGCTTCATCAGTTTCCTGATGTCCTTAGGGCTTTGTAAAGAGCACCGCTTAAAATGTGGTTACTCGCGGCCTCGATGTCAGGACGAGAACTCGGCACAGCCTCCAGAAAATCTTTCACAAATCCAAGATAAAGATCCTGATACTTCGGAATATCATTCTCGAGATACATCTGCTGCACACACAAATAGATGCGCTTTGCCGGCGTATTTGCAGTTTCAGCGGTGAGAATATCCTTCTCGCGCATGATGGGCTCATCGCCATCAATCAAAAACGATGTGCGCATATCCGAATTGGTGATCACGCTCTGGCCGATCACGATCCGTTCAAAAGGTTTTAGTTCAACACGAAGGGCCACGGCTCGCTCCATTCTTGAAGGTTGCGCGTCTGATCAACCGATCATGACAATGATAGTTCAACGAACCACAAATTGAATCGAAACGACTGCATGCAGTCGTTCATTGTGTATGCGCATCAGGCATTGCACGCTGAAATCAAATAAAAAAATCAGCCGAGCATTTCTTACAAATCGAAACCACTTCGGTGAAAAATCTCGAAATTTAGAGCATATTCGATTCTGATTGAATCAGAAGCGAACTCAATTTTTCTTCTGACGCGTTTTCCTTCACGCGAATGAGTGGAGCAGATTTGACGTTCGCACCCTGCTTGCCGCGACGTTATAATGCGAACGTTCAAATCGGACCACTAGGTACCCACTCCGCTCGAAAACGCTCTACTTCAAGAAAAAGCGGCGGGGCTTTTGGCCCCGCCGCTGTTGTCATCATCCGTGCCCGTCCGATTATCGGAGCAGCTGCAGCACGCTCTGCTGCGACTGGTTGGCGAGCGCGAGGGCCGAGACCGCGATCGATTGACGGGTTGCAAGCGCCTGGCTGTTCGCCGCTTCCTCGTTGGTGTCGGCGATCGTCAGGTTCGACGAACCGGTCTGCAGCACGTTGATCAGATTCTTCGAGAAGTCCTGGCGAAGCTGCACGATCGAGAGGTTCGAACCAAGCGTCGATGCCTGCGAGCGCAGATAGCTGCTAGCCGTCTGCAGCGACTTAATGATGCTCTGGGTCGACTTGTTGTCGATGAAGTCAGTGCCGACCGTCAGTGCGCCAAGGCCGAGACCCGCAGGATCGAGCGCGACGCCAACGACGTTCAGCGAGGACGTGCCCGTCTCGTTGAACACCAGCTTGAGCTGATCACCCTGCAGCAGGTTCACACCATTGAACGATGCATCCTGCGCCGTAGTGCGGATCTGATCGATGATGTTATTGTACTGCGCGACAAAGTTCGCACGGGTTGCCTGCGAATCCGGGTCGGCAAGAGGTTGGTTCGCTACCACACCACTAAAAATGCCGCCTGGAGCAGCTGCTGTGCCACCGAACGCGATAGGAGTACCGCCCGGGGTAGCCTGGCCGATCGTGTAAGACGCGGCGTCGTTGCTGGTGGTGATCGTCAGCTTGCCGTCGGTCGACAGCGAAGCCTGCAGATTGTTGGTGGCAAGAACCGCGTTGAGTTCATAGAGGTCCTTGACCTGGCCCGCGCCGCTGCCGCCAGCGCCGAAGATGATATTGAGCGGTGGACCACCTGCCGTCGAGGCAATGGTGAGGGTCTTGCCTTCGAGCTGCGGAGGTGCGCCAGGCGTGCGAGCCTGGGTGGTGACCCACGTCTGAGGTGGGGTTGGGCCGGGTACGCCAGTTGCCGGTGCCGGTACGCCGCTCAGACCTAGGGCCTGGGCTGCGGCCAGGTTCGAGGTGACGATCTTCAGATCGGAGCCGGTGCCGGTATGGATCTCCACCTGATTAGAGGCGTTCACCTTGGAGCCGGAACCACCGCTCAAGCCGTCGATCTTCGCAAGTAGCGTGTCCACATCGTCATGGATGCTGATCTCATTGGCGCTGGTCGCCGGCCCCTCCACGAAGGTCAGGGTGTGAGCTGCATCGGTGCCGTTGATCTTCATCGTATCACCGACCTTGAAGCCGGCGGTCAACGCACCAGCGGCATCACCACCTTCCGGCGTGCCGCTCAGCTTGGTTGCTCCCGTAAGAGTTCCAGGCGTCGGTGCACCGCCGCCGCGCTTTACACCAGTTGTGATTGCAGCAGCCGAAAGGCCAAAAATGTTGGCGAGCGGGCTGTTGGTGCCATCCGCGAGGGTGATGTCAGCCTTCACGCCGGTGTGAAGATCGAGCTGGCCGCCCGTCATCGTCGACGCATCGGCCGGGTTGTCGTTGCCGGTGATTTTGTCGATCGTATGCAGCAGATCATCAAGGGTCTGATCAACACCGATGGCCCAGTTGCCATTGGCGTCCTCTGATGCCACGCCGTTGATGGCGAAGGTGATCGTTTTGCCGTTGACGGTGAAGGAGTCGCCCGGAGCTGGAACCTTTGCTGTGGTGCCGCCGGTCGTTAGCTGCGAGATCAGGGTCGCACCGGTTGCGTTAACACCGGGAGCTGGGGCCGTCACCAGAGGGCCGCCAAGGGCCGTATTGGCGGTTGTGAAGATGGCGGTGTTCGTGACGTCGGCAGCGCCACCCACATAGGTCGCGTCGGTCGCCGGCCCCGGCGAGCCAAGCAGATTGTCGGCGGTCGCGCCGGGGATCGCGACGCTCGTCACCGAGGACTTCTTGGTATAGCCGACTGGCGTCTGAAGCGCCTGGTTGGCGACCGACTTCGCGGTGTCGATGAGCTTCTGCAGCGAGGTGATGCCGGTATTCGCGGCCTGCAGGATCTGCACGCCATTGCCGACGCCGTCGAGCAGCGCATTGATGTCACCGGCGCGGGAGTCGAGGGACTGCGCCGTGAAGAAGTTCGTGGGGTTATCGAGTGCCGAGTTCACCTTCTTGCCGGTGGCAAGACGCGTTTGCGTGGTTGCAAGAAGCTCCGCAGTCGACTGAAGCGACAGCAGGTTCTGGCGAACCGATGCGGAGAGAACGATATCGGACATTTTTGACCTTCCTTGATTGACGGCTGCCGGTTGCCAGTTCGGCACTTGGAGAGCGGTGTCTTCTCTCCCGGTATAGAAGGCCGGATTTAAATTATGGTTAAGCGGGGCTTAAATTTTATCCTTAAGGATCCCCTAATTCCCGCTTAAGTCCTTGAAATGAAAAAGGCGCCCGCTTGGGCGCCAAATTGCCAAAGAAATTTTTGGAACAAAAAAAGTGGCGGAGCCGAAGCCCCGCCACCTGTTCCGCCACGTGTTGTCGAGAGATCAGCGCAGGAGCTGAAGAACGCTCTGCTGCGACTGGTTGGCCAGAGCGAGCGCGGACACCGCGATCGACTGGCGGGTGGACAGCGCCTGGCTGTTCGCCGCTTCCTCGTTGGTGTCAGCGAGCGTCAGGCTCGATGCACCGGTCTGCAGCACGTTGATCAGGTTCTTGTTGAAGTCCTGGCGGATCTGGACGATCGACAGGTTCGAACCGAGGGCCGACCCTTGAGCACGCAGCGAGGAGCTGGCGGTGCCGAGTGCGGTCAGGACCTTGTTGGTTGCGTCGTTGTCGACGAAGTCAGTTCCGACCGTGAGGCTGCCGAGACCCAAACCAGCTGGGTTGAAGTTCACGCCAGTGATGCTGAGCGTGGACTTGCCCGTTTCGTTGAAGGTCATCATCAGCTGATCGCCCGCCAGCAGGTTGACGCCGTTGAACGAAGCGTCCTGAGCCGTCGTGCGGATCTGGTCGATGACGTTGTTGTACTGCGTCACCAGGCTCGCACGGGTCGACTGAGCAACCGGATCGAGAACCGGGTCGTTGGCCTTCAGCGGATTCTTGCCGTCAGAAAACACGCCGCCGACTGCCGCCGCCGTGCCACCGATCGCACCGATCTTGGCCGAAGCCGAGTCGTTCGACGTGGTGATGGTCAGCTTGCCGTCGGTCGACAACGAAGCCTGCAGGTTGTTGGCTGCAAGAACGTTGTTGAGGTCGTTCAGCGACTTGACCTGACCTGCGCCGGAACCGCCCTTACCGAAGATGATGTTCAGCGGCGAACCACCAGCGGTGGCAGCGATGGTCAGGGTCTTGCCTTCGAGCGCGGGAGGCGTACCAGCGCCGCGAGCAAAGGTGGTGACGAGCACCTGCGGGGTCGGGGTCGGAGTGCTGTTGGGGTTCGTCGGAGCAACCGCCGTACCGGTGAGACCAAGAGCCTGCGCCGCCTTGAGGTTCGAGCTCGTGATCGAGAGATCGGAAGCGGTGCCCGTGTGGATCTCGACGTGGGCCGGCACTGGAGGCGGGCCAGCAACAGCTGCAACCACCTTGGAGCCCGTGCCACCGGTCAGACCGTCGATCTTCTTGAGCAGGTTATCAACGGTGTCATTGATGCTGATCTCGTTGGCGCCGTTCGCCGTACCGCTCACGAATTTCAGGGTGTGAGCAGCATCGGTGCCGTTGATCTGCAGCGTGTCGCCAGCCTGGAAGCCAACGCTCAAAGCGCCGTTCGCACCGCCACCTGCCGCCGGAGTGCTTAGCAGGGTGCCGCCAGCCAACGTTCCAGCCGTCTGCACGCCACCACCGCGCTTCACGCCCGTGGTGATTTCAGCAGCCGTCATGCCAAAGATCGAGGCAAGCGGGGTGTTGGTGCCGTCCGCCAGGGTGACATCAGCATCGGTACCACTGTGCAGCGTGATCACGCCGGTGGCGCTGTTGATCGACGACGCGGTGCCTTTGTTGCCGGTGATCTTGTCGATCGTGGCAAGCACATCGCCGATCGTCGAATCAAGACCGATGGCCCAGTCGCCATTCGCGTCCTGCGTTGGCACGCCGTTCGCACCGAAGGTGATCGTTTTGCCGTTAACGGTGAAGGAGTCGCCCGCAGCCGGTGCCTTGGCAACGCCAGCGCCGTCGGTCAGATCGCTCAGCTTGGTCGAAGCGTTCGCGAAACCGCCAGCTGAGCCGACATTGAGCACGCCGCCAAAAACCACGTTGGCGTCGGTGTAGGCCGCAGTATTGGTCACGGAAGCAGCGCCGCCCGCGTAGGTCGCATCGACCGGAGCACCTTCGGTGCCGAGCAGGTTGTCAGCGGTCGCGCCATTGATCGCGATGCTGGTGACCGAGGACTTCTGCGAGTAACCAACGGTCGCCTGCAGAGCCTGGTTGGCGATCGACTTCGCGGTGTCGATCAGCTTCTGGAGCGAGGTGATGCCTTGGTTGGCAGCCTGCAGAACCTGCACGCCGTTGCCGATACCATCCAGAAGGTTGTTGATGTCGGAAGCGCGCGAGTTGAGGGACTGCGCCGTGAAGTAGTTCGTCGGATTGTCGAGAGCGGAGTTGACCTTGTTGCCGGTGGCAAGGCGGGTCTGCGTGGTCGCGAGAAGATCTGCAGTGCCCTGGAGCGAGAGCAGGTTCTGACGAACCGACGCGGAGAGAACGATACCTGACATTGAAACATACCTTTCTGGTGTGAACGCAACTGTACAGTTTGACCCTGATATTCAATCAGCGGTCGGGATGCAGAATGGCTGGAACCCTCTAAGAACCTCTAAACGGGAACCATCGAGTTATTCGGATAAAAGCAATTCAAAAGCACACGACACCGTTGAAATTGCTGCGAAATCCGGAATCGTCTGCATTTCGCTGGTCGATTTTGTTTACCCGCTGTTAACCATGTTCGGGAAGGATCGCGCCGAAAGCGTCGAAGCACTGCAACCAATCGCACGCTGGGAGACAGAGATGGCGTTGAAAGTCGAACTCAAGCCGCACGAAAAGATCATTGTCGGGTCTTGCGTGATCACGAATACCGATCAGCGCGCAAAACTACTTATCGAAGGTGATAAATTGCCGATCCTGCGTGAAAAGGACATTCTCACACCCGCAACAGCCAACACCCCGGCCAAGCTGATCTATCTGGCGGTGCAGCTCATGTACATTTCCGACGATCCGCAAGAACACCATCCGGTCTATTTCGACCTGATGCGCGATATCCTCATCGTGTCGCCCGGCTCGGCCGACATCATCCAGGACATCAACAATCACATCCTTGGCGGCGACTACTACAAGGCGCTGAAGGAAGCCCGCAAGCTGATCGCTTATGAAGAGCAGACGCTTGCAGCGCTCAAGGAAGCGGCGGAAAACCGCGCAGCCTGATACGCCGCGTTTCGCGCGACCTGCGAATCCAAGCCAAAAACAACGCCAAAACCAAAAAAGGGCTTCCGTGAGGAAGCCCTTTTCGTTTGAACGCTTACTAATACTACTACGCAGGCGGCAGGAATTTGAGCAAGCTCATCTGATAAAGAGCTGACGTCGTTTGATAGGATGCCTGCAGGCTCGTCTGCAGCGCCATGATCTTGGCGGCGACCTCGTCGTCGTTGATGCCCTGGATGGAATCAAGCATCGACTGCGCGGTTGCTCCGATCTGGGTCTGCCGATCTTTCGCATTCTTGACCGCGACCTGCGCATTCGCGAAATCCGACTGGATGTTCTCGATGGATTGCTGGCCCGGGTGATCCGACAGGTTCGTAATGATGCGCGAGTTGAGCGACGTCAATTGATCGTTGGCGTTCGGGTTGTTCGCATCCGTCGTCACCGCAGCGTAAACCGCGACGTTCTTCAGTTGCGTCACGAACGCATCTTCGTTCGCGCGCGCGCCGTACTGAACCGAGATCGACGAGTCGATGCCGATCACGGCGGTGCCGCGCGCCGAGTCGTTCGGCCCCGTTGCCATTTCGCCGGTGTACCAGAACACGGTATCGGCAGGCGTGCCGTTGCGTAACGCGACCGGAGGATTGGTTGTGGTGTCGACACGCTGCGGCGGATTCGAACTGAAGAAGTTGTTCGATGCCGTCATGGCCGAGGCGGCAACCAGCGCTGTGTTCGCGAGCTTGCCGACCGCCGTATTAACCGCACCTTTCAGATTGGTGGCGGTCGCGGTGGTGTCCGCGCCAATCAGGAAGCTTCCTTCCGGTGGAGGATTGGTATTCGTGGCGGTGAGTTCGATCCGCTCGCTTGTCCCATCCGGCAGCTTGAAGGTGAACGTCACCTTCTCGCCCTCGTTCGGATTGGTCGCGCCAAGATCGATCGACATTTCTTGCCCCGCCGGAGGCGTTCCTGGCGCCGGAGGCGTGACCGTCGCGCCGGTCAGATTCGTGCTGATCGAATCCAGCTTGAGGCCGAACGGCGAACCCGCGGCATCCTCACCGATCGTAACCGACGTCGTCGTGGGTGACGTAATCGTCAGCCGGCCGAGACCGCTGGTGCCGTCAGCTATGCCGCGCTCGTAGATCATCTGCTTCAGACCGACCTGCGCGCCGCGGCCATTCATGATGACGTCAGCGGGCTCGGTCGAAGGCGTGTCAGTAGCACGTCCCGAAAACAGATAGCGGCCGGCGGCGGTTGTGTTCAGCAATGCGACCAGTTGCGAGAAAGACCCCTGCGCCGTTTTCTGACCGGGAGTCTGTCCGGTGCTGTCGAGCGTGAGCGTCGCACCTGTTGCCGCCTTCTTCACTTCGCTTCCGGCATCGCTGATACCTTGCAAAGAGAGATTCGCGACATTGATGCGGGTGTTCAGCAAAGTGTCCGTGTCTGCATAGCTTGAGAGGGTCGCGAGCTGTGCGCGCAACCCTGTCGCCGTCGCCGCATTAAGGCCAAGGCCTGCATAGGTGGTCGATTTCTTTCCGGACGCGAGTTGCTGCGTCAGGAGATCGAGCTGGTTCTTGATGTTGATGAGCCCAGCACTGAGATAGGAAGTGCGGCCGCTAACGCCATTGATTGTCATAAGAACCTCAGAATGCCTGCAACAGTGACTGATACATGGAGTTGACGGTGGACATCACACGGGCGTTGGCGGAGTAAGCGTTCTGCAGCGCCATCAAATTCGCCATCTCGGTATCGAGATCTACGCCCGACGGTTTGGCTCATCTTGTTTTGCAGCGTGGCAACGACCACGCTCTGTCCATCAGCCATAGAGCCCGCAGCCGAAGCCGCATCGCCCTGCATCGCAGTGAATTGCTGCGTGAAGCTGAGGATGGTGCCCTTGAACGGTGTCTTGGCGGAGCCCACTCCGGTATCCGCCGGATAGGTCTGCGTACTGTTGGTGAGCTGCGACAGAATAAAATCCGTACGCGTGGTGTCGCCTGACGGTGTCACAGGACTGGTGTTGTAGACAACGAGCCGCGACGGATCAGCCAGCAGCTTGGGATTGACGGCAATCCGTCCCGCAAGACCTGTCTTGTCCGAACCGTAGACATACGGCAGGTTTCCGTCGGTAAAGAACGGAAGCTGCGGACCGCCATTGTCGGTCAGCGTCGTTGCCGTGGTGGTGAGCGATACCGAATTCACATCACTGATGTTGCTCGCACCATCGTCCAGCACGCGCAAGATATTAGCCGAGCTGGCGGGCGGCGAAGCAGGATTCGAGAATTGAACGCCCGTTCCGGCGAAAGCCGTGTTGAGCTGCGATACGACGGATGCCATGCCACCAGATAAATCGACGGCAACGGTCTTGTTGACCTGCTTGTTCGTCGCCGTATCCGTATAAGTGATGTTGACGGAGCCCTTGTTGCCGGTGGAAGGTTGAAGGGCCGAAAGATCAACATCGAAGCCGTTTTGCGGCCCGGCGGTCACAGCGGTGCCAGGAGTCGTCTTGTCGGACAACGCGCTCGACATCGCAGCCGCGAGGGCGTCGACCTGCGCCTGCGCCTGAACCAGCGTCGTGTCGCGCAACTCGGTATAAGCCGCGATCGCGCCGGAACGAATGCCGTGTTCCGCGGTCAGATCGATGCTCGATCCATCTGGATACTGCAGCTTGACCGAACTAAGATCGCTCTTTGTTGGATCGGGATCCCACTGGGCGTCTGGACTCATCGTGCCCTGTGGGCTGAATGACAGCTTGGCCGCGTTAGGACCGCCGACAAGCTGGAAGCCCGCACCAGTGTAGACCGACACTTGATTGCCGTCGCCGGGAACGACGCGAATGTCCATCAGTTGCGACAACTGATCGATATATTGATCACGCTGATCGAGCAGCGAGGCCGTCGATGCATCCAGCGTTGTTGCTCCACCGATCTGCCGATTGATCTTGGCGATCTGCTCCATCGCGTTGTTGGCGGCCTTGACGGCGCTGTTGATGCCGGAATCCGCTGCGGCGCGCAGACCCTGGATGCCGTCGCTGGTTTCGTTCAACTGCGACGCCATGGTTTGCGCCGCGTTGATGACGGACTTGCGCGCTGAATCGGTATCCGAACTCGTGGACAAAGCCTGAAGCGCTGCTGTCAGTGCATTGAAGCTGGCCTCTAGCGTGGCGTTCGAGCTTGGATCACCGTAGATGCCTTGCAGGTTGTCCAGAAAGGTGGCCTTGGCTGTCGCATAGCCTGAGCCTGACAACTCCATTCGCAGCTGGTTCTGAACATAGGTGTCAAGCTCGCGATTGACACCTATGGTTCGCACCCCGTGGGAGGTGTCGACGACGTTCGTCGTCTTGCGAACGTAACCGGGCGTCTCCGAATTGGCTGCGTTCGAAGACACCAGCGATAGTGCGGCCTGGTTTGCACGCAGGCCGGACATCGCGATTGAAAGAGCTTGGCTCAGACCCATTGATACTGCCCTACTTCAGCTTGAACCTAGTGTGGCGTCTCGCAATTGCCGACCTGTCTTGCGGCTGGTCTCGGATCGACAATTGCAAGACAAAGCCACACGAGCATTTTGATTTTGCTAGTGTCCTATCGCCTCCGAATAACCGTGCGAGCGCGCGGCAAATTGGTCGGTTATTCGAAGACGGGACACTAGGTGTGGTGCGAAGTTATCGCACCACGTTGAGCAGATCCTGCGCCATCTGGTTCGCAGTGGTGATGACCTTGGTATTCGCCGAATAGGCCTGCTGCGTGACGATCAGCTTGGTGAATTCATCGGCGATATCTGCGTTCGAACCTTCGAGCGCCGATCCCTGAATGTCACCGCCCTTGCCGTACACCGGCGGGCCGGACTGGCTGGTCACCTGGAAGGTGCCGCCATCGGTGCGCTTCAGGAAGTTTGCGCCGGTGAATGTTGCGAGCACGATCTGCGCCAGGTTGACGTTGCGGCCGTTCGAGTAGCTGCCCACCACCTTGCCGTCATCGCCGACGGAGACCGTCTGCAACGAGCCTGCCGGATAGCCGTTCGCTTCGATGCCGTTGCTCGTATTGCCTTTCGGATCGCTGAACTGTGTCAGGTTGCTGCCGAAAGTGATGGACAAGGTAGGAAGCGTGATGTCGCCGACCTGCACGTTGGTCAACGAGACCGATGGAATCGCCGGCGACAACTGATTGTTCACGAAGGTGAAGTCGGTACCGACGTTCTGCCAAGCGACCTCGGTGCCGGTGGCTTTGGAATCCACCTGATAGAATAAATTCCAGGTGTCCTTGTGGCCGGCACCCAGGTCGGCGCTGTCGACCTTGGCCCAGCGGAATTGCAGGGCGGCGGGTGCACCCGACGCGTCGTACGCAGTGACCGTGTCACCCGATACCGATTCATCGAGGAAGGATTTCAAATCCGTTCCGATGACCTGTCCGGTACCCGGCCCCGTACCACCACCCAGGCGGTTCAGGGAAACCGGGCTCGTCAACCCGAGCGCGGCGAAACCGGGAGCCGCTGACGTGATGTTGAGGTTGGCGGCGACGCCCGTATGCAGGGTCACCACACCGGCAGCCACAGAAGAGGCCGTTGCGGGGAGATTGCCGCTGATGCCGTCGATCTGGCCCAGCAGGTCGCCGACAGTTTGATCGATACCCATCGTGACATTGCCGAAGGCGTCAGTGCTCGCAGGTCCCGCGGCGGTGAATGTGATGGTCTTGCCATTCACATTGATAACGTTGCCCACAGCGAGAGGCGTGGATAGAGCCGAAAGCAAGGTGCCGGTCCCGATGGGGTTGGGAGTCGGAGCTGCGTTGTCGTTCGCCAACGTGCCGTTCACGGCGTTGTCCATGAACGGGTCCGGCGGCGTTCCGACGGTGCGCGGATTGTTGGTAAAATCGCCGACGTTGAGAAGTTCGGAGCCGGTGATATCCGGATCATACTTGTTGGTCAGCGGATAACGGGCGAGGTTCGCACGATAGGTCACGGTGGTGGTGGGCTGCGCCGGCAGGAAGTCGCCGCCGAACTTCAGCACCTGCGGCGTGCTACCCATCACGTTGCCGGTGGTGGAGTCGATTGGAATGCCTTCGAGGTAGTAACCCGCGCCGTTCACAAGGTAACCGTTCTTGTCCAGCGTGAAGTCGCCGCGACGGGTGTAGCTCTCGACGCCATCAAACTGCGGATTGTTGTCGCTGAAGCTGCTGGGCTTCTGAACCGCGAAGAAACCATCGCCGTTGATCGCCATGTAGGTCGCGACCGACGCGTCCTGCACGTCACCGCGCACGGTGTTGGTTGCGCGAGAATTGGCGACAACGCTGCCGGCGACCTGATTGCTGGTGCCGGTGTCAGGGATCATATCCATGAAGCTCGTGTCGATGCGCTTGAATGCCGTCGTCTGCGAGTTCGCGATGTTGCCGGAAATATTTTCCAGTGCGTAAGACTGCGCACGCATACCCGCGACCGATGTATTAAGAGCTCCGAAAAGACCCATTACTTTATCTCCAACTTCGCTCCGGGCGGCCTGCCGGTATTGCCAATCAATGACCGCGTTCGAAGAGGAGATCGCAAGCCGCGTGCCAACGGCTGGAACCTTTATTTTTCAATGACTTAAAAGAAAAACCCCGGTTGGAAGACCGGGGCACAATTGCCTAGAGGGGCAAGAATTGCCGCCAAAGGGCTGCACAAACCGCCTATGAGGATGTGCGATCCGATGGCTTAAAGGACAGCGCCAGTCCATTCATGCAGTAGCGCAAGCCGGTCGGCTTCGGGCCATCATCGAACACGTGACCGAGGTGACCACCGCAGCGGCGGCACAGCGTTTCGGTTCGGACCATCATGAACGAGCGATCAGTCTTCTCGACGATGGCGTTGGGCAGCGCCTGATAGAAGCTCGGCCAACCTGTACCGCTGTCAAACTTCGTCTCCGACGCAAACAGCGGCAGGTCGCAGCCCGCGCATGCGAACGTCCCTTTGCGCTTTTCGTGATTGAGCGGACTCGAAAAAGGCCGCTCGGTACCAGCTTCGCGCAGCACATTGTACTGCGCAGGCGTCAACTGCTTGCGCCACTCCTCCGGTGTCTTCTCGATCTCGAATTTCTCGGGCACCGAAGTCTCGGCGGCTTTGGCGCCGCCGCCCAGACCGAACCACCGGAACGCGGAAAACGCAGCAAGGCTGGATGCGGATGCGAGCAGGAATCGGCGGTCGATCATGGTCAATGCTCCGTGCAGATCGGAAAACAGGCTATCCGTCATGAAGTACGGTCCATCTTGCGAAACGTTACAGAGCTCGGCTCACTTTCGCGCGAGGCCGTACAGTCTCTCGATTTGAACCCCGGCGCCGCCAGCTTATTGCACGCGCCGCTGTATCAAAAGGCGGCCGTCGGCCCGTTCAGTAATAACGCTCAGCGGTCAGCGATGAGTTCCGCCGCGATCATCGCGTCGCCGCGACAAAGCGATCACGCGCTCACGGTCGGCAGCGACCCGGGCCTTCATCGCTTTCATACGGACCTCACGAGCGCGCTCACGAACGCTTTCACGCGCCCTCGCCCGCTCGCGGTAGCGCGACACCAGACCGGCCGCCGCCGATTGGCCTCGCAACCACAGGCCAAATGCATGCCCAACCACCCGTCCCACCGATCCGCCAGCCCACACCAGTTCGAACGGTGCAAACAGCCGCCAGCGATCATCACCGAGCATGATGCTTCGCGCGATAAGCTGGCCCCCCATGGCGGTGGTATTCAATCCCTGACGGCCGAAGCCTGAGAGCACCCACAAGCCCGGCCGCAATTGCCCAATCTGCGGCATGCCATGCACGGTCTGGCCGAAGACACCGCTCCAAACATCCTCGACCTTGACCGGACCAAGCTTGGGGAAAACCGTTGCGATACGGCGCTGAATGCTTTTGGCAAACCGCCGTGGGTTGGCTTGCCACGTGGTTTCCGGGCTGGACCACAACAGCCGGTCACCCCCGACAATGCGGAACTGATCGATGTCATCGGTATCCGCAACAGGACCTCGAAACGTGATCGCCTCCGCAAGGCGATCTCGCAGAGGCTCCGTCATTCCCATATATCGCCATGTGGGCAGCAACGTTCCCGCGAGGCGCAGTGCGGGCGCGCCGATGTGAACATTGCCTGCCATGACGATATCCGAACAGCGCAACCGCGCGGACGGAGTCACGACGCGCTTGCGTATGCCGGAAGGATCGATGCCAACTGCCGGCGTCTCTTCGAAAATCCTCGCCCCGGCGCGCTCCGCAAGCGCAGCGAGATCGTGCACATACCGTTGGCCATTGATCTGAAAAGCGCGCGGATAATGGATCGCGTGGAAGTAGCGATTGGTCTTGAGCACCTCGCGGACTCGATCCACCTGCCAGCCTTCCACTTCCGTGCCGAAATCGTCGCCAAGAGTCTGCAGGCGACGAATAAGCGTATCGCCAACGTCGACATTGGAGACTTGGAGTGCGCCTTCGGTCAGCGTACCGCCCGGCATGATGTCGCCCGCCACCGTGGCGCGGACATACTCCGCTCCTTGCTGCGCGAGCGCCCAAAGTTCACGGGCGTCGGCGATCCCCACGCGATCAATGAGATCAGCGGCTGGAAAACCAAATCCCGGCATAACTGCCCCGAGAGTCTGGCCAGAAGCGTTCCATCCGACATTGCGCCCTTCGAGGACTGCCACAGTGGCGCCCATTCTTGCCGCCTCTCGGGCAACCGTCAGGCCGGCAAGCCCCGCCCCGATCACGCAGATGTCCACATCAAGATCAAACGTCAGGCGCGGACGCGCCGGCGCATCGGCCATCACCGGCGTCGCTTCGATCACTTTTCCTGCGGTTTCTGCCATCGCTTTGTCTTGGGAATCGGACTTCGTCCTAGTGTGGTGGTTCAGAAGTTCGCTCCATCTTTCCCGCGAGTCGTTCCAGCGAACTTCTGAACCTAAACCACACTAGAATCATAAATTTCTTAGTGCTGCGGATTTGAAGTTCTTTCGAGAGAAGACGCAAGCTCGATGAAGAACTTCAAATCCAAAAGCGGCACTAAAATCATAGGCTTGCTAATGTCCCTTTGATTCCGAAGTTCGCATCCGAGCAAGCCGCAAGCCTGTGCGAACTTCGGAATCGGGACATTGGTGTCCTCTCGAATCCAAAGTTCGCTCCGGAGCGCGCGCTGCACGATAAAGCGAACTTTGGATTCGGGACACTAGGGGATCGTATTTTCTCACAGTGACAGTACCAACATCTGCCACCTTGCCCCGCGCCATCTTGTACACTATTCCGAACCACGCTCTAGCCTGCCAACAAGGATTGCGCCATGCGCCGTTTGATACTGCTGCGCCATGCCAAGACCGAGCGGGAGGCTCCGTCCGGGACGGATCGCGACCGCCGGCTGGATGAGCGCGGCATTCGCGACGCTGCCGAAATGGGCCGCTGGCTGGCGCGACATGATTACGACCGCGGGCTGGCGCTCGTCTCGACAGCAACACGCGCGCAAGAAACCTGGTATCTGATGGCTCCTGACTTGCCGAACATGCAGGTAGAATATGTGCCCGCACTTTACGGCGCCGATCCATCCGAACTGTTGGAGCTTGTCCACGAAACATCGGTCCAGGATCCGAAACAGCTTCTTATTGTCGCCCACAATCCCGGCCTGCACGAATTTGCACTTGGCTTGATCACCAGCGGCGATCAACATGGACAAGACGCCCTAGCCAACAACCTGCCTACCGCCGGCGTGGCAGTCATCGACTTTGCAACCAAGGACTGGAGCGACGTGCGTTTTCGCGGCGGTAAGCTGAAACGTTTTGTAAGTCCGAAGTTACTGCGGGCATCGGGTAGCGATTAGTCGGCGACATGCAACCTTGCATGTTGACGCCAATAAATTCATCGTAGGCGTCTCAGGTCTGCCGATGTGGAGATGCCGATGTTCAATTCCATTCTCGTTCCGATCGATCTTGCCGACACCGACCTCGCGAAACCGGCACTTGAAACGGCAGCTTCTCTAGCAAAATCATCCGGCGGTACTGTGCGCCTCGTCAACGTTATGCCGCTGATGCCAGTCATGCTGGCAGAATATGTCCCTCCAGATTTCGACGCGCAGCAGCGTCAATCCTCGGAAGAAGCGCTCGCGATCGTTGCACGTGAATCCGGCATTGATGAAAAGTGCATCTCAACTGTTGTCCGCCAGGGCGGCATCTATCACGAGGTGCTCCAAGAGGCTGCCGAGATTGGCGCTGATCTGATCGTGATGACATCGCACCGCCCGTCGATGCAAAGCTATTTCCTGGGCTCGAACGCTGGTCATGTGGTGCGTTATGCCAAGTGTTCTGTGCTGGTGGTACGACATTGAACCAAGAAGCGTGCTTCGTGAAAACTTGAGTGCTTGCGTGATCGCCGGACTCGCGCCTAGTGTGGTAGTTTAGAAGTTCGCTTGATCTTTCCCGCGAGTCTTTCCAGCGAACTTCTGAACCTAACCCACACGAATGCCGCGGATTTGAAGTTCTTCCGAGTGAAGCCGCAAGCTCGACGAAGAACTTCAAATCCAAAAGCGGCACTAGTATCATAGGCTTGCTAGTGTCCCTTTGATTCCGAAGTTCGCATCCGAGCAAGCCGCAAGCCTGTGCGAACTTCGGAATCGGGACACTAGAATCATAAGTTCGCTACGGAGCGCGCTGCACGATGAGGTGAACTTTGGATTCGGGACACTAGAAGAGACCATGGCCAAGACCGCCTATTTCCCACGCCATCTGATCCTCGCCGGAGCAATGATCTTCGGCGTGCTCCTCGCGCTCGGCATCCATATCCTGATACAGCGCTTCGACCTCTATCTTGGCGATCTTTGGAGGACGGACACCGCCGAATTGATCCCTGCCCGGGCGGCAATTGCCTGGTGGCTGATTGCCTCCGTTGCATTTGTCGGCGGATACGCGACGGCGACCTTGCTGGACAGCGCGGTGTCAGGTCAGATTCCAGTACGTCTGCGGCAATTGTTGATCCTGACCGGCGTTGTCATGCTGGCTGCAGCGGGCCAGGCAGCCTCTGCTCCCAACGCAATCCCCACCATGTCAGGCGCTGAGCGTATCGGGCGGGCGAGCGCCGAAGGGGCGCTCGCCCGCGTTCTCACCGGCGTGGTGGCGCTCTGCCTAGGCGGGGCCATGGCATTTTGCGGTGCACACTTCGCCCTTCGCCGCGCCTAGGGTAAGCGGCAAACTGTCCACATCAAAACGCCACGGCTGTGAGCCGCGGCGTTGCCTCTTGTCCTCATCAGCTTGCGGCCTTGAGATTGATCCCGCCTTCCGCAAGCTGCGTCAGTTTCTTGTCGGTCGCCTTTTCCTCGTCCAGCGTCTTCTGCAAAACCGCTGCACAATCGTTGCGGCCGAGTCGTTTTGCCCATGTCACGAGCGTGCCGTAACGCGTGATCTCATAATGTTCTGCAGCCTGCGCTGCATTGATCAGCGCGGCGTCAAGAACCTGCTTATCTGCGACTTCACCCGCAACTTCGTCGGCTTCCTCAATAATGCCATCGATTGCTGTGCACGTGACCGCCTTTGGCGTGACGCCGTGCATTTGGAAAACCTGTTCAAGGCGTGTTACATGCCCCTTCGTCTGCTCAAGATGGCCCAGAAAACCTTGTTTCAACTGGTTGTCGTTGGCCTTCTCAGCCATCTTTGGCAAAGCCTTCACCAATTGTTTCTCGGCGTAATAGATGTCCTGAAGCTGGTGAACGAACAAGTCATCCATTGTCTTGATGTCTCGCGTAAACAATCCCATCGCGATCCTCCAGGGTTAACCAAAACGGTGCTTTCATCGCGCGGAACACGATCAGAAGGAGAGCGTCGTTTTCAGTGTATTGGTCAACCAAAGCGATCAGCGTATGTTCCTACCAAAAAGGCCGGAACAGGCTGCCTGCAAAATTGCGACCGCCCCGTCGCAACCCAGGATTTGGCCCCTATATCAAGCGTCTAACGACTTATTTTGATTGCTTATTCTGATGTGAAATATATGTGACGACGGCCGCGCTGCCCTTCGCCGCAGGCGTTCGGATGGCACTGCACAACCGCCTATTTTCCCAGTATGAGATTTCGCGTATGACATTTGCCGCAGCCGCTTGCTCACTGTCGCCTCAATCGGCTTATATGAACGTCACGCCCCGCCGGGAGGATGAATGCAACGATTGCTGAACACGTTCGGGCGTGTTTTTAAAGAACGGATTGGCTGGAAACGGCTCGGAATTGCCGCAAGCCTTGCGATCGTGACGATCGCCATCATGCACCTCTTCCGTACGCTGAAGGGCGTGGATACGGCTGTCGTGCTGACGGCGCTCGCCGAAAAGTCACACGGACAGATCGCAATGGCTGCGCTGTGTGTGCTCTGCGCATTCTTTACTCTGACCTTCTATGATCTCTTCGCGTTGCGAACGATCGGCAAGATGCATGTGCCATACCGGATCGCTGCATTATCGAGCTTCACGAGCTACACCGTCGGCCACAACATCGGGGCAACGGTCTTCACCGGTGGCGCTATCCGTTTCCGGATTTATTCCGACTGGGGACTGACGGCGATCGACGTCGCCAAGATCTGTTTCATTTCGGGCCTGACATTCTGGCTCGGCAATACGTTCGTCCTCGGCATCGGTATGATCTGGCATCCGCAAGCCGCCAGTTCAATGGACCTCCTGCCGGAAGCCATCAATCAGCTTATCGGCGTCGGACTGCTTACCGGCATCGTCATTTACCTGACGTGGATCGCGACCGGCCACGGCCGCCGCGAACTTGGCAAGGATGGCTGGAAAGTCGTGCTGCCCTCCGCTCTCCGCTGACCGGACTGCAGATCCTGATCGGCGTTGTCGATCTCGGCTTCTGCGCCCTCGCGATGTACTTGCTCGCACCCTCGAGCCCCGATCTCGATTTCGTCACCCTATCGGTCGTGTTCATTCTCGCGACCCTGCTCGGATTTGCGAGCCATGCTCCCGGAAGTCTCGGAGTGTTCGACGCGGCCATGCTGGTCGGTCTGCCCATGGTGGGGAAGGAGGAACTGCTGGCGTCCCTGCTGGTCTTCCGCATTCTCTACTTCCTGATCCCATTTGCGATGTCGATCACGATCCTCGGCTTCCGTGAATTGTGGCTTAGCGTGCTGCAACCTTGGTTGCAGAGCCGCAAGCTTCGTCCTGCAACCGCAGTGGCGAAGACGAACACCCAACCTGTGAAACCCACCAAGCAGGCTGCCGAATAGCGGGCCAAAGATGAGGCTTGTGGGACAAAAGGCGTGCGCCTACCCTTTCACCTCCTCCCACATTTTAGCCCCATCCTTCGGCTTCAAACGGGCATGATCCAGTCTCGTGCTATCCGCTTATCTTTTGGCTTGTTTTGCCTGATCGCAGCGTTTTTTGCGTTCGCCGATCCACCGGCAACAGCTCAGATCGCTCTTACCCCGCCGGTGGACACGGGAATGCAAATCTCGTGGGAAGTCCGCAACCGTTTTCGCCTGTTTCGGGAAGAACGCGACTTCCAACTTCAAGTCGAAGCTCTTAACGGCCGGAGCATCCTCGCATCCGAGCAGTTGCTTGCGACGCAAAGCGATGGCCGCGGCTGGGCACGCAACACGGTCGGTCGGCTTTGCATCGATCCGTCGGGACGGGTCAACGAGCCCTGCACGCGCGATGGCGTGAAGGAAAGTTATCTCACGCCGGTCGATCACCCGGTGACCGTCCGCCTCACCGGCGCAGTGCCAGTCGGCGCGACCTGTGCGTGGTCATTCGACGATGGTGAGCCGCCGCCTCGGCAGTCGACGCTCGACTGCAATGAACCGATCAATCTGCGGGTCCGCTACGGACGTCCGACCAGAGTGACGGTCGATGTATCGAGTGGACCGGATGCTCCCCAGCGCGTCAGTAACGACATTGAAGTACGTGATATCTTCGTTGCGGGCTTGGGAGACTCCATTGCGTCAGGCGAAGGCAATCCGGATCGCCCGGTCGCACTCTCCGACGATGGATTTTGCTTTCGCTCCTATCTTGGCGGAGCAGCCGGAATGTATTTCCGGCCCGGACGTGCTGGCTTCAAAGGCGCTCGCGCCTGCGACACGTCGGATGGCAACAGCCTGCAGCGCTGGCAGCGCGCGGGAGCACAATGGTTGAACCCTGCCTGTCATCGTTCCCTTTACAGCTACCAGACGCGAACTGCGATGGCACTGGCCGTGCAAAATCCGCAAATCGCAGTGACATACCTCCCGCTGGCGTGCACGGGCGCGACCATCGCGGACGGCATGTTCGGATCGCAGCGAGCGCGTGAATGCGCCATCACGCGTAACGGCTTGAATTGCGCTGGCACAGTTAATGGACAGGTCGCTGAATTGCGTGAGGCATTAACCGCCGCGACGCAGCGACAGCCGGACCGGCGGCTCGATCTAGTCCTGCTCTCGATTGGAGCTAACGACATCAACTTCTCCGGACTCGTCGCCGACGTAATTATTGATAGCGGCGCCGAACGTGCGCTGTCCCGACGTACGGGCGTCCTCGGTTCAGTCGATGACTCACGCACCAGCCTGCGCCGCGACCTTCCACAGGGCTTCAGCAAATTGCGTAAGGCGCTGAAGCCGCTCGTCGGCGGTGACCTGTCGCGCGTAGTTTATGTTGCTTATGCTGATCCATCGCTGAGCAATGGTGCGCCGTGCCCTGGCGGCCGCGCGGGCTTCGATGTCCATCCGTCTTTCAATGCGAATCCGCGGCGTCTCGCCGACGTAACGAATTTTGTCGAGAGCGAGTTTCTCCCGCAACTCAAGAACCTCGCGTTATGCGAAGGCGGCGTGCTGTGCGGCGATCGCAGCCGCGACCGCATGACCTTCGTGGATCAGCATCAGGCTGCATTCGCGAACCATGGGTTCTGCGCGCGCGCGCAGACCGATCCGGAGTTCGATCGGCAATGCTTCTCAGCGACCGGCGACAGTTTCGTTGCTGATATCGTCACCGCCGCGAATAATCCGCTGGCCTGCGGACAGGCTGCGAGCGACTTTCGCGCCTATTCGCCACGCGCACGATGGATACGCGATGCGAATGACAGCTACTTTGCGGCGATGACCTATCCGCAGGCGGCGAGAACACCAGCCGATCAACCCGGCGACATTCACGACGCGACATGGGGCGTCCTCTCCGCGGTTTACGGCGGCGCCATCCATCCAACAGCGGAAGGCCATGCAGCGATGGCTGACGCGGCTCTGCATGCAACAACGGCAGTACTCGGCTTAGGAGGGGCGGCTCCGTCTGTGACCAGCGAACCGATCGCACCCATCGAAATGCCACGCTGACACAATCAGCGCGACAATGCCGCGCAGCTATGGCCGCGCCGGGATTTCGAGACCACGTTGTACCGCAGGCCGCGAAAGCCCTCGTTCCAACCAACCCGGCACCCGCTTGAGACTATCGAAATCGACGAGCTCACGTGCTTCATAAAAGCCAACCAGATTGCGGACCCACCCCAATAGCGAGATATCGGCGATCGTGTAATCATCGCCCATGATCCAGGTTCGGCCCTCCAGCCGTGTCTCCAATACGCCGAGCAAACGCTTGGATTCGTCCTGATAGCGCTGCAACGGTCGCTTGTCGGCAATCTCACGCCCGGCGAACTTATGAAAATAGCCGACCTGACCAAACATCGGTCCTACTGCCGCCATCTGAAAGAAGACCCATTGAATGGTTTCGTAACGCAGCGCCGGATCGTTCGGCAGCAGCTTACCGGTTTTCTCAGCGAGGTAGAGCAGAATTGCGCCCGATTCAAACAATCCGAACGGCACGCCGTTCGGGCCATTCGGATCGATGATCGCAGGAATCTTGCCGTTCGGATTTAACGAGAGAAACTCAGACGTCCAGGTTTCATTCTTACCGATGTTGATGGTGTGGGGTTCATAAGGCAACCCGATCTCTTCCAGCATGATCGAGACCTTCACCCCATTCGGTGTCGGCAGTGAGTAGAGCTGCAGGCGGTCGGGATGTTTGGCCGGCCAGCGGCCAGTGATCGGAAACTTGGACAAATCAGGCATTCTTCGTTGCTCCTGCGATCTCGTAGAATCGAGCGCGACTTATAGAGCGAAGATGTGCCCCGAAGTGAACCGCTGAGCCACGGCAATCGCGAATGACTGCACGACCGGAGTTTCATACCCGGATGGGATAAAAGCGTGACGCATCAACCTGATGGCACGAAACGCGTTCGTGCTAGCCACTTGGAGACGCGACGCCACGGCAATGAAAGCCCACCGGCTTCGGCGTGCGAGGCAGATAGAAGCGCTCAATCTCCCCGATCTGAAAGCCTGCACCCGCGAGCAATCCGGCTGTATCACGATTGAGATTGCAGCCGCACGCCAGCACATTCCAGATCGGATTGAGGCGATCCTGCCAGCGCACGACGGATGGACTATCTGCCTTGCCATGCTCGCAGAATATCAAGGTGCCATCCGGTTTGAGAACGCGACGAATTTCACGCAATGCCTGTTCAGGGTTCGAGACTGAACAGAGCGTGTAGGTGAGCACCGCCGTATCCGCGAGGTTGTCGTCGAGCGGGATATTTTCCGCCGGCGCCTGAATCAGTTCGAGTGGCACCCGCGCATTTCTGCAGCGTTCCCTGCCCAGCACCAGAAATCCCTCGCCGGGATCGACGCCGATGACACGCTTGACCTTTGAAGGATCATAATGCGGCAGGTTGAGGCCTGAGCCGATGCCGACTTCGAGCACCACTCCGTGTGCTTTAGGAAGCACAAGCCGTCGCTGTTCGGTCACGTCTTCCAGCGAGCACAGGCAACTCACGATGCGCGGCCCGATGTACCGATCGTAGATACCCATAACTGCATTCCCGCGGTTGGGATGGCGTGCAGTTTAGATCATGCAGCGCTGCATTATGTAACACGATGACGCGAGCGCCATCAACTCACGCCGAGCTTCTTCTGCAGGCTCGACGATGATGTGGTGTACTGGAACACTAGCCGCTTGTCCGGGTAAACGTAGCGATGCGCCTTTTGCGCCATCAGCGCACCTTCATGGAAGCCGGACAAAATGAGCTTCAGCTTGCCGGGATAGGCGTTGATGTCGCCGATGGCGAAGATGCCCGGCACATTGGTCTCAAACGCTTCGGTATCTACCGGAATGAGATTGTTCTCGAGCTTCACACCCCAGCTCGCGATTGGGCCAAGCTTCATTGTCAGCCCGAAGAACGGCAGCATGGTGTTGCAATCGACCTTGGTGGTTTCGTTGTCGTTGCCTTTGACAAGCGCTGCCGACAGCACGCCGTCTTTGCCTTCGAGCCCCGTGACTTGTCCAATCTTCAGATCCATCTTGCCCGCAGCAACGAGAGCACGCATCTGCTCGACGCTGTGCGGCGCCGCGCGGAAGTCGTCACGTCGATGGAGGAGCGTCACGCGCCTTGCGATCGGCTGCAAATTGAGCGTCCAGTCAAGTGCTGAGTCGCCACCACCGACAATCAGCAGATCCTTGCCGCGAAACTGTTCCATCTTGCGTACGGCATAGAAAACCGACGTGCCTTCATAGGCCTCAATGCCGGGCACCGGCGGACGCTTCGGCTGGAACGATCCGCCGCCGGCCGCGATCACCACCACCTTGGTCTCGAACACCTTGCCCGCATCCGTGATGACGCGGAACAACGGGTCGCCAACTTTCTCGATGCTCTCGACCATCTCATTGAGATGGAACGTCGGGTTGAACGGCTTGATCTGCTCCATCAGGGAATCGGTCAACCCCTGCCCGGTGACCATGGGAACGCCTGGAATGTCGTAGATCGGCTTCTCAGGATAGAGCTCAGCACATTGGCCGCCCAATTTGTCGAGGATATCGATCAGATGCACTTTCATATCGAGCAGTCCCAACTCGAAAACAGCGAACAGGCCACACGGGCCAGCGCCGATGATCAGGACGTCGGTTTTGATCGTGTCAGTCATGCGCATTCTTCATCGGTTGAGGGAGGCATTGGGACGCCGAACATGCGGAAAACACCGCTTTTCACCGGTCTGTCTAACCAAGACGGCCTCCCGGGGGAAGGAATAATTGACACCGGAGGGGCGCTATAACGCCTTGTGAGACCCCGACATTTCCCTGTATGGGGCTGGGATCCTGGAGACCGCCCGTGAATGCACCAATCCGTCCGAACCCCACTTTCCGCCTGGAAGATTATCCTTTCCGCATCGCAGACAATGTGCGATTCGCAGATCTCGATCCCCAGCATCACGTCAACAACGCGGTTTATGCGAGCTATTTCGAAACTGGACGGGTCACGCTGATCCGTAATCCGGCCTATGATCTGATGCCCGAAGGGTCTAGTTGGGTGCTCGGACATCTGGCCATCGACTTTCGTGCAGAGGTCCGCTGGCCTGGCACAATTGAAATGGGCCTCGGCGTCAGCCGGATCGGCAGGACATCGGTTTCCTACAGACAGGTTGTGTTCTACGAGGGAAAATGTGCGGCTTCCGCCGAAGCCCTGACGGTTTTGCTCGATGCCGTCACACGTAAACCCACGCCACTCCCCGCCGAAACTATCGAAAAATTTCGGCCCTGGATGCTGCGCGTGATCCCCCAGGACGTCCGCGAGGATCGCGACAACGGAGCGGACAAGCCCAGTCGCGCGGTGTAAGGTTGTCTTAGTCTGATCGTCGCTGGTGCGAAGGGGCATGATCAATTTTTCGACCGACGATTTCCGGCCGCATGAGCGTTTCGACCACTGGTGCGAGGTGCGGGCCCGCAACCTGTTTGGCGTCACCATCTCGCTCGATCGCGAACACAGAGCGCATTTTCGAGGACGATTTTCTGCCGTCTCGATGCCGTGAGCGGCGCGATTTTGTCCAACATGCGGGCCAGTCCCTACATGGTGTCCAGAGGTGCCGCGGATATTTCACGCTCCTCCAGCGACAGCCTTTGCATCTACCAACAGACTGGCGGCGCAAGCTGGTTCAACAGCAAGGGCGATGGTGAGTTCAAGATAGCTGCGGGCGAACTCGCAATCAGCCATACAGACCTCCCCTACACAACCGCGCCGACCACTGCTCATGGTTTCGATCTACGCATCCTGAAAATTCCGCTGGCTGGGCGCGACATGTTTGCACGGCCCGCGCAGGGATTAGCCCCGGCGCTGCTGCGGGACAATCTGCGCCTGAAAACAGCAATCGCGGCATCGTTTGCCGCGCTGGTTGCGGACTCAGCCGAAGATCCCGACGCCGACTTTGAGCAAGACGTTGGTCATCTGGCGCAATTGGCGCTGCTGGCGCGGAGCCGAGTAGCACCAGGATCGCCGGAAACACGTGCCGCATTGCGCTTTGGTTTTCTGAAAGCCGCGCGCAAAGTGCTTGCAGAAAACCTGCATCGTCCGGGCCTGTCGCCGCTCGCGGTTGCGACTGCACTCGGAATTTCCGTCCGGCAACTGCATCTTCTGTTTGAGCCGACGGGGCGCAGCTTCTCACGCACGCTGATGGCGATGCGACTTGCGGAAACGCGACGCGTGATGCTCGGCGCAATGTCCACGCGTCCAGTTGCGGAGGTCGCCTATGCCTGCGGCTTCGACAGCATGGCGACGTTTTACCGTGTCTTCCGCCAAACCTACGGCATGACGCCCAACGAATTGCGGGCCGAGAAAATTGCCGCCGCTGTGACGAGGTAAGGCGCTGCTAGTGTGGTGGTTCAGAAGTTCGCTGCATATTTCCAGCGAGTCCTTCCAGCGAACTTCTGAACCTTAACCACACTAGAAATCATAGGCTTGCTAGTGTCCCTATGATTCCGAAGTTCGCATCCGAGCAAGCCACAAGCCTGTGCGAACTTCGGAATCGGGACACTAGATTATGCCTGCCGTTCAGGCGTGGTGAGAACGAGACCATCAAGGTCTTCGGTCACCTTGATCTGGCACGACAGCCGCGAGTTCGGACGCACATCGAAGCCGAAATCGAGCATGTCTTCTTCCATCGGTGTCGGGGCACCGACCTTCTCCCGCCAGGCTTCGTCGACATAGACGTGGCATGTCGCGCAGGCACAGGCTCCGCCGCATTCGGCTTCAATGCCGGGAACAGCGTTACGAATCGCAGCTTCCATCACGGTGGCGCCGGCCTCGACGTCGACTGTACGGGTGGTGCCTGCGTGATCGGTAAAGTTGATCTTGACCATGATTGCTCGTGCTGCGCGGGAAAAAGAGGATGGAGCAGTCCTATAACGGGTCAATCCACCCGACGCCAGTGGTCCGATTCTAACATTCGCACCCCGTTCCGGAACGCGCCTCCTGCGAATGTTAGAATCAAAGGACCACTGGCAAATACAAGTTTCTAGTGTCCCGTCTCCGAATAACCGACCCATTTGCGGCGCGCTCGCACGGTTATTCGGAGACGAAAGGACACTAGCAAAATCAAAATGCTAGTGTGGCTTCGTCTCGCAATTGCCGATAAGAGACGAGCTGCAAGAGACGTCGGCAATTGCGAGACGCCACACTAGTGGAGTTTTGGATTTGACATTCGCTCGACGAACTCGCGGCCGGATGGTTAGCGAATGTCAAATCCGCTCCACTAGCACCAGAGAGGTCAGAAAGCCGATTTCAAGGTCAGGAGCGGTTCAGCATGCGGTCGATGGTCGCCCGTGCCTCGGCAACAGCGTCCTGCAGCGTCGAGAGAGCGCCGGCGAGATTGCCATTGTTGCGCATGGCAGTTTCAAGCCCGAGCGCGGCATCAGCCACCCGGAAGGCGCCAATCGCACGCGCCGATCCCTTTAAAGTGTGGGCTAGCGCCGCGGCATCCACAGGCATTGATGCGAGACGAGCGATCAGGTCGTGACTCTGTGCCGAGAAAAGTGCGAGGACTTCAATTTCGAGATCAGGCTCACCGAGCGTCATCCGCCCAAGATGTTGCACATCGATCGGCGAATCCTCGGGAACCAGCGGAGGCGACGGCATCCAGTTCAGGCGCTCCATATGAGGCGACATGGCAACCCCGGAAATCACACGCGGCTCGGACCGTCCGACGCCGGGAATCTCCGTGAGACAATCACAGCAATGGTTAACGGAACGTTTCAGTTGATCGCCGTTATTTCGCCATTTTTACGACACTTTTCCGCCGAGATCGGGCTTGTGGACGGGCAAATCGCAAGAAGCTTGAGCGGGTTACGGCCGTTGGCGTTAACGATGATTAAAATGTTCTTAATTCCTGCCATTTCATTCGACCGGCCGAGCCAATAGGATGTTTGGGGAAGTACGGGACAAGCGGCGGGACAATCGGCGAATTCAGCTTTCGCATTGATCGGAAGTATCGGGCAACATTCGGGACGAGCGACCAGCCGCGACCCGCGGCCTGCCCTCGAATGAGTAAAAATAAGGGCGTAGACGGCACATGGCAAAAAATCCGAAGGTCAAGGACCCAACCGAAGTTGCGCTCTCGGCGATTCAGGATGCCCTGAATATCAATGATCCCTCACCGATTAATGACGGTCCGGACGATGCCGCGCGGAGCCCTTCCTTCGGTCCGTCGGACCTTGATCGTGCCCCAGAAATACGCGGTCCTGAGCACGCCCGCTTCGACGCGCATCCCGCCAACGACGATCGTGAAGCGATCGGCGCGCTTCTCCAGACGATTCAGCGCGGCCGCCCCCGCCGCAACGCTTACACATTGGCGATGGTGTTCGCCGGTCTGTGGATCGTTGGCGCCGGCTTCCTGACATACACATTCATGCCTGCGCTCGAGTCCATCGTCGGGCAGAGCGGCGGCATCCTCGCGATTGTTGGACTCGCCGCTGTGTTCGTCGCGCCCCTCGTGCTGTTCTATTCGCTCGCCAGTGTTGCCTGGCGCAGCCAAGAACTGAGCATGATAGCGCAGTCGATGGCGCAGATGGCGGTCCGCTTCTCCGAACCCGAGCACGTCGCAAGCAGCGCCATGGTCACTGTAGGCCAAGCTATTCGTCGTGAGGTCGCGGCAATGGGTGACGGCGTCGAGCGCGCGATCGCGCGTGCCGGCGAACTCGAAGCTCTCGTCGCCAACGAAGTCTCCTCGCTCGAACGCGCGTACAGCGACAATGAAGTGCGCATGCGCGCCCTGCTTCAGGACATCGCGGTTCAGCGCGACAATCTCGTTGGTCAAGCCGAACAGGTCCGCAACGCCATCTCCGGCGTGCAGATCGACTTGCGCCAGGATATCGCGCTAATCAGCGACGCGATCGCCGCGCGCGTCGATGAGGTCGCGCAGAGCATCACCGGCGCGCTCGAGGAACGCAGCGAACACATCACCCGTGCGCTCAGCAATGCCGGTGACAGCGTGATCGTCGCCCTCGGCGAACGTGGCGGCGACCTGCTCGACCGCCTGGAAGAAACCAGCACCCAGACCGCCGCCAGCGTGCTCGACGCCAGCGAGCGGCTGACCGCCAGCCTCAATTTCAAGACCGGCCACGTCCACGACGAATTCGCCGACCTCGCCGACCGTGTCCACGACATGCTCAACGAGCGTATCGACAAGATGACCGCTGAGTTCGATGAGCGCTCGGAAGCGATCGTCGAGAGCATTACTGTACGGACCGAAGACATCATCGCCAATGTGTCGGACCGCGCCGAGAAGATCTACGATGCGCTGAAGACCTCCAGCGATTCCCTCCTTGTTGAACTCGACCTGCGCGGCGACGACTTGGCCGCCAAGCTCGGCGACGCGGGCAACCGTCTCGCGCAACACGTCCTCGACAGCGGCGACAAGGCAAGCGAAACGCTCGACGTCACCGTGAACTCGCTCGTCGAGAAAGTCGTTGGTCACACCGAGAGCATGCACGAGGCCCTCAGCAGCCAGATCAATTCGTTCGAAGGCCTCATTCGCGAACAAGGCGCGGAGCTCGCCGAAAAGTTCGCTCGCGATAGCGGCACGCTCGGCGCCCTCATCACCCGTCACGTCGCGGAATTCGACCGCACCGTCAAAACCTATGGCGGCGAGATCGTCGGCCGCATGGGCGAGCACACGCAGGGTATTGCCGACAGCTTGAAGAGCTACGTCGACACGTTCGACTCCCGCGTCACGGAGCATGGCGACAAGCTCCATGCCCGGCTCGATGAAAGTCTCTCCAACTTCCAGTCTGTGGTCGAGACCCGCGTCTCGAACCTCGATGAATCGTTCGCGTCCAAGGTCAGCCAGCTCGACCAGACTGTTGCTGGCAGCCTCAAGGCCGTGGAAGAAACGTTCGACACCCGCGCGACGGCGTTTGCCGAAACCATCGGCGCGAAGGCCGCAGGATTTACGGATACCCTCGAAAGCCGTACCGCTGCTTTCACCGCTACCATCGACCAGCAGGCTTCGACTTTCGCCGACACCATCGACAACCGCACCACGGCGTTCACCGAGACCATCGAGCGCCAATCCTCCGCGTTCGCGCAGACGATCGACAGCCGCACCTCGGCATTTACCAGCACAATCGATGGCCGCACGGCCGCATTCACGGAAATCGTGGACGGCCGCACCCTCGCCTTCACCGAGGTCATGGACGGCCGTACCGCTGCATTCAAGAACGCCATTGACTCCCGCACGGCAGCCGTCACGGAGAAGATCGAGAGCGGTACCGCTGCGTTCACGGACGTGGTGGACGCCCGCACCGCAGCCATCACTGAGAAGATCGAAAGCGGCACCGCGGCGTTCACCGCGATCGTCGATGCACGCACTGAGGCGATGACGGACACCTTCGACGTCCGCACCGCGGCACTGACGACCATCGTCGACGCGCGCACCGCGGCTATTGCCGAGACCTTCGACAACCGCACGATTTCGTTTGCGAATATGGTCGAGGCCCGCACCGCGGCAATCACCGAGACGCTGGACGAGCGCACGACGACGCTTGCCAAGGTCGCCGATGCCCGTACTCAGGCGATCATTGACTCGTTCGAACAGCGCGCTACCGCATTCGCAGACGCTGTCGCAACCCGCTCTTCTGCGATCACTGAGGCGATCGACGGCCGCGCGGCGCAGCTGACCGGCGCCCTCAGCACGCACGTTGAAAGCGTCACGGGCGCCATGAGTGCACATGTTGACGGCATCGCCGACAAGATGAACGAGCGCGTACAGGAGATCCAGAACGGGCTCGAATACCGCATCGGCGCTGTGACGACAGACATCGGTGCACGCATCCTACAGTTCGAAACCCTGCTGGACACCCGCGTCGAAGCGGCAGCGAACCGTGTCACCTTCAACGGACAGAATGCGGCCGATCTGCTGGTCTCACGCGCGGAAGAGATGACAAGCGCGATCAAGATCCGCGTCGAGGAAGCGGAACGCGCCCTCACCAGCCTGATGACGTCCACCACCGAAACGGTTCAGGGTGGCGCGCGCGCCGCACAGCAGTCGCTGATCAGTCTCTCGGGCGAAGTCAGTGCACAACTCAAGAGCGTGTCCGGCGAAGTCGGCACGCAACTGCGGAGCGTCTCGGGCGAAGTTGGTTCGCAGTTGAAGGCCGTCTCGGGCGAAGTGCATGCGCAGCTCAAGAACGTCTCCGGTGAACTGGAGCGCAGCATCCAGACGGCAGCACGAGAAGCGGAAAACACCATCGTTACCGCGTCGACCACCGCGACCAGCCAGGTCAAGACGGCTTCTGCGGAAATCGAGCGGACCATCGTGGTTTCCACGGATCGATTCGGCTCGACCTTGAACGGCAAGGTCGAAGCGATCACTGATGGGGTTCGCGCCCGCACCGAACAGCTCGCCCAGTTGGTCGACAGCAAGCGCGGCGCACTGGTCGATGCACTGGCGCTCAAGGCTGAGGATATCTCGTCCGTCATCCACAACGCCGCCGAGTCCGCGCTGAAGTCCATCGAGAACCAGGGCGGTGCCTTCACCGTCGCGATGATGAACAGCAGCTCCGACCTCGCCCGCCAGATCAACACCGCGAGCGAAATCGCCATCGGCGCTGTCAACAAGTCGCTGAAGGACCTCGAACACACGTCACGTTCGTCGATCGATCAGTCGCGTCAGGTGGCGACCGCTACCATCACCGAGCTGCAGGACACCAGCAAGATCCTGCGGACCGACACGCTGGCCCTGTTCGAACGGCTGCGTGAAGGCAACATCCTGCTGCAGGAAGTGCTCACCGGCGCCCACGAAAACCTCAACTCGCTTGAGCGCACGCTCGTCACGCGCGTTGCCGAATTCGTCGCGACAATGAACGACGTCACCACCCGCAACGGCGAATCCACCAGCGCGCTGGAACAGCAGCTCAGCCTGTTCAACGCCAAGACGGCAGGCGCACTGGAGAACCTCTCCTCCCTCGCCTCGCAATTCGACAGCCATGGCCACTCGCTCATGGAAGCCGCACGCATGGTCGAGCACAGCAACGGCCGCGCCAGCGATTCGCTATCGGAGCGTAACGCGATGCTGGAACAGCTCGTGGCAACTATCGATCTGCGCACCTACGACCTCGACGAGCGGCTGTCGCGCTTTACCAGGCTGCTGGACGACTCACTTGTTGCCGCCGAAGCGCGAGCCCGCGACATCGCCCAGGTGGTGGCGCAGACTGCGGGAACCAGCGCGTCCGAAATCGGCCGTCAGTTCGAGGCAGTCCGCTCCGCGGTCGAAAGCGAACGCCGGCAGACCTCGGAAGCTATGGCTGAACTGTACGAGCAAGGCACACGCGAAGCCGACACCATGTTCCGTCAGGCCGCCGACAAATTTGCCTCGATCGTGCACAGCATGAAACAGATGGCGTCCGACCTGCATAGCGAACTCGACTCCACCCGCGCCGAACTGCGTCGCGGCGTGCTCGACGTGCCGCAAGAAGCGGCTGAAAGCACCGCGCAGATGCGCAAGGTCATCGTTGATCAGATCGAGGCCCTGGCCGAACTCAACCGCATCGTCGCCCGTCATGGCAAAGGCCTCGACGTCGCCACCACGACAACCCGTGCCAGCCAGCGCGAGGACGAACTGATGGTGGCGGCCTCCAACGTGCGCAACGAGAGTATCTCGCGTCCGGCACCACGGCCTCGCGATGCGACCAGCGCATCGAGCTTGCCTCTGCCGGATCTCGGTGGGCCCGCGCCGGCACCGCGCCGCACAGAACCACCGGCAGTTGGTCCAACTGCGGGCGACAACGGCCGCGACGGTTGGCTGACCGAGTTGCTGAACCGCTCCGACTCCGATGACGGTTCGCGCACCCGCGGCCCCGCGCCATCGTCCCGACCTGCGACCAACCCACTGGAGGCGCTGTCGCTGGACATCAGCCGGCTGCTTGATCGCGATCTCGCCATCGAGATGTGGGATCGCTATCAGCGCGGCGAACGCAAGGCGTTTTCGAAGCGGCTCTACACGCCGGCAGGGCAGAAGGCGTTCGACGAAGTTGCACGCAAGTATCGCGCAGATCGCAACTTCAAGCAGACGGTGGACCGCTATATTAACGAGTTCGAACGCTTGCTCGACGAAGTCTCGCGTGACGAGCGTGGACCGGCAGCGCTGCGTAACCACCTCGTCTCAGAAACTGGGCTGGTTTACACCCTGCTCGCTCACGCGGCCGGACGGCTCGGATAATCATCCGCGAATGAACGACACAAAAACGGAGGCTTTCACGGCCTCCGTTTTTTTGTTGTGTGATCGATTTTTACGTCGTCACCCTCGGCCACCCATGCAGATGCACCAGCGCGCTTACCGATCGTTCGCCCTAAGCAAGCACTGATACCCTACTTCGAAACCAGATGCTTCGTCGGAGTAACACTCGACGTCGGAGCCATGGGTGAAATCGCGAATGTCAGCCACACATTCCATCCGGACGGACGATTGGCGGCATCGAATTCGCCATATCCTTTGAGGTTCAGGTAGCCCTGCATATCCCCCACCGGGAACAGGTACCCAATCTGAGGTCCGACACCAAGAACACGAGATCTGAAACCGCCGAATTGCGGGTTGCCGCCGGTATCATCAGATATCTGCTGATACGCATAGCCGACAAGACCGGCAAAGAGCTGCTTAGAGAAGTAATGCGACATGCCCCAGTCGAAATGGAAATCGACACCGTTTTGATACTGGGTTGAAGGATTCTTGAAATTGTAGGTGAAGCCGGCAACGCCTGAGAACTCCATGCCGGTCGCGGGATTGAGATAGGTGTAACCGCCGCCGAAATCGATTGCACCGTGGCCGATGCCGATGTTGGAGAGACGGGTCGAGTCATAGGACCCCACCGGAATATCGCCGGTGCCATAGATCATGTAGTTATGGACGCCCTCGTGCCAGCTTAGCGAGGCCCTCGGATAGAGGTCACCTACAGAGACTGTTCTGTCACTGAGAATGCCGCTTCGCGTCGTGGTGAACGGACCGACGGAGGCCGTCAAGGTACCGGCAAGGCTGGTCGGCGTCTGGCCAAAGGCGCCGAGCATACTGAGCGAAAACTGACCACCGAGCACCGGTGTTGCGAACGTGTAGGTCGGCACCATAAAGACCAGATCGCCGCGGCTATTCACAGTGAGGTCCAGACTGACATTGGCCGTTCTGCTGACTTGTCCGATTTGGACTTGTCGCACCGCCGCGGCGGCACCCGAGGCGTCCACACTGGTGTGATAGTAGATCGTGCCCATGGACCATCCCGGCACCTGCGGCGCCGCCGCGAGACTTCCGAACAGGCCGGGCACCCAGAAGGAGATTCCGTTTTCATCCGCTCGTAAAGGTTCAGGACATAAGGCGAGAATGGCAGCAGTCGTAGCGCATAACGCGAACCTACGGATCGCAGGCTGAATGACGGTCATTGCAGAAACTCCCCAAGTTCATGAGCGAATTCTTCAAAGACACTGGCACTGAAAGACTGACTTAAGACCCCTTCCCATCCGACGGCGATTTCGGATGTTCTTCGGACCCGAAGCTTAGGTTGAGGCAATCCTGGTCGCAACGGGCGTCGCGGGAGAACTCGCTCTTTGGCTGGTTTTCGATGGAGAAGGTTTAAAGGTGTGACATCAATGCAAGGACGTACGTCGCTGGCATCTCATATGATCAATCTTGGCACATCCAGAGCTGCTTCAACTCCCTTTACAAACTCAACGAATTGTTCGCTTACGGAGGCTTACGGTTTATCTCTCTATAACGGCAGTCATAACCGGCAAACTGATCGCTGCCGCTCCTAGATGTCGTAATAGAGATGGAATTCGTGAGGATGAGGGCGCAGCCGGATGGCATCGACCTCCTTCTTTCGCTTGTAGTCGAGCCAAGTCTCAATCACGTCGCGGGTGAATACATCGCCGCGCAGCAGGAATGCGTGATCGCGTTCGAGCGCATCAAGTGCCTCGTCCAGCGACCCAGGCGTCGATTTCACCTCTTTCGCCTCGGCGGGCGGCAAGTCGTAAAGATTTTTGTCGATCGGTCTCCCCGGATCGATGCGTTTCTCAATACCATCAAGGCCGGCCATCAACATCGCGGTAAAGGCCAGGTAGGGATTGCACGAGGGATCTGGCGAACGGAATTCAACGCGCTTCGCTCGCGGGTTCGGTGAGTACATCGGAATCCGGCAGCAGGCTGAGCGGTTGCGCTGGGAATAGACCAGATTGATGGGCGCTTCGTAACCTGGCACCAAACGCCGGTAGGAATTCGTGGTCGGCGCGCAAAGCGCGCATAACGCCCAAGCGTGCGTCAACAATCCGCCGATGTAGTAGCGGCCAAGCTCGCTCAACTCGGCGTAGTCCGCCTTGCCGTAGAACAGATTGGTCTCGCCCTTCCAGAGACTCTGATGAACGTGCATTCCGGAGGCGTTGTCCTCGAACAGTGGTTTAGGCATGAAAGTCGCGGTCATGCCGTGCTCGCGGGCGGTATTCTTGACCACGTACTTGTACATCATCAGGTTGTCGGCCATGCGCGTGAGCGTTGTGAAGCGCATGTCGATTTCGTTTTGTCCGCCAGTCGCGACTTCGTGGTGATGCGCTTCGACCTGAATTCCGAGCGACTCCATCGTCAGCACCATTTCGGTGCGGAGATCCTGCATGCTGTCGGTTGGAGGCACTGGAAAGTATCCCTCTTTCGGGCGCGGCTTGTGAGCCAGATTCGGCCCTTCCTCCTTGCCTGTGTTCCAACTGCCCTCGCTGGAATCGATTTCGTGGAAGGCATAGTTGATGCCCTGTCCATAGCGCACATCGTTAAAGACGAAGAACTCTGCCTCCGGGCCGAAATAGCTCGTATCGGCGTGGCCGCTGCCCTTCAGATAAATCTCGGCCTTTTGTGCGATGTGACGGGCGTCGCGGCTATAGGACTGACCGGTCACCGGGTCCCTGATGTTGCAAATCAGTGCGAGCGTCGTCGCCGGGGTGAATGGATCGATGAAGGCCGTCGTTGGATCCGGGACGACCAGCATGTCGCTTTCTTGAATCTCCTGGAAGCCGCGAATCGACGAGCCATCGAATCCGATGCCTTCCTCGAGGGCGTTGGCATTCACCGTGCTCGGTGGGACAGAAAAATGCTGCCATACGCCTGGCAAGTCGGTGAACCGCAGATCGATCATCTGGACCTCTTCGTCCTTGATCGTCTTGAGGACGTCTTCGGCTGTGGTGCAATTTTGGACCATGGCTTCACCCCAGCAAGTGAGAGCGGTGTCTTAAAAATTGCGTTGCCGTTCTGACCACGGCCGGGCGCCCCCGAATGCATTTTAGCGAGTGTGGTGGTTCAGAAGTTCGCCCGATTTTTCCTGCGAGTCCTTCCAGCGAACTTCTGAACCTGAACCACACTAGAATCATGGATTTACCAGTATCCTCTCGAATCCAAAGTCAGCTACGAAGCGCGCTGCACGATGAGGCGGACTTTGGATTCGGGACACTAGTCCTGCCAAGGCGTGTCGGCAGCTTCAGCTTTGGTGCGGCCCGCGCATGAGCTTCATGGCGTCTTCGACATGTCGCCAGGCTTTAGCCAGTTCGACCTTGCCTTCCTTTTCACACGCAATGGCCTTCTCAGCAGCTTCCGCTATTGCCTGAGGACCGTGTGCCTCAAGCAACTGCCGCGCATACTCGTGGATTTCGGTTTCTCGCACGGCGTCATGCTCCTCTCGTTCAGCGGCGGCCCAATTCCAGCCGGGCCTCCGAACCACGGATGTTGACACCTATCAAGCCCGCGCAGTCTGCATCTTGATGCAGCGCGTTTGCAAGGGCCCGTTCCGGGATATGGCTCGCCGAAACCACCGATGGTCAAAGTCACTCCGCTCCGCCCGATCTTGGACCGAGATGGGTGAGCAGATCCGTCGGCAGTGGAAAGACAATGGTTGAGGACCGCTCGCTCGCGATATCGTGCAGGGCTGCGAAATACCGTAACTGCATCGCCTGCGGTTCCCGGGACAGAAGCTCGCCAGCCTCGACAAGCTTTTCGGCCGCTTGCTGCTCGCCCATCGCATTGATCACCTTCGCTCGCCGTAACCGCTCGGCCTCAGCCTGCTTGGCGATCGCGCGGACCATGCTTTCGTTGAGATCGACATGCTTGATCTCGACATTGGTCACCTTGATCCCCCAGGCGTCGGTCTGCTGATCGAGAATCTCCTGAATATCAGCATTGAGCCGATCCCGTTCCGCCAGCAGCTCATCGAGCTCGTGTTTACCGAGGACCGAACGCAGCGTGGTCTGCGCCAGTTGGCTGGTCGCGACCATAAAATCCGCGACCTTGATAATCGCTCGTTCCGGATCGACGATGCGAAAGTAGAGGACTGCATTGACCTTAACCGAAACATTATCGCGTGTGATCACATCCTGCGGCGGCACGTCCTGCACGACGACCCGCAGATCGGCCTTCACCATCTGCTGCGCGAACGGAATGAGGATGATGAGACCGGGGCCCCTCACCCCGGTAAAGCGCCCCAGCGTGAAAACGATGCCGCGCTCATATTCTCTCAAGATGCGAATCGCCGCCGCAAGAAACATGACCACGACCACGACGAGAAGAAGGTAGCTCAGATAGTCCAACATCATCACACGCCTCCTTCGCTGACAGTTCGTGCTGACCGCCGCCGCACCACAAGAGTCAGATCCTTGATACCGGCCACCTCGACCGTCTCTCCAGGCGCAAGTGCTTCCGCCCCGTGGGCCTGCCAACGTTCACCCTGGGCGAAGACATGACCTTCGCTGCCGGACCAGTCGAGAACTTCGGCGGTGAGACCGCGCATGGCCTGCCCCCCGACCCGTGCCGGGTTTCTACGGGCGCGCCAGAGCGAGCCGAGCACGACAACAGTCAGGCTAAAGATCATCGCTGCCGCGATGACGACAACTATCCATGACAGCCGGTAGCCGGGGGCCTCGATCTTGAAGAGCATGGCAGCCCCGAGAACAAACGCAGCAACCCCGCCCAGGCCGAGAACCACCGTCGGGTTGAAGGTTTCGACGATCAGGAAGGCGATCCCGAGCACGATCAAGGCGAGGCCGGTGTAGTTGATTGGCAGCATGTTGAGGGCAAAGAGGCCGAGAAGCAGGCAAATCGCGCCGATCACGCCGGGTGCGATGGCGCCCGGAGTGGAGAACTCAAAGATCAAACCGTAGATGCCGACGATCAACAGGATGAAAGCAACGTTGGGATCGGTGATGACGGACAGAAACCGGATCAGCCAGCCGGGATCGAGACGCTCAACTGTCAGGCTCTTTGTCGCCAGTTTCCGCACATCACCACCTGCGAGTTCGACCGTGCGACCGTCGATCTGCTGAAGCAGTTCTGTCGGGTTGCGGGCGACGAGGTCGATGACCTTCGCCTCCAATGCGCCGCTGGCGGAAAGACTGGCCGCTTCGCGCACCGCTTTCTCGGCCCAATCGGCGTTGCGCCTACGTAGTTCGGCGAGGCTGCGGATCAACGCGACCGCGTCGTTCGTCGCCTTCTCTGCCATGGCGTCCTTCGACGCAGGCTGCTGTGCATCGCCTTTCTTGTCCTTGCCATCCTTGCCTGGCAGACCCGGCAGCGGTCCACCGATCTGCACCGGCGTCGCGGCGCCCAGATTGGTGCCTGGCGCCATGGCCGCGATATGCGTCGCATAAAGGATGTAGGTGCCCGCGCTGGCGGCATGAGCGCCGGATGGAGCAACGTAGCCAATAACTGGAGCAGAGGATCCAAGCACGTCAGCAATGATCTCGCGCATGCTGGTAACGAGGCCGCCCGGCGTGTTCAGACGCAGGATCACGACTTCGGCCGACCGCTCGCGCGCCGTCGTCAGCCCCTCCTTCACGTATCTGGCGGTTGCCGGACCGATCGCTCCGTCGATCTCGATCATCAGCGCGGGTCTGCCGCTCTCCTCCGCTGATAGGAGCGCGGGAGAGGCAAATTGGACAGCCGCAGCAATCGCCGCAACAAGGGCCGCCTGCACCATCTTCACGGTACGACTCCCTAATAAGGCAATATCTGGGGGTGTTCTTCCCGCACCTCAAGATGACTAGTGTGGTGGTTCAGAAGTTCGCTCCATTTTCCCCGCGAGTTCTTCCAGCGAACTTGTGAACCTAAACCACACGAGTGCCGCGGATTTGAAGTTCTTCCGCGTGAAGCCGCAAGTTCGATGAAGAACTTCAAATCCAAAAGCGGCACTCAAATCATAGGCTTGCTAGTGTCCCTTTGATTCCGAAGTTCGCATCCGAGCAAGCCGCAAGCCTTTGCGAACTTCGGAATCAGGACACTAGAATCATAAATTTACTTGTGTCCTATCGAATCCAAAGTTCGCTACGGAGCGCGCGGCACGATGAGGCGAACTTTGGATTCGGGACACTAGCCCGCTGCAGGTCAAACATCGGTCTCAGGGACAGATCGAAACAGTTCTCGGCCATTCGGAAAGGGCCCGCTCCGGGATCGGCTGATCTTTCTTCTTCGGTGAAAGCCGGACTGAGAGCTCGCAAAATCGCTCTCTTAACAGGGAGAATGGTCACCGATGGCTGACGCGCTGACGACCAGGCGAACGTTGCGGGCGTGCTTACCGCCGCCGCGCGTTGGCGTCGCTCGGATTCGGTGGGCGCTGATCGCTGTTGCTCGACCCGAACAGCACGCGGGTCGGATTGCGATCGAAATTGTTCACCGCGCGGCTGATATCCGCCAGCGTACGGCGGCTGTCACTGATCAGGATGCGACCATCGCTGATCAAGCCTGCGGAACGCTTATCGAGATTTTCGGCCAGTTCGCGGAACGACTTAGCCGCGAGCTGCAGCTCGCCCTCTTTGCCATCCTTGCTACCCATCAGGGCATCGACGCCCGCCATGATGCTGTCGATGCGTGCCGAGTTGCTGGCGAGGCTCTTTGAGAAGGCCTCGAGGTTGCCCATGCTGACGCGCAAGGCTTCCTGATTATCGGTCACCAGCTTGTTGACGTTCTGCAGCGTGGCGCGCACCGCTTCGCCGATATCCTGAATGGCGTTCGGATCTGCCATCAGTGTCGGCACACCGTCGTCGGCCACTGGCACACCACCCGCTTCAATCGAACCGCCCTTTAACGATATCGACGACACGCCAGTGAGACCGGCGAACTCAAGGCCGACCAGCGAGTCCTTGCGAATGGGCGCCGACTTGTCGACGTTGGTGATCACCACCACGCGCTTGGGGTCGTCAAGCTTGATTGAGGTCACCTCACCGATCTTGATGCCGTTGAAATTGACGTTACCGCCGGTCCGCAGACCTGAGGCGGCGCCCTCGAAGACAATGCGCAGCGGTGTCCGCTGGGCCGCGGCGCCGAGGTTCTGGAACCAGAAAACGAAGCCGAACGCGGCTGCCACCACAGCCAACGTGAACGCCCCGATCAGGACGAAATTCGCCTTCGTTTCCATCAACTTAACTCCAAAACCTACGCAACTACGGCCCGGGCGCGCTTGCCATGAAAATAGGCCCGCAGCCAAGGGTGCTGCGAGGCCAGCATATCGTCCATCGTGCCGACTAAAAGAACCTTGCGATCGCCCAACACTGCGATGCGATTGCAGGCTGTTTTAAGGCTGTCGAGGTCATGCGTTACCATAAAAACGGTCAGCCCTAAAGTGCGCTGCAGGGTCATCACGAGTTGGTCGAAATCCCCGGCGCTGATCGGATCAAGGCCTGAGGTCGGCTCGTCCAGAAACACGATCTCGGGATCCAAAGCGAGCGCGCGCGCCAGCGCCACGCGCTTGATCATGCCTCCCGACAATTCCGACGGATACCGCTCGGCCACCTCGGGCTTGAGGCCCACCATCGCGAGCTTGGCGATGGCAATCTCGTCCAGCAGCCGTTCCGAAACCTTCATGAACTCGCGGACCGGAAACTGAATATTCTGTCGCACGTTCAGCGATGAGAACAGCGCGCCATGCTGAAACAGCACACCCCACCGCCGCTCGACCGCGCGACGCTGGTCTTCGTTGGCCGCATCCATATCGACACCGAACACCTCGACACGTCCGCTGACTTTCGGGATCAGACCAATGATGGTGCGCGTCAGCACCGATTTGCCCGCGCCCGATGCACCGACAAAGCCGAGGATTTCGCCGCGACGGACATCGAGATCGAGATGGTCGAGGATCAGATTGTTGTTCAGCCTGACGGTGAGATCCCTCACCCGGATGATCGCATCGTCCGAATATGCAGCCATCGCCTGTCCTAAATATTGATCGCCGCGAAGAAGATCGCGAACACACCGTCCATGACGATGACGAAGAAGATCGATTTCACCACCGACGCCGTGGTGTGCTGGCCGAGCGACTCTGCGCTGCCCTTCACCGCTGCGCCTTCGACGCAGGCGACGATGCCGATCACCAGCGCCATGAACGGCGCCTTGATCATGCCGACGGCAAAGTGACTGATGGAAATCGCTTCCTTGAGGCGGGCGAGGAACGATTCCGGCTGCACGCCACCATAACCCCACGCCACCAGACCGCCGCCGTAAAGCGCCGCCATGCCCCCGAGGAAGGCTAGGATCGGCATGGAGATGACGAGCGCAATGATGCGCGGCAGGATCAATACCTCGGTTGGATCGAAGCCCATGGTGCGCAGCGCATCCACTTCCTCGCGCATCCGCATCGAGCCGAGTTCAGCGGTGTAAGCACTACCCGAACGGCCTGCGACCATGATGGCCACCAGCAGCACGCCAATCTCACGCAGCACCAGCACGCCGAGCATGTCGACCACGAACACGTCGGCGCCGAACCTGCGGAAATGGAAGATGCCCTGCTGGGCGATGATGCAGCCAATCAGGAAGGTGATCAGCACCACGATCGGCACCGCCCGCCAGCACACCTGCTCGATGTGATGGATCAGGGAGGTGAAACGAAAGCTCGTCGGATGCAGAAGAACACGAAAGCTGGCGTTGAGGATCGCACCCAGCATGCTGAGCAGTGCGACCAGCGTGCCTCCTAGTTCGGCGACGCTGCGGCCGATGGCGTCCAACATGGCGAGGGGGCCACGCCGTTCGCGCCGCCGGGTGACACCCGGTTTCACCTGGCGCACCTCGTCCACGAGGCTTGCGTAGTTCTCGGAGAGCCCCGCGATCTGCGGCTCGACGCCGCCCTGCGTGAGGCTGCGTCGCAGGCGTTCGATCAGCCAGGCACCGAACGTATCAAGCCGCGACACCTGCGAGACATCGATGACCACTCCGGGTGGACGGCCTTTGAGCTTCTCGGTGCGCTCGACGATCTTCTCCAGGGCCGGTGCATGATGGACGGTCCACTGGCCGGCCGCACGCAGCGCCAGGTTCGCCCCAACGGTCGCCTGTTCCAATGTGGGATTGCCGTTCAAAAGCCAGCTCCTGCATCGATCCGTGTGTCCGGTCGATCCGGACAACCCATTCACGATGCCAACAATCTGTACGGGAATGCCCTTAAGAGCCATAATTGGCCCACCCAAGCAACCCGCCTGTCCCGAATCGCCTCAATTTCGATGATAACTGTGCCCTTGAAGCTCCATGCCCACATCGAGCGCTGGCCTATAGCCGGCGGCTTCACCATTAGCCGGGGCGCGAAAACAGAAGCTATCGTAATTGTGGCGGAGGTAAGTCGTGCCGGCCAAACAGGACGTGGCGAATGCGTTCCCTATGCGCGCTATGGTGAGACGCCTGAGGGAACCCTGGCGGCGATCCAAGCCATGCAGGCGGCTATTGAGGGCGGCATGGACCGGCAGACGCTCCAGCAGCGCATGCCCGCGGGAGCGGCGCGAAACGCGCTGGACTGCGCCCTGTGGGACCTGGAGGCCAAGGCAGCCGGACAACGTATCTGGGACGTGATGATCGGACACTCCGCCCCCCGCCCCCTCACCACTGCCTACACCATTTCGCTGGGGACGCCGCAGACCATGGCCGAGGCGACAGCAAAGGCCGCGCACCGGCCCCTGCTCAAGATCAAGCTAGGTGGCGAGGGCGACGAGGCGCGGATCGCCGCCGTTCGGCAAGCTGCTCCCAAATCCGAGTTGATCGTGGACGCCAACGAAGCCTGGACCGATGCTGATCTCGAACGTCACCTCGCGGCCTGCGCTGAGGCCAGCGTCACCCTGATCGAGCAACCGCTACCTGCGGGGCACGATCAGGCCCTGGCGCGGATCGCAAGGCCGGTCGCCGTCTGCGCCGATGAGAGCGTGCATGATCGCGCCTCGCTGGAAGGCCTGCGCGAACGGTACGACGCCATCAACATCAAGCTCGACAAGGCCGGCGGACTCACCGAGGCCTTGGCCATGGCCGATGCAGCCAAAGCGCTCGGCTTCGACCTGATGGTCGGGTGCATGGTGGCAACATCGCTGGCCATGGCCCCGGCGATGGTTGTCGCGCAGGAGGCGCGGGTGGTCGATCTCGACGGACCGCTGCTGCTGACCAAGGACCGCGACAACGGCCTGCGTTACGAAGGCAGCACGGTCTATCCGCCCGATGCTGCGTTGTGGGGGTAAACGCTAATGCGTAAGTGACGGCTGTGCATCAAGGCGCGTACGCACCACCGCCATAATGAGTCCGCCGGCAAGCGCCATCAGCGCCATGACGTAATAGACGCCCTCGCCAACGCGCGCGTAGATCAAGCCGGATAACACCATCGCCAACGAATTGACCGCGCCAATGGTGGCCACGAGATAACCTTGTGCGCTCGCCAGCAGATGATGCGGTACGCTGCGAACGAGCAGCGCGACGGTGCCGACCTGAGTGATGCCGAACGTCAGTCCGTGCAGCAATTGCACTGCCGTGAGCACCTCAATGCGCGGCTCCATAGCAGTGACAACCCAACGGACGACACCACTGATCGCGCCGATGATGATGAGGATCGCAGGCGATACGGTGAAACGTGGCGAGATGGCGAAAATGACGATCTCAGCCAGCACGCCCAGAGACCAGAGCCCCGCGATGGTCAGCCCGCCGAGCCCTGCATTCTGCCAAGTGATCGAAGCAAAGATGTAATACGCCGCATGGCTCGCCTGGATCAGCGCCGACGCGCCGATAATCGACAGAAACAGCGGCTTGCGCAGCAATCCGCTGGCGCGCTGCCGCGATGCCGTTCCTTTGGTGGCCGCATCTAGCGGCATAAGGCAGAGACTGACAGTCGCACTGAGAAACGCGACCGCGACGATGGTCCAGATTAGGTTTTTCGAATCCAGGATATCGACCAGCCATCCACACGCCATTGCGCCGACGATAAACGCCGCTGATCCCCATAACCGCATCGGACCATAGTCGAGACCGTAACGGGCTACGCCCTTCAGTGCGTAACCGTCCGTCAGCGGGCCGAGCGGCGTCCATGTGCAGGCGGTCAGCGAAAATACGATCAGGATTGCAAGCGGGTGATGCAGCGTGCCGACCACGGAAAACCCGAGTGCCGTCACAAACGCCATCGTCATCATCGTCTCGCGCAAAATCTGCCGGCGCTCGGCAAAGGCGGTGACAAACGGCAGCACAGTGAAACGGGAAAACGACGGCACTGCTGTGATAATGCCGATCCATGAGGCATCGACGCCGATGGCTTTCAGCCAGACCGGAAAGAACGGCAGATATGTTCCAACCACGCCCAGCGTCGAGGCATAAAACAGGCTCGTTCCGATCGCGAATCGACGCGCGACGGATTGCCCGGCCGGGTGCTTTTGTGATTCGCTGGTACTCAACGTGGTTGCGATTCGTTGCTGTTCGTGCTGATCGTATCTACGCGTGTCCGCGATGTATGGACACCGGTTTTGCGTACGAACGTCTCCTGCTCAATTCCGGGTTTGCATGTCCAATACCGCTTTTGCCCTCTCGCCGATCTCCGCTCGCGCCACCTCTCCCACCGAGGCCGATTTCGAAGCCATTCGCGAGGCGTTCGTCGAGACCGCGCGCGGCCGCTGGTTTTTGGAGGAATACACAAAGCGCAACCGTAACGCGGATACTGCGCTGGTGCTTGATGCCGTCGCACGCATCGAGCGGACGCTGGCAGCCCAGAAGGAATTGAAGACCGAAGAACCGCAGGCCCAGCCGGCCCCCGATCTGACCGAAACATTGGTTGCGATCAAAGCCATCATCGCCGCCGCCCGGGACAGCGCGGAAGCCGCGCTGTCCGGTCCCCCGATGGATGAGGCACTGGCCCCGACGCGCAAGTGCGCCCGCGTGATTCGTGAAATCGCCTGGGGCTTGCGCGAGTCTGGTGCGGACGGCCGCATCTGCACCTTGCTGGACTCCCAGGTCGATGCCATTAACGCCGCCTGCGACCATGTCCCGACGAGCGGCTTCCGCGATCACGTCCTCGCAGCGTTCGATCGCGCGGCAGTGCAGATCGAGCAGCTCGGTACATCCGAAGAACAGGAAGCTGAGATCCGTCAACCGGAGGCCGCTACAGTCGCTGATGAAGCGCGAAGCGCGGCGATCGAGACCATCGAAGATACGCGGAACGTTTCCAATAACGCATCGGCTCAGTTCTCGAATGACAATATCGCGGCAGCATTCGATGCAACGGTAGAAACCTCATTGCCGGGGGACGCATCGTCATCAGATGTACCGACGGACGTGGCGGCCGATATACACTCTTCTCCGGCGCAGGATACGGTCCCCGTCGAGACGGTGGACACGGTGACGCAGGCGCCTCCGCAGCCAGCCATAACCCTGCAGGCCGATGCACAGGAAGGTAGCACGCCTGCCGCCCAGGCGACGGAGACTGGTGACTTTGGTGCGTCGCCCCCTGCGGACTCTGAGCACATTCCGTTCGAAGCCGCTGCATCCGAAGTCATGACTTCGGAAAACCTGAATGCAAAAGATATGGCTTCAGAAGCCAGCGATGGCATCGCGCTGGATGAAAGCCTGTTCGATCTCGCCGCAGAATCGACAGCGCACACAAGCAGCGAGATTGAAGCCGCTGTCGCGGTGCAGGACACGGCTTCGGTCGACGTGATGGAACCATCTGCCGCGGTCGAGGCGTCGTCCGACGTAACGGTTGAAACGGCAACAGAAGAAGCGATCCAGCAAACGACGCCCGCACCAGAGCCCGAAATTGCGGCATCCGAGCTGGAGCAAAACCAGCATCAAGCCATTGCATCGGTCGCCGCCACCGACGAGATTACCGTCGTTCCACAGGTCGTGGAATCCCTGGAGGCGATGGCGGATATCACCATCGAAGAGACTGCTTCCGACGAGACTCTCGCCGATCAAAACGCAACGTCCGAGACGTTCGCCGTTGGCGCACAGGATCAACTGCCTGCAGGTGATACACCGCAAATTGCGGAGATGGCGGAGGAGCCAACTGAGCCTGCTGCGACCGTCGAAGCCGTCGTAGTACCAGCATCCGACGCAGAGGCAGGCGTCGCATCTGACGTGGTTTCCGCGACGTCTTCAGAAGACACACCAAGCATAGCGTCGGTTGAAACGTCTAGCGTGTCCGCGAAAACCCCGCTGCCGGACAACATGCTTGGCGAGGCCATCGCACAGAATTCTTATTCCACCGCGAGCATGGACATGCCTGTCGCGGTCGAGACAGCGCCCGCCTCTATGGCAAACAACGTGATGACCCTTGCGGCAGGCCCGATGCCCGATGCGATCACGCCACCGGTCTCATTAGGGGCAAGCCTGATCGCAAGTGGCATCGTGGCAAAGCCCGAGGCGACGCGTAACGACCCACTCGCAGCCATTCGCCGCATGAGCCACGCCGAACGGATCGCGTTTTTCAGCTAGGACTTTCAAAAAGTATTGGCTGAAAGTCCAGCCGAAAACTGGTCTTCAGGGATTTTCTTGGATCAGCCGCGCATACAGGTCGGCGTCGATATTGCCGCCTGAGAGCACAATAGCGACGGTCTTGCCCTTGGCATCCATGCGACCCGCAAGCAACGCTGCAAGAGCAACCGCCCCACCCGGCTCGACTACCAGCTTCAGCTCACGGAAGGCAAAGGCAATGGCCTTGCCGACTTCGTCATCTGTCGCCGTCACGCCACGCGCGCCGAGCTTGTGGTTGATCGCGAATGTCAATTCACCCGGGATCGACGCCATCAGCGCATCACAGATGGTGCGGCCTTCAGCACGATGAGGTTCGCGGTGCCCGGCGCTCAGCGAGCGCGCGTGATCGTCGAAGCCTGCCGGCTCGGATGTGATCAACTGGACATCTGTGAACTTCGCCTTGGTCGCAAGCCCAATCCCGGCCATCAATCCACCGCCCGATGCAGGGGCGGAGACAATGTCCGGTACAATACCGAGCGCGGCGAGGTCTTCGGCGATTTCGCGGCCAACCGTGCCCTGGCCTGCGATGACCCATGGATCGTCGAACGGCGGCACGAGCGTAGCTCCGCGCTTCGTTGCGATGTCGCGGGCGATCTGATCGCGATCTTCCTTGTCACGATCATAGAGCACGACTTCCGCGCCATAGCCCTTGGTTCGTGCGATCTTGGAGACCGGCGCATCGGACGGCATGACGATCGTCGCCGGCATCTTGAGGATTTGCGCCGCCGCGGCGACGCCCTGCGCATGGTTTCCGGACGAGAAAGCGACAACGCCCGCTTTGCGAGACCCATCCGGTACTGATGCAAGCTTGTTGTAGGCGCCGCGGAATTTGAAAGATCCGGTCCGCTGCAGGACTTCCGGCTTGAGGAACACGCGCGCCCCTGTGACGGCGTCCAACGCAGGAGATGAAATCAGGTGTGTCCGCACAGCAACAGGTGCGAGAACACGAGCGGCGACATCGACATCGGAAATTGTCGGGAGAGAAGACTCGGTCATGGGCAGGTTTTATCCCGCCCGGCGACATGCAGGCAAGGCTCCGGCCAGATAAGATCCAGCGTCGAAGCCAAACCTCAGAATGAAACGCAAATATTCTTCAGGCTGCCGTACGAACCCGCGCGAGGATACCTCGACGTTTGTCGCCCTTGGCATCCGATGACCGCAATTGATTGACATTGTCGATAAAGGCCCGCGCGCAAACTTCCCAAGTCTGCTTTAGGGCGAATTCGCGGCAGTCCTCGCGCGAGAGCGTTAGTGCCTGAAGGCATGCCGCTTTTAAATCGTTACTCAGTACCCCGACCGGCGCATCACCAATCACATCGAGCGGACCCGATACGGGCAAAGCTGCTACCGGCACGCCGCTGGCCAGCGCTTCCAGTAGCACAAGGCCGAACGTATCAGTCTTGCTCGGGAACACAAATACGTCGGCGGCGGCATAAGCGTTCGCAAGCTTTTCGCCCTGCATCGCGCCGAGAAACACCGCATCCGGAAATTTCTGCTCAAGTTCAGCACGCGCCGGGCCATCCCCGACCACGACCTTGGTGCCGGGAAGATCGAGTTCAAGAAACGCTTCGAGATTTTTTTCGACTGCGACACGACCGACCGACAGAAACACCGGACGAGGCAGTCCAAGATCGAACGGCATCGGACGGAATTGCTTCGCATCAACGCCGCGCGGCCACAACACGACGTTGCGGAAGCCGCGACTGCGAAGCTCCTGCCCCAGCGCCGGTGTCGCCGCCATCACCGCGTGACTGGCGCCGTGGAAATACCGCAAGCCCGCCCAGACCCATGATTCCGGAATCGGAAATCGGGCCGAGACGTATTCGGGAAACCGGGTGTGAAAGCTCGTGGTGAACGGAATTTTCCATTTCAGGCAATAACGCCGCACCAGAATTCCAATCGGACCTTCGGTCGCGATGTGGATGTTATCCGGATGCGCTTCCTGGATGAGGCGGGTGATCTTGCCCGGTGATGGAATGGCAAGACGCAGATCGGGATAGCTCGGCAAAGCGACAGTACGAAACGACTGCGGCGTGAGGAAACTGATGTCCACCCCCATCGACGCTGCGGCTTCGGCCATCATGGTGAGGGTGCGCACCACGCCGTTGACCTGCGGGTGCCATGCGTCAGTTGCGACGAGGATGCGCATCAAGCGGCCTTCGCCGTCGCTACGCGCGGGACCGGTTGCGGCCGCTGCAGCGGCCCAGTCCAGGTCAGGATTTCGAAACGGCCGTCCTCGTGTTCGACCAAGGCGGTGCAGCTTTCGACCCAGTCGCCGCAGTTCATGTAGCGGATGCCGTTTTCGTCACGGATCGTTGCGTAGTGAATGTGGCCGCAGATCACGCCATCCGCGCCGTGGCGCTTGGCTTCGCCGGCAAGAGTCTGTTCGAACGCACCGATGTAGTTCACGGCGTTCTTGACCTTCAGCTTCGCCCACTGCGACAGCGACCAGTACGGCACGCCGAACAGCTTGCGGAACGCGTTGACAAGCCGATTCATCTGGATCGCGAAGTCGTAGGCTTTGTCGCCGAGATGCGCGAGCCAGCGCGCATTCTGCACCACGAGGTCGAAGATATCGCCGTGGATCACCAGGTAGCGCTTGCCATCGACACCTTCATGGATCGCCTGTTCGACGACTTCGACACCGCCGAAATGCGTTCCGTAATAGGAGCGCAGAAACTCGTCGTGATTACCTGGAATGTAGAGGATGCGCGCGCCCTTGCGAACGCGGCGAAGCATCTTCTGCACGAAGTCGTTATGCGATTGCGGCCAGTGCCAATTGGACTTCAGCGCCCATCCGTCGATGATGTCGCCGACCAGATAAATCATGTCGGCATCGTGGACACGGAGAAAATCAAGAAGACGGTCGCACTGCGAACCACGAGCTCCGAGATGAACGTCGGAGATAAACAGGGTGCGAAAGCGTCGTTCCGGACTGCTATCGCTCATCGTCTGTCTTTCCATGCGGCGCCCCTTACCAAAGTCGTATGACAGCGTGATGAAAGATCAGGCTGCCTGTGAGCTGGCGGTACGCTCGAAACAAACCAGCGTGTAAATGCCGAACGGAGCAACTTTGCGCCGCTCAACAAGGGTGGTGTTGTCGTTTGATTGCGCCCAAGCCTGCAGCCGGGAGAAGGGAAATTCGGGACGCAGACCCAGCGCGCGAGTCTTCTGCGCAGCCCAACGCTCGACGGCGGCGGCCACGCCGACCTCCGAATAAAGATGGTTGACGAGGATGATGCGGCCGCCCGGCTTCACCACGCGGTGGCATTCGGACAGGACCCGCTCTGGATTGGCCACCAGCGTGATGACGAACTGCGCCACGACGCAGTCGAAGGTGGCGTCCTCGAAGGTCATGTTATGCGCGTCCATCTGGTGGACGGCCTTCACGAACGGATACTTCCCGCTCGCCATTTTCTGCCGGGCCTTCTCCAGCATCGGCGCGCTCATGTCGATGCCGGTGATCTCCGTACGGCTGTCGTAGTCGTCGAACGACAGTCCGGTTCCGACCCCGACTTCCAGAATTTTTCCGCCGATGGCGCGCGCCGCGGCGGCAGCAGCGCGGCGACCCTTCACCATCACCGGTCCGCAGACCGCATCGTAAATCGGCGCCCAGCGAGCATAGGCGGTTTCAACGACGGACTTGTCGAGATCGGTGGACGTCATCTTCGTTCCAATAAGCAAGTCTGACTGGAATCAGACGGTTTGAGCTGCTTATTGGCGATTAACAGCAGAGTACGACAAACAGGCGACAATGAGCCGCACGCCTGTCATCCTTAGTTCTCGAAGGCATGGAAATGGTGGATCGGGCCATGACCGTGGCCGACGCCGAGCTCGTCGGCCCTGGCGATGGCTGCGCTGATATAGGTTTTGGCCTGGCGAACCGCTCCTTCCAGCGTCTCGCCTTTCGCCAAATTTGCCGCGATGGCGGAGGACAGAGAGCAGCCGGTCCCGTGAGTGTTCTTCGTGGCGATACGGGCGGCCGACAGGCGGACGATACCGTCTCGGCTTACTAGATAATCCACGCTCTCCGGGCCCTCTCCGTGGCCGCCTTTGACGAGAACCGCGGCGCATCCCATGGCCAACAGAGCCCTGCCCTGACGCTCGATGTCTGCCTCAGTCGTCGCAACGCTTTCATCGAGCAGCGCTGCCGCTTCCGGCAGGTTCGGCGTGATGATGGTGGCGCGTGGAAACAGCTTTGTACGCACGGCATCGACAGCATCAGACGATAAGAGCCGATCACCCGATGTCGCCACCATCACTGGGTCGACCACGACAGACTTCGGCGACCAACGATCGAGGCCCGCGGCAATCGCGGCAATCACCTCATGCCGCGAGACCATTCCGATCTTGACCGCTTTGACATCAAGATCGCTGAACACGGCATCGATCTGCGCAGTGACGAAATCCGCGGGCACGTCATGGATGCCGGTCACGCCATTGGTGTTTTGCGCCGTCAGCGCTGTGATCACCGAGGCGCCATAGACGCCGAGCGCTGCAAACGTCTTGAGATCGGCCTGAATACCCGCGCCACCACCCGAGTCTGAGCCGGCAATGGTGAGCGCAATTGGTTTGCTCATAGCGTTCCCAACAAAAAGTCGCGTGTTCGTCGATCCGCGTGTTCCTCCCAAGGTCTAGCGCGCAGGACCGAGGCCAGCAAGCCGACTTGCCACGGCTGATGATTTTGGGCTCTATGCGGGATGGGTTTTATGGCATTTCCGGGAGAGTAGCGATGGTGCCCTTCTTCGTTCAGATCAAATGCAAACTGGGCCAGTCCTACGCGGTTGCCAACGCGCTCGCGGAAGCCGAGATTGCCTCCGAGATTTATTCGACCGCCGGCGATTACGATCTGCTGGTGAAATTCTATGTCGAGACCGGCACGGACATCGGTCATTTCGTCAACGAAAAGGTTCAAGTCATTCCGGGCATTCAGGACACCTATACCATCATCACCTTCAAGGCATTCTGACCCGGGCCTAGTGGTCCGATTCTAACATTCGCATCCCGTTTCGGCAGGCACTTCCCGCGAATGTCAAATCCACTCCACTAGGAAGCCTTCGCGAGCACCGGCGCGTCAGGGTCCTTCTCGCCGTCCGCGATGGTGGCGATAGCGGCGACCGGCGTATCCCTTAGCCGCTTCAGCCCCAGATAGCGCTCGCGCAGGATCACGAAGATCCCCGCGCCTGCGACCACCACGGCGCCGATGATGACGTAAAGCGTGGGCACTTCACCAAAGAACCAATAGCCCAGCAGGAAGGCCCACAGCATGGCTGTGTAGTCAAACGGCGCAAGAAATGATGCCGGGGCAAACCGGTAGCTGTCGGTGAAGAAGATCTGGCCAAGCCCGCCGCTGATGCCCACCCCGATCAGCAGGAGGACGTCGAGCGCACTTGCGGGCATCCGCCAGCCGAATGGGGCGGTCAGGAGCGAAACCAGCATCACCAGCAGCGTCATGAAAATGACGATGGACGACGTGGTCTCGGTCGCGGTGAGCCGCCTGATCTGGATCGACGCGCCGCCGCCGGACATTGCATTCAAGAATGCAAATCCGAGCCCGAGAACGGCTGAAGACGTGAACGCGGCGTGCGCTCCAAAGTAAGGTGTCAGCATGAGGATCACGCCCCCGAACCCGATGACCACCGCTGACCAGCGATAGGCGTGGACCTTCTCCTTGAGAAACACCGCCGCGAGCACGACGGTGATCAGCGGCGCAACGAAGGCGATCGCGGTGAAATCCGCGATTGGAATTCGTGCAAGCGCCGCAAACGTGCAAAACGTGCCAACGACGCTGAATATCCCACGCACCAGATGATCGGACGGCCGCTTCGTGTTCAGCGCACCACGCAGTTGCCCGCGCCAGCCAAACACGATGAGCACCGGTATCAGGGCAAACAGCGAACGGAAGAATGCAACCTGGCCTTCGGGATATGCACCAGCGAGGTAACGCACCTGCGCACCCATGATCGCAAACATCAATGTACTGGCGACCTTGAAGGAAACGGCTTTGACAATATGCATTGAAGGGAAGGAATCTCGCGGCGAATGACGTAGGAGAAAGCACGCCGCATCGGCAGGGAAAAGATCTCTCCCGGCATGACAAAATCCAGCGCTATGCAGTTGGAACGTAAGACCCGCTGTGTCAGGTCTTCTTGGGCGGACGCGGCGGGCCATCGATCGGCGGCAGCGACTTGAGATACGTCGCTATGGCGGCCCGATCAGCGTCGCTGAGCTGCGATGTGTTCTTGATCACCGGCACCATCAGCCCGCCAGCGGTATCACCGTCCGGCAGCTCTCCGGTCTTGAGGAAATAGGCGATGTCCTTGTCAGACCAATCCTTGAGGCCCTTCTGCGTAATATTCGGGACCCACCCCTTGCCTTCCGGATTCGGCCCTCCCGCGAGCCGCTGCGACGACACGATGCCGCCGAGGAAATTGCGGGGGCTGTGACACTCGGCGCAGTGGCCGAGTGCATTCACAAGATAGGCTCCGCGATTCCATTCCGCCGACTGCTTCGGATCCGGGGTGAACGGCTTGCCGCCCATGAAAAGGAACTTCCAGCCGCCGACCAGGCGACGGATATTGTAGGGAAACTCAATCTGGTGAGGACGCGGCCTTCCCGACAGAGGCGGCAAGGTCTTGATGTAGGCAAAAAGGTCGCGAATGTCCTGCGTGGTCGCGTGCGTATAGGAGGCGTAGGGAAAAGCTGGGAAGTAGTGCTCGCCGTTAGGTGACGTGCCCTCCTTCATGGCGGTCACGAAATCCGCCTCGGTCCAGTTACCGATGCCATTCACTTTGTGAGGCGAGATGTTCGGCGCGTAGAACGTTCCGAATGGCGAACGAATGGCAAGCCCCCCGCCCAGCATCGTACGCGGCTCGCCCGCGACCCCATGGCAGGACGCGCAGCCACCGGCATTGAAGACAGCCTCTCCATTGGCGACATTCGGCGTATAGGTCGGCAAGGCTTCGGCCCAAACCACCGCGGGGATTGTGATCAACCACAACGCCCCAAGGCCAACGGCCACAGCGGCGATGACAAGCACACTCAGCTTCCGCCACATACGCGCCCCCAGAGAAACGAGAAGAAAAGGAACCAAAAAACTCTAGCCGATGTTCAAATCATATCCGTAATTCAATCAGGAGAGGAACCATGAACAACAAGGGTTTTGCGATCGCCGTCTCCGCGCTCGGCGTACTTGTCGCGTTCGGTGGCACGGCAAAAGCCGAAAAGATGACCATGAAGGTCCCCCTTACAAGCGCAGCGATAGTGCCTGCCATTACAAGCCCGGGCAAAGGCACCGCGGATATCAATTTCGATACCGCAACCAAGACGCTGACGTGGAAGGTGACCTATTCAGGTCTGACCGGCCCCGCGACTATGGCACATTTCCACGGTCCCGCAGAAGCCGGTAAGAACGCGCCAGTGGTCGTGCCATTCAAGGACCCAGCCAGTGGAGCGGAAGGCAGCGCGACCCTGACGGACGCGCAGGCGGCTGATTTCATAGCAGGCAAATACTACGTCAACATCCACACCGCTGCTCATCCGGCCGGCGAAATTCGCGGACAGGTTACGAAATAGTCCAATAGCCAGCGAGCTTTCGAACGAAAGAAAAGGGCGAGAGCCAGAGGCCCCCGCCCTTCGCACATCACGATACCAGTGAAGATCAGCTGTTCTTTACGCGGAACGTTTCATGGCAGCCGGAGCACGCCTTACCGATCGTCGGCAGGTTAGCTTTCAGCGAATCGAGGTCCTTCACCTGGGCCCTCGCCTCAGTCACGGCCTTTGCAAAACTCGCGATCTTGGCCTCGAAGTCGCTCTTGTTTTCCCAGATTTTCGGCGACGGGCTGTAATCGCCCTCCGCCTTGGCACCCTTCAGGCTCTCCGGATAAAGCGTCGGCAGCTTCTTTGCCGTATCATCAAGCTGCGCAAGTGCCGCAGTGACAGCCGCGTGATCGTAAGGCTTCTCGCCCTTGACCATCGGGCTGAGAACGCCGCCCAGATTCTTGCCGTTCGACTTCATCAGCGTCTTGCTCTGATTGACCGCAACTTGCTGAGCAGCGACCGCACCGATGCCGAAAAGAATGGTGACGCTCGCGAGGATAATACGCTTCATTCGGAAAAGCCCTCCAGGTTCATAACAACGACTTAAACCCACCATCCCTGTCGCGGCATGACAAGCCCAACAATTTTTTGCCGCGCAGGGAATTTTTGCAGACAGTGCGGATTTACAGACGGTGCCGACGCTGATGCTCAGCGATCGTCGTCCAGACACGCTCGGCAGTTGCCGGCATATCGATGTGATCGATCTTGTACTCGCGCCACAGGCCATCGATGATAGCGTTCACCACAGCCGGACATGAGCCGATTGCGCCCGCTTCCCCTGCCCCCTTCACTCCGAGCGGATTGGTTTTGCACGGCACATTGTGGGTCTCGAACGTGATCGATGGACCATCGGCCGCGCGCGGCAGGGCATAGTCCATGAATGTCCCCGTCACGAGTTGACCATCCTTGGGATCGTACACCGCCTGCTCCATCAAGGCCTGACCGATCCCCTGGACAGTACCGCCGTGAATTTGCCCTTCGAGCAGCAATGGATTTAGCGTGACGCCGAAATCATCGACGATCACATAGTTCACAACGCGGACCATGCCGGTTGCCGGATCGATTTCGACTTCCACGGCATGAGTGCCGTTCGGATAGGTGCCGTCCGCGCTGCTGAACGCTTCGCTTACCATCAGCTTAGATCGATCGGACGAGCGTTTTGCAATGTCAGCAAATGACATCGAACGATCGGTACCGGCGATGCGTACCGAACCGTCGCGAATTTCAAGGTCAGCCGCACTGGTCTCGAGTGCGTCGGCGGCGATCTCTTTCAGGCTCACACCGAGTTTACGGGTTGCGCGCTCGACGCTGACACCTCCTGATGGGATCGAACTTGAGCCGCCGGTGCCAAGCCCCGTCGCTACGACATCGGTGTCACCCTGCACAATATGAACGCGCTCAGGTGGCAGTCCGAACTGTTCTGCCACAAGCTGAGCGTAGGCGGTCTGGTGGCCCTGCCCACTCGATTGGGTGCCGATCAGGATGGTGACATCGCCGTTCGGATCAAGCCGCACCTGCGCGGTTTCCTCTCCCATCGTGCCGCAGATTTCGACGTAGGAACTGAGGCCGATACCGCGCAGCAAACCCTGCTTCTTGGCCGCCTTAAGGCGCTTCGGAAACTCCTTCCACTCAGCGATTTCCATCGCCCGCTTCAGATGCGCACTGAAGTCGCCTGAGTCATACACTTTGCCGGTGGCTGTCGTGTACGGCATCGCCTTCGGCGTGATGAAATTCTTGCGACGGATCGCATCCGGCGTCATGCCGAGCTTGCGCGCGGCTGCATCCACAAGCCGCTCCACGACATAAGCAGCTTCGGGACGCCCAGCGCCGCGATAGGCATCAACCGGAACCGTGTTGGTGAACACCGTACGGATCCGACAATGGAAGGTCTGGATGTCGTAAAGTCCCGGAAGCATTCCCGCGCCGCCATGGGGAATGTAGGGGCCAAATGTCGAAAGATACGCGCCCATGTCGCCCATCAGATCGACATCCATGCCAAGGAATTTTCCGTCCGCAGCAAGCGCCATGCGGGCTGTCGTCACATTGTCGCGCCCCTGCGCATCCCCGATAAAATGATCGGCACGTTCCGCAGTCCATTTCACCGTTTTGCAAAGCTTGCGCGCCGCCACAGCAGCCAGCGCATATTCGCGATATGGAAACAATCTGGTGCCGAACCCGCCACCGACATCCGGGCAAATGACCCGCATCTTATCGGTCGGAATTTTCAGCACATTCTCGCACAGAATATCCCGAAGACGGTGGCTGCCCTGACTGCCGATCGTCAGCGTAAAGTGCTCACGCTTGGCGTCATACTCGCAGACGACCGCGCGCGGCTCCATATAATTCGTCACGACGCGTGGATTGACGATGGATATCTCCGCAACCGCATGCGCATCCTTGAAAGCACCTTCGGTCTTCGCCTTGTCACCAATTGACGTGTCGAACAGCACATTACCTGGGTGATCAGCCCAGACCTGCGGTGCATCCGCCTTAATAGCGTTCTTCAACCCAATAACGGCCGGTAACGGCTTCCATTGCACATCGATCGCCTCAACCGCATCGCGCGCTTGATCGACTGTCTCAGCGACGACAAATGCAACAGCGTCACCGACGTGACGCACGGTATCGCGCGCAAGGATCGGGTAAGGCGGTGCGGTAAATGGCTCATCCGGCAAATTAAACAGGCACGGGAGGCCGCCGAGATCAGCGGTGTCCTCCGCTGTCAGAATGGCTGCAACACCGGGAAGCTTCTTGGCAGCCGACGTATCGATCGTGAAATTGGCGTGAGCATGCGGTGAGCGCAGAACCAATGCATGCAACACCGGTCCTGATGCATAGTCGTCCGTGTAGTGGCCCTTGCCGCGAATGAGAGGGTCGTCTTCCTTACGGGTGACACTTTGACCGACGCCGAATTTTACGGGAGCCATGAGTTCTCCAACTGCAATCTGGAACGCTGCTAGTGTCCCGAATCCAAACTCTGCCTCATCGTGCAGCACGCTCCGTAGCGGACTTTGGATTCGAGGGACACTAGCAAATCTATAATTCTAGTGTGGTTCAGGTTCAGAAGTTCGCCGGAAGGACTCGCAGAAAAATCGGGCGAACTTCTGAACCACCACACTAGTTCCATATTGCAGCGGATCACACCGAAGCGCAAATGGGTTTAACGACCAATGAGCGCACGCAGCCAGCGTTTGCCGAACAGAAGAATCACACAAACGCCATAGACGATCGTGCCGATCAAAATCAAGATTACGAGAGCAGACTCATCGCGCAGCGATGTCATTCCGGCCAGCGCTGAAGCAGTCCAGTGCGATGTTGCCCACAGTGCGCCAGCCAGTATCACGCCTGATACCGAGAATTTTACCAGCGACATCAAGAAAGAGCGGTCGAATTCGAGATAGTTGCGCCGGACTGCGAATAACAACACCAGCAGCAGATTAATCCACGCGCCGACTGCTGTCGCAAGCGCGAGCCCAATCTGAGCAAGCGAACCCATCAAAGCGAGTTTCAGCACAAGATTTGCCGAAAGTCCTGTCAGCGACGCCTTGACCGGCGTCGCGGTATCTTTGCGGGCGTAGAAGGTGGCGACGGCACTGCGGATCATAACGAACGGTATCAAGCCGATCGCGTAGGCTGCGAGCGTCGCGCCTGCCGCTGCGGCGTCGGCTTTCGAGAACGCACCGCGGGCAAACATCGCCCGCATGATGACGTCCGGCACCGTCAGGAAAGCCGAAACGAACGGAACGGAGAACAGCAACGTAAACTCGAACGCGCGGCGCTGCGATGCCATCGCGCCTGCATGATCGCCTGCGGTGATACGGCGTGACATCTCCGGGAGCAGCACAGTACCAATGGCAATGCCGATCACACCGATCGGCAACTGGTTCAGGCGGTCGGCATAATACAGCGCGGACAAAGCGCCCGCCGCGAGGAACGTCCCGATAATGGTATCCGCGAACAGCGCGACCTGCGTTCCCATTGATCCCAAGGTCGCGGGGCCAAGGGCGCGAAAGAATGCGCGGACATCGTCATCCAGTTTGAGCGAGGTGAACGTCGGCAACACGCCGCTGCGCGCGGCATCTCCGGCAAGAAGGAAAAACTGCAGGAAGCCTGAAATGAGAACGCCCCATGCGGCGGCGTGCCCGGCGGTCGGGAAAAACGCAGCCAAAGCCAACGTCGCCATCATCGAGAGGTTAAGGAAGATGGGAGCGGCTGCGGCGCTCGCAAAGCGATGCATAACATTGAGCATGCCGCCGTAGAGCGTGACCAGCGTGATGAGAAGCAAATAAGGAAAAGTGATCCGCGTCAGCGAGATCGCAAGCTCGCGCTGGGCAGGATCATTGGTAAATCCCGGCGCCAGGATGGACATCGCCTGCGGCATGAACATCAATGCCACGGCCAGCAGGACAAGCTGGGTCACGATCAAGATCGTGAAAATCCGGTTGCCGAACAGCTTGGCTGACGGCGCACCATCACGGCCATAAACATGCGCATAGGCCGGCACAAAGGCCGCGTTGAACGCGCCTTCTGCGAAGATCGCCCGGAAATGATTGGGCAGCCGGAGCGCCACGAAAAACGCGTCCGCGACGGGACCCGCGCCGAGGATAGCCGCCAGCATGATGTCGCGCGCGAATCCGGTGATCCGCGAGAGAAGGGTATAACCGCCGACCGTGAATATTCGCCCGAGCATGCGCCGCTTCTACAACATGCAGCGGCGGCGCAAAACGCTCAAATTGTCAGGCCAGCGCGCCGCGCACAGCCTTGATGACGCGATCCTGGGCAGCCGGATCGAGATAAGCATGCATCGGGAGACTGATCACGTCCTGGGACAGGCGCTCACTGACCGGCAACCCGCCTTCCGCCACCGGATAGTGTTTGTAGGCCGTCTGCTGATGCATCGACTTCGGATAATAAATTGCTGTCGGAATCCCCTGCGCCTTCAGCGCATCCGCAAAAGCGTCGCGCTTGACGCCATGCGGCAGGCGGATCGTGTATTGCGCCCAAACTGAGGTATTGCCTTCCGTCACGCGGGGCGCGGTCACGATATCCTGGAGCGCATCAAAGTAACGGCTCGCAACCCGGTTGCGCGCAGCGATCTCGTCCTCGAAAATCTTTAACTTCTCGATCAGGATCGCCGCCTGCATGGTGTCAAGACGACCAGTCAATCCGAGGCGAACGTTGTCGTATTTCTCACTGCCCTGCCCGTGCACGCGTACGCTGCGCAACCGGTCCGCGAGATCAGCATCGTCGGTGAAAATCGCACCGCCATCCCCGAAACACCCAAGTGGCTTGGCCGGGAAGAAACTCGTTGCGGTTGCGAGGCCGAATGTTCCGAGCCGGCGGTCCTTATAGGTTGCGCCGAACGATTGCGCGGCATCGTCAAGAACGAAGAGACCTTCGCTCTTTGCAACCTCGCCGATTGCATCATGATCAGCGCTCTGGCCGAACAGATCGACCGGAATAACGGCTTTGACCTTCAGGCCGAGTTTTCGCGCAGTGGCAATGCCAGTTTTCAGGGAAGCGATGTCTATGTTGAATGTGGTCTCATCGACATCGACAAACACCGGCGTGGCACCCGTCAACGCGACGACCTCGCCGGTCGCGCAAAACGTGAAGGACGGGCAGATGACGGCATCGCCCGGGCCAATGCCCTGGGCCATCAACACCATCAGCAGCGCATCCGTGCCACTGGCACATGCCACAACGTGCTTGGCACCGCAGAAGGCGGCCAGATCGGCTTCGAGCTGGGTGATTTCGGGACCGTTGATGAACTGACAATGTGTCAACACCCGCGACACGGCATCATCGATCTTGCTTCCCAAACGACGGCGCTGGGCACCGATATCGATAAAAGCCACAGGTTCTGGTCGCATATGCTGGTTCATAACGCCTTGCCGGATTGAGATCGAAAATAAAGCCTGCTCTAGCCCGCAACGACGCGGGGGGCCTTGCGAAGCGGCTGCGCAATCGAGCCGGCCGGAGCCTCAAGGCACTTGATCGCGATTTCGAGACTGGCGACCCCTTCATCGCCTGACACCGCGGGAACCCTGCCCGAACGAACCGCATCGAGAAACGCAATCAACTCAGCACGCAGCGGCTCATCATGTCCGACCGACAGATGGCGCATCGAATAGCTACCATCGCGCTGGAAGCCAAAACACTCCGTGACCTGACGGGTCAGCAAGTCGCCCTGAATATACTTGCCGCGCGTGGCTACCGTCACGCTGCGGGCCTTAAAGGGAGTAAGCCAGTTCGTGTTGATATGAGCGAGCACGCCCGATGCCGTACGGAATTGCAACAGCGCGATATCTTCACGCTCCGCCACCGCACTGGCCAATTGCGGTTGAACATCGATGATGTCGGATTCGGTGAACCAGCGAATGAGGTCGATATCGTGCACGGCAAGATCGATAACGACGCCAACGTTCGACATGCGCGGCGGAAACGGCCCGACGCGCGTGATGCCGATGGAAAGAATCTCTTCGTCCTTGATTGCTTGCTTGATTGCAGCAACAGCCGGATTGAAGCGCTCGACGTGCCCTACCATCAGCGTGACACCAGCCGCACGGGCAGCATCAACGATTTCGTGGCCTTCCTCAACTGAGGGTGCGATCGGCTTTTCGACGAGAATGTGAATCTTGCGCGCGATACAAGCCAGCGAGACCTCACGATGAAGGTGGGTCGGCGCCGCAATGGTCACCGCGTCAACGCCGGCATCGAGCAGTTCTTCGAGAGTGTTGAACGTCCGGCATCCGATCAGCTGTTCGGCGCGCGTGCGATGCGCAGCCAACGGATCAACAATGCCAGTCAAGGAAACGCCCGGAAGCCCGGCCAGCACACGAGCGTGATTGGTCCCCATGACACCGGCACCGACCACACCAACGCGCAACGTTTGCACGTCGCCCGGGTCGCCCTTCGCCGACACATTCGAACTCATCGATTGAAACCCCTGAATTTCGCCGCGCGGCAATGCTCCCCGACCCGCGCCGAGATCGTCCTAGCACGCTGTCACATGTGTGGCGAACACCTGCCGGGGTAATTCCCTACACGTTTTGATGCAAAGAATTACACTTTTAGGTGACTTGTAACCGATTGGAAAGACTGACTCTTCCCCAGGACCGGCGCCTAGGAGCGCCGGTAATCGTCCTCGATACGAATAATGTCGTCCTCACCAAGGTAGCTGCCGGTCTGGACCTCGATCAGCTCCAGCGGAATTTTGCCGGGGTTTTCCATCCGGTGAGTCGCGCCGATCGGAATGTAAATCGATTCGTTCTCGTGCACGGTCTTCTGCAGTTCGTTCACTGTGACGAGCGCCGTACCGCGCACAACAATCCAGTGTTCAGAGCGATGGTGATGCTTCTGCAATGACAAACGGCCGCCGGCCTTGACGATGATGCGCTTCACCTGATGGCGGTCACCGATATCAAGCGATTGATATGAGCCCCACGGCCGATGAACCTTGATATGATCTTCCGTGACCTGAGGCGCCACGCTTCGCAGCTTGTTGACCAGCCGTTTCAATCCATTGGGATCGCTCTGGCGCGAGACCAGAATTGCATCTTGCGTCGCGACCACCACGAGATCGTCGACGCCTTCAAGCGCGATCAGCGCCTTGTCTGATGACACGTTGCAATTGCGCGAGTCCTCGAACACGGCAACGCCCTGCGCAACATTGCCGTCAGCGTCCTTGCCGGACAACTCCCACACCGCGTGCCAGGAGCCGACATCGGACCAGCCGCAGGAAACGGGGACCACGGCCGCCTGCCTGGTCTTTTCCATGACAGCGTAGTCGATTGAAATCGGCCTTGCTTTGCCGAACGCCTCTAGCGGAAGCGTGACAAATCCGAGATCACGCCCCGCGCTGTTCACCGCCTCATCCAATGCAGCGACGCTTAACGCATCAACGCCGCGATATTCGTCCAGCAGCATTTTTGCACGGAACATGAAGTTACCCGAATTCCAGAGATAGCCGTCCGACACATAACTGGCGGCTGTCTCAGCGTCAGGCTTCTCGACAAATTTGGCAACGGCCTGAACCTCTCCCGCGATTGCTTCGCCAGGACGGATGTAGCCATATTCAGTCGCGGCGCGCTCGGGCAGCACGCCAAAGGTGACGATACGTCCCTGCGCAGCAACGCCACGTGCCTTTCTGCAGGCATCCACAAATGCATCCGTGTCGCGCACCACGTGATCGGCAGCCAGCGCCAGCACAATGGCGTCGGGGTCACGCATCAACGCGAATGCCGCACCCGCCGCGATCGCGGGACCAGAATCGCGTCGCGCGGGCTCCAGCAGAACGTCCGCCTCAAGTCCAATCTCGTTCAACTGCTCCAGCACCATGAAACGGTAGGCCGCATTGGTGATGACGATCGGCTGCTCAAACAACTTCGGATTGCTGACACGCAGCATCGTTTCCTGAAATGTCGAATGCGGGCCAAACAACCGGAGAAACTGCTTCGGACGTCCTTCGCGCGAAGCTGGCCATAAACGCGTGCCAGCACCGCCGCACATGATCAGGGGAATGATACGATCGCTCATGTATCCTCAAGCAGTTTGAATTTTACAGTCGATGATAGTCCCGATACCACGCAGCAAACTTGGCAATACCATGTTCGATCGAGGTCGACGGACGAAAACCAACTTCGCGCGTTAAGTCATCAATGTCTGCATACGTCGCAGGCACATCGCCTGGCTGCATGGGCAGCATTTCTTTGATCGCGCTTCGTCCGAATTCCTTCTCAAGGATCGCAACGACCTTCATCAGTTCTTCGGGTTGGTTGTTACCGATGTTGAAGATTCGCCAAGGCGCCGTGCTTGTTCCTGGATCCAGCGCGGCAGTTTCCGAAGCTTCCTTCGGCGCATGATCGATCAAGCGAACGATTGCCTCGGCAATATCATCGATATAAGTGAAATCCCGGCGCATATTGCCGTGATTGAACAGCTTGATCGGCTTCCCTTCGACGATGGCTTTGGCAAAAAGATACATCGCCATATCCGGACGCCCCCACGGCCCGTAGACGGTGAAAAACCTCAGACCCGTGGAAGGAATACGGTAAAGATGGCTGTAAGCATGTGCCATCAACTCATTGGCTTTTTTCGAAGCCGCATACAGGCTGATAGGGTGATCGACGTTGTCATGCACCGAAAATGGCAGTTTGGTGTTCGCTCCATAAACGGATGATGACGAAGCAAACAACAAGTGTCGACAATCGTTGTGCCGGCATCCTTCCAGCACGTTCGTGAAACCTTCAAGATTGGCATCGACATAGGCGTGCGGGTGATCGATCGAATAACGCACACCGGCTTGCGCGGCGAGATGAATGACGACGGGGAACCGGTGCTCGGCAAATAACGCCTGCATCTGGGGGCGATCGGCAAGATCAAGCTTCACAAAATCGAAGTTCGGGTCATTCTTAAGCAGACTTAGCCGCGCATCCTTCAATTTTGGATCGTAGTAATCGTTGATGCTGTCCAGCCCGACAACACTCCGCCCGGCCTGCAGCAGTCTTTGCGCAACATGAAAGCCGATGAATCCCGCTGCACCAGTGACCAACACTGCCTTATCTGACATCATTTCCACCATGAGATGACTATAACCGTTACAACTCGACGCATGGTGGTAGCACAGCGCGATCAAGATTTATCTTGACGCCAAGTACCAGTCCTTCCTCTTCACACATCAAATCCAGCGCTCCATCAACCTGCCGCAACATGCTCTTAATTGTGCAACGGCAACGATGACAGCATCACCCGGCTGCAATGTGTCAAAACCCGTCCACGTCGCGCCACATTCACTCATCGTCGCCCTAATCGCAGGTTTAGTGTGTACCTTTGATGACTTTGGGCACTCGAGCGCTTATTAACTAAGGCGACTAATCTGTCTCCGACATTTATCGATCCTGCCAAGGCTCACGAAGTGATTTGCGGATGCAACCCGGCACAGAGCAGTTCAACATCACCCCTTTGCCTCCCCACTTCCCTTAAAGGGCACCTCAAAGCCGGCCGGGCCCCACTGAAGCCGTCCGGCGCCGTTGAATTTTAAGGACTATTTTAGTCACCACAGCGTGACCGTCGCAATGGGCGACAGCTTTAGTATTGCCAGACCAGCTCTAAAGCCATACCAAGGCGCTGAAAATGGCTGGCACCTATGGCGCTCTGTGCCGGTTTCGGCTTTCCTCATCAACAATCGCGGACCGGAATGCGCGGATTTCTCCTTCTTGCCGCTCGGATACTGATCTCCGCGGCGCTCCTCTACTTCGCGTTTCGCGGCATCAATTTCGCAGCCATACAGTCCCGCCTGAGCCAAATCAGCGTCGGGTGGATGCTGCTTTCGGTCGTAGCAACTGTCTTTCAGATTTTCCTGGGAGCGCTGCGTTGGCGGGAAATCAGCGTGAACTGCGCCGCCCCCCTCGGGACCGGCCAAGCCTTTCGCTACAATATGATCGGTACGTTCTTCAACCAAACGCTCCCCTCGAGCATCGGCGGCGATGCCATGCGGCTTTGGCTGGTCAAGCACACCGGCGCCGGATGGCGCGCAGCCGCATATTCCGTTCTGGTGGACCGCGCCATCGGACTGATCGCACTGGCTGTTATCGTGATCGCAAGTCTTCCTTGGAGCTACCAGCTGATCAGCAATGACCATGGGCGAATTGCGCTGCTGCTGATCGATATTGGAGCCATTTCGGCGGGGCTGGGATTTCTGCTGCTCGGCCGCTTACCGTGGCCGTGGCTGAAGACGTTCTGGCTCACGCATCATATCTACGCTTGTTCGGTTATTGCGAACCAGGTCATTTTCAACCGCCGTAGCGGCCCCAAGCTCACCGTTCTCTCATTGCTCATTCATGTCATGGCTGTCGTGATCGCGTGGTGCGCGGTGCGATCGATCGCGGCGTCGGCCGGCTTTGAACAACTGTTTCTGCTTGTCCCTCCGATCATGCTGATCACCATGCTGCCAATTTCAATTGCCGGCTGGGGCGTACGCGAAGCGACGATGATGGTTGCTTTTGGCTATGCCGGACTGGCTCAGACCGACGGCACAGTCGTCTCGCTTCTATTCGGAGCGTCATCCTTCATTGTCGGCGCGATCGGCGGTCTTGTCTGGATATTGAGCTCAGAGAAAACGAGCCAACCCGACCATGTGCCGGAGAGTCTAACACAGATCTGATAATGCCAAGGTGGGTCCGCCTGCTTCCAAGCCCAACTTCCTAGATCGCCTTGATCTTGAAGAAGGCAAAGATGACCATTTTCATCAGCATCACGCCGTGACGAAAACGGGATATCTGGGTTTCGCCATAGGATCGCGCAGCGTAACGGATCGGCAGATCGATCGTTTTCAGATTCAACTTCGACGCTCCGAAGATTAGATCAAAATCCCCGAACGGATCGAAATCGCCGAAGTAGGCCTTTCCATCGCGCAGCCGATAATAATCGGAGCGCCGCATGACTTTAGTGCCGCACAGCGTATCCGTATAGCGTTGGTTCAGAAGCCACGAAAACAGATACGAGAAAGTCTTGTTGGCGATTAAGTTCAGGAACCTCATCGCGTCATCCTCAAGAGGATACACAAGACGTGATCCATTGATGAACTCACCCTTACCCGTCTTGATCGCCTCCCAGAATTTCGGTAGCTGCTCCGGTGGCATCGTGAGATCCGCGTCAAGGATCATCAACACATCGCCGCGCGCAACATCATATGCAGTAAACACTGCATCCGCCTTTCCCTTGCCGGGTTGGACCATCGTCTTGATGTCCTTATCGGGATATGCGGCTTTGACACGCTCCATCTCCTCAAAAGTGCCGTCCTTGCTGTGGCCCTCGATGAAGATGATCTCCATATCATCGCAAAATGCAGGGATCCGCTGAATGGCCGGCTCGATATTGCCGCGCTCATTACGTGCGGGGATGACGACGCTGACTGATTTTAGATCCTCACCCGCCGCAGGCAGAGAACGACAGACTGAATAGTGACGCAGTGCGAAAAACCGGAAACCTGGCAAAACACTGATGAACCTGTTGATGATTTTTCCCAGCCCAAACAGCGAAACCGGCATCAACACGCGCCGCTCAGATTTTACGGAATCAAAGTCGGCGAGCTCGGCCAATGCCGCGACATCCGCCGGAGCGAGAACATTCTGCTCGGGCAGAGGCATGCGCTGGCCGGTCTTCTCCGCCAGCTTCAATATCGGTCGCCACAGGTGAGAGAAATATCCAATGACAATACGCGTTTCACGCGTGCAAAGCGGATGGAGTTGCTTGAAGAATTTCTGGATATCTTCAAGTGAACCAATCGTGTCCAGGACAAGGATGTAATCGAACTTCGCGTCGACCCCCGCAATCGTTGCGGGGTCTTCCGCGTCACCGACCTTGAATGTCAGGTTCGGATGGCGCTTGCGGGCTTCGTCGATCAGCGACGGGCTGAAATCGATTCCTAATCCGAATGAAGGCTCGAGCGCCGCCAGCGTGTCACCGATACCGCACCCAATTTCGAGAACACGCGCGTGTTTCGGGATCAGAAAGCGCAGGTAGGTCTCGTCTTCGCGGTGGAAAAACGACGCCTTGCGCCGCCATTCAGAGCGCGCAGCCGCGAATTTCTCCGAATGCGCGAGGATCTCCCGCTTCCGGGCCGAACTTGAAAATTGGGTCATTTGGTTACGCTTGATCGAAAAGTCGTGGGAAAATCGCGAAAGCTCGCTCCGGCGGCTTTATGCTCTGCCAGCCAGCATTTCACAAGTATCAGTACAGGCGGTGGCCACCCACCGCAAAACTGCAGTCCCGATTGACGATACTTGGCGCCGATCAGTGTGCTCGCCGCTTTCTCGCCGAAGGATCCGGAACTTTCCGGCGCAGATCTGCACATATTTAGGATGTGGCGGGCCTATATTCGTTCAAAGGCAAAGCCGCATCTCGCCATTAAAAGGACGAGAACCTACGCGCCTCGCATCTATCATTGATGACGGAAGGTCGCCAATTGGCCACCTTCTCTCCCTTCACAAAGAAAGTGAAATAACGCATCTCATTGGAAAAACTGGCGCGTGAGCACACGGTCCATTTCTCCGGGCCTGATTGCGCTTCATTTGGCCCAACCTCTGAGATTTCCGAAGCACTACCCCCCTTCATCGAAGCAGTGATCTTGTGAATCTCGCCAAAAATGGTCCGTTGCTGCTTCGAATCTGGAGCGGGATCCGCTTCTACTGATTCCTGCACATCAAAAAAGAAGGTACATCCGCTCAATAGCGACACAGCAAGCAAGGCTTGAATGAAACGCAAGACACCCGACACCACCGACCCCCGATATAAGCGCCTTACTATCGTTTATTCCCGCAGAAGAAAAGCAGCAGCCTTGTCCGATAAGCATTCACTTTGCTGAACAATAACTCGCCATGTTGTGGTGCCGGCGGCGAGATATCCGCCCGAAGCGTTGCCACATATTGGAAGTCCGGCTAGATGTTCAAGGTCATCCCGGCGAGCAATCCTGATTTAGATGAGTTTTTCCTTTGCAATCGCGATCTTGGCCGCATCCTGCGTTACTTGCGCAATACTGATCGTTGTCTTGCGCCCTCTTCTCCAGCGCTATGCTTTGGCGCGGCCAAACGCTCGTTCGTCACATGTCATTCCGACACCGCAGGGCGGTGGCGTCGCTGTGATCACCGCAACGATTGCCGTCGCGGTGATTTCCGGTCTGCTCGTCGCACTAACGTTCGATACCGCATTTTTCAGCCTGCTCGCCTCGACCGTTTGTCTCGCGGCTGTCGGTGCGCTTGATGATTTGCGGCCCATGCCCGTATTGCCACGCTTCGCGCTTCAAGCCATCGCAGTGGGCCTAATCCTCGCAACGCTTCCCGAGCAATTTCATCTGATCAAGAGCATACCTCTATGGGCCGAGCGCGCCGTACTTCTGCTCGGCGGTCTATGGTTCGTAAATCTTGTGAACTTCATGGACGGCCTCGATTGGATGACGGTTGCCGAGATGGTGCCGATAACCGTTGCGTTAAGCGCATTTGGCTTATTCGGCTTATTGTCTACCGCCCCGACACTCATCGCTATCGCGCTCGGCGGCGCCATGATCGGCTTCGCTTTCTTCAATCGACCCGTCGCCAAGCTTTTCCTTGGCGACGTCGGCAGCCTGCCGATCGGATTATTGGTCGGATGGTGCCTCCTGCAACTCGCCGGCGGCGGCCACCTCATCGCAGCCGCACTTCTTCCGCTTTATTATTTGGCCGATGCAACAGTCACGCTGCTGCGACGCCTGATGAAAGGCGAGGCAGTTTGGATCGCCCACCGCACGCATTTCTATCAGCGCGCGACAAATAATGGCTTCAGCGTTCTGCAGGTAGTGACGGAAGTATTTGTCCTCAATGTCATGCTTGCCGCTCTTGCGACGCTCACGCTGTTCGCAACATCGCCATATGTGCAAGCGGTTGCGCTTGCAGCCGGCATGGGCTGTGTGGCCTGGGTGCTCAGTCGCTTTTCACGTCGCCGGGCATAGGCCAGCAGACTTACGCCGCTCCGGCCTTGAACTCTGGAACGGCATCCTTGAGGACGGCGACGATCACATTGCGCTGCTCGCCGTTGACGGCTTTTTCAAGGGTGATCAGCCAGGTCTGCAGCGTATCCAGCGGCGGCTCATTGGGGCGTGCCGCCACGATGCCTTCGATGCCGATCTCGGCGGTCGGCTCTTCATGGGCAAACAGGATTTCATTCATTCGTTCGCCCGGCCGCACGCCGGTAAATACGATCTCGATGTCATACCCCGGCTGCAAACCGGACAGCCGGATGATGCGCTCGGCAAGATCGACGATTTTCACCGGCTGTCCCATGTTCAGCACGTAGACCGACACGTCAGGGCGCACCGGAGCGAGCGCGTGCGTGGCGGCCGTCACCACCAGATCACAGGCCTCGCGAATGGTCATGAAGTAACGGACCATGTCAGGGTGCGTCACCGTCACCGGGCCGCCGGCTTCGATCTGCGCCTTGAACTTCGGCACCACCGATCCGTTTGAGGCCAGGACGTTGCCGAAGCGAACTGAAATCAGCCGCATCGGCGTTTTGTGAGGCGCCGCGTTCATCAAATGCCGATCGAGTGCCTGACAATACATTTCGGCAAAGCGCTTGGTCAGCCCGAGCATCGAGACCGGCTCGATCGCCTTATCGGTGGAAATCATCACCATGGCCTGGGCCCCTGCAGCCGCGGCGGCGTCCGCCACATTGACGGTGCCGAAAATGTTGGTCTTGACGCCTTCGCCCCAGTCGCGCTCCAGAATTGGCACATGCTTGAGCGCCGCCGCGTGAAACACGATGTCCGGCTGAAACGCGTTCATCAGATGCATGATGCGGGCCCGATCGCGAATGTCGGCGATCCGGCCTTCGACCGCGGCCGCGGGAAACTTGGCCATCAGACTTTCGGTCACCGCATGCAAGGCAGGCTCAGAGTGTTCAATGATCAGGAGACGTGACGCGCCGAACGTCACCGCCCGGTCGCAGATCTCCGATCCGATCGAGCCGCCGCCCCCGGTGACGACGACCGACTTTCCACGGACGAGCTCTTCCAGGCGCTGATAATCAATCTTCACACTTGGCCGGAGCAGCAAATCTTCGACCGCGACCGGAGCAAGTCGCGGGGCTTCACCGCTGGCTTCCAGCGAGGGCAAGCGGCTGACGGCCAGACCGAGTTTACGCGCCCGCATCAAAACTGATTCGGCCGAGGAATCGGCTTCAAATGCCGATGGCAGCATGACGACGCGTTCGATCGGCTGCTGCCGGCGCACAAAGTCCTCGACAATGTCGGTGAGGTAATCCACCCCGCCCAAGACGGGGAGACCACGGATCGACTGACCGCGATCGGCCGGGGACGGCGACAACACGCCAACCGGCCACATCCGCCTCACAGCGCCGCTTTCGATCCCCCGCAGCAGCACCTCGGCGTCCGCCGCGCGCCCGATCAAGATTGTCGGCGCGGCATTTTGGCTGCGGGCCTGGTTGATTGTCCGCGTATACCGGAAGTAGCGATAGGCGACCCGGGTGCCGCCGAGGGCAAATATCTGCAAAAACCAATAGATGATGATGGTCGTCTTGCCGAAAAAGAATGTCCCGTAAACATTCGGGGCAATGAAAATATAATCGAGCACCAGCAGCGCCAGCGCCAGAACCGTCGACGCCTTCACGATATTGAAAAGATCGGGGGAGCGAGATGAAGCGCCACTTCGTCACCGTCAACTTGAAGAGATAGCAAACGACGACACTGAGCAGGACGAAGTAGGGCAAAATCCGCCACAGCAGCGGCAAACGCTCCAAAAGCCCGCCATGCTCAAAACGAAGATAGAAGGCGACAAAGACGGCAAATATCGTCGCCAGCGCATCGTGCGTCGCGATCAGAGCATTCCGCCAGGTCAGGTGCGCAAACGGTCTAGTCATGGTTGCGTTATCTCTCCGCAGCAGAATCCGATATTTTTCTCGGACCACCTCCACCTGAAGAACCGCGAATACGGGACAGCATGCCTCCGGCTACGCCGACCGCCAACACATAGATCCACCCTTCTCCAAAGTCGAAAAGGTGGGAGTTGAACAGAGAGCCCACGAAATTCTCAACCACTGCAGCTAGACCGATCCAGGAGATCAATCCGGGCATCAGAAACATTTTCAAGTGCGCAAGCCACATCGCATAGAGCACAATACAACCAAGCAGTCCCCACTGAACGGCAACATTCAGCGTTTGGTTGTGAGGATTTCCAATAATCTCCGCCGAAACTCCTTCCTTCCCAATGGCATCTTTTTCGAACAGCGTTTTCGTTGATCCCGTGCCGTTGCCGAACAAGGGCGCGTCTTGGATGAACTTGAGCGACTTGCGCCAGTATTCGAGGCGCAACCCCGTCGAGGTCGACGCATTCTGGTCGTGATATTCTTCGTACTCGACCGATACACTGGACGCACGCATGCGCAGATAGGGTGACGACGCCCAAAACAACGCCCCTGCAGCGACAGCAACAGCAGTTATGATCAACACGCCACGACGATTAAAATGCAACAGCGCAAAGATCAGAAGTAGGAACGGCACGCAGACCCACACCGTCCTTGAACTGACGACGAACGCCATGTTGCAGAGGAATCCAATACTCACCAAAACTAATGCCAGCGCTTGGCGCTTAAAATTCGCGCGCCACAAATAAACGGCAGCACCAAAGCCTCCGAAAGCGCACAACGCAAATTCCTGGCCTTGCACGATGTAGTTTTTCACCGGCACGCCTGGAGAACGTGCCGGATCAAGGGCCAAGCGCGGGTCGATGAAGATTAGCCATGAAGCCAGCATCACCAGTGTGCACGACGCCAAAAACGCAACAATCACCCAAAACCCGCGTTTCGATGTCTCAAAGTGATAGATGAGCAGCGGAATCGCCAACAGCTTGGTGACCGGATTGATGCCGTGCAACCGAGCCGGCCATAGAACATCTGTTGACCAAAGCGTTCCAACAACGGCCAGCATAAACAGTGCGAGCGGCAATGCGGATGCCGGCCGCTTCAGCGATTGAAAAAAGCGCTCCACGTCAAACGTGGGGAGCAGGGTCAAGAACCACAGGACAGCGAAGATAGCTACCAGTGACGTGGACCACGGCAGCGATACCGCCAGAAGTATGATGAAGATGTCCGACGCTCTGGTCCACACTGCCGGACCACGCCAAAGCGATGACGTCGGAGCGATATCGCTGGATGTATTCGCGGTCATGCCCGGTTCTCTCGCGCACGCTTAACCAGCGATGTCGTACTATGGCCCGGCAAGATATCGACGAGTACAACTTCCCCACCATTTGCAGCGACGATTTCGTGACCCACCACCTGCTCGCGGGTATAATCGCCACCTTTCACCAGCACGCTCGGCTTAATCCGAGTGATGAGTTCCAGCGGCGTATCCTGCTCGAAGATCACAACGAGGTCGACCGCCTCCAGCGCAGCAAGCACCTCGGCACGCGCACGCTCATCCTGCACTGGTCGGTCTGGCCCCTTGAGACGTCGCACCGATGTATCGCTGTTGAGACCGACAATCAGGCGGTCGCATGCGGCTCGCGCTTGGGTCACAACCCGAACATGACCCGGGTGCAGAATGTCAAAGCATCCGTTGGTGAAGCCTACCCTCAGTCCCTCCCTGCGCCATTCGGCTAGGTGTGCGTCCAGATCAGTCACGCTCGACGCGATCTTTTCCTCCGCCGCCAGTGATGCATGTGGCAGAATCTTGCGCCTCAACTCCGCCAGCGAAACAGTCGCCGTTCCCGGCTTGCTCACCGCCACTGCGGCCGCGGATGTCGCGCAGCGTAGCGCGGTTTCCCAATCCGCTTTTGCCGCCAGCGTGACCGCCAGCGTCGCGACAACAGTGTCACCCGCACCTGATACATCGCGAACCTTCGCGGGCTGCGCAGGAACATGAATCAGGCTTCCATCCCGATGAGCGAGTGTCATGCCGTGTTCGCTCCGTGTGACCAGCACCGCCTCGGCATCGGCCGTGCGCAACGCCTCGATCGAAGCCTCAGCGATATCGTCATCGGAGTGAATCCGGCGTCGTGTCGCTTCGGCGAATTCCTTACGGTTCGGTGTAAGCAGCGTCGCGCCGCGATAAATTGCGAAATTCGCGCTCTTCGGATCGACGATCACTTGCTTCCCGAGCTTACGCGCCGCGTCGATGACATTGCGTATGACGCGAGCAGTGAGCACACCTTTGGCGTAGTCGGACAACAACACGACATCCACGCGGGGTAGAGCTGCAACAACGGCATCGATGAGCTTTCTCTCGACATCTTCGGATGCAGACGCAGCCAATTCCCAATCGGCCCGGAGCATATGGGTCGAAAAGTGCTCGGACACGAAGCGTACCTTCCGCGTCGTGGGCCGAGTCGGGTCCATGACCAACGCCAGCTCGATCAGTTTTTCTTTCGCAAGTTCCGACTTGAGCACATTGCCTGCGGCATCGTCGCCGATCAGACCAACGAAGATACAGCGCGCGCCAAGCGAGGCGATATTCCGTGCGACGTTGCCTGCCCCTCCGACGTTGATTTCACTCCGCTGAGCCGCAATCACAGGCGCAGGCGCTTCGGGTGAGATCCGAGAAACCTCACCGTAGACAAACTCGTCCAGCATGAGATCGCCGATGCATAGCACCGTCTGGCAGCCGATCGCTTGCGACAGCGCGTCAAAATCAAACATGAAAACGCCCGTATCCTTTGTGCACGGTCAACGGTAGCGGTCGGCTTGATCGAGGAAGCCTTTGACATAACTGCCGACGGCGTCTTCGAGCTTGGTGAAACCGCCATTGTAGCCTGCTCGGCGAAGGTGATCGACCTCAGCTTCCGTGAAGTATTGATAACTGCCGCGAATTTGCTCCGGCATGTCGATGTATTCGATATTCGGCTTGGTGCCGAGCGCACTATAGGCCGCAAGGATCAAATCCCGAAAACTGCGTGCATGGCCAGTGCCGACGTTAAAAATTCCATTCACGGAGCGTGTCGCCAACAACCACATGATGACGCGTACAACGTCATCGACGTGAATGAAATCGCGTCGCTGGTCACCATCTGCGATTCCCTCGCGATGCGATTTGAACAACTGCACAACACGTCCCGCTTTGACATCGTCAAACCGGCGCGCCAGCACGCTCATCATGGTGCCTTTGTGATATTCGTTTGGACCAAACACATTGAAGAACTTAAGACCAGCCCATTGTGGCGGCAGTTTTACGCCCTGCGCGAGCCGTTCGGCGACCGCCATGTCAAACAGATGCTTGCTCCATCCGTAGAGATTCATCGGCCGCAGCTTCCTCAGCGCCTCCAGGGAAGCATCGTCGCGAAAACCTTCATTGCCGTCGCCATAGGTCGCGGCCGACGAGGCATAGATGAACGGCGTGGCGTTTGTCGTACACCAATCCAGCAAACGCATCGACAGCCGGAAGTTTGTCTCGATGACAAGATCGCCGTCAGCGGCCGTGGTTTCGGAGATAGCGCCGAGATGAACGATCGCATCCAACTTGCGACCGTCGAGCCACTGCATCAGTTCGGCAGGAGGAACCACATCAGCCAGCCGTCGCTTGGCCAGATTGCGCCACTTCCCATCACTCCCCAGAAAGTCGCAAACAGCCACGTCCGCCCGGCCCGCATCGTTGAGCGCGGCAACAACGTTCGATCCGATAAACCCGGCTCCGCCGGGTCACCAGCAGCATGATGAATCCCGCCCAATTGATGCGAGTGTGGTGGTTCAGAAGCTCGCTTCATTTTCCAGCGCGTGCTTCAAGCGAACTTCTGAACAAACCACACTAGAATCATAAATTTGCTCGTGTCCTTTCGAATCCAAAGTTCGCTACGGAATGTGCCGCACTATGAGGTGAACTTTGGATTCGGGACACGAGCCACCTTTGACAAACTCCAGCCCGGCAGGCAACTCAACTCGCCTCCGGCGGTGTGAACAGTTTCCGTTCCGGCAAAAAGCCGACTGGACGGCGCGCAATCGGCGCGCTAACCGGCTGATCGCGCAGGACTCCTGCTCTTGTAGGCCTACATCATAAATGAATAATGATTCATTTTTAAGCCAGCTGCGGCTGTCTCCCGATCCGTCGGAGACCAGCCCTGTCTTGATCATTCCATACATGTGGATCGGCGACTTTGTCCGCGGCCATACCGTTGTCCGGGTGCTCAAGGAACGCTGGCCCAACCGGCCCGTGGACCTGCTGACCACCGCCCTGTGCGCGCCACTCGTGGACTACATGCCCGGCGTTCGCAGGGGAATCGTCTGGGACCTACCCCGCGGCCGGCTGGCGCTGGCCAAGCAGTGGGCGTTGGCGAAACAGTTTCGGGAGGCGCATTACGGCACGGCCCTGGTGATGCCCCGGACCTGGAAGTCGGCCATTGCACCAGCTCTGGCTGCGATCCCGCAACGGACCGGCTTTGTCGGCGAGGTCAGGTTCGGGCTGATTAACGATTGGCGCTGGGGCGAGAGGGCCATGCCGCGCTTCATCGACAAGAATGCGGCCCTTGCACTTCCTGCGAATACACCGCTGCCAAAGAAGGAATGGCCTGTACCGCAGCTCGTGGTTCCAGCGGCGGAGGTCGCCGCGTGGCGAGCTGCCAACGGCCTGGGGGATAGCGCCGCCATCGCCCTCGCCCCCGGCTCGGTCGGAGCCTCAAAGCGCTGGACCTATTATGCGGACGCAGCACGCATGTTCGCCGAACACGGACTAAACGTCTGGGTGGTCGGGGGACCGGGAGAAAAAGCCATCGCAGCCGACATCGTCCGCGCAGGAGGCCCGCGCGTTCGCGACCTGACGGGGACCGATCTGCGCAATGGCATCATGGCGATGGCCGCAGCCAAGGTGGCGATCTCAAATGATTCAGGTTTGATGCATATCGCCGCTGCCATCGGCACACCAACCATGGGCATTTTCGGTCCGACCAGTCCCTATCACTGGATGCCGCTGAACGGGCTTGCAGCCACCGTCAAACGACCAACCGATCTACCCTGCCAGCCGTGTCACCGCCCGATCTGCACGGCCAACGACCATCACTGCATGCGCGATATCCCAGCATCGGACGTCGTCAACATCGCACAGGAAGTCATGGCGACTGCCGCAGCCAACGCTCCGGCATAACATCGGATCCTTGCGTGAGCGGGACCTGCTGACTACCAATGACGAACGCCTTCAACGAACACGGTGACATGTGACTCAGGATCGGATCGCAGCCCATTTTCAAAGCTCGTTTGCCGGCCTGTCCAACGCCGTGCAGAGCGGTGAGTTGCTCGCCACAACACACACCATCGCTAATGTCACGACAAATGCATTGCGTACAGGAAACAAGCTGCTCTTGATCGGCAATGGCGGCAGCGCAGCAGATGCCCAGCACATCGCCGCTGAAATCGTTGGCCGCTACAAGCAAGAGCGCCCAGGCTGGGCCGCGATCGCGCTCACCACGGATACATCCGCCTTGACCGCCATCGCCAACGACTATGGTTTCGAGCAGGTCTTCGCGCGGCAGGTACAGGGCCTCGGCAAGCGCGGCGATGTGCTGTTCGCGCTCACCACATCAGGCCGCTCACCCAACATTCTCGCGGCTCTCCGGGTCGCGCGCGACATCGGCATAACAACAGTCGGATTTACTGGCATGAAGGGAGAGAGCATGCGCGCGGCATGCGATCACCTTCTGATCGCGCCGAGCGAAGACACGCCCGTGATTCAACAGATCCACATGATGGTCATGCATGCGATCTGCGATGACGTCGAACAAGCGCTGCTTTACGGAAAACAGAAGGCATGAGCGGCAATTCTGCCTCCGCGCAGCCGAGGCCTGCAGCTTTTCTCGACCGCGATGGCGTCATTAATCACGATGACGCCTATATCGGCACCCGTGACAGAATTCGGTGGATACCGGGAGTCGTCGGTGCGATCCGAAAGCTGAACGAGGCAGGCTATCTCGTCTTCCTCTTCACCAATCAGTCTGGTGTCGCGCGTGGTCTATTTACTGAAGACGATGTTCGGACCCTGCACGACTGGATGCGCAGCGAACTCGCGCGCGAAGGCGCACGTATCGACGATGTCCGCTATTGCCCCCATCACCCTGATGGAACAGTGCCGGTCTACGCCAACGAATGCGACTGGCGCAAACCTCAACCGGGGATGATTCTCGATCTCATGAAGCACTGGCCGGTCGACAAAGATCGCAGCTTCGTGATCGGAGACAAGCAGCGTGATCTCGAGGCCGGTGCCGCCGTCGGTATCAGAGGGTTTCTGTTCTCCGGCGGAAATCTTACGGATTTCGTCGGTACTATTCTTGCCCAGCAACAACGCTGATCGTCAAACCGCAATCGACAATCTCTCGGCGGCTTCAATTGCCCGCTCGAACGACGGATACATCCCCTTCCCGCCAATCACAGTCATCGGCCCATTTCCAACCGGCCCTGTGAGGCCCGGCTCGGTGGCGAGAAACACAGCGATGAGCGGCACGCTATATGCCGCCGCGAGATGGAGCAGTCCTGTATCGACTCCAACGACAAGCGATGCATTGGCAATGACCTGTGCCGTTACATCGAGCGGCTGGCGATCAAGCACGCGGCTTCCGGGAATCGCGGCAGCAAGCCGCTCGCAACGCAAACGCTCGCGTTCCGATCCCCACGGCAGAAAAACATCGAGGCCTTGTCCGCGCAGCCACTTTCCCATGCCGATCCAGTCGACTTCACGCCATTCCTTGGTAACCTTCGACGTTCCATGAAGCAGCACGGCGTAACGCGACGTTCCGTCTTTCGGTGGCTTGACCAATCCATAATCGATCGCAGCATCGAGCGAATAGGCGAGACTTAGTCCGGTCAGCAATCGATTGCGCGTCACCGCATGCTGATCGCGCGCCACCTTGTGCCTGACATCGTAGAAGCGCGACGCGATTGGTTCGCGAATGCTTTGCGCGTCATAACCGTGCCGCTCGCCTTGCGCAGTCCGCGCGATCAAAGCCGAGCGAATAAGTCCCTGCGTGTCGATAACTTTGTCTGCAGTCACTGCTCGTAGACGTGCTTTGAATGCGGATATTTCGCGCCATGTCGACGATTGCAGAAGCTGCGAACGCCAGCGGCGCGTCGACACCGCGATCACCTCGTCAACAGCCGGATGAAGTTTCGCCAGGGGCGCGAACGCTTCTTCCACGACCCAGGTCAAACGTGTCTCGGGGTGATACCGGCGCGCGTCCGTCATGGCGGGCATCTGGTGCACCACATCGCCCAGCGAAGACGTCTTTATGAACAGGATACCGCGCATCGGACTAGTGTCCCGGTTCTAACGTTCGCATCATTTTGCGGCACTCTCATTTGCGAACGTTAGAACCAAAGGGACACTAGCAACTCTATGAAGCTAGTGCGCTTTTGGATTTGACGTTCGTTGTTGGGACTCGCTGCAATGCTAGCACGAACGTCAAATCCAGCGCACTAGCAGGCATGAAAGTCAGGGGTTATGCGTTACACTTCGGAAACCATAAAGCAGTTTCCCGTCGGAAAAGCCATGAAATGAGCCCGAAAAGCTGACCGCTTAATACTTCAATTCCACCGTTAGGCGGCACGATGCCGGCAAATTGAAAATGCCGCATGTCATGCCGGCTTCGACGAGAGATTGAAATATGACCGTACTTGTAACCGGGGGCGCTGGCTATATCGGCAGCCACACAGTTCGAGCGCTGGCGGACGCCGGCGAAAGCGTCGTTGTCATCGACAATCTTTCGACAGGCTTTTCGCATTTCCTTCCCGAGAACGTCCCGCTGTTCATCGGCGATGCGGCCGACGAAAATCTCGTCGAGGGTGTGATCGCCCAGCACAATGTCGGATCAATCATCCACTTCGCGGGCTCGGTGGTCGTGCCGGATTCGATCCGCGATCCGCTTGGCTATTACCGCAACAACACCATGACGACACGCAACCTGCTTAACGCAGCCGTGAGGTGTCATGTCAGCCGCTTCATCTTTTCGTCCACCGCAGCCGTTTACGGCAACCCGGATTACATGCCTGTTCCGGAAGAGGCGCCGACGCGTCCGTTGTCACCCTACGGGTCATCGAAGCTGATGACCGAAATCATGCTTTACGACGTCGCCAGCGCGCATGGGGTGAATTACGTCGTTCTCCGCTATTTCAATGTCGCTGGTGCCGATCCGCAGGCGCGCATCGGTCTTGCGACGGTCGGTGCGACCCATCTGCTGAAAATCGCGGTTGAAGCAGCAACCGGACAACGTGCCAAGATAGACGTGTTCGGAACCGATTATCCGACCGCCGATGGAAGCTGCATTCGTGACTTCATCCATGTTACCGACCTCGCGCAGGCACATCGCGCCGCCCTGGCGTACCTTAATCACGGCGGCCACTCGGTGACATTGAACTGCGGGTATGGACGCGGCTATTCGGTGCTTGAGACCATCGAGGCGGTGCGCCGTGCATCAGGGCGTAATTTCGCCGTTCAGTATGCGGACCGCAGGCCCGGCGACATCATGACAATGATCGCGGACACCACACGCATTCGCGCGACCCTGGATTGGACTCCCCAATACGATAGTCTCGACACCATCGCCCGTCATGCCCTGGCATGGGAGGAAAAGCTGCTTATCGAACGTGGAACCGAGGCCCGGCAGGCCGTTCCGGCGTAGTGCACAATTCGCTGAAAATCACTGTTTTTTCTTGAATATTCGCCCCATAGCGGGCATTGAGACGGACGTTTCGCACAAACCCTGACGGGCGCCGATCGCGCTTGACCGTCAATGGAACGCGGATGACCGAGCTCCCAAGAAAAATTACCGACGACCCGTATGGCGCCGCGGCGCTGATCCGACGCCTGATCACCGAACAGGGCCTCCAGCATTGGCGACGCTACCTCGTTGCGTTTGCGCTCATGGCCGTTTCGGCCGGCGCGACGGCGGCCTCCGCCTGGCTGCTCGGCGAGGTAATCAACAAGACCTATATCGATCGCAGCGTTCCCGGCATCATTTCGCTATCGCTCGTGATCATTGTGCTGTTCGCCGCTAAGGGCGTCGCGACCTACGGCCATAGCGTGATCCTTGCCCGGATCGGCAACGCCATCCTCGCCAATAACCAGCGTCGGCTGTTCGCTAAGCTGATGCGGGAAAACATCGGCTTCTATTCGGATCGCCACTCGTCCGAGTTCCTTGCGCGACTGACCGCGGGCGCACAGTCGGTGACGCAAGTTCTGAACCTGCTCATCACCGCCGTAGGCCGAGATTTCCTATCGCTGGTGGGCCTCGTCGCGGTGATGGTGATCCAGGACCCGTGGATGTCGATCTCCGGCCTGCTGGTTGCGCCGCCGGCCATGTTCTTCATCCGCAAGCTGGTGCGGCGGATCAAGCATCTCGCCCATGACCAATTCACCGGCACCACCGACATTCTAGAGACCATGCAGGAGTCCCTGCAGGGCATCCGCACGGTCAAAGCCTTCACGCTCGAAGACACGATGCAGGCACGCATCGACAAAAGCATCGCCGCGGTGGAAGCCAACGCCAACAAGATGTCGCGAGTTCAGAGCCGGTCCAGCCCGCTGATGGAAACGCTCGGCGGCTTTGCGGTTGCAGGCGCGCTGATGTATGGCGGCTATCGCGTGATCGCCACGGGCGCAGCACCCGGACAGTTTTTTTCGTTCCTGACTGCGTTCCTGCTCGCCTATGAGCCGGCCAAGCGTCTTGCCCGCCTCAACATCGAGCTGAACAGCTATCTGGTCGGCGCACGCAAACTGCTCGAAATCGTCGACAGTCCGGCGAGCGAACCGGACGACGGCGCCAAGCCGGCGCTGACGCTGACCAAGGCGCAGGTCGAATTCCGCGACGTAACGTTTGGCTATCGGGACAACGAGATCGTCCTGAACCGCATGAGCTTTGTCGCTGAGCCCGGCAAGGTCACCGCGCTGGTCGGCCCTTCCGGCGGCGGCAAATCCACCGTGCTGGCGTTGCTGCTTCGGTTCTATGAGGTGAAGTTCGGCGCCATCGTCATCGACGGGCAGATCATCTCCGACGTCTCGCGCCATTCGCTGCGGCAGCAGACCGCCTATGTCGGGCAGGATGTCTACCTGTTCCGCGACACCATTCGCGAAAACATCGCCTTCGGCAAACCGGGGGCAACCGAGGCCGAGATCATCGCGGCCGCGAAGGCGGCCTGCGCCCATGATTTCATCATGAGCTTCCCGCTCGGCTACGACACGCCGGTCGGCGAGCACGGCACGCAGCTCTCCGGCGGCCAGCGTCAACGCATTGCGATTGCCCGCGCGCTGGTGAAGAACGCTCCGATCATTCTGCTCGACGAAGCCACCGCTGCGCTCGATTCCGAATCCGAGAAGCTGGTGCAGGAAGCGATCGAGCATCTGTGCCAGAACCGCACCACCATCGTCATCGCGCATCGCCTGCACACCATCATGCACTCCGATCAGATCTTGGTGGTCGAAGGCGGTCAGATCGTCGAGACTGGCCGGCACGATGACCTGGTGCGGAGCGGCGGGCGCTACGCCTCGTTCTTCCGGCTGCAGCATCGTGAAGCGCCGCCGCTAGCCACCATCGCGGCGAACGCTTAAGGTTCCCGCCACCAAATCCTCTGTTTCTTTCCCACCATCCGGATATCCCATGAGCGCCAGCGCCTTTGTCATTCCCGCAGCCCCACAGCCGTCCCTTCCCGTCGCAGGAGAGGCTAAATCGTTTCCGGTGCGCCGGATCTGGTGCGTGGGCCGCAACTACCTTGAGCACATCCGCGAACTGGGCAACGACGAGCGCCAGCCGCCGTTCTTCTTCGGCAAGCATGCCGACATGATCGTCGGTGAAGGCGCAACCATCGTCTATCCACCGCTGACGAAGGATTTCCAGCATGAGGTCGAGCTGGTCGTGGCGCTGAAGAGCGGCGGGATGAATATCGCCGCCGAGAAGGCGCTCGATCATGTGTATGGCTATGGCGTGGGTATCGACCTCACCCGCCGCGACCTGCAGATGGCCTCGCGCAAGAAGGAGCAGCCCTGGGAGATCGGCAAGTCGTTCGACCAGTCCGCGCCATGCGGCGCGCTGCGCCCGGCCACTGAGATAGGCCATCCGGCGAAAGGCAAGATCTGGCTGTCGGTGAACGGCACCGAGAAGCAAAAAGGCGACCTGTCGGAGATGATCTGGAACGTTCCCGAAATCATCTCGAAGCTGTCGCTGCAGGTGTCGCTTGGCGCGGGCGATATCATCATGACCGGAACGCCCGCCGGCGTCGCCGCGCTGCAGCCCGGCGACAAGATCGAATGCGGCATCGACGGCATCGGGACGCTGAAGGTCTCGATCGCCTAAGGCTTATCGCTGGCGGCTCAGGCCGCCAGCGCCTTCTCCACGGCTGCTGCCATGGCCAGCAGCGCACGGTCGTTCCCATGACGACCAATCAACATCAGTCCGCACGGCAGCGCATTACCGAACTTCATCGGCAATGACACACCGCACACATCGAAGAAATTCCACATCGAGGTGTTGCGCAGCGCCTGCACGTTGCGCTTGAGGTAAGTTTCCTCAACCGAAATCTCCTGCAGCGTCGGCGCCACGATCTGCGTCGTCGGCATCACCAGCACGTCGACGTCATCGAACACCTTGTCCATCTCCGCAATGGCGATGGCGCGATCGCGCATGTTGAGGATGTAGTCCGCCGCGCTGATATCCTTCGAGCGCAGCAGCCGCGCACGCACGTGGGGATCGACGCCCTCGCCTGCTTCCTTCAAGAGATCGCGATGGATCGCGAACGCTTCAGGCGGCGCAATGCCACCGCGCTCGTTGATCGCGTGCATCTTGCCCAGCGCGCTAAGCGTCACGTCCTTGCCGGACTTCCACTTGGACGACAGCTTCGCCAGCGCTTGCGGAAACGTCTTGCCGACAATCTCGTCGAGGCCTTCAATCGGAAGCCCCTGGGCGAAGCCTGCGCGGATGCTGCCAATCTCGCGCGCCTCCAGCGGCGCCGGTTTTTCATCCGCAATCACGGCATCGGTTGCGGCGCATTCCGCGACGCTCTTGGCCAGCGGCCCGATGGAATCCAGCGTGAACGACAGCGGAAACGCGCCTTCGCGCGACACGCGCTTCACGGTCGGCTTGAAGCCCACCACGCCGCAGAAGCCCGCCGGAATGCGCACCGAGCCGCCAGTGTCGGTGCCGATGGCGATCTCGCCGATGCCGTCTGCCACTGCAACGCCAGCGCCCGCAGATGAGCCGCCGGGCACGCGCGAACGATCCGCCGGATTGCCTGGCGTGCCGTAATGCGGATTGGCGCCGAGACCTGAATAGGCGAATTCGGTCATGTTGGTCTTGGCGACGATCACCGCGCCCGCATCGCGCAGCCGCTTGACGATGACAGCATCCTTGGTGGCGGGCTTGTTGCGCGTCGCCAGCACGCGCGACCCCGCGCGGGTAACTTCACCCTCTACGTCGAACAGATCCTTGATGGTGATCACCACACCATCCAGCGGCCCCAACGCAACACCCGATTTGGCGCGGGCGTCCGCGGCATCGGCCGCCTTGCGCGCCGCGTCCGCATAGACCGTGAGGCAAGCGCGGCTGCCTTCACCGGCAGGATCACTGATGCGCGCAAGGGCTTGTTCGAGGTGGTCTCGGGAGGATGTCGTCATGATGAGCTTGTTGTCCGGGAACAGAAAAAAGGTGGGCTTTTTTGTTAGCGCATTTTGGATAGGCGTGCGCGGGTATCTGAAAAATTCCCCGTCGAACGAAGCGCACGTCGCTTCCCAAAAGGCAAAAATAACGTTTAGACGCCTTGACTCTTGGGGTTGTGTTCGGTTGGGATAGCACAACTTTGGGGAGTGCCATGAATTTTATTTTTCCGCTCGCACGCCTTCGGCGTTTAACCCCATTCATTACTGCGGCAATGATTGCGCTCGTTAGCAGCTCCAACAATAGTTGGGCAGCGATATTGCAAAAATTCCAAGTCGGTGAATGGAGCGGCGGTGCCTATTCCGAAGATGGCAGCCGCAAATTCAGTCATTGCGCTGGGACGACGTTCTACAACAGCGGAATATTCGTGACGCTGATTGTTGGGAGAACCTACCAATGGGGTGTTCAATTTACGAACCCAGCATGGAATTTCGCGCCCGGATCAAAGGTTGAACTGGCGTACGTTGTCGACGATGGGGAGCCCCGTCCCGCAGTTGGCACAGCACTCACAGCAAACCGGGGTTTTGATCGGCTTCGGCGGAGACGTTAAAGGTTTTCAAAATTTCAGCCGCGGACGAGTTCTAAAAATCGCGGCCGCTCAAAAAGTGTTCACTTTTAATCTCACGGATACTTCTAAGCTGCTTCCAGCCCTGCTGAATTGCGTTAATTCAAGAATGAATCCGGCCCCCGTCGTTGCAAAATCGACCACACCGGCGGCGAACTCAGATCATAGGGCTGAAGCAGCGGTCATTGCAGCGAACCTCCTGTCACAAGCAGGCATCTCCGGCTTCCGCCTTGCGACATCTGGAGAACTTCCTGAGATCAAGGCCGACGCCATTTGGGTCGCACAAGATGCCATCGGCAGCATCAACGTAATGCCGAGCCTTCAATCCAAAGATCTTGACGATGTACGATCGATTATCATCGGCACAGACGCCAAGACGTGTAAGGGGACTTTCTTCTCCGGATCTATCGCCGACGAAGGTGATCAGAACAGCCAGCAACTCACGCGGGTCTTCACGACCTGTCAGGTCAAAGATGCTCCGGTCACGAATTACTATATGGCGGTGCCGAGAAAGGCTGGTGGAATGTACATTCTGCGGACGATGAGCAGCGGCCTTTCGGAAAAACCTGCCAAAGAGGCCGATGGCAGCATACGAAAAGCCGTATTCACAGCGCTTCCTAAATAGGGCCGGCCCAAGGTCGTAACAATACACGCCCCTGAATCGTTCATCCGTCTTTTTCGAGGCGCCGCCATGCCCTCCTCCGAAATCGACGCCATCCGAGCGCTGCTGGTAGCGAAGGCCCGGCCTGTCGGATGGGCGGAGCGGCGCGAGCGGCTGGATGAAATCGGCTCGGTCTGGCCGGTGGCCGATGACATCAAACGCTCAAGCGTCGATATCGACGGCATCCCCGCGGAATGGTCACTTGCGCCCGGCAGCGATGAGGCGCGCGTGCTGCTGTTCTTCCATGGCGGCGGCTATTGCTCCGGTTCGATTAAAAGCCATCGGCGCATGGTGACGGAAGCCGGACGCGCGGCGAAGATTCGCACGCTTGCGCTTGGCTATCGTCTTGCGCCGGAGCATCCGTTTCCTGCCGCGCGGGCTGATGCTCTGGCCGCATGGCGCTTCCTGCGCGCGCAAGGTTATGCGCCCTCACACATCGCCATCGGCGGCGACAGCGCGGGCGGCAATTTGACCGCCGTGCTGATCAATCTGTTGCGTGAACAGGGCGAGCGGCCTGCCTGCGCGTGGCTGGTCTCACCGTGGACCGATCTCACCATGTCGGGCAGCTCGCTCGCCACCAAGGATGCGGTCGATCCGATCATTCACAAGGCCTACCTCGGCGAACTCGCCGATGCGTTCGTGCCTGCGGGAATATCTCGCAACGATCCACGCATCTCGCCGCTGTTCTCCGATCTGCACGGTTTTCCGCCAACGCTTGTTCAGGTCGGCTCACACGAAACGCTGCTTGATGATGCCACACGTTTTGCGGCAGTTGCCGGCGCTGCAGAAGTGGAGGTGACGCTCGAAGTGTGGCCGGAGATGATTCACGCCTGGCCGATGTGGAATGCACACCTCGAAGCCGGGCGCCGTGCGCTTAAGAATGCCGGCGCATTCATTCGCCGTCACGTGTGAAGGGATTTTGTCGACCGGCTGACGCGATTCCAGCGACAACCATTTCGAGTTGCGAAACGGCTTCCAGATTCCAGAGCACTCACCTGGAGCGCTCCTCGAAGAGGGACGTGAAGGAATTTAAGAGATCAGTGAGCGGCCGTGATCCTACGCCGGATCACCACCGCACTGTCTGACTTGGCACGATAAACGACGCTTGGTTCGCTGGTTTCGGCGTTTCGAAGTAAATCCGGACGCCCGCTATGACGAGGATCGTCAGGGCAAGCAGCGCAATCAGCTCGATCAATCGCTGATCGTGCCAACCATCGCCTACTTTACGCATTGGATGTAACTCCGCATGCAGACGCCAAATCAATACACGCGAAGACCAGGAGGTTCCCAGAGCAAACGCAGCAAAACATGCTGCGATGCAGGAGCGCCCGTTGAACTTTTAACCGTGTTTTTTCAGGCGGAAACTGCGTCCGCCCCCGATTCATTGATCGGCTGGAGCTACTTCTTCAACACCACGCGGGGCTGATCCTTCTCGGCGATGTCGATCACCAGCAGCTTGAGCGGCTCCTGACCGGTATTCATGCCTCGGTGCCATTGGCCGACGGCCTCCAGAATGAAGTCGCCGGTTTTGAAATCCTCGGTCTTGCCCGTGTCATCGTTGATGACGCGAAGCGACCCCGCCAGCACGTAGCCGTAACGGGGAAACGGATGCTTGTGTTCGGGCAACGCGGCGCCAGGTGCAATCTCATAAGTCGACACAACAACCTGTGCGTCTTTCTGCGGCAGCACGATCGGCTGACCACTGGACGTCACCGTCGTTGAGAGAACAGGCTTCACCACAACCTGCTGGCTCTCCGCATGCAGCGGCGCCGCGAGCAGCATCAGACCAGAAGCAATCAACATAGACTTCATCTCGGTTTTTCTCTCAAGAGCACGCGATATGTATCGCGTGCCAATAATCTGGAATGTCCTTACTGACTAATATATGGCGTTGCATAAGAGCGGCCATCACGGTTCGGTGTTCGGCGATCAAACCAAAAACCCCGGCTTGCGCCGGGGCTTTGAAGAACATTCATATAGGCCACCGGAATGCCCCGGCGGTTTCATCACAATGGCCGGCTGAGCTGGTCTTCCGTCACAACCCGTTCAACGTTGTCGCTCTTGCTTCTGATGCGATAGCGGATGCGTCCATCAGCCTCGATCGGCATGCGCGCGATGACGGTATAGACGTTCGAGCGGATATTGTCGGCGCGGCCTTGTGGCCCCTGATGTTGATGACAGACGTCATCATCCTTGGAGAAAAAAGGTGCGCCATCCGATTGGTCCTGTTTCGCCGTTCGAATTCGCGGATGTTTACCACTCCTCGCGCACAAACGGTGACAAGTAAACTCCCGCGTACAGTAAACACGAAGCGATAATCAAGCAAACCGGCAAAACCCCGCCACTGCTGACGGGGTTTCATCAAATCGTTCCAGTACATCCGTGAAACGACTTTGAGCCAGCTTTTTGAGCCAGCTTAACGAACACCATTCCGGTACATCCGCGGAATAGCGTCCGATCTGTCTGTTAGATCAGAGAGAGATTTTCCGCGCTAACCTTGCCGCGCATCTTGTCGGTCTTGATCTCGTAAGAGACCTTCTGACCTTCGGCGAGGCCGGTCAGACCTGCACGTTCGACCGCGCTGATGTGAACGAATACATCGGTGCCGCCGTCATTCGGCTGGATAAAACCAAAGCCCTTTTGGCCGTTGAACCACTTCACTGTACCTGTTGTCATTTTGCTTTCCTTTAGGCGCACGCATGCGCATTGCCGCGCAATATCGCGCGAACCTATCCAATTTTCAGCGATGTCTTTGGAAAGGGGGCCTAAGGCGCTTAACAAAAAGCAATGCCAGCAATCGAACATGCAGACAATATTAGTTTGGGCTGCGAAAGCAAGGACTCAATTGTGTTCACTCGGAGGCGAATTCTCCCCTTTGCACCTCGCAATTGGCATCGAGAATCCCCACATAACTGTGAGCGGCTACAGACGAAAGCGGGTTTGATGACAAAAGAGCCGACGACCTCCCAGCTTGCGCGTGCTGAACGCATGCGCATCGCTGCTGAAGCCGGCGCGGAAGCGCGCGCCCATTTTCAAGCTCAAGACATTGCCATTCGCAAGAACATGGAGCGGCTTCGCGCGTTGCGCCTTGCCAAGGAAGCTGAGGACGCTGCCAATTCTCCGCCAGATCCCGCACCTCAACAGCGCGCGGTGAAGAAAAAGCGGCCGAAATCGTTCGCATGACGTGAAGTTGCAGTAAAAAAACGGCCCGGAAATCCGGGCCGTTTTCGTGTCACATAATCAGTACCGGTAGTGATCCGCCTTGTACGGGCCTTCCGGCTTCACACCGATGTACTCGGCCTGATCCGGGCGCAGCTCGGTCAGCTTCACGCCGATCTTGGCGAGATGCAGCCGTGCGACCTTCTCGTCGAGCGACTTCGGCAGCACATAGACTTCCTTCTTGTACTTGCCGTCCTTGTTGTTGGCGAACAGCTCGATCTGCGCCAACGTCTGGTTGGTGAAGGACGCCGACATCACGAAGGATGGATGACCCATCGCGTTGCCGAGGTTCACGAGCCGGCCCTCCGACAGCAGGACAATGCGATGCTTGTCGGGGAATTCGATCTCATCGACCTGCGGCTTGATGTTGGTCCACTTCAGATTCCGCAACCCAGCGATCTGGATCTCGTTGTCGAAGTGCCCGATGTTGCAGACGATGGCGCGATCCTTCATCGCGCGCATGTGGTCGACAGTGATGATATCCTTGTTGCCGGTGGCCGTAACGAAGATGTCCGCGACCGGCGCGGCATCTTCCATTGTGGTGACCTGGTAGCCTTCCATAGCCGCCTGCAGCGCGCAAATCGGATCGACTTCCGACACCATCACGCGGCAACCGGCCTGACGCAGCGAAGCCGCCGAGCCCTTGCCGACATCGCCGAAGCCAGCGACCATCGCGACCTTGCCCGACATCATCACGTCAGTGCCACGACGGATGCCGTCGACCAGCGACTCGCGGCAGCCATAGAGGTTGTCGAACTTCGACTTGGTGACGCTGTCATTGACGTTGATCGCGGGCCACAGCAGCTTGCCTGCCTTCTGCATTTCGTAGAGGCGATGCACGCCCGTGGTGGTCTCTTCCGAGACGCCCTTGATCGACTTGGCAACCTCACCGAACCAGCCTTTCGGCTTCTCTTTCAGGAGGCGCTTGATCAGCGCGAACAGGATTTCTTCTTCCTCGGAGCCTGCCTTGTCGAGGAACGCGGTGTCACCGCCTTCCGCGCGTACGCCAAGGTGGATCAGCAGCGTGGCATCACCACCGTCATCGAGGATCATGTTCGGGTGGCCGCCACCATGCCAGTCGAACAGCTTGGCGGTGTAGTCCCAATAATCAACCAGCGTTTCGCCCTTCACCGCGAACACCGGAATGCCGGCGGCGGCGATCGCGGCAGCCGCGTGATCCTGCGTCGAATAGATGTTGCACGACACCCAGCGGATGTCGGCGCCGAGCGCCTTCAGCGTCTCGATCAGCACCGCCGTCTGAATCGTCATATGCAGCGAGCCGGCGATACGCGCGCCCTTCAAAGGCTGCTTGGGGCCGTATTCCTCGCGCGTCGCCATCAGGCCGGGCATTTCAGTTTCGGCCAGGGAGATTTCCTTGCGGCCAAAATCGGCGAGGCCGATATCGGCGACGATGTAGTCGGTAAAACCGGCGGGTGGTTTGGTCATGCGATCTTTCCTGCTGTGCGCCCTCTCCCATTCGCGGACGAGGGCTGGAGAAAGGGCCGGCGGTCACCGGCCCATGCGTCTTGAATGCCGTCAACAACGCTCGTCACGGCGCGAAAATGCACCCCCTCCTCCCGCGAACGAGAGAAGGCGAAGAGCGAGCGTTAGTTCAGACCGCGCGCTTGAGCGCCTCGGCGAGATCGGTCTTTTCCCACGAGAAGCCGCCATCGGCGTCCGGCGTGCGGCCGAAATGACCGTAGGCCGACGTGCGCGCATAGATCGGCTTGTTGAGATCGAGGTGCTTGCGGATGCCGCGCGGGGTGAGGTCCATCGATTCCGCGACGGCCGTTTCGAGCTTGTCCTCGGGGACCTTACCCGTGCCGTGGGTGTCGATGTAGATCGACAGCGGGCGCGCGACACCGATCGCGTAGGAGAGTTGCAGCGTCGCCTTGTCAGCAAGACCAGCCGCAACAATGTTCTTGGCAAGATAGCGTGCGGCGTAAGCAGCCGAACGATCGACCTTCGTCGGGTCCTTGCCGGAGAAAGCGCCGCCGCCGTGAGGCGCTGCACCACCGTAGGTGTCGACGATGATCTTGCGGCCGGTCAGACCGGTGTCGCCATCGGGACCGCCAATGTAGAACTTACCGGTCGGATTGATGTGCCAGATGGTCTTGTTGTTGATCCAGCCTTCCGGCAGCGCCTTGCGCACGTAGGGCTCCACGCGCTCGCGCACCTGGTTCGACGTCATGTCCTCGACGAGATGCTGGTGCGAGACAACGATCTCGCGCACGCCGACCGGCTTGCCGTTTTCATACTGCACGGTGACCTGGCTCTTGGAATCCGGACCCAGCACCTTTTCGATGCCCGCGTGACGCGCTTCCGAAATCAGGCGCAAGATCCTGTGCGCGTAGAAGATCGGAGCCGGCATCAGTTCCGGCGTTTCGTTGGTGGCGTAACCGAACATAATACCTTGGTCGCCGGCGCCCTCTTCCTTGTTGGTGCCGGGCTGCAACGCATCAACGCCCTGCGCAATGTCCGCGGACTGCGGATGCAGCAGGATCTGGACATCGCAGGTGTCCCAGTGAAAGCCCTCCTGCTCATAGCCGATATCCTTGATGGCGTTGCGCACCACCTTCTCGATCTGATCGTTGGTAACTGACGAAGGCCCGCGGGTTTCACCCGCGATCACGACCTTGTTCGTGGTGGCGAGGGTTTCGCATGCGGCACGGATCGCCCATGGATCGATGCCGGCCTTCGGCCCTTCGCGGTAGAACAGATCGACGATCTCATCTGAGATACGATCGCATACCTTGTCCGGATGACCTTCGGACACCGATTCACTTGTGAACAGATAAGACGCGCGCATCAACTAATCCCCTCAAGATGGACCCTGTGGTCCGTTCGGATTTCAACAACGATTCCTAATCACGACGACGCGAGATGACGTAGGACTCATCAAAGAACCAAAGACCGTTATGCTTGCGCAGCACGTCCCTGGTGGCATCAAGATAACGGCCGCTTTGGGTCACGTCCGTCAGACGGTCGTCTTCGACCTGAGCGACATACACTGCCGCATTCCATGCTGCAAAGGCCGTGGAGGTGCCAATCGGCCCCATGACCTCGTTGGGCAAGGCTTCCATATCGTACCGGAAGATCGAGCGGTTATCCGCATAAGCATTGAAATTAAGATCGCGCCCCGACGAGCCGAGCTCGTACTTGACCGCGCGCAGCAACTCATGGCGGCTGACCGCGAAAGGATTTTCTCCCGGCCAGACCGACTGCACGATCTCCATGCCAGGATCGTGGCCGTAAGAATGAATCCCAATCAAACGCCCTCCCGCACGCAGGGACGTCGCCAGCGGTGCCACGATGCGCTTGGCGCGGAAGTTGAGCGACGATTTGGCGCGGTACGGTTGTGAGGCGATCACAAGGTCGAAATTGGCTTCGACTCGCCCCGCCCGGGGAATAATCGAATCCAGCAAGAAGCGATGATCTTCGCGGTAAATCACCAGCGCAATCGGCCGCTCATAGACCGGCATCCCGGAACGGGGACTGACGCTGGCGCGCCAGTTCTCTTCCAAAAAGGCCTGCAAATCCGTGATCTGCGCTTCGAATTCACCCGACGACTTGCCCTGCAGCGCGACTTCACGCCAGATCATGCCGGCCGCCGCGGTCGGCGATTTCGGCGCGAGCCAGGGCGCCTCTGCATAGTTCATGTTAGTAAGAACGAACACCGTAGCCGGGTGCTCGAACAACCGATCGGGGACCTTGTCCAAGGTCAGCCGAACGTCCTCGAGGCTGATCTCCTTGCCCGCGACGTAGAACGGCATGTGTGGAAAACGCATGTGCATCGCGCGCATCACTCGCGCCAGCACCGTTCCATCGCCCACACCAGCATCGAACACTCGCAGTGCAGGAGGCCGAGGGTGAATGCTTCCCAATTCCAGCGCCACTCGCTCGGCGATCACCCGCTTCTCACTGCAGGTGTGAACGAACAGCAGATATTTTTGGCGGTTCTCGAAAAAACGGAAATTTCCTGTCGGATCGCGACGCTCGATGGGCGGTTCTGGCACAGCGATCACCGGCGCACCGTCCCCAAGAAAGCCTCTAATCCGCTCCAGCGTATCCACGGTGATGCGCTTACCCTCGCGCAACCGATGCACGAGCTTCCCATCGTTGACTGCGCGGCGGCCAAACGTCGATTCCGCCATACCGGCCTGACGGCAGTACTCGGAGATCTGAGCCAGGAGCTGGTCGTTTTTCATCAGATCAGTGGGCAGCATTCGAGTGGGCAGAAATTAGTGGGCAGAGATTTATTACCGAATGCTTCCTACCACCATCTGCCCACGATTGAAACTGTTCCCTGCAAGAAATACGGGGGCGGTCGCAGCGAACCTCAGCCCAAGACAACTCAGCCGCACCTTCCACGCCGACACCACCAAGGCGATTGAAAAGATCCGCATGGGAGCCGCGAGGGCGATGCGGGAGCAAGGACGCCCATCCGATCGAGACGATTGCCGATGAAACCGGCTTCGCAGACCGAGAACGCACGCGGCGCGCATTTTGCGCCGGTCAGCCTCCACAGGCGGTCCGGCGGGACGCCCATTCGGAAGCGACAAGCTGAAGCGCGTCCATGCGACACTGTCACTGTCGCGCCGGCATTCAGCTCGATCCCCAAACCTCTTTCGCAGTATCGACCACCAGCCGCAATTTAGACCACTGCTCTTCTTCGGTGAGGACATTACCCTCTTCAGTGGACGCGAAGCCGCATTGCGGTGACAGCGCGAGCTGATCGAGCGGGACCAGCTTTGCAGCTTCCGTCAACCGTCGCTTGATGTCGTCCTTGCGCTCAAGCAGGCCGGTCTTCGAGGTGATGAGACCGAGAACGACGATCTTGTTGCCCTTGGGCAAAAACCGCAGTGGCTCGAAGCCCCCTGCCCGCTCCGAATCATACTCCAGGAAATAGCCGTCGTAGTTCGTGCCTGCGAGTAGGGTCTCTGCAATCGGCTCATATCCTCCGGACGACACCCAGGTCGAACGAAAGTTACCGCGGCAGACATGCGTTGTGATCGTCATGTCCGCGGGCCGCTCGGCAATCGCGTAGTTGATGACGCGAGTATAGACTTGAGGAAGGCTACCGACATCGTCACCTCGCGCCCGCAGCTTCTCCAACTCCTCTTCCGAACATAGATAGCCCCATGCCGTGTCATCGAATTGCAGATAGCGGCAACCGGCATCATAGAATGCCTTCACGGCCTTACGATAAGTCCTGGCGAGATCAACGAAGAAATCATCTAGAGTTGGGTAAGCTTCCTGCGAAATCGCGTTGCGACCGCCGCGAAAGTGCAGCACCGAAGGCGATGGAATCGTCATCTTCGGCATGACCCCTATTAGATCGCAGCGGTCCTTGAGCAATTTAAAATGCTCGATCATCGGATGAGTTGCGGGAAAATCCAGCTTGCCGATTATCCGCACGCTTTCTCCGCGCGTGGTCATGCCGGCGAACTGAATGCCATCGGTCTGATAAAGCTCACACCCAATCAGGTCTTTGAAGAAATCAAAGTGCCACCATGACCGCCGAAATTCCCCATCGGTCGCAAATCTCAAACCGGCGTGCTGTTGCCGACGCACAGCCTTGTCGATCTCTATATTCTCGATGCGCTGCAATTCGAGCTCTGAAAACTTACCCGCGGCAAAATTGGCGCGCGCGTCTTTCAGCCGCTGCGGCCGTAACAGGCTGCCGACATGATCGGCGCGGAATGGCGGCTTCACTCTCTGCATTTCAGTCTCCGGAATCGCCACGCTTTGTTCGTTCTAGTGTCCCGAATCCAAAGTCCGCCTTATCATGCAGCGCGCTCCGTAGCGGACTTTGGATTCGAGAGGACACTAGTAAATCTATGATTCTATTGTGGTTCAGGTTCAGAAGTTCGCTGGAAGGACTCGCAGGAAAAATCGGGCGAACTTCTGAACCACCACACTAGCGTCGCGTCTTCTCGGCGTATCGAAGGTCTCTCTCAACGCTCGGGCACAATCGTGCAGCGATCCAATATCACAGCTACGTCGGCGGCGCCGAGTATCTTTTGAGCACGCTGCTTCGCCGCTGCCAAAATCGCTTGCCGCGCTCGGGCAACGAAATACTCTGTAAACCTTATCGACACTCCATGCGCGGCAGCGCCACTGAGGCGAAGTTTTCCTGAGCCGTCCGCGAGCGGAATTTTGCGCCACGGCGCCCCGCGCGAAGCGGCTGCCCCCCCTGCAACCAACCCCAAAGCTGGAACGAACACCCAGCCGGACCGTTGGTGTTCCAGGTCGAACACGTGAGATCGGTTCATGTCCAAAAACACGTACATCCGAATCCCGCACAACGCCTATATCGTGGTGGGGGATGGTCGAAAGGCTCTGTTTCTCCGCAATGAAGGCAACACACTCACGCCACGGCTGAAGACTGAGCAGGTCTTCGTAAACGACAATCCTCCCACCCGCGAACAGGGATCGGACCAGCCGGGCCGAACATTCGCCAGCGTTGGCGCTCGGCGAAGCAGCATGGGACAGGCCGACTGGCACGCCATCGAGGAGCAACGGTTTGCGCGCACCATCGCCGACACGCTCGAAACTCTGGCGCGGAACAAGAAAATTCCAGGCTTCATCATCGCAGCCCCGCCCCGCACGCTGGCGGAACTGCGGCAGTCACTCAACGGCACTGTGAAGCAGCGCATTATCGCCGAACTGGACAAGGACTTCACCGGTCATCCAGTCGACGAAATCAAGAAGCACCTCACCACTGCGTAGCCGCGGGCAATCGTCAACCATCAATCCGTAAACACAACCGTCTTGAGGCCATTGAGGATCACGCGATCCTCGAGGTGATAGCGCATGGCGCGGGCAAGCACGCGGCGCTCGATATCGCTCCCCTTGCGGATGAGGTCCTCCGGCGCATCGCGATGACTGATGCGCTCCACGTCCTGATCGATAATCGGACCTTCATCGAGGGCGCTTGTGACGTAATGCGCCGTGGCGCCGATCAGCTTGACGCCGCGCTCGTGCGCCTGATGGTAAGGTTTAGCTCCCTTGAATCCAGGCAGGAATGAATGGTGAATGTTGATGCAGCGCCCTGACAATTTACCGGCGAACTCCTCCGACAGGACCTGCATGTAACGCGCCAACACGACGAGACCGGATTTGGTCTCCTCGACCAGCTTCCACACTGCGGCTTCCTGCTGCGGTTTTGTTTCCTTCGTGATTGGCAAATAGTGAAATGGAATGCCGCCGAAATCCAAACCTTCGTATGTCTCGCGCGGATGGTTGGAGACGATCGCGGTGGGGATCATGGGCAGATCGCCGGTTCGCCACCGATAAAGAATGTCGACCAGGCAATGATCGAATTTGGACACCATCAACAGGACGCGGTGGTGCGTTGAGCGATCACGGATCTTCCAGACCATATTGAAGGGCTGTGCAATAACGCTGAAGCCGGCTTGCAGCGTCGCCAGTTCCGCCGTCGCGCCGGGCGTGTCAAACATCACCCGCATGAAAAACTGACCCGTCTCAGTGTCGCTGTATTGCTGGGCATCGAGAATGTTCTGCCCATTCGCAAATAGGAAGGTCGAGACGGCCGAGACGATGCCCGGACGATCCGGGCAGGATAAAGTCAGTACGAATTGTTGCTGGGACATGAAGGATCGCTGTAGGGCTGCGTGACTTGCGGCGGAAGCCGCCGGAAGGAACTAAAGATTTGCGCCTTCCTCTATCACCCGCACCCGGCTTCCGCCAATCCCCGCTGCCATTACAAAGAGGCTGGAAAGCCACAGCGCCCGCCAATAGGTTAGCCAGTGGATTAAAGGCCAGATGTAGGAATTTTATACGGAAGAACGATATGGCGGAGAGACTGAACGGGTATCGGATTCTGATCCTGGAAACACGTGAGGAGGCACAATTCTCCCGCCTCCTACAAGATCAGGGCGCAAGTGTCCTGCAATGCCCCATGTTTACCATCCATGACGCCCCGGACCCCGCTCCCGTTGAGGCCTGGATCCGCCAATGCATCCAGCACCCGTTCGACGATCTCGTGCTGATGACCGGTGAAGGCTTGCGGCGGTTGATGAAAGCAGCGGGGCGCATGGAGGTTGACGAGGACTTCATCGCGGCGATCAGCAAGGCGCGGAAGCTTGCGCGGGGACCGAAACCGGTTCGCGCGCTGCGTGAAATCGGGTTGGAAGCGCAGATTGTGACCGAAACACCAACATCGGAGGGGGTCGCCGATATGCTGTCGCGCGTCGAGTTGAAAGACCATCGCGTCGGTCTCCAACTCTATCCTGACAAGAACCACAGCAAGCTTGTGACCGCGATCGCATCACGCGGTGCCATTGTCGTGCCCGTGCTTCCTTACGTTTATGATGCCGAGGCTGCCGACGCCAATATCGTGTCGGCGATCGACGAGATGGTCCAAGGGCGCGTCGACGCCATTGCTCTCACAAGCTCAGGACAGGTCCGCCGCCTGATCGACGTGGCAAGAGCACATGGCCTCGATGAGCAATTGCGCACGGGCCTGGCCAAAACACCGATTGCGTCGGTTGGTCCCGTTGTTTCCGACGAGCTGAGGGAGAATGGCCTGCGCACCGATATCTATCCCGCCAACGGTGCCTTCTTTATGAAGCCCCTGATTAGCGCGATGGCGCTGGCGCTCAACAAATCACCGCCGCGCATGGCACAAGCCTCAACGTGAGCTCAACCGGCATTGAGCTTCACGGTTGAGTTGATAAGCTGCATTGCGCCCGTTCGATGTGCGCTACAATAAAAAGCTGCAGATAAGAAAATTGGGAGTGCACATGTCTGACTTGCCGTTGTCGGAATTTCGCGTCGTCGAAATTGGAACGGGCGACGCGCTCGGCTACTGCGGCAAGCTGTTCTCGGACTTTGGCGCCGACGTCATCAAGATCGAACCGCCTGGGGGCGATCCCGCGCGGCGCATCTCACCTATGGTGGATGTCGGCGGCGGAGAACGAGAAAGCGTCACGTTTGCGTGGCTGAACACGAACAAGAAGAGCATCATCACCGATCCGGAAAATCCGGACGACGCGGAAAGAATTCTGGAGCTACTCGCGAGCAGCGATCTGCTGCTCGACGCGCGTCACCCCGACATCGTGAAGTCGTCACTGATTTCCCATGACCGGCTGCGCCAATCTGATCCCGGCCTTGCGATTACGGCGCTGTCGTGGTTCGGCGAAAGCGGCCCCTACCGCAATTACGAGGCGACCGAAGCAGTCTGCCGCAGTCTCGCTGGCCTGGTGAAGCTCGTCGGCCCGGTCGAAGGTCCTCCCGTTCTGCCGCGCGACGGACAGGTCGGTGTCGTTGGCGGCCTGACGGCTTTTATTCCAAGCCTTGCTGGGCTGTATGGTCACACCAATGGCGCACGCCGCTTCGCCGTCAACAATCTCGAGGCGATGCTGCAGATCAGCGAGTTTGACACGGGTCTTGCGCTCGAGACTGGCTTTTCACGCCCCCGCCCGGGCATCAACCGGTTCGGCCGAGGCTACCCAAGCGGCACCTTTCCAACCAAACATGACTGGCTCGGGGTTACGGTTGTCACTCCGGCGCAATGGATTGCGTTTTGCAAAATGATCGAGCGCCCGGACGTTGGTGCCGAATCAAAATATGCGTCGCACATCGGACGCTTCATGCATGCCGACGAGTTGAAACAAATCATCTCGCCGATCCTGTTGACGCGCACGGCGATGGAATGGTTCGAGAAGGGCATTGAACTGCGCCTTCCCTTGGCCGTCGTGCCCGACATGAAAGAACTTTTGGCGCAGGACGTTCATCGTAGCCGTGGCGCGTTCGGACCGGTAACCATCGGCACCGCATCGTTTGAAGGGCCTGTCTTACCGCAGCATCTGACGCGCGCATTGCCGAAGGCAAACGGGCGCGCATCGCTCGCCGGAGAGCACAAGACGACCGATTTGCCCACGCATCAGCGTGCAGCGACGCGCGCCGCCACCGAACAGGATGCGCTGCCGCTGAAGGGGCTGCGCATCATTGACCTCACCATGGGCTGGGCGGGGCCAACCGCAACACGCCAGATGGGCGATCTCGGCGCCGACGTGATCAAGGTGGAGTCGTGTCAGTATCCGGATTGGTTCCGCGGCACCGATACGAGACCGCCATATCATGAAGAACGGACCTACGAGAAAACCTATTGGTTCCAAATGAACAACCGCAACAAGCGCGGTATCACGCTGGATCTCACGACCGAAAAGGGCTTGTCGCTGCTCAAGCGCCTGATGAAGGACGCCGACGCTGTGATCGACAATTATGCCGCCGACGTCATGCCGCGGCTCGGTCTCGACGTGCAGACAATCCTGGACATCAACCCGCGGCTGGTCGTTTTGACGATGCCAGCCTTCGGAATGTCGGGTCCATGGAGCGGCGTCCGTGCCTATGGATCAACGTTGGAGCAGGCTTCCGGATTGCCTTCTGTGAACGGCAGCCCGAATGATCCGCCAACTATGCTGCACGCCGCGCTTGGCGACCCGATCGGAGGTCTCAATGCCGCCGCGGCCCTGATGCTCGGCTTCATGCACCAGAAGATCACCGGCAAGGGCCAGCACATCGATCTCAGCCAGGTGCAGTGCATGTTGCCGATGGTGGCGCCATCGATCCTCGAACAGTCTGCCACCGGCACCACCAGCCCTCGTCTTGGAAATCGCCATCCGCGCTTCGTGCCGCATGGCTGTTTTCCGGCTCTCGGCATCGACCAATGGGTCACGCTGGCTGTCCGAACGGACGACGAGTGGCGGGCCCTATGTAGCGTGATGCGGCGTCCTGACCTCGCCGCAAACCCAGCATTAGCCACCGTCGCAGGACGACGCCAACATGAGGACGAGATCGAAACCGCTGTCCGCCAGTGGCTCGCCGATGTTCGGCCGGATATCGCAATGGTTTCTCTCCAGGGCGCCGGTATTCCTGCCGGTATTGCGAAACTCCCGCAGGATCTTGCCGCAGATCCACACCTGCTCAGCGTCGGCCATTGGCAGCCTAGCGAGCGCCCCTTCATGGGCCCGCACCTTCTACCGTCCGTCGCTTACCGCGAGGGCGACGCGACACGGCCCTACGCGATCAACCACCTCGCCCCGACACTCGGCCAGCACAACCATGAGGTGTTGAGTGGAATACTGGGCTTGACCGACGAGGAAATCGCCGAACTGGAGCGCGACGAAGTCATCGGCTCGACGGCAACGATGGCCAAGAAGCGGGCTGAGAACTCGTCGGTCAAAACCGCTCGCGCGGCGGAGTAGGCGGATTGCCGGACTGCAGCATCAGTCTGATGGGCCGCCTGTGATGGGACGGCTCAGGCGCCGGGCTTGCGCTCCAGAAACGCCCCATAGGCAAGCTTCATGCCCTCTTCAAGCGAGGTCCTTGCCTTCCAGCCGAGTTCTGCAAGGCGGCTAACGTCGAGCAGCTTCCGTGGCGTGCCATCGGGCTTGGATGGATCGAAAACGATCTCGCCGGGGTACCCCACGGTCTTCGCGACGACGCGGGCGAATTCAGCGATCGTGATGTCTTCACCCGTTCCGACATTGACCAGCGTACCGCCCGAATAATGACGAAGCAGATGAATTGACGCATCCGCCATGTCATCGACGTACAGAAATTCACGCCGCGGCGTTCCTGTCCCCCACACTGTGACAGTTGGAGCGCCCGCCTCCTTCGCTTCATGGAAGCGACGGATGAGGGCCGCAACCACGTGACTGTACTGGGGATGGTAATTGTCACCGGGCCCGTAGAGGTTGGTCGGCATGATGCTGATAAAGTCGCTGCCATATTGGCTGCGATAAGCCTCCACCATCTTGACGCCCGCAATCTTGGCGATTGCGTAGGGTTCGTTGGTTGGCTCAAGCTCGCCGGTTAACAGCGAATCTTCTCGTAATGGCTGTGGCGCCAACTTCGGATAGATGCAGGATGAACCGAGAAACAGCAGTTTTTCGACGCGATTGACGTGAGCTGCGTGAATGACATTCGCCGCGAGCTGCAGATTTTCATAAATGAACTCGGCGCGCAGGGTGTTATTGGCGTGAATGCCGCCAACCTTGGCCGCGGCATGAAGGACGACGTGCGGCCTGGCTTTTTCGAACCAGCGATTGGTTGCGGCCTGATCCAACAGGTCTACTTCGCTGCGCTGGACTGTCAGGATTTCCACATTCTCTTGAGCCAGACGGCGCACCAAGGCGCTTCCGACCATGCCACGGTGGCCAGCAACGAATACTTTCTTACCCTTTAGTTCAAAAGGCACCGTAGGCATATTAACTCCAAGCCATGCAAAATCAGTGTCGTCTGCCAGCCATGTTTCGCTCTGCGGACGACGAAGGTGTGCGTACCACTCCAGAACCCTGCGGGCAAATTAAGCATTCTCCCCACAGCGATGAGACCGGACTTGCGGCTGATGAGCGCTTGGACCACAATCCGCCAATGAATGGCTGAAGCGCGTCGAGCTCATGTCGATGCCGCAAAAAAAGCCCCGCGTTAAATTCAGGGAGAGAGACATGCGTAAACTTATAATCGCCGCGGCCTTCGCGTTTCCGTTGATGGGCGGAGCGGCGCTGGCCCAAGACACCGTCAAGATCGGATATATCGATCCTCTATCAGGCGGTGGCGCAAGCGTCGGCGAAGTCGGATTAAAGACCTACCAGTTTCTTGCGGACGAATTGAACGCCAAGGGCGGCATTCTCGGCAAGAAGGTCGAGATCGTTCCGTTCGACAACAAAACCAACCCGCAGGAAAGCCTAATTCAGGCTCAGAAGGCGATCGACGCCGGTGTTCGCTACATCACCCAGGGCAACGGTTCGTCGGTCGCCGGCGCGCTGATCGATTTCGTCTCCAAGTACAATGAGCGCAACCCGGGCAAGGAAGTCCTCTACTTCAACTACGCCGCGGTCGATCCGGTCTTCACCAACGAGAAATGCAGTTTCTGGCATTTCCGTTGGGATGCCAACTCCGACATCAAGATGGAAGCGCTGACCAACTACATCAAGACAACGCCGTCGGTGAAGAAGATCTATCTAATTAACCAGGACTACTCGTTTGGTGAATCGGTGCGCACAACGGCGAAGAAGATGCTCGCCGCCAAGCGCCCGGATGTCCAAATCGTCGGCGACGAATTGCATCCGCTGCTCAAGATCACCGACTTCGCGCCTTATGTTGCGAAGATCAAGGCATCCGGTGCCGACAGCGTCATCACCGGCAACTGGGGTCAAGATATTGCGCTGCTCCTGAAGGCCGCCGCGGACGCAGGCCTCAAGGTCAACTGGTACACCTATTACGCAGGCGGCGCCGGTGGCCCGACCGCAGTCAAGCAGGCAAACTTGAATCACCAAGTGTTCCAGATCACCGAGGGCTTCGCCAACATCGAGAACAAAGACTCGGTCGAGCTCGAAAAGGCCTTCCGAGCGAAGTACAACGGTCAGACGTTCTGGTATCCGCGCGCGGCCAACGAAATGCGGATGTTCGCGACAGCCGCCGAAAAGGCCAAGTCGCTCGATCCGGTCAAGGTCGCAGCCGCACTTGAAGGCATGCAGTTCGAAGTGCTCAACGGCGGCAAGGGCCTGATGCGGAAGGACGACCACCAGTTCTTCCAGCCGATGTACATCTCTTCGCTCGGTGAACGCACCGAGAAGGAGCCGTTCGACGAAGAAAAGACCGGCTGGGGCTGGAAGACGGTCGCCAAAATCGACACCGACCAGACCATCCTGCCAACCACCTGCAAGATGGAACGGCCGTAACCCGTCCCTTACGCAATCTGCATTCGTCTAGTGTCCCGGTTCTAACGTTTCGCATCGCTTTGCAGCACTCTCGGTTAGAACCAGGAGGGACACTAGCAACTCCATGAAGCTAGTGCGCTTTTTGGATTTGCGTTCGTACTGGGGACTCGCCGCAATGCTGGTACGAACGTCAAATCCAGCGCACTAGGTGCGCACCCGGGCGAATACAGCTTCAATTTTCCAGGGGTGGGAAAGTGCTCGAGCTAATCGTTATATCTACGCTTAACGGCATCCTGTTCGGCATGCTGCTGTTCCTCATGGCAAGCGGCCTGACGGTGATCTTTAGCATGCTGGGTGTGCTGAACTTCGCGCATGCGAGCTTCTACATGCTCGGTGCATTCTTCGGATTCCAGATCAGCCGCTGGGTCGGCTTCTGGCCCGCGCTGGTCGTCGCGCCATTGCTGGCAGGCCTGCTTGGCGCCGCCGTAGAGCGCTATGGTCTGCGTCACGTTCACAAGAACGGTCACGTCGCCGAACTGCTGTTCACCTTCGGTCTCGCCTTCGCCATCGAAGAGATCGTGCAGATCATCTGGGGCAAGAGCCCTGTGGATTTCCGGGTACCCGAGGCGCTGGACTTTCCTGCTTTCACGGTGTTTTCCACCAATTACCCCGCCTACAAGATATTTATGCTGGCAGCTTCGATCGCGATCTTTCTCGGATTGCTGATCGCGCTGAAGAAAACCCGCATCGGCCTGATCGTGCAGGCCGCCCTCACTCACCCTCATATGGTCGGTCATCTCGGCCATAATGTCGGGCGCGTCTTCATGATGGTGTTTGGTGTCGGCACGGCGCTCGCTGCGGTCGCTGGCGTCATCGCCGGCCCCGCGCTGGTGACCCAATCCAACATGGCGAGCCTCCTCGGCCCGATCCTGTTCGTGGTGGTTGTCGTCGGCGGCCTTGGCTCGCTACCAGGCGCTTTCATTGCATCGCTGCTGATCGGCCTGATCCAGACCTTCGCTGTATCGATGAACGGATCGCTCGCCGAAATGTTCGGCCCGCTCAGCCCTGATTATGCCAAGACCTGGCTTGCGGACATCTGGAATGTGACCGTCGCGCAGATCGCGCCGATCATGCCCTACGTGCTGCTGGTTCTCATTCTTGCTTTCCGCCCGATGGGCCTGATGGGGACACGCGACACATGAGCGATGCGATCTCAAATGCGGCCCCTCCGCGGCCTGCGATGACAGACAAGCTTAAGTTCTATGGCCTCTGGGCTGTAGCAGCTTTGCTGCTGTTGCTGCTACCAAAGGTTTTCAGCTCCGGCGGATCGCTGACGACATTCAGCCTGATCGGAATCTCGATCATTTTTGCGCTGTCCTACAACATCCTGCTTGGGCAGACCGGAATGCTCTCGTTCGGGCATGCCGTGTATTACGGCTTGGGGGGCTTTCTCGCGATCCACGCCATCAACATCATCGGTGCGCACAAGTGGCCAATACCACTGCCCGTGGTGCCGCTGATTGGCGGGCTCACGGGTCTCGCATTCGCCGTCCTGCTGGGCTGGGTTTCAACGGCACGCAGCGGCACGGCATTCGCCATGATCTCGCTGGGCGTTGCCGAACTCGTCGCATCCTCTGCGCTGATCCTGCGGACGTTCTTCGGCGGTGAAGCAGGCGTCTCCGCCAACCGCACAAAGGTGCTGCGCCTGTTCGACTGGAGCTTCGGCCCGCAGATCCAGATCTACTATCTGATTGCGGCGTGGACGCTCATCTGCATGATCGCGATGTATGCCCTCACCCGCACGCCACTGGGGCGCATGTGCAATGCTGTGCGCGACAATCCCGAGCGTGTGCAGTTTGTCGGCTATGACCCGCATGTCATCCGCTACATCGCGTTCTGCTTCTCGGGATTTTTCGCAGGCATCGCCGGGGCGCTTGCTGCGATCAACTTCGAAATCGCCAACTCGGCCTATCTCGGCGCGGTCCAATCGGGAACGGTGCTGTTCTCCACCTATATCGGCGGCATCGGCTTCTTTATCGGTCCGGCTGTCGGCGCGATCTTCGTAACCTTGCTGTCGCTGGGGCTCAGTGACCTCACCAGTGTATGGCAACTCTACTTCGGCCTGTTCTTTATCGCCGTTGTCATGTTCGCTCCCACCGGAATCACGGGCCTCATCATGAAGCACCGGCCGCTGGTACTGGCAAGAACGCTGGGTAAGGTCCTGCCATCCTATCTGATCGCTTTCGTGCCGACGCTCGCCATGATTACAGGCCTGATGCTCGTGATCGAGACTGTGGTCCATTACACGGTCAATCCGGGAGACAGTCCGAACATCAAGGCCTTTGGCATCAGCTTCAATGCTGCGAGCCCAATCACATGGGGCATCGCAGCGATCTTGATCGTGGGCGGCTTTGTGATCGCGCGTAAGACATGGGCGAAGGTTGCGGAAGCCTGGGACAACGCCCTGAACGCTGCACGCGAAAAGGGATTTGCCGCATGACCAACGCCATCGAAATCCGCGACGTCCAGAAGAGCTTTGGCATCACCAAAGTCATTCGCGACCTCAATCTCCAGGTCGCGCAAGGCGAACGGCACGCGCTCATCGGCCCGAACGGCGCCGGCAAATCGACGACATTCAACCTGATCAGCGGCTACATGAAGCCGACATCCGGCAGCGTGTTGCTGCGGGGAGAAGTGATCTCCGATCTGCCGCCCTATCAGATCAACCGCCGTGGCCTGTCCCGCAGTTTCCAAGTGACCAACGTCTTCGCCAAGATGACAGTATGGGAAAACATCCGCTGCGCGGTTCTGTGGGCCACCGGCCATCGTTACGCGTTCTGGAAGAACGTTGACCGGCTTCCAGAGGTGCGCGAACGCACCGCGCAGATTCTGCAGGACATCAATCTCGTCTCACGGCGTGACGTTCCGGCTGGCCTGCTGACCTATGCCGAACAGCGGGCGCTGGAGATCGGCATCACCATCGCCGGCGGCGCCGATGTCATCCTGCTCGACGAGCCGACAGCCGGCATGAGCCACGCCGAAACAGAGCGCGCGGTCGCGCTCATTCGCCGCCTGACTGAGGGGCGCACCCTGCTCATCGTCGAACACGACATGAGCGTGGTGTTCGGATTGGCTGACCGCATCTCTGTGTTGGTCTACGGCAACATCATAGCATCGGGAACGCCCGAGGAGATCCGCAACAATCCGAAAGTCAGGGAAGCGTATCTCGGTGAGGAGGCCGCCTGATGTTGGAGGTTCAAGATCTGCACGCCTACTACGGCAAGAGCCATATTCTCCAGGGCGTGGACATGCATATCGGCGCGGGCGAAGTGGTCAGCCTGCTAGGCCGCAACGGCGTCGGCCGCTCCACCACCGTCAAAGCCATCATGGGCGAAGTGCCGCCACATGGCTCGATCAAGTTCAAGGGCAAAGACATTGCCGGGATGCCGAGCTACAAGATCGCGCATCTCGGTCTCGGCTATGTCCCCGAACACCGCGACATCTTCCCTAGCCTAACTGTGCGGCAGAACTTGATGCTTGGCATCAAGGATCCCAAACATCCAGGAAAATGGCGTCTCGACGACATGCTGGAAATGTTTCCGAACCTGAAGGCCCGCGCCGACACCGCGGCCGGCGTCCTCTCCGGCGGCGAAAAGCAGATGCTGACAATTTGCCGCACTCTGATGGGCGATCCGGGACTCGTGATGATTGACGAGCCGACCGAAGGGTTGGCCCCTCTGATCGTTCAGCAGGTCGGCGACCTGATCGCGGAGATTGCGCGGCGCGGCTTGGCAATTTTGTTGGTTGAGCAAAAGCTGTCGATTGCTATGCGGATTTCACATCGCCTTTACGTGATGGGCCACGGCCGCATCGTCTTCGAGGGAACTCCAGCCGATCTGAAGGCCAATCAGGCCATTCGCAAGGAGTGGCTCGAAGTCTGATAAATTTTGCAAAAACCGCAAAGCCAGTTGTGCAAAAATGCCCGCCGGCAAGGCTTGCTTTTGAGCCGCCTGATGCCGTTAGTCGAATAGGTTTCGGCTGGAAGACAAGTTAGGCTGAACTCGCCGAGCGGAAAAATCCGCCGGCCACGAGAAAATGAGCGCCAAAAGGCGCCGTTCTGACGATCCCGAGGCAAGAGGCATTCTAAACCGCTTCCTCTCGGGTCACGTGGGGAGGATGAAGTGGCATACGCACTTGAGGTGCGAGGCGTCTCATTGCGGTTTGGCGGCGTACGCGCGCTGACCGACGTCAATTTCGCCGTCAAGGAAGGCGAATTGTTTTCGATCATCGGCCCCAACGGCGCCGGTAAGACCTCGATCGTGAATTGTGTGTCGGGCCGTTATACGCCGACCGAAGGACGATTGTTTTATCAAGGCCGCGACATCACCGGTCTCAAGCCTAATGACCGAGCAGCGCTTGGGATAGGCCGCACTTTCCAGAATCTGGCGTTGTTTCATCACATGACGGTGCTCGACAACATCATGGTCGGGCGTCACCATTTGCTGAAGAACAACTTCGTCACGGGATCGCTGTACTGGCTGACCGGCGCACGCCGCGAAGAACTCGAACACCGTCGCAAGGTGGAAGAAATCATCGACTTTCTCGACTTGCAGTCGGTCCGCAAAGCCGTTGCGGGCACCCTCTCCTATGGCCTGCGCAAACGCGTCGAACTTGCGCGCGCCATGGCGCTGGAGCCGAAACTTATTCTCCTCGACGAGCCGATGGCCGGCATGAACTTCGAGGAGAAGGAGGACATGGCCCGCTACATCGTCGATCTCAACGAAGAATACGGGATGACGGTGATGATGATCGAGCACGATATGGGCGTCGTGATGGACATCTCTCACCGCATCACCGTGCTGGACTTCGGGCGCAAGATCGCTGAAGGGCTTCCCGCCGACGTCCTATCCGATCCCCACGTCCGCCGCGCCTATCTCGGCGAAGAAGACGATATGCCAGGCGATTCCGATGACACACCGCCTATTGCGGAGGCCACCGCATGATGGATTATGCGGGCCGTGTAGCGCAGGCTGATACGTATCCAAAACTGTTGCGGCTGAACGCGAAGGAGCACGGCCACGAGATCGCGCTGCGCGAAAAAGACTTCGGACTGTGGCGTCTCTTCACCTGGGATGATTATCAGAACCGCGTTCGCGACTTCACACTCGGCATGGTCGAGATCGGAATTGGCCGCGGCGATGTGATCGGCATCATCGGCGACAATCGGCCGGACTGGATTTCCGCCGAAATCGCAACCCACGCCGTCGGCGGTATGAGCCTCGGTATGTATCGCGAGTCGCTCGGCGAGGAGGTCATGTATCTCCTCTCCTACGGAGAGACCAAGCTGGTGTTCGCCGAGGACGAGGAACAGGTCGACAAGCTGCTTGAGCTCGGCGACCGGGTCCCGCATTTGCGCCACATCGTCTACTCCGATCCCCGTGGCATGCGGAAATATGACGATCCACGCCTGATCAGCGCCGACAAGCTTGCAGAAATGGGGCGCGAGCGCGCGGCGCGCGAACCTAACCTCTACGATCAACTTGTCGACGCGACCAATGGCGAAGACGTCGCAGTTCTCTGCACTACCTCTGGGACAACGTCGAACCCGAAGCTCGCGATGCTCGCGGCCGGTCGCGTCCTACGTCACTGCGCAACGTATCTCAGCTTCGATCCCAAGGGCCCTGACGACGAATACGTCTCGGTGCTGCCGCTCCCATGGATCATGGAGCAGGTCTACGCCCTCGGCAAAGGCTTGCTCAGCCGGATGAAGGTGAACTTCGTCGAGCAGCCCGACACCATGATGAACGACTTTCGCGAAATCGCGCCGACCTTCGTGCTGTTTGCGCCCCGTATCTGGGAAGCCATTGCCGCGGACGTCCGCGCACGGGTGATGGACTCATCCCCATTGAAGCAGAGGCTATACGACATCGGCATGAAGTCCGGCCTTGCCGCGCTTGATGAAGGCAAACGGTCCATGGTCGCCGAAACGCTCCTGTTTCGTGCATTGCGCGACCGGCTCGGCTTTACGCGGCTGCGCTCGGCGGCCACCGGCGGTGCCGCACTCGGACCTGACACGTTTCGGTTTTTCCGCGCCATGGGTGTGCCACTGCGCACGCTCTATGGTCAGACCGAAACGCTGGGCGCGTTCACGCTCCACAAGGCAGACGAAGTCGATCCAGACACCACCGGTGTATCGATGGCCGAGACCATCGAAATCGAGATTAGAGAGCCGGATGCAAACGGTATCGGCGAAATCGTCGTCCGCCATGCCAATATGTTCCTCGGCTACTACAAAAACGAAGCTGCAACCGTGGCCGACCTGCGCGATGGCTGGATGCATTCGGGCGACGCAGGTTACTTTAACAAGGCGAAGCAGCTTGTTGTCATCGACCGCATTAAGGACCTTGCGCAAACGTCCCGCGGCGACCGCTTCTCGCCCCAATACATCGAGAACAAGTTGAAGTTCTCACCCTATGTCGCCGAGGCCGTGGTGTTGGGCGATGGACGCGACTATCTCGCCGCCATGGTCTGCATTCGCTTCTCCATTGTCTCTAAGTGGGCCGAGAAAAACCGGATATCCTTCACCACTTACACCGACCTCTCTTCCCGGCCGGAGGTTTACGACCTGCTGCGTAAAGAAGTCGAAGCGGTCAATGCCACATTGCCGCCTGCGCAACGCATCGCCAAGTTCCTGCTGCTCTACAAGGAGCTCGATGCCGATGACGGCGAATTGACGCGTACCCGCAAAGTTCGTCGCAGCGTCATCAACGAGAAGTACGCCGATATCATCGATGCTATCTATGGCGATCAGCCCGATATCGACATCGACACCGTGATCCGCTTCCAGGATGGCACGACGCAACGCGTCCGCACCACCCTCCCGGTCGTCGATCTCAGAGGGCAAACATCAGCCCAGGCCGCGGAATGAAGGTGAGCTTGCGATGAACACCCAACTTCTGATCCAGCTCCTGATCAATGGGCTCGTCGTCGGCACGCTGTATGGCGTGGTCGCGATGTCGTTTGTGCTCATCTACAAAGCCACCCAGGTGGTCAATTTCGCCCAAGGCGAGCTTCTGCTGATCGGCGCGTGGGTGTGCTGGTGGCTGCTGACGAAATACCAGGTTCCTTTCTGGATCGGGATGCCGATCACGCTAGTTTTCATGTTCGTATTCGGCATTGCTATTCAGCTCGTGATTCTGCGCCCCATGGTCGGAGAGCCGATCATCTCCGTGATTATGGTCACGATTGCGCTGTCCACCGTGTTCTCGGCGCTGATGAAATGGATGTTCGGCGTCAATCTACAGCCCTTTCCACGCATCTTCGACACGCAGCTCGTCAACATCTTCGGACTGCAGGTTCAGACCGTCTATATCCTCAGCCTTGCGGTGTCGCTGGCGATGATGGTCGGCATGGCCTGGTTCTTCCGCGTCTCCAAGTATGGTCTCGCCATGCGTGCCACCGCGTTCAATCAGCAGGTAGCACAATCCCTCGGTATTTCCGTGAAAAGCGTCTTCGCCATGGCCTGGGCCATATCGGCGACTGTATCAGCCGTTGCCGGCGTGGTCGTAGCCGTCGTCAATGGCGTCTCGGCGGGGCTCGCCGCTTACGGCATCAAGGTCTTTCCGGCTGCCATTCTAGGCGGCTTAGACAGCGTCGGCGGTGCAGTCCTCGGTGGCATCATTATCGGACTGCTCGAAAACGTCGCCCACTTCGTCGACAGCGAATATCTGCACTGGGGCAATCTGTTCGAGATCGCCCCTTTCTATGCATTGATTATCATCCTGATGATCAAGCCTTACGGCCTGTTCGGCACCAAAGATATCGAGCGGATCTAACTCATCATGGCAGGCCAGAGTCTTCTTCCCGCAGGCGATTTCCGCACCTCTTATGCTGCAGACACCACCGTGTTCCCGACAACCACGAGCCGCAACGCGATGATCGCCGGCATCGTGCTGATCTGCTTCGCACCATTTGTGTTGAATGAATATACGCTAAGCCTACTGATCCAGATCGGCATTTTCGGAATTGCGGCCCTCGGCCTCAATATCGTCGTCGGCTTTACTGGACAGATTTCCATTGGCCACGCAGCTTTCTTTGGTTTCGGGGCATTCACCTCTGCTTATCTGTCGAACAGGTTCGGAATTCCGGTCTTCTTCTGTATTCCGCTTGCCGGTGTGGTCACCGCGGCCGTTGGCCTAATTTTTGGCCTGCCAGCCGCTCGCTTGAAGGGGCTGTACCTCGCCATCGCGACGCTGGCTGCGCAATTCATCCTGCTCGATTTCTTTGCCCGTGCAGAATGGTTCACCGGCGGCAGCGTGCCTGTCATCGCGGAACCGTTCTCAATCTTCGGACAGCCGATCCGCGGCGATCGTCAATACTTCTACGTTGTGCTGGCCTATGTGATTGTCTGCTATCTGCTCGTCACAAATCTGATGCGGACGCGCGATGGCCGCGCCCTGGTCGCAGTAAGAGATCATTACCTCTCGGCCGAAATCATGGGCATCAACCTGACCAAATACCGCACACTGTCATTCGGACTTGCCGCCTTCTTCGCCGGCGTCGGCGGTGCTCTCTACGCACACTATAATCAGGTGGTTTCAAACGAGGGCTTCGGCATCGACCGTTCGATCATCTTCCTTGCCATGATCATTATCGGCGGAGTGGGCTCGATCATGGGGACCCTCATGGGAACAGCCTTCATGGTGCTGCTGCCGGAATCCATGGAATGGCTGAGTGCTGCCTTGAGCGGCAGCGCGATCGACCATGCGCTGGGCCTGAAGCACAACATCGCATTCTTGCGTGAGATGGCTATCGGCGTCATCATCATCATATTTCTTATCTTCGAACCGGATGGACTGGCTCACCGGTGGCGACAGATCAAGGCATACTGGAAGCTTTACCCGTTCTCGCATTGAGGTCGGAACGGCGTTTACAAAAATAATATGACCTCAAGAGGAAACCGGAGGATTACGCTTATGACTGTAAAAGCTCTTCTCGGCACTGCCGCTATGGCGCTGATGCTCGGCAGCACGGCCGCCTCGGCACAATCAGCCATTTCGCTCGGACATCTGGCCGACTATTCGGGCGCGACGTCAGACGTCGGCACGCCGTTCGGGCAAGGCGTTGCCGATGCCTATGCATGGGTCAACAAGCACGGCGGCATCAACGGTGCCAAGGTCAACGTCGATACCGTCGACTACGGCTATCAGGTGCCGCGAGCGATTGCGCAGTACAAAAAATGGTCCGGCTCCGACAAGGTCGCCGCCATTCTCGGCTGGGGCACAGCGGATACTGAAGCCCTCACGGGCTTCCTTGCGCAGGACAAGATTCCCGATATTTCCGGCTCGTATTCAGCCGCCCTGTCAGACCCGACTGGCGCAAGCGGCAAGGCCAAAGCCGCGCCCTACAACTTCTTCTATGGCCCGAGCTACTCGGATGCCTTGCGCGGTATGCTGACGTGGGCCGCCGAGGACTGGAAATCGAAGGGCAAGCCGGGCAAGCCGAAATACGTTCACATGGGAGGCAATCATCCCTACCCGAACGCTCCGAAGGCTGCCGGTGAAGCCATCGCCGCAGAACTCGGTTTCGAGGTGCTTCCGGCGATCGTCTTCGCACTCACCCCTGGCGACTACAGTGCGCAATGCCTGACCTTGAAGAGCTCAGGCGCGAACTACGCCTATCTCGGCAACACGGCAGGCTCCAACATCTCCGTGCTGAATGCCTGCAAGGCGGCAGGCACGGACGTGCAATTCATGGGCAATGTCTGGGGCATGGATGAGAACGCAGCAAAGGCGGCAGGCGCTGCCGCTGACGGCGTGGTGTTTCCGCTGCGCACCGCTGTCGCATGGGGTGGCAACGCGCCCGGCATGAAGACAATGCAGGACATATCCAAAATGTCGGATCCTGACGGCAAGGCCTATCGCCCCGTGCACTACGTCGCAGGCGTTTGCACGGCTCTTTACATGAAGGAAGCCGTCGAATGGGCTGCCAAGAACGGCGGTGCGACCGGCGAGAAAGTCAAGAACGGCTTCTATCAGAAGGCAAACTGGGTGCCTGCCGGAATGGAAGGTGTCTGCAATCCGTCCACCTGGACGGAAAAAGACCATCGTCCGACGCTGAAGGTCGATATCTATCGTATGAAGGTGTCCGGCCCGACCGATGCTTCGGTGGCCGACCTCGTCAAGAGCGGCACCATCAAGCTTGAGAAGGTGAAGACCGTCGACCTGCCACGCAAGCCGGAATGGCTCGGCTGGTAAGCTAAACGCGTACGCCGCTCCGCGTTACTAGTGTGGCGTCTCGCAATTTCTGACCGTCTTGCAGCTGGTCTCTTATCGGAAATTGCGAGACAAAAGCCACACTAGCATTAAATTCTGCTAGTGTCCTTTCGTCTCCGAATAACTCTGCGAGCTCGCCGCGAACAGGTCGGTTATTCGGAGACGGGACACTAGAGCGGCGTCTTTCCCAAACCAGGACAAGCATCTTGCAGACGATCACAGACGCAACCGCCAGACCGACGCTCGCCGCAGCCGCCGCGCCACTGCTTGCTGTGCGCAATATCGAGGTGGTGTACGACAACGTCATTCTCGTGCTGCGCGGATTGAGCCTCGATGTGCCGAAGGGCGCAATCGTCGCGCTGCTGGGTGCCAACGGCGCAGGCAAGTCGACCACGTTGAAGGCGATTTCCGGATTGCTGAAAACGGAAGATGGCGAAGTTACGCGCGGCGAGATTGTTTTCGACGGCGAGCGGATCGACGGCATTGATCCCGACAAGATCGTCCGCCGCGGCATTTTTCAAGTCATGGAAGGCCGCCGTATCATTGCAGACATGACCACGCTCGAAAACCTTCGGCTGGGAGCCTTCACGCGCAGCGACAAGAACATCGACAACGACATCGACGTGGTGTTCAAATATTTTCCCCGCCTCAAGGAGCGCACAGGTCTTGCTGGCTACCTCTCTGGCGGCGAGCAGCAGATGCTGGCCATCGGCCGAGCCATGATGGCGCGTCCAAAGATGATCCTGATGGATGAACCATCGATGGGTCTCTCACCGCTGCTGGTCAAGGAAGTGTTCAGCATCATCAAGCAGATCAATCGCGATTTGGGCGTGACGATTTTGCTCGTGGAGCAAAACGCCCGTGCCGCGCTGTCCGTCGCAAGCCATGGCTACATCATGGAACAGGGCAAAGTCGTACTTGACGGCACCGCCGATGAATTGCGCGATAACGAAGACGTCAAGGAATTTTACCTCGGCGGCGCCGGGGATCAGCGCAAGAGCTTCAAGAACCTCAAGAGCTTCAAACGACGCAAGCGTTGGCTTTAAACCATCCTCCTCGCGAGATTTGAATCCATGTCCCAACATTACGACGCCCTTGAGACGCGAGCCCCGTCTGAACGAGACTCCGATCTCTTCTCACGCGTGCCCGATGTCCTGCGCGCTGCTATAAAGACTCCCACCTACGCCGAACGTTTCCACGGCATCGACTTGGCGACGATCACCGACCGCCCCGCGCTCGCCAAGCTCCCTGTGCTTCGGAAGTCCGAGCTGCCTGCCCTGCACAAAGCGGCTCTTCCGTTCGGGGGCCTGGTGCCCGCGCCTATCGGCTCATTCAGACGCCTGTTCACCTCACCCGGCCCCATCTTCGAGCCTGAATCGACCCATAGCGACCCATGGCGCGGTGCGCGCGCGCTGTTTGCAGCCGGCTTCCGACCCGGCGATGTGGTGCTCAATACCTTCAGTTATCACCTCACGCCGGGCGGCTTCATTTTCGACACGTCGGCGCGATCGCTCGGCTGCGCAATCATTCCGGCAGGACCGGGCAACACCGAACAGCAGTTTGAATTGATCGAGGCCTACCGACCAATTGCCTACACCGGCACACCGGACTTCCTGAAAATCTTGCTGGATGCGGGCGAGAAGGCCGGTCGCGACGTGTCCTCGCTGAAGCGCGCACTGGTGTCCGGTGCAGCTTTTCCGAAATCGCTGCAGGAGGAGATGAAGTCCCGTGGTATCGACGCTTATCAAATGTTCGGCACCGCAGACCTCGGCGTTGTCGCCTATGAGACATCGGCTCGCGAGGGGCTCGTTGTTAGCGAGGATATCATCGTTGAAATCGTTCGCCCCGGCACCGGCGAACCGGTCTCGGACGGTGACGTCGGCGAGATCGTTGTCACGTCGCTCGATCCCCAGCGTCCGTGGATACGGCTGGCGCTCGGCGATCTGAGCGCTGTTCTTGCCGGGCAAAGCCCCTGCGGCCGCACCAATATGCGGATCAAAGGCTGGATGGGCCGGGCCGATCAGACAACGAAGGTCAAAGGCATGTTTGTGCGCCCGGAACAGATCGCGGAGGTCGGCAAACGGCATCCTGAACTTGGCAGGCTGCGCCTGATCGTCACCCGCGACAAAGAGGTCGATATCATGACGCTCGCAGCGGAATCTTCCTCTGCTGACGATGCTTTGCGCGACACTATTGCATCGACCCTCCGTGCCGTGACAAAGCTGCAGGGCAATGTCACTCTGGTCGCGCCCGGCTCCCTGCCGAACGACGGCAGGGTGATCTCGGACGAACGCAAGAACGATTAACCAGAAACGACCGATCAAAGTCGGTGATGGAATAATCAAGGAGAAGCCGAATGGCTCAAGGAATATTCGAAGGCCTCAAGGTCATCGATTGCGCAAGCTTTATCGCAGCCCCTTCATCAGCAACTGCACTGTCGGATTTCGGTGCCGATGTCATCAAGATCGAGCCCCCGGGTGCAGGTGATCCAGTCCGCAACCTGCCCAAACTTCCTGGTTATCCGATCAGCCCGTACAACTACGCCTGGATACTTGAAGGCCGCAACAAGAAGAGCCTTGCTCTCGACCTCAGCAAGCTGGAGGGACAAGAAGTGGTGCGCCGCCTTGTTGCCGAGGCCGACGTCTTCATCACGAATTTTCCGCCGAGCGTTCGCAAAAAACTCGGCGTCACCTACAAGGATCTCGCACCACTTAATGACCGGCTGATCTATGCGTCGTTCACCGGCTATGGCGAGAGCGGCGCCGAAGCCGACAAGCCGGGCTTCGACAGCAATGCATGGTGGGCGCGTTCAGGCCTGATGGATCTTGTCCGCGAAACCAACGAGACGACACCCGCACGTTCAATGCCCGGCATGGGTGATCATCCCTGCGCCATGTCGCTGTTCGCCGGCATTGTGACAGCGCTCTACCAGCGCGAGCGCACCGGCAAAGGCACGCAGGTGATGTCGAACCTGATGAACAACGGCATCTGGTCCAACGGCATTTATGCGCAGGCTGCGCTGTGCGGCGCAACATTCCAGCAGCGCCAGCCGCGTCACCGCGCGCTGAATGCCGTCACTAACCATTACAAGTGCAGTGATGGCCGCTGGATCATCCTGTCGCTCCTCAACGAGGAGAAGCAGTGGCCGACCTTCGTCAAGGTCATCAACCGAGAGGAGTTGGCCGCCGATCCGCGCTTCGAGACGAAGACCGCGCGCCACAATCATTCGGCAGAGCTGATTTCCATCCTTGATGATGTGTTCGTCAAAAAGCCTCTTGCCGAGTGGCGCAAGATTCTGGACGGTAACGGACTGATCTTTGGCGTGGTCGGTATCGCCGCCGACATCCCGGATGATTCCCAAATGCGCGATGCCGAAGCCGTTGTGCCGTTCTCGGATAGCGATCTGCGTACAATCAACACGCCGATCTTCATCGAAGGCGCGAAGAAAGTCCCGCCGCGGATGGCGCCTGACGTCGGCCAGCACAGCGACGAAGTATTGAGTGCCGCCGGATTTAGCGCGGCCGAGATCGCAAAGATGAGGGCCGGCGGGATCATCGCCTAGTGCCGCTAGGCCCTTCGGAATAAGCAGGTACCGCTCGCGCTGCGCCGCGGGAGCGGCCGTCCTTCATATCCGGTGGAAAAATCCGGCAGGTTGAAAAATTCCTGCGAACAATCCCACGGGCCGTGCATTGATAAGCGCGGGCGGGCGCTCGTGGGAGCCGGATCATGACCTCTGCGAAAGCAGCGATGGCGGTCGTCACGTTTAACGAGGAATTGAAACACGCCCGCGAACTCATTGACGAAGGCCATCGCCTTCTTCACGTTGCCAATCGCGATCTCAAAGCTGGGACCATTCTGGTCAGGCGCACACAGGAGCTCCTGACCAATAGCGAAAGTGTCTTTCGCGCCAAGCGCCGCCTTCAGGCTGGCGCTGGAATAGGATCGATCGGACTTGGCGGCGTGCCTCCGGCCTCAATGGCCTCTCCAGCCGACAGACAGAGGTCCTCGCGGTAGCGTCCCGCGACGATCTGAACACCAACTGGTCTGCGCCCAACAAGTCCAGTAGAAACGGTCAAGCCCGGCATGCCAATAAACGGCAACGCGATCTGCGGCATCTGTGCCCGCCAGACCCGCGCGAACGATGCATCGTCTTTCAAGTCCAGTTGCCATGGGAAGGGCAATTCTCCGCACGGCGGCATGACAATGACGGCGTACCTCTCAAAGAACAGCTGCCAATCGCGAACCAGCGTTGCGCGGCGCGTCAGTGCCTTCGAGTAGGTTGCGAAATCCAGCGAGCGAGCAGTCTTCTCGTGCCCGCGCAGCACGGTGAGTGCTCCGGGATCGCCTTCCCGCTTTGCAGCATCGACCATGGCGTCATAGCCATCAGCGAGCCAAAGCTTGATCTGCCATTCCGCGGCTTCCTCGAAGGGCGGAATGTCGGTGACTTCCTCAACACTCCACCCAGCCCGCTCGAGACGCTTTCCGGCGTCTACGACTGCGTCGCTGACCTCCTTCGTGGTCTCAAGCCCGCCGGGGCGCAAGCACAGCGCCGCCCGGCGTGGGGCGGCTGGGCCTTCCAGCGGCGCAGGCACCCACCACGGATCGCGTGGATCGCGCTGCGACATGGCCTCCAGCGCAAGCCGTAAGTCCCCCACTGTGCGGGCAAGCGGACCCGACACCGCTGTGATCTGCCCTCCGATTGAGCGTTCAGGCAGCGAAGCGTTGAATGCTGGGACACGGCCGACCGTGGGACGCAAGCCGTGAACACCGCACGCATACGCGGGATAGCGGATAGAGCCCGCGATGTCGGTGCCATGCGCGATATGCCCAATGCCTGCCGTCACAGCCGCCGCTGCGCCGCCGGACGAGCCGCCGGGAGTAATCGCTGGATCGCGCGGGTTCTTCGTGTCGCCGTGCAACAAATTTGTCGTGAACCAGCGATAGGAAAATGCAGGCGTATTGGTCCGCCCAACAATGACGGCACCGGCCTTGCGCAAGTTTTCGACAACGGGGTTATTGAACTGCGCCACAAGGTCACGCTGCAAGCCCACACCATTCGTAGTAGCGAATCCCGCCTGGTCAACATTGACTTTGACTGTGATGGGCACGCCGGCGAGCACGCCGGTATCCTCGCCCTTCGCAATCGCGGCATCGATCGCTTCGGCCTGCGCGAGGGTTTCTTCAGGACGATGATCGACCACGGCATTGATCGCGGGGTTGACTGCATCGAGGCGCGCCAGAGCCGCCGTGGCAGCTTCCTTCGCGGAGATTTTTCGGGATCGGATTTGCGATGCAAGGTCAGTAGCTGAGAGGCGCCAGATGTCGTTCATTACGGTCCTATCCAAATGCAATTGCCGGTCGAATATCGTGGCCGGTATAGTAGCCGTGATTTATGCCTGCTCAATGCTTTGTCCTTTTTATTTTGATGTTTGAGAACAACCCCGCGGCTACGACTGCGGAATCTTTTTGAAAGCCGGGAGTGCAGCATGAAAACCAGCCTCAGCATCGTCATCGCTGTTGCCGTCATTTTAAGCGGTGTGAGCGTCGGAGGTTCTGTGAATGCGGCGGAGCCTGGCGACCACGTCACGGTCACAATCGAGCGGTGGCGTAAACCAGGCAGCAACAACATTGGAACTGCGGACCTTACCATCGCCAATGACAACAACTTCGCGGTGAAGGACATCCGCGTGAGGTGCGAGTACATGTCTAAAGTAGGCGAACGAAAGATCGAGACCGAGCAGAATATCCCGGTTACGGTCAAGGCGAACACTAAGAAAAAGTTCAAGAAGACAAAATTCGCCTACATCGACACCGACAAGGCAGAAGGAGCATGCAAGGTCCGCGGCGCGACGCAAATCCAATGATCACGAATGCCCTTCCACCTCGTTGCAGAGCATGGTGAAAAGGCACCTGTATCAGGCACGCGCCGGTGCTCCACGGCGTCCGAAGCTCGCGATCACACGGTCGATCAACGGCCAGAACAGCAGGATGATCGCGAGCGTCGTGATCGAACCGACCAATCCGTTCGACCAAAACACCGAGACGTGACCGCCTGATCCGATCATCGCCAGCCGGAAGGCATCTTCCGCACGGCTGCCAAGCACCAGCGCCAGAGTGAACGGCGCCAGCGGAATGCCGATCTTCTTGAACACGTAGCCCACGACACCGAACAGCAACATCAGCCAGATGTCGAACATCGCATTCTGGATCGCGTACGCGCCGATGGCACAAGACACCACGATCATCGGCGCAATGGCTGCGAACGGCACGCGCAGGATAGAGGCGAAGATTGGCACGGTGGTCAGCACTAGTGCCAAGCCGACGACGTTGCCGAGATACATCGACGCGATCAGACCCCAGACGAAGTCCTTATGCTCGACGAACAGCAGCGGACCTGGATTAAGTCCCCACACCATCAGGCCGCCGAGCAAAATTGCTGCCGTGCCTGACCCTGGAATGCCGAGTGCTAGCATGGGCAGCAACGCCGCGGTGCCTGAGGCATGCGCCGCCGTTTCCGGCGCAAATACGCCCTCGATGCGTCCTTGGCCGAAACTGTCCTTGTCCTTGGAAAAGCGCTTGGCGAGGTTGTAGCCCATGAACGACGCAGCGATCGCGCCACCAGGTGTGATGCCGAGCCAGCAGCCGATGAACGACGACCTGATCAACGTCGCCCAGTACTTGGGCAAGTCTTTCCAGACATTCAACACAGTCCGCAGGCTGATGCGAGCGGCATGTCCGCGCAACGCCAACCGCTCCTCCATTGTCAGCAAGATTTCACTGATGCCGAACAGGCCAATGACCGCGACGAGGAAGTTGATGCCGCGCATCAAGTCACTTGAATCGAACGTCATCCGGAGCTGGCCGGACACCGTGTCGAGACCGACACCCGCAAGGAGCAACCCGAGCGCCATCGAGATGACGGTCTTGTGCTTGGCCTCACGCCCCAGTCCGACAAAGGAGCAGAACGTCAGCAGATAAACCGCGAAGAATTCCGGCGGGCCGAAGCGAAGCGCAAAGGACGAAATCGCCGGAGCGAGAAAGGTGATCAGCATCACCGCAGCGAGCGAGCCGATAAAGGACGACGTGAACGCCGCAGTGAGCGCTTCAGCCGCCTTGCCCTGTTGCGCCATCGGATAGCCATCGAAGGTGGTCGCGACCGACCAGGCTTCGCCGGGAATGTTGAACAGAATCGACGTGATGGCGCCGCCGAACAGTGCGCCCCAATAGATGCACGACAGCATCACGATGGCCGATGTCGGGTCCATCGTGAAAGTCAGCGGCAATAGGATCGCAACGCCGTTAGGCCCGCCGAGACCCGGCAGCACGCCGACGAAGATGCCGAGCACAAGCCCGACCATCATCAATGCAAGGATTTTCCACGTGAAGAGAACTGCGAAGCCGTGCAGCAGCAGACCTAATGCTTCCATGACCCTGTCCTACCGGCTTGAATTCTAGCGACCAAAGGCCGCTTCGAGCGGTCCCTTTGGCATGATGACGTCAAACGCGATGTCGAACGTCACGAACATGATGGCGACGAAGATGAAAGCCGTAAGCAGCGACTTCCACCATGCGATCTTTCCGATGATCGCCATGAAGCCTGCGATGAGAATGAAGCTCGCGACATAGAGCCCGAGCCACTGCATGGCGAAGCAGAACAAAAGCGTTGGCACGAACACCTGCAGCACGCGGCGAAGCTGGGCGCGGGTGACGAAGGTTTCCGAAAGCTCGCCGCGCTTTACCAGCGCACTGATCAGGCCATAAAGCGAGGCGCCGCCGAGAATGATCGAAAGATAGAACGGGAAATAGCCGGCCTGCGGTCCTGTATCATCCCACGACGCACCGGTGCGCCAGTTGTCCCAGCCAAGCAGGATCGCCAAAGCGAACAACAGGACCATCACCGCGGCTTCAACCGTGCGGTTATCGGTGACGGCGGGAGAGCTTTCCTCGGGCGCCGTCGGATCCTCGACAACGATTTCGATGTCTTGATTTGCCATGGTGAAACTGCCGCAGGTTCGCTTGAAGCAAAAAACTGGATCCGGTGCCGCAAGCAAACGGCACCGGACGACGAAATGCGTGTCTTACTTCGCGACGAAACCGGCTTCGGTCATCAGCGACTTGTTGAGCGCATCATCTTCTTCAAGGAATTTGAGCATCTCTTTGCCGTTGATGTAGACCGGCTTCAGAGCCTGCTTTTCCATGTAATCCTTGTATTCCGGCGTCTGCGTCACCTTCTTGAAAAGATCATCGTAGAAAGCGACTTGCTCGGACGTCACCTTGCCGGGCAGGAACATCGCGCGCAGCATCAGATACTGCATATCGAGACCTTCTTCCTTGCAGGTCGGGACGTCGTTCCACGATTGCGTCTCGGTGACCTTGGTCTTGTAAGCGATGCGCTCTTTGTCGAACACGCAGAGTGCCCGCACCTGTCCCGCACGCCAGACTTCAAGGTTTTCCGACGGATTGTTGACGTTGGCATCGACATGGTTGCCGACAAGCTGCGTTGCGGCTTCGCCGCCGGATTTATATGGCAGGTAGGAGAATTTCGCTCCGGTCTTCTTTTCCATGAACACCGTGAGCACGTGGTCCTCGCGCTTCGAACCGGTGCCGCCGAGCTTGAACGGAGAACTGGCTGCTTTTGCCGCTGCGATAAAGTCCTTCACGGTCTTCGGGCCATTCGCGTTGTCCCACAGCACGAACTGGTCCATGGCAATGACGGAGACCGGCGTCAGGTCACGCCAGTTGAAAGGAATCTTTGCCGACAGCGGCAGCATGTAAATCAGCGAATAAGCGATCAGAACCTTGTTCGGATCACCGTCGCTGCCCTTCATATACATCAAGGCTTCTGCACCCGAAGCGCCGCCCTTGAGCGACACGATCATGGGCTGCTTCATCAGATTGTTCTTCTGAATGGCGGCCTGCATCATGCGCGCCATCTGGTCGGACGCGCCGCCTGCACCTGCGGCAACAACGATTTCGACCGGCTTTGCAGGCTCCCAGGCCACGGCAGGTGTGACCGCCGCCAGCGTTGCAAGCACACTTGTAGCCTTGATGAAATTCCTCATGCGGTATCTCCCTGTGTCGTTTTGTAAGCCCGGCTTGAACTAGTGTCCCGATTCCGAAGTTCGCATTATTCCGCTGCACGTTCGTCTGCGAACTTCGGAATCGAAGGACCCTAGCAAGTTATTGTTCTAGTGTGGCTTTGGTTCAGAAGTCCGCATTCCGGACTCGCCGCACGAATGATGCGGACTTCTGAACCGCCACACTAGCCTTGTTGCTTTTCCGCTATCCTGCGGATTTCACAGCATCAATTCAAGCGTCGCCAGTAGAGGGTTAGGCGACGGCTGCTTTTGTCGCGGCCGCGCTGTTTCCTGTCAGCACACCCATGGCGGCCATCACGCCGCCGGTCTTGTGCGGCACCTTCGCGAGCCCCAACGCCATCTCGACGCCCGCGAGTGTGCCCATCAGCATCAGGTCATTGAAATGACCGAGATGGCCGATGCGGAAAACCTTGCCTTTGATCTTGCTGAGACCCGCGCCCAGCGACATGTCAAAATTATCGAGCGTCACCTTGCGGAATTGGTCGGCATCATGCCCTTCAGGCATCACGACCGCGGTGAGGATCGGCGAATATTCGCGCGGATCAAGGCAAAGATTTTCCAGCCCCCACGCATCCACAGCAGCCCGTGCCGCTGCTGCATGCCGCTTGTGGCGAGTGAACACATTGTCCAGGCCCTCCTCCATCAGCATCGCGATGGCTTCCTTCAGACCGTAGAGCATGTTTGTCGCAGGCGTATAGGACCACGAACCGGTTTTGTTGGCGGCAAGGATTTCGTGCCAATCCCAATAGGATCGCAGCATGGTGTTGTTCTTCGATGCGGCGAGTGCCTTGTCCGACACCGCATTGAAGCCGAGACCCGGCGGCAGCATCAAACCCTTCTGTGAACAGGACACGGTTACGTCCACACCCCACCCATCGTGATCGTATTCAATCGAACCGAGTGACGAGATGGTGTCCACCAGGAACAGCGCGGGATGCTTCGCCGCATCGATCGCCTTGCGGATCTCGTGAATGCGGCTGGTGACGCCGGTCGACGTTTCGTTGTGCACCACCATCACGGCCTTGATGGCGTGCTGCTTATCCTTCGACAGGCGCGCTTCGATCTCTTCGGGCGACGCGCCATGGCGCCAGTCACCCGGCACGAATTCCACATCAAGCTTCAGCCTTTCCGCCATCGCACGCCACAACGTCGCGAAGTGCCCCGTCTCGACCATCAGCACCTTGTCGCCCGGCGACAACGTGTTGACGATTGCGGCCTCCCATGCGCCGGTGCCGGATGATGGGTAGATGATGACAGGGTTCTTCGTCTTGAAGACTTTTTTACTCCCCTCGATCACCTCAAGCCCAAGCTGGGCGAACTCCGGCCCACGGTGATCGATGGTCGGCATATCCATCGCACGCAACACGCGGTCCGGAACGTTGGTCGGACCCGGGATTTGCAGAAAATGCCGCCCGGTGTGGACTGTGCTGTTGGACATGACGTGCGGCGCTCCCGATATTTTGCATGCAAAAATTTGTGCGATGCGAGATTTTGTTGGCGCGAATTGTATTCAGATTATTCTTTTTCACAACCCAAAAATCCGCTACGTCTAGATTTGTGGACATTAGATACCGTGACGCGTGCGAATTTCCGAGATTTTCGAATCCCGCACGCGATCATCACAATCTCGGAGGCATTAGATTTTGAATAATCTTTTGAGAGCCACGTCGCTAGAGATTGTCGAGACGCAGCCGGCGTCGCTGCACAGCGACCTCCTGAGTCAGGTCCGCGATTACATTGTCGAAGGCCATCTCGAGCCGGGCAGCCGCATCCCCGAGCGCGAGCTGTGCGAACGCTTCGATGTTTCCCGCACGCCGCTTCGTGAGGCACTGAAGGTTCTGGCATCGGAAGGACTGATCGAACTTCTCCCCAACCGCGGCGCACGTGTGCGTCAATTTTCCGAAGCTGACATCCGCAACCTATTTGAGTTGATCGCCGGTCTCGACTTCGTCGCCGGGCGTGCTGCTTGTGAACGCATTTCGGACGAAGACATCGCCGCGATCGAACGCATGCATCTGGAGATGTATGCTCACTACCTGCGGCATGAGCTCGCGGACTATTTCCGCCTGAACCAGAAGATTCATCAGGCCATCGTGGACGCCGCCGCCAATCCGTTCCTGAGCACGAACTATGCGACGGCCAATGCTATCGTCCGGCGGCTGCGATATTCCGCAAACCTCATTCACCGCGATCGCTTGAGCGACGCGATGCGGGAGCATGAAGCCATCGTCGACGCTCTCCGCCGTCGCGACGGCGAGAAAATGGGCAAGTTGATGTTCGACCACATGCGCGGCAAGTGCGAAGCCGTGTGTGAGTACGTGCGCGAGCACCAACCCAAGACCGGCCCATCCGCCGATGTGTCGGCGCTGCGCGACGCTCCGTAAAATCGTCGGGCGCCTTCAAGGCACCCGCTTAGCCACATCCTGATCGAGATCCGCAATGGCTCAGCAGAAGGCCGCACAAAAACCAACCACCGCGCAGGACAGCGCCCTCGCCGCGCGCCTGTCGCGCGAAATCACCGGCGATGTGCTGTTTGATGCATTCAGCGCCGGACGCTACGCAACAGATGCATCCTTCTATCAGATCAAGCCGCTTGGCGTGGTCGTACCTCGCACCATGGACGAGGCGCTGCGCGCGCTGGAGATCGGGCGCGACGACGGGCGTATCGTCACGCCGCGCGGCGGCGGCACCTCGCAATGCGGGCAGACCGTCAATGAAGGTCTGGTCGTCGACTTCTCCAAATATCTCAATCGAGTTCTCTCGCTGGACGTCGAGAAGCAGACCTGCGTGGTCGAACCGGGTATCGTGCTTGATGATCTCAATCGTCAGCTGAAGAAGCATGGGCTGTGGTTTCCGGTCGATGTCTCGACCGCATCGCGCGCCACCATCGGCGGCATGGCGGGCAATAATTCCTGCGGCGGACGGTCATTGCGCTATGGCACGATGCGCGACAACACCATCTCGATGGACGCGGCCCTTGCCGACGGCACGCCGCTGCATTTCGGGGAAGTCTCACGCGACACGGTGCGGCAGAACACAGAGCAGCTGGGCCGCGACCTGTTCCGCGATATGCTGGCGCTTGGCGATCGCGAGGCCGGCGAAATCGCGGCACGTTTTCCACAAGTCCAGCGCCGCGTCGGCGGCTACAACCTCGATGCCCTGACGCCACGGCCGACCAACAACATGGCCCATCTGTTAGTGGGTTCCGAAGGCACCCTCGCCTTCACCACCAAGGTTGAGCTCAAGCTGTGGCCACTGCTCGGCAGCAAGGTTTTCGGCGTCTGCCACTTCGGCAGCTTCTACGAGGCGATGGATGCGACACAGCACCTCGTCAAGCTCAAGCCCATCGCCGTCGAACTCGTCGACAGCACCATGATCGCACTCGGCCGTGAGATCGCGATGTTCAGGCCGACCATTGAGGCCGTCGTGCGCGGCGAGCCGGATGCTCTGCTCGTGGTCGAATTCGCTGAGGCGGATCAGGCTGCGAACCTCGCCAAGCTGAAACAGCTTGGTGAACTGATGGGCGATCTCGGTTTCGGGTGGGACCAGCCGAAGCGGCGTTGGGGCGGTGTCGTGGATGTCGTCGAACCTGCCATGCAAGCCGCGATCTCGGATTTCCGCACATCCGGTCTCAACATCATGATGTCGATGAAGCAGGAAGGAAAACCTGTTTCCTTCGTCGAGGATTGCGCGGTGCCGCTGCAGCACCTTGCGGATTATACCGACCGCCTGAACAAGGTTTTCGAGAAGCACGGCACGCGCGGCACCATGTATGCCCACGCCTCTGAGGGCTGCCTCCATGTCCGCCCGGTCCTCAATCTCAAGCTGGACAAGGACGTCAAGGCGATGCGCGCCATTGCCGAAGAAGCCTTCGCTATGGTCCGCGAGTACAAGGGCTCGCATTCCGGCGAGCACGGCGACGGCATCGTCCGCTCCGAATTCCACGAAACCATGTTCGGTTCGCAAATCGTTCATGCCTTCGAGGAAGTAAAAGCGCGCTTCGATCCCGGCAACACGCTCAACCCCGGCAAGATCGTCCATCCGCCGCGCATGGATGACCGCTCGCTGTTTCGCTACAAGCCCGACTACAAGGTGCAGGATTTCAAGACGGCCCTGGACTGGTCAGCCTATCCGGGCGCGGCCGGTGGTTTTCAGGGCGCCGTCGAGATGTGCAACAACAATGGCGCCTGCCGAAAGCTGGAAGGCGGCGTGATGTGCCCCTCTTATCGCGCCACGCGGAATGAAAAAGATGTCACGCGCGGCCGCGCCAACACGTTGCGGCTCGCGATCTCCGGTCAGTTGGGTCCCGACGCGCTCACATCCGACGCTATGATGGAGACGATGAAGCTTTGCGTCTCCTGCAAAGCCTGCCGCCATGAATGCCCCACCGGCGTCGACATGGCCAAGATGAAAATCGAAGTGCTGGCTGCGCGCGCAAACAAATACGGCTTGTCTTTGCGAGACCGGCTGATTGGCTATCTGCCGCACTACGCCGGGTTCGCATCGCGCTTGGCGCCACTGGTGAATCTTCGCAACAAAAGCACAACCTTGCGCCGACTGATGGAGAAGTTCGCCGGCATCAGTGCACAGCGCGATTTGCCCGCCTGGCGGCGCGACACCTTCAATCCCGCGGCGAAAGCCTATGGTCCCATCGACGGCCGTGAAGTTGTGCTGTTCGCCGACACATTCAATCGCGCCTATGAGCGCGAGAATCTCGATGCCGCACTGCGCGTGCTTGTCGATGGTGGCTACCGCGTCCACCTGCCCCGCGCGCGCGACGGAGGCCGGCCGCTTTGCTGCGGCCGCACGTTCCTGTCGGCCGGACTTGTCGACAACGCCAAGGCTGAACTCAAACGCGTGGTCGAGACGCTGCTGCCTTTCGCTGAACGCGGAGTACCGATCATCGGTCTCGAGCCAAGTTGTCTTTTGACCCTGCGCGACGAATTGTTGTCGCTTCGTTCTGATGACGCGGCGAAGGCCGTCAGCAAGAACGCACTCCTGTTCGAGGAATTTCTGGTGCGTGAGGCGGAGGCTGGCCGATTGCAGCTTCCGCTCGGCGCCATCGAGAAGAGCGCGCTCGTCCATGGTCATTGCCATCAGAAGTCCTTCGGCGCGTTCGCTCCGGTGGAGAAAATCCTGCGCCTCGTGCCAGGCCTGAAGGTGACAAAGATCGAATCGAGCTGCTGCGGCATGGCCGGCGCGTTCGGCTATGGCGCCGATACCTACGATGTCTCGCTTGAAATGGCCGAGGCCTCGTTGCTGCCTGCCGTGCGTGGCGCTGCGGAGGACGCGCTGATCGTCGCAGACGGCACATCCTGTCGCCATCAAATCAAGGATGGCTCCGGGCGCGGTGCGTTGCATGTGGCGCGCGTCCTTGCCATAAGCCTCGACCAAGGCGCGGCCAAAAACCCTGCTGTTTCATAAAGTCATCAAGAAGGATCGTTTCATGACCGACCTCACCCTCGACGTCGCCCGCAAGATCGTCGACGCAGCGCTCGCCAAGAGCAAGGAGCTGAAGATCAACCCGCTGGTGGTTGCTGTGCTCGACGCCCGCGGCTGCATCAAGACCGTGATGGCCCAGGACGGCACCAGCCTGCTTCGCGCAGAGATCGCACACGGCAAGGCTTATGGCGCGCTGGCGCTCGGCATGGGGTCCCGCGCAATTTTCAAGCGCGCCAACGAACAGCCCTACTTCGTCGATGCCATCAACACCATGGCGCGCGGCCAGCTGGTCCCGGTGCCCGGCGGGGTCCTCATCAAGGACAAGGGTGGTGTGCTTCTGGGAGCTATTGGCATCAGCGGCGATACATCCGATAACGATGAAATCTGCGCATTGGCCGGCATCGAAGCTGCCGGTCTCGTCGCAAGCGCCGGATAATCTCCACGGAGAGCCACATGACGTTTCCGAGGGCCTCGCAGGCTCTAGCCCGCTTCACAGTGCTGGATTTGACCAGGATACGTTCCGGTCCAACCGCTGTACGCCAGCTCTCCGACTGGGGCGCAAACGTCATCAAGATCGAGGCGCCGACGGATCTCGCGGACAGCGAACAACCCGGCGGGCCTCGTCATGGCCCTGATTTCCAGAATCTTCATCGCAACAAGCGCGCGATGACGCTGAATTTGAAGGACCCGAAGGGGCTGGAGGTGTTCAAGCGTCTCGCGGCGCAGGCGGACGTGATCGTCGAGAACTTCCGCCCTGATGTGAAGACCAAGCTCGGCATTGATTACGACAGCATGCGCAAGATCAATCCGCGCATTGTCTATGCCAGCATCTCCGGCTTTGGCCAGGATGGCCCCTACAGCAAGCGCCCCGGGTTCGACCAGATCGCGCAAGGCATGGGCGGCCTGATGTCGATCACCGGCCTTCCGGGCCAGGGGCCTGTGCGCGCCGGTATCCCGGTCGCCGATCTCACTGCCGGCCTGTTCTGTGCGCTCGGAATTCTCACTGCGCTGCTGGAACGGGATGTCTCGGGCGAAGGTCAATGGGTTCAGACGTCGTTGCTTCAGGCGCAGATCTTCATGCTCGACTTCCAGGCTGCGCGCTGGCTGATGGACAATGAGGTGCCCAAACAAGCGGGCAACAATCACCCCACCAGCATTCCGACCGGCGTATTCAAGACGAGCGACAGCTATATCAATATCGCTACCACCGGCGGCAAAATCTGGGAGCGCTTTGCCAAAGCAATCGAGGCGCCCGACCTGCTGACAAATCCCGACTATGCGACCATCACCTCGCGCTCGAAGAATCGTGACGCACTCAACGCCGCGATCGAGACTCATCTGACGAAGCGAACAACCGATGAATGGGTCGAGATCCTCAACGCTGCAGGCGTGCCATGCGGGCCGATCTATTCCATCGATCAGGTGTTCGATGATGAACAGGTCAAACACCTTGGCATCGCGCAGGATGTCCCGGCGACCAACACCCGTCTCGTCGGACAACCTTTTACCCTGTCACGCACGCCAAGCCGCATGGCTGCGCGCCCGCCCCTCGTCGGCGAGCAGACAAAGGATGTACTGGCAGAGTTCGGCTTCAGTGAACAAGAGATCGCCTCGCTTCAGCAAAGCAAGGTTGTCTGAATTTTCCAATTCCAAGGACCGCAATGATGACCCAGACCGACAAGGTACTCTCCCGCAAGGACGGCAACGTCGGCTACGTAATCTTCAACAATCCGGAGCGCCGCAACGCCATGTCGCTGGAGATGTGGCAGGCCTGTACCCGCCTGATGGGTGAATATGCCAAAGATCCCGAGATCCGCGTCGTGGTGCTGGCTGGCGCGGGCGACAAGGCGTTCGTGGCCGGCGCCGACATTTCCAAGTTCGGCGAGGAACGCTCGTCAGAAGAAGCCGTAAAAAGGTACAACGAAGCCGTCGAAACCGCCTATGCAAGCGTTCACGATTTTCCGAAGCCGACCATCGCGCAGATTCGCGGTTTCTGCGTCGGCGGCGGCATGGGGCTGGCAAGCTGCTGCGACCTGCGCATCTGCTCGGAAGATGCGCGCTTCGCAGTGCCGGCTGCAAAGCTCGGCCTCGGTTACGGCTATCCCGGCGTGAAGCGGCTGATGGACATTGTCGGCCCCTCCTTCACCAAGGAAATCTTCTTCACTGCGCGGCAATTCGACGCCATGGAAGCCGTCGAAATGGGCCTCGTCAACCGGATGGTCGAGAATTACGAGCTCGAATCCTATGTAAAGAGCTACGCCGACATGATCGCAGCCAATGCGCCGCTGACGGTCGACTCGATCAAGTTCATTGTCGGTGAAGCATGCAAGGACGAATTGAAGCGCGATATGAAGCGCTGCGAGGATCTGGTCACGCAGTGCTTCAAGAGCGAGGACTATGAAGAAGGCCGTACCGCCTTCATGGAGAAGCGCAAGCCGGTGTTCAAAGGACGCTAACGCACTCCCGGCCCAGTGAAAGGTGGACCTGCGAGAATGCTGACTCTCTATCACTGCGCTAATGCCCGCTCGTTCCGGCCGCTCTGGACGCTCGAAGAGCTTGGTCTGTCCTATGATCTGCGGATGCTCCCGTTTCCGCCACGCTTTCTCAAACGGGAGTATCTCGAACTCAATCCGTTGGGAACGATTCCGCTCCTGATCGATGGTGAGACGCGGATGACCGAGTCCGCAGCCATCTGCCAATATCTTGTCACCTGTTACGGTCCTTCAACTCTTTCAGTCACACCGGATGAACCTGCCTACGGCGCGTTCCTGAACTGGCTTCATTTCGGCGAAGCAACGTTGACGTTTCCCCAGACGATCTATTTCCGTTACGCGCAACTCGAGCCTGACGAGCGAAAGAATCCTCAAGCTGCAGCGGACTATGCGCGCTGGTTCCTGGCTCGCCTCAGAGGCGTGGAGGCCATTGTGTCTCACTCGGACACGATCTGCGCCGGACGCTTTACAGCGGCCGACATCTCGGTTGGCTATGCGTTGATGTTCGCGCAATCCAATGGTCTTGCGGCGCAATTCTCCCCAGCTATTCAGACATACTGGTCACGCCTCAAGGAACGGGACGGCTTTCGCCGCGCAATCGCATCCCAGGATCGCGCCGGCATCGAACAAAACGTACCCGTCACCAGCTAGTGGTCCGATTCTAACATTTGCGCCCCGTTTCAGCAGACACTTAAGCAAATGTTAGAATCGTAGGACCACTAGCAAATATAGATTTCTAGTGGAGCTTTGGATTTGACATTCGCTTCCCAGACTCGCGGCAAGGTGGGTAGCGAATGTCAAATCCGCTCCACTAGATAGAGCAGCGCTCCTCGGCTAAAACAGCAGCATGATCGGGAGTCCGATCCCGCCATGCTGCATAACAAGCAACGCCAAGGACAAGAATAATGACGTACGAATTTGCCAAAGTCGAACGCAAAGGCCGCATCACAATCGTCACGCTCAATCGCCCCGAAGTCATGAATGCGATGCATTCGCCGGCGCACTTTGAACTGCATCGCGTGTTCGACGAATTTGCCAACGATCCCGAGCAGTGGATAGCCATTGTGACCGGCGCCGGAGAGAAGGCATTCTCCGCTGGCAACGACCTGAAGTGGCAAGCCGCGGGCGGCAAGCGCGGCTGGGACAAGAGTGGCTTCGCTGGACTGACCGAACGTTTCGATTGCGACAAGCCGATCATCGCCGCAGTCAACGGCGTTGCCATGGGCGGCGGATTCGAGATCGCACTCGCCTGCGATTTGATCATTGCAGCTGAGAACGCCGTCTTCGCGTTGCCCGAGCCGCGCGTCGGCCTGGCTGCCCTTGCGGGCGGATTGCATCGCCTGCCGCGCCAGATTGGACTCAAGCGCGCCATGGGCATGATCCTCACGGGCCGTCACGTTTCGGCGCGCGAGGGATTCGAACTCGGTTTCGTCAATGAGGTGGTTTCTCAGGGGCAGGCACTTGCAGCTGCAGAGCGCTGGGCAAATCTGATCCTGCAAAACGGTCCGATGTCGATCCGCGCGTCGAAGCAGACCATTCACCGTGGACTTGGCGTTTCTCTCGAGCAGGCGATGGCCGAGCAGCGTGAATATCCTGCGGTCCGCGCATTGGCGGCTTCGGAAGATTACATCGAAGGCCCGAAAGCTTTTGCGGAAAAGCGCGCTCCGCAATGGAAGGGACGATAACGTCTGTCCAGTTCTTGTCCTAACGCGGTTGTGCGGCTACTACGGCCGCACAGCCGGCGTCTCAACCGCCATCCCGCGTGCGCGTGACATCAGATAAAGTTTGAGTGCCACCGTTTCCGGCGCATCGGCATCGTAGGGCTGCGCACGTATCCCGACCATACAGTTGCGCAGCCGGCGCTGCAACGATCCTAGCCCCTGCCATTCCAGGCGGTATAGCGGATAGCCCGTCGGATGGGCCTGAGTAATCGCAGAACCTGCAAGATGCTTGTTCCAATTGTCGTCGTGGCAGTTGGCACAGCTCAGATTGAGCTGGCCCTGACGGCGCATGAAAATCTCGCGCCCCTTGCTGATAAAGGGTTCTAGCCGCGGGTCCTTGCCGCTTTCAATCGGCATGCCGCGTGACTGACGCCCGATCAGGGCGGTGAGTGCAAGCAACTCGCGACTTTCATTCGCAAATGGCTGCGCCTGTTGATGCCGAGTGCGGCAGAGATTGACACGCTGTTCGAGATCGACAGGTTTTCTCAGCGCGTCTTCGAATACAGGATATCGCGCGGCCACGCCGCGCATGCTGGTCTGCACGTCCCCATGGCAGTCGGCGCAGGCGCGACCAGCCGTTCCAGCCTTGGTCTTCCAGAGCCCCTCCCCATCGAGCACCCAAAGCATGCCGGGGTTGGCGGTGTCCTCGTTCTGCATGGCTTGCGTATCCGCCGACATGAATGTCACGCCGGAACGACGGTCGGCTAGCGGAATTTCATTCGCGACAACACGCGGAATGGATGCGATCATCGCTAGAAAAAGCCATGCAGCGATGCCGCGGACGAAAATCATTCGACGGTGATACTTGCAGACGCGGCTTCCGAAAAGCCCTTGTCCCCGGTCCATTGAAAATCGAATGTGCCGCTCTCGGTCGCTGTCGTGAAAAATGTAATGAACGGATTCGCCGCGAATGCCGGAAAGAGCTCGGCACGGAATATCTCGACCCCGTTATAACGGCAGGTAAAATTGGTGATGATATCGCGCGGGATCACCTCGCCCGTTGGCGTGTGGCGATAGCCTGTTTCCATGATGTGCGACATCAACGTCTTGATCTCGATCACTTCACCACGCTTTGCCTTGGGAGGCACATTGATCAATGCGGGCGCCATCAGCTTGCCTCCTCTGTGCACGCAGCCAAGGTCACGACAACATCGGCCGTGGTCGACCAGAACGAACCATCGGAAAGCTTGGCAATAGCAGTGATCGTCTGAGTGTCTGCCAGCCGGATGCGCGTTGAAATTTGGGCACGTCCGGAACGCGCATTCAGATAGAAATTTCCGACATTGGGCTGAGGGTTCTTTTCATTGAAAACGTGAATGCTGGCGACGTGATCCTTGTCCGTCATCGGACTCGTCACCGAGACAACGATAGGCACGGTGTTGCCGTTCTCGACCAGCGGCGGCACGTCGAGTTTGACTTTACCCGGCTGCACAGGCGCGCCGCCCGTCACATGGCGAATGGCTGCGGTCATGGAGTCCGGCGTCGCCTTCGCGGGGCGCACGGTCACGATCGGCATCATGCCAAGTACCGTCGCGCTACCTGCAACAGCAAGGAACTGCCGACGTGTGGAATTCTGTTCGTCCATCATCCGTCTCTATACGTTGTCAGTCGCGCAGTGTCGCGAGATACGCCACCACATCCTCGACCTGTTCAGCCGACAAAATCGGCTTGCCGTTCCATGCTGCACCAACGCGTTCCAGTCCGTCGACATGATAGTAGGACGGCATGATCGTCGCCGGATTGAGGCGCGAGGCATCCACCAATCGAAGCCGCAATTGGCCTTCCGTCCACCGGCTTCCCGTTCCCGCGAGATTGGGCGCGAGGTCACCCTGAAATTTCTGCTCCGCAAACGGCCCACTGTGACACAGCACGCAGGTATTTTGCCGGTTAACGACGACCGCCCGCCCTCGCTCTGGATCACCCGGCTTTCCTGTCAATGACGCAGGGATTGCATCATCAATGACGACATAGGCTCTAAGTTCATCCGCGTGGGCAATATTGCTCAACGAGAACCACGAGGCCCCCGCGAACAACAACGCCATATAGCTGCGCCTAGTGTGGTGGTTCAGAAGTTCGCTCCATTTTTCCCGCGCATCCTTCCAGCGAACTTCTGAACCTGGAGCACACCAGAATCATAAATTGCTAGTGTCCTTTCGAATCCAAAGTTCGCTACGGAGCGCCCTGTATTGTGCGGCGAACTTTGGATTCGGGACACTAGCCAAAGACCTCCGCCGTAATCGTATCGAACCAGGAACGCGCGTAGGCCGCCTCGCGCTCGCGAAACTCATGGGGCGCATCGAGCGGACTGACCCCGCCCGCTCCTTCGGTATCCGCTAGCAAACCGTTCTTCGGCTGATAGACACCGGCGACCGAGATCCCGTAGTCCGGCGCCACGAGGCTGTAGCACGTGTTGATCAACTTCGGTGGGGTTGGCGTGCCACCCGCGAGCAATGTGACAACCGCTGCAGCGCAGGCCTTCGCTTGGGCGTTCGCCGAAAATGCGGACTTTGGCATGCCACCCGCGATGCAGGCATCGCCGATGATATGCACATTCGAAACCTGCTTGGATTCAAATGTCACCGGATCGATCGAACACCAGCCGGACTTGTCGGTCGCTCCCGCGATTTCGGCGATGCGGCCCGCCCGCTGTGGCGGGATCACATTCGCAACCTGTACCGTATGTTTGCCGAAGTCGGTGACCAGCGTATTGGTCGAAGAATCGACCGAGGCAACCTTGCCGCCCTGCGACAGAGAGACACGCTCGATCAATCCCGGATACAGCTCCTTCCACGCACTCTCGAATAAATGCTGTTTGGAGAAGGCGTCTTTGGCATCAAGAATGATGAGCTTGGACCGTGGCTTCTTTGTCTTGAGATAGTGCGCAATCAGGCTAGCACGCTCGTAAGGTCCGGGCGGACAGCGATAGGGATTGGCAGGCACGGCGATTGCGACCACCCCACCGTCCTCCATCGCTTCGAGCTGACGGCGCAGCAGCAGGGTCTGCTCCCCCGCCTTCCACGCATGAGGCATCTTTTCAGATGCCGCTTCGTCGTACCCCGGCAAGGCATTGAAGCGCAGATCAATGCCCGGGGCGAGAACAAGCCTGTCATAAGCGAGCACCGATCCATCAGCGACGGTCACCGTACGCGCCGACGTATCAACCTTCGTCGCGGCTTGTGCAACCACGGTCACGCCGCCGGACGCGACCTTCTCGTACCCGAACTGCTGCTGTTTGATCGATCGATCGCCTGCAATCACATCATTGCTGAATGGGCATGCCGTGAAGGTCGGATTTTGCTCGACCAATGTCACCTGCAGCAACGGATTGAGCTGCTTCAATGCGCGTGCGCAACTCGCACCGCCGAAGCCACCACCGATCACGATAACCCGCGCTCCTGCCTGCGCGATGGCCCGACGGGAAACGGCAAGCGACATTGCGACGGTGGCCGCAACGCCGATCAATTCACGCCGCGTTGGACGATGTTTATTGTCCATCATCGCTCTCTATTTCTGACTTGCGAGCCATGCCGCAATCGGCCGCAACTCGTCATCCGAAAATCCCTTGGCGATACGGCTCATCACGGTTGATGGCCGCGAACCATCGCGGAAAGCCGTCATGACGGACACGATCTCGTTGGCGTCGCGGCCGTAAATCCGTGGAATTGCAGATGATGCGGGCTCATGAACCCCGTGACAGCCGGAACAGGAGGCCGCGCCGGGAGGCGGCAGCGATGCCGCAGCCGCCGTGCCGAGGCACGCGATTGTTGGCGCGATCAGAAACGCAAAGCGCAATGCTTTCATGATGCAAATCCGGAAAGATAAAGAGCGGCGGCCGTAAAGGCCGCCGCTTCACCATTTATGCAAAGATAATGTCGTGGTTCTTCAGGGGAACGGTACGAATGCGCTTACCGGTAGCCGCGAAGAACGCATTGAGGACGGCCGGTGCGGCAACACAGATCGTCGGCTCGCCAACACCGCCCCAAAATCCGCCACTCGGCATAACGATACACTCGACTTTCGGCATCTCGCTGATTCTCATCGAGTTGTAGGTATCAAAGTTCTCCTGCTCGATGCGGCCATCCTTCACTGTGCATTCGCCATAGAACAGAGCTGACAATCCGTAGACGAACGAACCAGCAATTTGCCGCTCGATCTGCGCCGGATTGACCGCATAGCCTGGATCGGTGGCCGCAACGATGCGGTGGATCTTGATTTTGTTGCCACCGTCGACGGAAATCTCGGTCGCAGCCGCAACATAGCTACCGAAGCCCATAAACTGGCAGATGCCACGGTGGATGCCTTTTGGCGCCGGGGTGCTCCAGCCGATCTTTTCCGCGACCGCATTCAGCACGGCGAGATGCTTCGGATGATTGGCCATCAGCTTGCGGCGGAATTCCAGCGGGTCCTGACCGACTGAATGCGCCAGCTCATCCATGAAGCTTTCGAGATAGATCGCGTTGTGGTTGACGTTCACGCCACGCCAGAACCCTGGCGGCACGTGCGGATTGCGCATGGAGTGATCGATCAGCAGATTGGGGATGGTGTAGCCGAAGGCCGCTTCGCCGCTCGGATTGAGCCCCTGGAAAGTGACAGGGTCCATCCCGTTCTGCATCGCTTCCGGGCGCACGCTGGCGAGAATCGACTGGCCGGAAATTCGCATTTGCAGGCCGACAAGATTGTTCTGCGCATCGAATGCGCCGACCAGCTTACATTGCGTGACCGGATGATACTTGCCGTGCAGCATGTCCTCTTCGCGCGACCAGAGCAGCTTCACCGGCGTGCCGGGCATCTGCTTGGCGATTGCAACAGCCTGACGCACGTAATCCGTCATGCCCCGGCGACCAAAGCCGCCGCCCAGCATGATCTTGTAGACCTCACATTTATCGGCCGGCAATCCAGACGCTTCCGTCACGGCCGCGAATACGGCTTCGCCGTTCTGCGTGCCGGTCCACACCTCGCATTTGTCTGGGGTGTACAGAGCCGTGGCATTCAGCGGCTCCATCGCGGCATGGTTCTGGTACGGATATGAATAAACTGCCTCGACTGTCTTCGCGGCATTCGCAATCGCCGCCTTCACGTCACCGGCCTTGTTCGCGACGAATGCAGGCTGTGCGGAATCGAGTCCCTCCTCAAGCCATTTTGCAATGGAGGCACTGGAAACCTTGGCGTTTTCACCTTCGTCCCAGACGATCGGCAACGCATCGAGCGCGGTCTTGGCGTGCCACCACGTATCGGCGACCACTGCAACGGCGGTATCGCCAACACGGACAACTTTTTTGACGCCCTTCATGCCCGCGATCTTCGCTTCATCGAAGCTTTTCAGCTTGCCGCCGAAGACCGGACAATCCTTGATCGCCGCATTGAGCATGCCCGGCAGCTTGACGTCAGCGCCGTAGATCATCTTGCCGTTGGTCTTATCCACCGTATCGAGCCGTTTCAGCGGCTTGCCGGCAATCGTCCAATCCTTCGGATCCTTCAGCTTGACGTCCGCAGGCGGTGTGAGCTTGGCAGCAGCCTCCGCCACCTTGCCGTACGTCGTGGTGCGGCCCGATGGCTTGTGCGTGATCACGCCGTTCGCGGCAGTGCATTCGTCGGCAGGCACCTTCCATTCGTTTGCAGCGGCCTGAATCAGCATCACCCGTGCGGTCGCGCCGCCCTTGCGCACGTAGTCCTGCGAGGTACGAACACCGCGGCTGCCGCCTGTGGAGAAATCGCCCCATACGCGTTTACGCGCCACGCTCTGGCCCGGCGTCGGATACTCAGTCGTGACTTTCGACCAGTCGCATTCGAGCTCTTCGGCAACGAGCTGGGCGAGACCGGTCAACGTGCCCTGCCCCATCTCGGACCGCGCGACGCGAATCACCACCGTGTCATCGGGCCGTATCACGACCCAGGCATTGACTTCAGGAGAGCCGTCGGCCGCGCGAACAACGGTCGGGCCACCGAAGGGAAGATCGAGACCGAGGGCGAGTCCACCGCCAACCGCAGCAGTGCCGAGCACAAACGAACGGCGATTCATTGTCGGGATATGATTCATGATCTGCCCCCTCAAGCGTTCGCGGCAGCGTGAATGGCTTCACGTACCTGCTGGAACGTGCCGCAGCGACAGATATTGGTGATGGTCTCGTCGATGTCCTTGTCGGTCGGCTTCGGATTGTCTTTAAGCAGCGCCGCGACCGCCATGATCATTCCGCTCTGGCAGTAGCCACATTGCGGAACGTCGTTGGCTACCCAGGCCTGCTGTACCTTGTGCAGGGCGCCATCAGCTCCCAATCCCTCGATCGTCGTGATCTGCTTGCCAACCGCGTCGCTTAGCATCACGCTGCATGAGCGCATCGCTGTGCCGTCAATGTGGACTGTGCACGCACCGCATTGTGCGATGCCGCAACCATATTTCGTCCCTGTCAGCCCGACGTTTTCCCGAATAACCCACAGAAGCGGAGTATCCATCTCCGCATCAACATCGAATGTTTTTCCATTAATGGTGAGGCTTGCCATCGCATTTCCCCGTAATAGGCGCATATCGCCGTGGACGCCGATGTTGACCATTAAAATGGAACTATTCCAAATCAAAAATCCGCGTTCGCTGCTCCACCAAGAAACTGAGCGGTATGAGTTGTCATCGTGCTGAAACAAAAGAGCTTGCCTAAAAATTTCTCACTGCGACGCCACGCCGCATTTGCAAAAAGGCCGGGATTGCTCCCGGCCTCTTTCGCGAGTCGCTTGCGAAATGTGCTTACTTGGCTTCAGCACGTTTCGGCGGTGTGGCCGGCCACGACTTGATCAGCGTGTCGTAGTCGACAGTCTCGCCCTTCGGCTTTTCGTTTGCCAGCTTGCGCTGAGGCGCAATGTTGCCGTCCTTCTCGGACTTCGCGAACCAGTACTCAGCCGTTTGCTTCGGATTGAGCTTAGGCCCGCAGGCACCCTGCACACCCGACTTCTCGAGACGTTCGAGCACCGAGTCCTGTGCTGCCGCCAGCGAATCCATCGCAGCCTGTGCCGTCTTCGCTCCGGAGGCCGCATCGCCAATGTTCTGCCACCACAGCTGTGCCAGCTTCGGGTAATCAGGCACGTTGTTGCCGGTCGGGGTCCACTGCACGCGTGCAGGCGAGCGGTAGAACTCGATCAAGCCGCCGAGTTTCGGTGCACGCTCGGTGAACGACTTGTCCCAGATGTCCGACTCACGGGTGAAAGTGAGACCGACATGGCTCTTCTTCAGGCTTACGGTCTTCGAGTTGATGAACTGAAGGTAGAGCCAGGCCGCCTTGCGGCGATCGGCCGGCGTCGACTTGAGCAAGGTTACCGAACCGGCATCCTGATAGCCGAGCTTCATGCCTTCCTTCCAGTAAGCGCCATGGGGCGACGGCGCCATGCGCCACTTCGGCGTGCCATCAGCGTTCATCACAGGCAGACCGGGTTTCACCATGTCCGCAGTGAATGCGGTGTACCAGAAGATCTGCTGCGCGATATTTCCCTGTGCAGGAACGGGACCCGATTCAGAGAAGGTCATGCCCTGCGCCTGCGGCGGAGCATACTTCTTCAGCCAGTCAAGGTATTTCACAATCGAGTACACCGCGGCGGGGCCATTGGTGTCGCCGCCGCGTTCAACCGAAGAGCCCACCGGCCGACAGCCTTCCATGCGGATCCCCCACTCGTCGACCGGCTTTCCATTCGGAATGCCCTTGTCGCCGTTGCCGGCCATGGAGAGCCATGCATCGGTGAACCGCCAACCCAGCGACGGGTCCTTCTTGCCGTAGTCCATGTGACCATAGACTTTGACGCCGTTGATTTCCTTGATGTCATTGGTGAAGAACTCGGCGATGTCTTCATAAGCCGACCAATTCACCGGCACGCCGAGTTCATAGCCATACTTGGCCTTGAACTTCGCCTTGAATTCGGGATTCGTGAACCAGTCATAGCGGAACCAATATACGTTCGCGAACTGCTGATCCGGAAGCTGATAAAGTTTGCCGTCCGGCGCGGTCGTGAACGATTTACCGATGAAATCATCGACATCGAGCATCGGATCAGTGACGTCCTTGCCCTCACCGGTCATGTAATCAGACAGGACCACCGTCTGATTGTAACGGAAGTGGGTGCCGATCAGATCGGAATCGTTGATCCAACCGTCATAGACGTTCTTGCCGGACTGCATCTGTGTCTGCAGCTTTTCGACGACGTCACCCTCCTGAATGAGATCGTGCTTGAGCTTGATGCCGGTGATCTCACTGAACGCCTTGGCCAGCGTGCCGGATTCATACTCGTGCGTCGTGATCGTTTCCGAAACGACGTTGATCTCCATGCCCTTGAAGGGCTCAGCAGCCTTGATGAACCACTGCATCTCCTTCATCTGGTCTTCCTTCGACAAGGTCGAAGGCTGGAATTCGCTATCAATCCATTTCTTCGCAGCCGCTTCATCCGCGAAGGCTGGAGCGGTGATCGCAGCCGAGGCTGCCATCAGCGCCACCGCGCTTGCCATCGTCAAAAGACGATCTCGTGTTGTACGTCGCATGGTTTCCTCCGTTGAAACACAACTCCAGGTCCGGGTTGATCCCCGGATCTGCCTCTCTCCACCCGTCTAGACGTTGCGAAATATGACAACGGCTGTGACGAGCGAAATCACACTGGCGAGCCACAAGCTCGACACCTCGACGCCCTCACCGACCGGAAGCGTCGCGATCGGATAGGCACCGACAAAGCCAATCCACAAAAGATGAATGACCGCTGCGGTGATCAGCGAAATGAACAAACGATCGCCGCGGGTGGTCGGAATCTGCAGAATTCCGACGCGCTCCGCTTCCGGATAGCGCAGCGCAAGCCAGGTCATGACCGCAAGCGTCGCAGCCAGCAGACCAAAGAAAATTGCGGTCGGCAGAGTCCAGGCCATCCACGCGATGTTTTCCATGGCTCAGCTCTCCCTCACACTCTCCCGAGCGCGAAGCCGCGCGCGATGTAGTTGCGGACAAACCAGATCACCAACGCCCCAGGAATGATCGTCAAAACACCGGCAGCAGCCAGCAGTCCCCAGTCCATGCCCGCGGCGGAAATCGTACGTGTCATGGTCGCGGCAATCGGCTTCGCGTTGACCGAGGTCAGCGTGCGCGCCAGCAACAACTCGACCCACGAGAACATAAAGCAGAAGAAGGCCGCGACGCCGATGCCGCTGGCAATCAGGGGCATCAGGATCTTCACGAAGAAACGCGGGAAGGAGTAACCATCCAGGAATGCGGTTTCGTCGATTTCCTTCGGCACGCTCGAAATAAAGCCTTCGAGAATCCATACCGCCAGCGGCACGTTGAACAGACAATGGGCTAGCGCCACAGCCCACGGCGTATCGAACAGATTGATCGCCGAATAAAGATTGAAGAACGGGAGTGCGAATACGGCGGGCGGAGCCATGCGATTGGATAGCAGCCAGAAGAACAGATGCTTATCGCCGAGGAAGCGGTAGCGTGAAAAGGCGTACGCCGCCGGAAGTGCAAATGAAATTGAAATAATCGTATTGATGACGACGTATTGCAGCGAGTTGATGTAACCGGAATACCAGCTCGAATCCGTGAATATACGCTTGTAATGTACCAGCGTTGGCTGACTCGGCCACAGAGTCATGGTGGTCACGATCTCTGTGTTCGTCTTGAAACTCATGTTGACGAGCCAGTAGATCGGCAACAACAAGAAGATCAGGAACAGCAAGAGGATAATGCGGCGCCCCGGAATCGTATGCATCACGCACCTCCCGTTGTCGGCGCGCGTTCATTGTCGGCGTTCGTCATCACCGTATAGAACACCCAACACACGATCAGGATAACGAGGTTATAGACGATCGATAGCGCTGCGGCCTTGCCAAGGTCGAACTGCCCCAGCGCAATCTTCACCAGTTCAATAGATACGAACGTTGTGGAATTTCCAGGTCCACCCCCCGTCAGGACGAATGGCTCGGTGTAAATCATGAAGCTGTCCATGAAGCGCAGCAGAACTGCAATGAGCAGGACCCGTTTCATTTTCGGCAACTGGATCGCCGTGAAAACAGCCCAGCGGGAAGCACCATCGATCTGCGCCGCCTGATAGTAGGCATCCGGAATGGACTTCAGACCTGCGTAGCACAGCAGCGCCACCAGACTGGTCCAATGCCAGACGTCCATGACGATGATGGTGGCCCACGCATCAAAGCTATTGGAGACGTAGTTATAATCCAAGCCCATCTTGTTGAGCGTATAACCCAGCAAGCCGATATCTGGACGTCCGAAAATCTGCCAGATGGTGCCGACCACATTCCACGGGATCAGCAACGGCAGCGCGAGAATCACCAAACAGACTGCGACACGCCATCCCTCACGCGGCATCGACAGCGCGACGAGAATTCCGAGCGGAACTTCAATGGCGAGAATGATGGCCGAAAATAGCAGATTGCGGCCGAGCGAAGCAAGAAAACGAGATCCGAGATCCGTGGACGGATCGAGCAACTCCTTGAACCAGCCGACACCATTCCAGAAGAACTGATTGTTGCCGAACGTGTCCTGCACAGAATAGTTCACGACAGTCATGAGCGGCAAGATCGCGGAGAATGCCACGATCAGGAACACCGGCAGAGCCAGAAGCCACGCCTTGTTGTTGATCGTCTTATCCATCAGGCGCGCCCCTCAACCAGAACGCTGTCAGCATAAACGTGAACATGGGCCGGATCGAAGATAAGGCCGGCGGTATTGTCCGGAATCGAAAAGCCGTTGGGCACACGCGCCGCGAATTTAACATCGCCGATGCGGGAACGGGCAAAGCGGACACGCCCAAGATCGTCGATCCGTTCGATCTTCGCAGTCAAAAGTCCAGGAGCCGGCGGCGCCACAGTGACAAACTCCGGACGAACACCAATTTCAATGCGTGCGCCGGGTGGCAGATCGTCATAGGCGCTGTTCAGCGCGAGGACATGACCATCGATCCGCGCCTGGCGGCCTTTGACTTCGGCCGGCACAATGTTCATGCCCGGTGAACCAATGAAATATCCGACGAAGGTGTGTGCCGGCTTCGCAAACAACTCTTCTGGCGTACCGCTCTGAACGACGCGGCCATCGTGCATCACCACCACCGTATCCGCAAAGGTGAGCGCTTCGGTCTGATCATGCGTCACGTAGATCATGGTGAGATCAAGCGCCTGATGCAGCGCCTTGAGTTTCGAGCGCAATTCCCATTTGAGGTGCGGGTCGATCACCGTCAGCGGCTCGTCGAACAACACGGCTGCAACGTCCGGACGCACCAGTCCGCGCCCAAGCGAGATTTTCTGCTTCGCATCAGCGCTCAGCCGCACGGCCTTGCGATTCACGAAGGGCGTGAGGTCAAGCAACTTCGCGATTTCAGTGACGCGCGCATCGATCTCATTGCGCGGCAATCCGCGATTTTTCAACGGAAACGCGAGATTCTGCCCGACGGTCATGGTGTCGTAGATGACCGGAAACTGAAACACCTGCGCAATGTTGCGTTCGCGCGTGGAGAGCGGGGTGATATCGACGCTATCGAACAGAACCTTCCCGCGTGACGGTGTGACGATCCCCGAGATGATATTAAGTAACGTCGTCTTGCCGCATCCCGAAGGACCAAGCAATGCATAGGCGCCGCCCTGCCGCCATGTCATGGTCATCGGCTTCAAGGCATATGAAGCCGTGTCGGCAGTTTCGCCTCCGTAGGAATGAGCAAGATCAACGAGATCGATACGGGCCATGGCACGCCTCACATGGACCGCGGGGCAGCGACAAGCCGCCCCGATACGTCAAAGATAAAAAGGTCGTCCGGGTTGAGAACCGCGTTGAGTTCTTGTCCGGGCAAAAACTCGTGGATGCCTTGCAGGACCGATACCCAGTTATAGCCGTTACGATTGAGATGAACGAAGCTCTCCGAACCTGTGATTTCCGTTACCGAGACCTTGGCCGGGAATGCATGCCGCCCCGGCGCTGCAGTTGCGACCTCGAGCTGATGAGCACGAAAGCCGACCTTGTAGTGTCCATCCTGCAGCCGTTCGAACAATCCCGTTGCTGGTGCGCGTTCGCCGCCAACATACTGAATGGAGCCATTCTTCTTCTCGATGCCAACCGTGTTCATCGGCGGATCAGAGAAGACTTCCGCAACACGAATGGTCTCTGGGTGGCGATAGACCTCAGGCGTCACTCCGGCCTGAAGTGCCTGCCCTTCCCACATGCAGATGGTGCGGCCGCCAAGCAGTAAGGCTTCCGAAGGTTCGGTCGTCGCATACACGAAAATAGCACCTGACGCTTCGAAGATGCGCGGCAATTCGGTGCGCAATTCCTCGCGCAGCTTGTAGTCAAGATTGGCGAGCGGCTCGTCGAGCAGAACGAGGTCGGCTCCCTTGACCAGCGCCCGTGCAATGGCCGTTCGCTGCTGCTGGCCGCCTGAGAGCTGCAGCGGCGTACGATTGAGATAAGGCTCGAGCTTGAGCAGCTTTGCCGCGTCACGAACGCGCTTTTCGATCTCTGCGCGTGGCTTGCCCTGGACGCGCAGAGGCGACGCAATGTTCTCGAAGACCGTCAGCGTCGGATAGTTGATGAACTGCTGATACACCATCGCAACCGACCGCTTGCGAATGTCGATTCCAGTCACATCCTTTTCGTCGACGAGAACACGCCCCGACGTGGGCTTGTCGAGGCCCGCAAGCAGCCGCATGATCGATGTCTTGCCCGACAATGTCGGGCCGAGGAGCACGCTCAGCGTGCCTCGCTCGAGCGTCAGCGACACATCGCGAATCCACGAAGCACCGCCGACTTCCCGCGAAACGTTGTCGAGAGCGACGCTCATGTACGGCCTCCCGCCTCCATCACGGGCCGAACGGCCCCATTGCGATGGGTGGTCATCCAGTCGTCGAGCGCTTTCACTTCATCAGCCGAGAGGCGCAGGCCGAGCTTGGACCGGCGCCAGACAACATCTTCCGCGGTACGAGCGAATTCGTGCGTCATCAGGTATCGGACTTCACACTCGGTCAGCGTGTCGCCGAACAATTGCCCGAGGTCCGTTGTCGACGAGACACCGCCAAGAATCTTTCTGGCCCGCGTACCATAAGCGTGCGCCAGACGAAGCGCGAGAGCGCGCGACAGGAACAAATGGTCGCGGATCAATTCGTCGGCCAGCGCCGTTACGGCGGAGACATCGAGATCGCCACCCGGCAATGGCGTCCTGCCCGTCCATCCGGCCTGCTCTTTGGTGCCGCGCAAATAAGGAGCCAGGCGTTCGAGTGCTTCTTCGGCAAGCCGGCGATACGTCGTGATCTTTCCACCGAAGATCGACAGCAGCGGCAAACCACCCGGCGTATCGAATTCGAAGACATAATCGCGCGTCGCGGCTTTCGCCTCGCTGGCACCATCATCGTACAACGGCCTAACGCCGGCATAGGCCCATACGACATCCTGTGGCTTGACCGGCTTCACAAGATAATCGTTCACCGACTGACAGAGATAAACAATCTCCTCGGCCGACGCGTGCACCTTGGCCGGATCACCGTGGTAATCACGATCCGTGGTGCCGATCAGCGTGAAATCATTCTGATAGGGAATGACAAAGACGACGCGGCCGTCGGCATTCTGGAATGTATAGGCCCGGTCATGTTCGTACAGACGCGGCACCACGATGTGCGATCCCTGAACCAGTCGAACCTTGGCCTTGGCATTGACCCCTGCACGGCGGGCCAGTACATCCTCGACCCACGGGCCACCGGCATTGACCAGCACGCGCGCCCTGATGCTGTCCTTTGCACCGGTGAGAGTGTCCTCCAGTGTGATCTGCCAGCAATCATCGAGGCGCTCCGCCTCAACCGCTCGGCTCTGCGTGCGGATCACCGCACCACGATCAGCCGCATCGCGTGCGTTCAGGACCACAAGACGGGCGTCATCGACAAAACAGTCCGAATATTCGAAACCGCGGGTGAAGCGCCCCGGCGCCAACGGCTGCCCGACATCGTCACGCCGCAGGTCCAGCGAACGTGTCGCCGGCAGCAGATGCCGGCCGCCGAGGTGATCATAAAGGAAGAGGCCAAGCCGCAGCAGCCAGGTGGGCCTTAGGCCGGAATGGTGCGGAAGCACAAACCGCAGTGGTTTGATGATGTGAGGTGCGATTTGCCAGAGCACTTCCCGCTCGATCAAAGCCTCGCGGACCAGGCGGAACTCATAATATTCGAGATAGCGCAGCCCACCGTGGATCAATTTGCTTGACCACGACGATGTGCCGCTGGCCAAATCATTCATTTCACAAAGGAAAACAGAATTTCCGCGACCGGCGGCATCCCGGGCGATGCCGCAGCCATTAATCCCGCCGCCAATGATTGCGAGGTCGAAAACCTGTCCCAATGCGCTTCCCCGGCGATCGCTCTTTTCGAATTAAGCGATTTCGCTTTCGATTTCCATTAAATCACAACAAAAAACGAAAGCAAGCGGCAAAGGAACCGAAAATTGCGGTTGTCACCAGCGGCCGTTACCGACGGCCGAGGCGAGGCGCTGAGCGATTTGATCGAATGAAACGACAGACGTTCAGAGGTCGGCCGGCTTGTCCGGCATCGCCTCAATGACGACGATGCCGCGACTGGTGCAGATATTTTGCAGCCCGGCCGGCAAGGCAACGTCGGTCACGAAGGTCTGGATCTGACTGAGATGCGCGATGCGAACCGGTGCGCTGCGTCGAAGCTTGGTACTGTCCGCAACCAGCATGACGCTGCGCGCATTGGCAATGATCGCCTGCGCCGCCTGCACCTCGCGATAGTCGAAATCCAGCAGCGCGCCGTCCTCGTCGATCGCCGACGCGCCGATAATGGCGTAATCCACCTTGAATTGCGTGATCAGACTGTTGGCCGTTGAACCGATCACCGCCCCATCCGAGCGCCGCACGGTGCCGCCCGCAACGATGACTTCGATGCGTGGATGACGATAGAGCATCATCGCAACATTCAGATTGTTGGTAATGACCAGCAAGTCTTCATGCGACGTCAACGCGCTGGCAACCTCCTCCGTCGTGGTGCCGATGTTGATGAAGAGCGAGCACCCATTGGGAATTTGGGCCGCCGCGGCTGCACCGATCGCTTTCTTCTCTTCCGCAGCAACGAAGCGGCGCGCCTCGTAGGCGACGTTCTCGACACCGGACGCGATAATGGCGCCACCATGAACGCGCGTGAGCGAGCGGCGGTCGCATAGATCGTTAAGATCCTTACGGATAGTCTGTGCAGACACCTCAAACCGGCGCGCCAAATCATCCACCGTCACACGCCCCGACGAGCGTGCGATGTTGAGGATGTCGGACTGGCGACTGGATAACTCGGTCATTCAACACCTGATCCTAGTGGTTCGATTCTAACATTTGCATCCCGTTTCAGCAGATACGTTTGCAAATGTTAGAATCAAAGAACCACTAGCAAATATAAGCTGCTAGTGGACCAATGGTGATGATGTTCGCCTCCCCGGTCAACTCGCGATTTTGCGGAAAGTTAGGGTGCGGATTGAGAAACTCATGCGAACTGTGCCGCATCAGTACAAGCGTTATACAACAAAGAAATGTCAGCGACGCTGTCGCCGATCCAGCTTGAAGGCGCTCATCTTTCCGCCGATAATCAAACGTCAGAATATGTAAACCCATAATTTATGCATCGGCCGATCTTGCGGGACACCAGTGACACAGTTGAATCCCAGTCGCGAGCCCAAAGCCTTGGCTCCATCTCCCGCCCCGGCTGACGATCTGCCGGTCTCATCTACCTCGAAAAATGCAATGCGTCGTCTTGCGATCCCGGTATTGGCCGTAGCCGCCACCTTCATCTTTGTTGCGCTGGCGACGGCACGCTGGGATGCATGGACCGGAAACGCCAGCGTTCAGACTACCAACGATGCTTATGTTCGCGCGCAGACGACACGGTTGAGCAGCCGGGTCGCCGGTGAAGTGAAAGTGGTTGCGGTTGAGGATTTCCAGCACGTCAAGGCGGGCGACTTACTGATTCAAATCGACCCAGCAGACTACGAGGCGCAGGTTGCGCAGGCGGAAGCTAGTGTTGCCGGCGCCAAGGCGGCGCTCGATAACCTGGATAATCAGGTCGAGTTGCAATACGCCACCATCGCTCAGGCTGAAGCACAACGCGTATCCGCAGAGGCCCACGAAGTCGAAGCGCGTCAAGAACAAGAGCGGCAGCAGTCACTCACCAAAACGGAAGCCGGTACGCGGCAAAAACTTGAGCAGGCGGTTGCCGATTATGCCAAGGCTCAGGCCGATGTCCGCGCCAGTCGAGCCGTGATTGCCGCCCAACGCCATCAACTCGAGGTGCTCGCAGGCACCAAAAAACAGCGTCAAGCGGATTTACTCGGCGCGCAAGCGATGTTGGCGGCCGCCCGTCTGCGCCTCGGCTACACCAAAATCACTGCACCGTTCGATGGCGTCATTGGCGAGCGCCAAGTTCAGCCCGGAGATTACGTCAACATCGGAAGCAATTTGATCAATGTCGTGCCGCTGCCGAATGTCTACGTCATCGCAAACTACAAGGAGACCCAGCTGACACATGTAAAGCCCGGTCAGCGCGTCGACATTACAGTTGATACGTTCCCCCAAGAAACGTTGCACGGCCGGGTCGAACGCATTTCGCCGGCAAGTGGGTCCCAATTCGCACTTCTGCCGCCCGACAACGCCACCGGCAATTTCACGAAAGTGGTTCAGCGTATCCCCGTCCGCATTGCGCTCGACAAGGATCAACCGCTGCTTGAAAAACTTCTTCCTGGCATGTCAGTCGTCACCCGGATTCGCGTTGGCGAGACCGCGGCTTCCGAAGCTCGCGGGACCAGCACCAATGGCGGCAAGTGAGGTCATCCGAAGCGGTCCCGTATCGGCTGGCGGGACGTCAGTTAAGCCCATCTTCGCAGTCGGCGCGGTTCTGCTGGGAGCATTCCTCGCTAACTTCGACAGCCGGCTTTTCACAATCGGTTTGCCGGATCTTAAAGGTGGTCTCTCGCTTGGCTTCGATGAAGGCGCCTGGCTGAGCACAGCCGCGACCGCATCGCAAATTCTGATCGCCCCCGCCGTCGCGTGGCTCGCCACCGCATTTGGACTTCGCCGCGTGCTGGGCATTCCAAGCCTTATCTATGCCGTCGTGTCACTCCTCATCCCGCTCACGCGGGACTACAGCCTGCTGATGGCGCTCTGCATTATCCACGGCCTGCTGCTGGGAACATTTGTTCCTGCCACCTTGATGATCATCTTCCGCAACCTGCCAATGAAATGGTGGTTGCCGGCCATTGCGATCTACGCGATCCGCGTCGGGTTCACGCTGAATTCGGGCATTTCGCTCGTCGGCTTCTACGCTGATTATCTCGGCTGGCAGTGGATGTTCTGGCAAGACATCTTCATCGCGCCGCTTCTGGGATTGTTTGTCTATCTCGGAACCCCGCATGACCCCGTCAATCGCGAGCTAGTCCGCGAAGCGGACTGGGGCGGCATGCTGCTCCTGGGCACCGCCGTTGCGATGATTTACGCAGGGCTCGATCATGGCAATCGTCTCAACTGGCTCGACTCCGGAACCATTATTGCCCTGCTCTCAGGCGGCGCATTTCTCCTAGCGTGCTTCTTCATCAACGAGTCGCTTGTCAAGAATCCTTGGGCACATGTTCAAGTTCTATTTTCACGCAACATCGGCCTCGCGCTGGTGGTCATCCTTTTGTACACGCTCACAGCACTATCCAATTCGTCTCTCGCGCCAAATTTTCTGACCGCCATTGCACAGCTGAGACCGGAACAGACAGGTTCGCTATTCCTGATCTACGGCGTTCTGCCGATTGCGGTGACTCTCCCCCTGTCGATCTACCTGATGCGACGGATCGATGCGCGCATCGTTCTGATCATCGGATTGACAGCCTTTGCTGTGGCCGGACTGCTAGGGACCCAAGTCACACATGATTGGGCCATCAACGATTTTATACCGATGGTCTTGTTGCAATCGCTTGGTCAAGCCTTCACTCTTCTGCCCATCATTATTATTGCTCTCTCCAATTCCGATCCGACCCGCGCGACCGCATTCGCCGCCTACATCCAGATTATGCGTCTTGGCGGAGCAGAAATCGGCATCGCGCTGATGGGGACGTGGCTGCGTGTTCGCGAGCAGCTTCATTCCAACCTGCTAGGTCAACACGTCGCCAGTGGCAGCGTGGATGTGACGCATATGTTGGCAAAGCTATCGAACTACTTCGCAAGTGACGACGCCGCGACCGCGCCAGCACGCAGCATTGCGACGTTGGCTTCGCGCGTTCAGCGCGAAGCCAACGTGCTTGCCTATATTGACGGCTTTTGGCTGACCGTCTGGTTTGCGATCGCCGGGCTTGCCTTTACGGCATGTATCGGACGATCGCCTCCTGGTCCATTCACGCCGAAAGCAAACTGATGACCGCGATCAAACCGCAAGCTTGCGGTGACGGATGGGCGCTCCAAATGTCAGGCTCGCGGCCGCGTCGATGATCGTGTTGGCGTCGAGACCGTAGTGTTTGTAAAGGTCGCCGATGGTCCCGGTTTGACCGAAATGCTGGACACCAAGCGCTTCCACACGATGACCATGTACGCTGCCGAGCCATGCCAGCGTCGCAGGATGACCATCGACCACAGTGATCAATCCACAATCGCGTGGCAGCGGAGCCAGCAACTGCTCGATGTGACTGGGTTCACGCGGACCACCATTGCGCCGGCGCTTGCGCGAAGCTGTCCAGCCTCCGTCCAACCGATCAGCGGACGTGATCGCAAGCAAGCCGATATCGCGACGATCTTCACCCAGGAATCCCGTCGCCTCGATCGCTTCGGGGGCCACTGCGCCGGTATAGGCGATGACCACCTCAGCGTTCGGACCCGGCTTACGCAGCCAGTAGGCACCCGCGGCAATATCGCTTTCCAGTTCGGACGTCATCGTACGCTGAACCTGATCGAGTGTGCGTGTCGACAGACGGAGATAGATCGATCCGCCATCCTCATCGCGCTGCATGTGATTGAATCCCCAGCGCATGATGACGGCCAATTCATCCACGAACGCCGGCTCGAACGAAGCCAGGCCATCCTGCGCCATACCGATCAATGGCGTTGCGATCGATTGATGCGCACCGCCTTCCGGCGCGAGCGTGATACCTGACGGCGTCGCGGCCACCATGAAGCGCGCATCCTGATAACAGGCATAGTTCAACGCATCGAGGCCGCGCTCGATAAAGGGATCGTACAACGTACCGACCGGGAGCAATCTCTCGCCGTTGATCGAATGTGACAGTCCCAATGCCGACAACGCGATGAACAGGTTCATCTCGGCGATGCCCAGTTCGATGTGCTGCCCCTTCGGCGAGTAGTCCCACGCAAACGTCGAAGGAATCTTCTCCTTGCGGAACAGGTCGACCTTCTCCGCCATGGCGAACAGGCCACGGCGGTTAACCCATGGACCGAGATTGGTCGACACGGTGACATCGGGAGAAGTCGTCACAATGCGCTCCGCAAGCTTGGTTTCGCTTCGCGCAAGTTCGTTGAGGATCAGTCCGAACCCCTGCTGGGTCGACATCCGCGGCGCGAGCGAAACGGATAAAGCTTCCGGCACTTCAATTTTTGGCGCGTCAAGACGCCTCGTGCCTTCACGCGCAAAGGCAACGCTCTTGAGGAACGCTTCGATGCGTGCGGCATCGATCGGCATTCCCTCTAGGCGATCCCATTCGTGACCCGGACGAATCTTCTGCGCCTTGCGGAAAGCTTCCATCTGGGCAACGGTCATGAGACCCGCATGGTTGTCCTTGTGCCCTTGGAACGGCAGGCCGACGCCCTTGATGGTGTAGGCGATGAAACAGACGGGACGATCATGATCGATGGCCTCGAAAGCCTCGAGCATGCTCGCCACATCGTGGCCACCGAGGTTGGACATCAGCGCGAGCAACTCCTCGTCGCTGTGCTTCTCAATGAGCTCGGTGACGGCGCCCTGATCGCCGATATCATCGAGCAAATGCTTGCGGAATGCGGCACCTCCCTGGAAGCACAGCGCCGCGTACATCTGGTTCGGGCAGGTATCGATCCAGCGGCGAAGCGCCTCGCCGCCCGGCTCCGCGAACGCGGCCTGCATCAGCTTTCCGTACTTTACGATCACCACGTCCCAGCCGAAGTTGTGGAACATGGTCTCGAGCTTCTCCCACACCCCTTCGCGGATCACAGCATCGAGGCTCTGTCGATTGTAGTCGACAATCCACCACGTATTCCGCAAGCCCTGCTTCCAGCCCTCCAGCAACGCTTCGAAAATATTGCCTTCATCGAGCTCGGCATCGCCGACCAGCGCGATCATGCGCCCTTCGGGCCGATCCTTCATCCAGCCATGGGACTTGACGTAATCCTGCACCAATGACGAGAACAGCGTCTGCGCAACACCGAGCCCGACCGAACCGGTCGAGAAGTCCACATCGTCGGTATCCTTGGTGCGTGATGGATAAGACTGCGCACCCTTGAAGCCGCGGAAGTGTTCGAGCTTATCGCGTGTCTGGTGTCCGAGCAGATACTGGATCGCGTGAAAGACAGGACTCGCGTGCGGCTTCACCGCAACCCGGTCTTCCGGCTTCAGCACGCCGAAATAGAGCGCCGACATAATCGTCGCCAGCGATGCCGAGGAGGCCTGATGGCCACCCACTTTAAGACCGTCCGAGTCAGGGCGAATATGGTTGGCGTGGTGGATCGTCCACGACGACAGCCACAGCACCTTTTTCGCAAGGGCAGAAAGAATTTCCAGACGGGATGGGTCGATTGCCATGGCAGCACCAGCAAAATGGTTGAACCACCACACTAGTCCTCGCCGATCGTCGAAAAATCTCAAATCATATCGACGAGCGCTGGAATATTAGGATAAATTCTCACGAAAATATAGCTGATTGAGATTTTATCCCAATGACCGACCTGGATGCGATTGACCGAAAAATTCTCGCGATTCTGCAGGCTGATAGCCGGGTGACCATGCAGGAACTGGCGGACCAGGTTGGCTTGTCAGTTTCGCCGTGCCACCGCCGCGTCAAGCTCTTGGAAGAACGCGGCGTCATTACACGCTATATCGCCATGGTCGATCAGAAGTCCGTCGGCCTGCCCGTGAGCGTGTTCATTTCCATCAAACTGGAACGCCAGAAAGAGGAAGACCTCAACCGCTTCGCGCGGGCGATTTCAAAATGGAACGAAGTCCTGGAATGCTATCTGATGACGGGTAATCGCGATTATCTTTTGCGCGTTGTCACCGCGGACTTGCCGTCCTATGAGGCCTTCATCAAGAACAAGCTGACGAGACTGGACGGGATCGCCTCGATTGAATCGAGCTTTGCGCTCAGCCAGGTCAAATATTCGATCGCATTGCCGGTTTAGACAACATACCGGCGCATGCCCTCGTAAACCCTTTGATCCAAGGCGAATTCCAAGCCTCTATCGCTGCTCGATGGCTGCGGACCACGCACACCGCCGCCGCATATGCGGCGGCTCGTGAACTGATCGACGTCCACTTCAAAATCTACATCAGGTGAACATGTCGGCGGTGATCCCGGCATACCAGCCCATATTCTCGGCCTGCGTCTGCTTGCGAAGATCCGCCGCCTCACCGGTCTGCGACACGAAGGTGGATGACGCTCCGATCTTGCCGTCCTTGGGCTCATAAGTGCCGCCGATCTTTACACAGTCATCCGCAGTGATCAGGCTCCAGCAGGTATTGGTATAGCGCGCTGGGAACGTGCGCGCCGATGAAAGCTCCCCGCGAATTATCATGGCCGCAACCTTCGCTTGGCTGTTCGCCGAGAACGCCGATTTCGGCATATCTCCCGGGATACAGGCATCGCCAACCACATAGATGTTCGCATCAGCGACGGATTTCATGTTGGTGGGATCAATGGCGCAAAAGCCGCTTGCATTTGCGAGGCCCGCATCGCGCGCAATGGCTCCCGCCATTTGAGCAGGAATGACATTCACGAGCGCTGCGTTCTTGTAGGTTTCAAAGCCCGTGACCACGGTCCCGCTCGCAGGGTCGACGGACTTCAGGCCATCATGCACCTTCGGGCCGAGCCACTCGATCATGCCCTTGTAGTGCCTTTCCCAGCCTTCTTGAAACAGCGCCTGCTTGGAGAAATTCTCCTTCGGATCAATGATGAAGATCTTGCAGCGATCCTTGCCGGCGGCCTTGAGGGTGTAGGCCATCATTGAAACGCGCTCATAGGGACCGGGCGGGCAGCGATAGGGGTTCGGCGGCGCGACCATCACAATGACGCCTCCGTCCGGCACCGCGTCCAGCTTCTTCTTCAGCAACTGTGTTTGCGCGCCCGGCTTCCAAGCGTGCGGCATGCTTTCTTCCGCAGCCAGCGACCACCCTGGGACAGAGTCATACTTCAGATCGATACCGGGAGAGACCACGAGACGATCGTAGGGTAGACGAAGGTCACCCGCGAGCACGACTTCCCTCTTGTCGCGATCAATCTTCATCGCGCGCGCTTTGACCAGGGTGACACCGTGGTTCTTGGTCAGCGCTGAGTAGTCATGCGTGATCGACGGATAATCTCGCAATCCACCGAGATAGAGATTGCTGTGGAAGCAGGTTTGATAACTTGCGTTCGGTTCAATAAGCGTGACAGCAATGGCGCCGGCACTCTCCTTGGCGACGTATTTGGCGGCCGTCGCCCCTCCCGCACCAGCCCCGATCACCACAACGCGGGGCTTCGCCTGCCCCAGAACCGCAGGAGCACCAAGAGCGAACACACCGGCGAACGTCGCGGTGCTGGTCAGCATTTGTCTGCGATTGATGCCCATCATCCCTCTCCGATCATTGAATGCCATTCAAAGGCGCTATTTCGGCGCGGGTGATAGTCCTCCAAAATAGGTCGCGAGTGCAGCTATATCATCTGCGGCAAGTCGTCCCGCGATGGTCTGCATCACAGGGTTGTCCCGCTCTTTGCTTTTGTAAGCAGTCATCACCGCGACGAACTGGGCTTCAGGCCAGCCGGTGATCGATGGTACGCCTCCTGCGACGGTTCCGGAGGACTGGTGACAGGCGAGGCATTCAGCCGAAAGATATTGGCCCAACTCGCGGTCGCCTGCGGACACCACATTGAAAGCCGAACCCGTCAGCAGGCAAACGATCACCGCTAGCGGGTTCAGTAACTTCATCAGTCGACCTTCGGGCCAGCCTTGCCGTCTGGTGTCACGTCGACCGAGATGGCCCGTCCCGTCACCTTGGGCGCACTACGGCAGTCTTTCATGCACGGATCTTTCTTCCAGAACTGCTTTTCTGCAGTCTCGCGATCATCATCATAGAAAGCATCCGCATTCGGCATCTTGATCGAAGTAAAATTCTTTTCGTTCAGTTCAAAGTTCTCATCCTTGATGATGTCATTTATCGACAGGATATAGGCAACCAGCGCGTAGACATCGTCATCCGATAAGGACCGCGCATTGCCGTAAGGCATCGCACGCTTGATGTAATCGTACACGGTTGACAGATCCGGCCAGAACGACCCCACCGTCTTGTCGGGCCGATCGGCTTTCAGCGTACCCGCACCGCCTGCAAGCACAGGCCAGCGGCCAACGCCTTCACCGAATTCACCGTGACAACTCGCGCACTGCGCCTGAAAGATTGCGTCTCCCTGCTTGACCGTGCCTTTGCCGACGGGAAGGCCCTTGCCGTCCGGCCGGACATCCGTGTCCCAGGCCTTGATCTCTTCCGGCAAGGCGGGACGTCCAAGGCCCAGCTTAGGTGAAGACACGGCAGGCTGCCGTGCGGCAATTTGCTGCGCCGAGACGTAAGGCGTGACTGCCGCAACAGCAGTACCGGACAACAAAGCAGCGGCGAAGAATTTAACCAATTTCGACATTCTCGGTTTCTCCGCTCGAGCGAACCAGCCAGGTCTGGATGCCGTTGTTGTGGTAGATCGAGTTCACACCGCGCACCTTGCGCAACTCATCCTTCGTCGGTTGCATGTAACCAGTGGAGTCCATCGCGCGGGACTGGATCATCAGTTCCTGACCATTCCAGTCGAAATCGACGTAGAAGCGCACCAGCGACTTATCGAGCACCGGCCCGTCAATCCGCGCGGTCTGCCAGTTGCGACCGCCATCCATCGACACATCGACACGCTTGACCGTGCCGCGGCCGGACCATGCGAAGCCACTCAACACGTTCCGCCCCTTGTACTTCAGCGGAGCCTGTGGCGACGGATTGGTCACCACCGACTTCGCATCCATGATGAACGTGTGCTTGCGCGATCGGCCGTTTGCCAGAAGATCGGTGTATTTCGAGGTCTCCTCGCGGGTCTGCCATGGCTGATCGCCCGCTTCGATGCGGCGAATCCACTTCACCCAGAGGTTGCCTTCCCAACCAGGAATCACCGCACGCAGCGGATAGCCTTGTTCGGGCCGCAGCGCTTCGCCGTTCATAGCGAACGCGAGAATGACATCGCCCAACGCCTTCTCGATCGGCAACGAGCGATTCATACCGGCCGCGTCGGCGCCTTCCAGCATCAGCCATTTGACGTTCGGCTTGAGGCCCGCTTCATCCAGCAGCGTCTTCAACCGGACGCCAGTGTACATGACGTTGTGCACCATGCCGTGAGTGAACTGGCAGCCGTTGAGCTGCGCACCGCGCCACTCCATTCCTGAATTAGCCGCACACTCGAGGAAATAGATCTTATTCACGCGCGGCATGCGCTTGATGTCTTCCATGGTGAAGACAAGCGGCTTCTCGACCATGCCGTTGATCATCAGGCGGTGATCGGCGGGATTGATTTCCGCGACACCGCTGTGATGCCTCTCGAAGCACAGACCCGATGGCGTGATGATACCGTCTAACTCATGCAGCGGCGTAAAGTTGACGGAAGATTCCGCGGAGGCCGTCAGCCACGACACATCGCGGCGAATGACGTTCTTCTCGAACTTCGACGGCATGCCGTAAGGCCGCTTGTCGATACCGTCACCGAGATAACGATTCCAATCCTGGACCTCAGTGATCAACGGATCAGGTTTCGCGCTCTCACCTGCAACGGCGGGAATGGCCGAAAGCACAGCGCCAGCTCCGGCAACGCCAGCACCAGCAAGGAAGCGGCGGCGACTGCGAATATCCGCAGATGATTGGTCGCTCATGCGGCATCCTTTCTATTTATCCAAATATGTGAATATGTTGCCCGCAATTCGGCGCGATGAATTGCCATGCTCAGGCTCCCGTCACCTTCACCGCGGTGTTCGGCTCGATCTTCACCGTGCCCTGTTTCGAGATATGAGATGCAACGACATCCCAGATCGGCGGGCCTTGCGTGTTTTGATTCACGCTTGCCCAACCGGACACGGTGTATGTTTTCGATGCTTCGATCGGCTTGCCGGATTTGAGATGCGTCAACTCCGAGATGCGCGATCCCATTGGCTTCGACACATCGATCGCGTAGCCCATGCCGCCAATGCGAACCATGTCACCACCGCCCTGGAAGTAAGGATCGGGATGGAAGATGTTGTCGGCGACGTCTTCCAGCACGTCCTTAAGCTGCGCGCCGGTCATCTCGTTGCGATAGCAATTCGGATAGGTGATCGCGGTCTCGTTGGTGATGTCTTCCCAGGTGATGGCGTCACCCGGAAGAAGTGAACTACCCCAACGGAAGCCCGGCGACAGCGCGATTTCGACGTCGCGTTCGGACAGCATCGCGTTGCAGATCAGGTCATCGAACGTGCCGTTAAAGTTGCCGCGACGGTAGAGCAGCGAATCCGTTTTGCCGATAGTGCGCGCGAGATCTTTTGCGAATGGCGCCCTCACCTTTTCGACCAGCGCGGTCATCGCCGCATCCGGCTTGATCGCGTCGGAGAACACCGGCATCAGCTTGAAACGAACGTCCTTGACCTTCTTGTCCTTCACCTCAATGTCGAGGCGCGACAGGAATTTGCCATGTGAGCCGACAGAGACGAGCACTGTCTCGCCCACGCGGATCAGCCCCGGCATGGCATCATGCGTATGCGCGGTGAGGATCACATCGAGCCCCTTCACGCGCCCGGCAAGCTTGCGATCGACGTCGAAACCGTTATGCGAGAGGAGCACAACGACGCTGGCACCATCGGCACGCGCTTCGTCGACCTGCTTCTGGATGTCTTCCTCGCGGATGCCGAACTCCCACTTCGGGAACATCCAGCGCGGATTGGCCACCGCCGTACGCGGCAGCGCCTGTCCGATCACTGCAACCTTCTCGCCGCCGCGCTCAAACATCTTGCGCGCTTCGAAAACCGGCTCTTGCCATTCGTTGTCACGAACATTCTGTGCGAGGAATGCGAACGGCGCCTTATCGACGATCTCCTTCAGGCGCTCATCGCCATATGTGAATTCCCAGTGTCCCGTCAAAGCATCGAGCTTGAGCGCCGACATGATGTCCACCATGTCCTGCCCCTTGGTCTGCAGCGAGGTCCAGCTCCCCTGCAAGGCATCGCCGCCATCGAGTAGCAGCACCTTGTCCGCACCACGTTCTGCACGCACCGCATTCACGAGCGTTGCAATGCGATCCATGCCACCCATGCGCCCATAGTTGCGGGCCAGCGACACGAAATCATCTGCGGTCAGCGCGTAGGCATCTGCCGACCCTGCCGCAACGTTGAAGTATTTTCGAAACTCGCCATCAGTGAGATGCGGCGGTAGTCCGCGCACTTCGCCCACACCGAGATTGACCGACGGCTCGCGGAAATACACCGGCATCAACTGTGCATGTGTATCGGCGATATAGAGAATGGTTACGGTGCCGAGCGGATCAAACCGCGTGATGTCCGCTTGCGTCAGGCGCTGCTGTGCGGCCACGCGTCCCAACGATCCTGCACCGCTGCCAATCATCAACGCTGACGCAGCCGCCGTCGCTTGCAGGAATTCCCGCCTCGATATCATCGATCCACCCTTGGGCCGTTCTTGGGCCTTTCATATGAAGGCCATTTATCTTGAAGCGCTATCGGCGCGCGACCCCATGTCACGCATTGGAGGTCACGCGCCGGGAAGCCGAACGTCAGGCAACGGTCAGCTTGTTCGTCGCCGTGTAATCCGAGCCATCGTCATCCTTCCAGGTGAAGGTGAACTCGCCGCTCTCGGACGCCTTGAAGAAAAACGACTGATAAGGATTCGCCGAGATGGCGGGATTCCAGTCGGCCTCGAACACCGTCTTGCCGTTAAAGGAAGCGGTGAACTTGTTGATGATCTTGCGCGGCACGATCTTGCCGGCTGAATCCTTGCGCTGTCCCGATTCCATTTCATGCGAAATGAGAGTCTTGATCTCGATCAGTTCGCCGGGCTTTGCCGAGGCCGGAACACGAACGCGCGGGGTAGGTTTGGTGGCCATGGGAAAATTCCTTGCCTGAATTTCTTGCTGTTGATGCTGTTGGCGGATCGATCAGCCGCCACAGCCGCCGATGGTCACCTTCACATTGGACTTGGCCATGTGCAGGTTACCGTTCGACATTTCAGCGATGCAAACGATGTTCTGGGTCTGCGCGAGGCGCATGCGGGTCGAGGCGGACGCCTTACCGCAAGCCGGCGTGAAGCGGTAGGTGACAACGCCCGGCAGCGGGTTGCCGTCAGCGAAGACGTGCACAGCCTTCACGTAGTCCGAATCGGTCATCGGGCTCTCGACTTCGATGTTGATCGGCACGACCAGGCCGTTTTCGGCGATTTCAGGCACGTCGAGCTTGATCTTGCCGCTCTCCATTTTCTTGTCGCCGTAGAGCTTCTTGATCTCGGCTGCGACCGCGGCTTCGTCCGCGAGCAGCATTTTCGGCGCGAGAAACGCCGCGAGTCCCGCGACGGCCGCAAGCGTCAGCGCTTCGCGACGAGTTGGTTCAACCTGCTTGAAATTCATCGAAATTCCTCCTGGGACTTCTACTTAATCCCTGACGATAGTATCGCTTGACGATGCCAAGTGTGATCTATCATGATCTGCTCACATCATTATATTGTTTTTTTTGAATGTAAAGATGTTCAGGCTGAGGTAAAAGCCGGGCGGACCGCAAAAGACGGTCCGACGGAGTGGAGGAGACGAATGAAACGGACCATCATCTGGTCGGCGATAGCCGTTGCTGTGCTTTTTGTGTCGAGCTTTAGCGTTCGCGCCCAGGACGCGGCAGAAAAGGAGATCGAACGCTATCGTGAGATGATCTCCGATCCCATGTCGAACCCTGGCTTCCTCGCGGTCGATCGCGGCGAGGCCCTGTGGAAAGAGAAGCGCGGCACGAAGAACGTCTCCCTTGAAGGATGCGATCTAGGGCTCGGTGCCGGTAAACTCGAAGGTGCGTTCGCGAAATTGCCACGCTATTTCGCCGATGCCGACAAGGTGATGGATCTCGAGCAGCGGCTGCTCTGGTGCATGCAGAATATTCAGGACCTAGACACGAAAGATGTGGTTGCCCGTCGTTTCTCCGGTCCGGGCAAGCCGTCCGACATGGAAGACCTCGTCGCCTTTATCGCCAACAAGTCGAGCGGCATGAAGATCGACATTCCGCTGAGCCATCCGAAGGAACAGGAAATGGCAGCGGTCGGCGAAGCGCTCTTCTACACCCGCGGCGGCGTGAACGATTTCTCCTGCGCGACCTGCCACGCCGACGAAGGCAAGCGTATTCGTCTGCAGGGACTGCCGAACTTCTCGAAGCCCGGCAAACCCGCACAGGAGACGATGGGCGGATGGCCGACCTATCGCGTGTCGCAAAGCGCTGTGCGCACGATGCAGCATCGCTTGTGGGATTGTTATCGTCAGCAACGCTGGCCCGTGCCGGAATATGGGTCTGATGCCCTCACCGCGTTGACGGTCTTCCTGCAGAAGCAGGCAGCCGGCGGCGAAATCAATGTTCCCTCGATCAAGCGGTAAGGAGCGCAACATGAAAACGACTTTGAAACTAGCCGCGCTCGTTGTTGCTGCCGGCACTTTGGCAGGCCTTCCGTTTGCCGCATCGGCTCAGACCGCAAGCAAGCCGATCGACCCCGCCGTGGTCGAGTCCTATTTGAAATCGACCTTCGGCAAGGCGCCGCCGGAGTGGCAGGCACGTATTCAGCCGGATGAAACGCTGAAGGCCTGCAACAAGTATCATAACGAGGTCCCCGCCGAAGAAGCCAACAAGATCACGGCGCGGGAGCTGGCACGCGTGGTTTATCCCGCGGACGGAAAATTCCTCGGCGACTGGAAGTCAGGCGCAAAGATCGCCAACAACGGCCGTGGCGGACAATTCTCCGATCCACCGAATACTGTGAGCGGCGGTAACTGCTATGCCTGCCACCAGATGGAGCAAAAGGAGCTCAGCTTCGGCACGCTCGGACCGAGCCTCACGCACTACGGCAAGGACCGCAAATACGATCCGGAAGAGATCAAGCGCGCCTACACCAAGGTCTACGACTCGCAGGCGTTTTACGCTTGCTCGAACATGCCGCGCTTCGGTGTGAACCATGTGCTGAACGAACAGCAGATCAAAGACATCATCGCGTTCCTGTTTGATCCGGAATCTCCGGTCAACAAGTAAGCGGCGGTCATAACATCCTGACATGGAGTGAGAGATGAGGTTGCAACACCTACTTGCTGCGTCGGCGCTCTGCGTCCTCATCTCGTCTCCGGCGCGGGCGCAAGAAGCGACCGTCACTTACAAGTCGCTCGGTCTCGAGCTAGCGCTCGACGCCGCACGCGCGGCCCTCGCCGATTGTCAGAAGCGCGGCTATCAGGTTGCCGTGGCTGTGGTCGACCGTTTCGGCACGCCGCAAGTTCTGTTGCGCGACCGTTTCGCCGGCCCTCACACGCCGCCGACTGCTTCTGGTAAGGCCTGGACTGCAGCAACATTCCGCAACAGCACGTCCGAGCTCAACGCCATCAGCCAGCCGGGCATGATGCAGGCTGGTCTGCGCAATCTACCCAATGTGGTGATTATCGGCGGGGGCCTCATGATTGAGGCCGGCGGTTCCACACTTGGCGCTATAGGCGTGTCGGGTGCGCCGGGTGGCGACGCGGACGAGGCGTGCGCCAAGGCTGGCATCGCCGCTATTCAGGACAAGCTGGACTTCTAAGGCAGAGAAACAGGATCAAACCTGCTTCTTGAGCCATTCCGGAAACGGCGCGGACTCATAGCCCTTTTCGCGCACGTAACGGAACATCGCGAGAAACTCCGTTGGCTCTAGCAACCCAGGCATACGAGCCACTTCGCGAGCCTGACCGCTCAAAGCAGCAAGCCCCGTGGTCGATTCCGGAAAGAACTGGATCGTCGGTGTGAACCGAATTCCGTAGGCTTCGCCGAACGCCTTCTCGCTGCGCTTGCGGCCGTCGAAATCGGTCACTTCACGCGAACCGATGTGGTTCAAGTGCAGGATCTCAAAATTGTCGCGGATGTAGTTTTCGATCTTCGGGTCCATCATATGGACCTCATGCATCCGCTTGCAGGACGGACAGCCCTTCAGCCCCCACATGATCGCGAAGCGCTTGCCCTTCGCCGTGGCCCCTGCAAGATCGTCGGAGACATCGAGGAAGCTCTCCAGATACCAATCCATCTGGTAAAGCCCATCATCACTCAGCGTCGCCTTCGCAAAGGCCGGTGCGGCCCGCAAACTCAACGCCCCAACACCAAGCGCGGCGACTGCTTGTCGTCTCGTCATTAAGCCCTTTTGTGTCGGCACGAGCAATTCTCCAGATTCAGCCGATCGACCCGAAGGCCGGAAATGTCTCGAGCAGCCAGCCTGCGATGCGCGGCATGCCGCCAGTCAAAAACAGAACGCCTGTCAGAACAAGAGCGCCGCCAATCACCTTCTCGATAGCAGCCATGTGCGCGCGCAGCCGCTGCATCAATCGCATGAACATGCCGGAGAACAGCGACGCCAACAGGAAAGGAATTCCAATACCGAGTGCGTACGCTCCGAGCAGCAGCGCACCTCGCGCAGCTGATGTTTCGACACCGGCGACCATCAGGATAGTAGCGAGCACAGGCCCGACGCAGGGCGTCCAGCCAAATGCGAAAGCCAGCCCCACCAGATAGGCACCGACAAAACCCGCCGGCTTGCTCACGGTCTGAAACCGAGCCTCACGAAACAGCAAAGCGATCCTGAACACACCGAGGAAGTGGAGGCCAAGCACAATGATTAGCAGGCCCGCAATGATGGCGAGCGTATCGAAATGCGCCGTGACGACCTTTCCCAGGATCGAGGCCGACGCCCCAAGTGCGACGAAGACCGTCGCGAAGCCGAGCACGAAAGCAAAAGCGAGCGCCACCACGCGCCAGTTCGGCTGCCACTGAGAAGCTTTTTCGTCCCCCGCTAGATCTTCAAGACTGATCCCGGCCAGGAAGCACAGATAGGGAGGCACCAGCGGCAAGACGCACGGCGACAAGAATGACAACACCCCCGCGCCCATGGCTCCGATGAAGGAAACTGAAGAAACCACTGATTTTCCTAGCCTCTAGTGCCCCGGTTCTGACATTCGTATGAGCTTGTGGCTGGCTCGTTTACGAACGTCAGAGGGCACTAGCAAAAGTATGAATCCAGTGTGGTTTTGGATCTGATGTTCGTATGACGGTCTCGCGGCCGATATGAACGTCAGATCCACCACACTGGTATAAACATGCGAATTCGTATATATGTACCAGATGTTTGCAAGGACATTCGTAAAAACATCAACTCTGATCGCCGCTGTGGTAGCGGCAGGTATGCTTTTGCCCGTCGTGGCGCAGGCATCCGAGCTGTTGATGTTTGAGCAGGCGGGCTGCGTCTATTGCCAACGGTGGGACCGCGATGTCGGCTCGCTTTATGAAAAGACGCCGGAATCCAAATCACTGCCACTGCGACGCATCGACATCCAGGACCAGAGAGCCAGTGGCGTCACCCTCGCATCACCGGTACGCTACACGCCGACCTTCGTGGTGGTGGATAACGGCCGCGAAGTGGGACGGATCACCGGCTATAGCAACGACGATTCATTCTGGGGATTGCTGGACGCGCTCACAGCGAAGCTTACCCCACCATCGCATGAACCCAATCGAATCTAAGCGATATGACCGCCATGACATCGATCCTTTCATCCGACCTGGAAACTGAACTTCGCGACGGCGCTGAGTATTCGCCGGAGCTCGACCAGTTGATGCGCAAGGCCCGCAAGGCCAGCAATTTCCTGAAAGCACTGTCGCACGAGAACCGGCTCTTGCTGCTCTGTCTGCTCGCCGAGCGCGAACGGTCAGTAACCGAGCTGGAAAACATTCTCTCCCTTCGTCAGTCCGCTGTTTCACAACAACTCGCGCGGTTGCGATATGACGGGATGGTAGACACAAGGCGGGACGGCAAGACGATCTACTACAGCCTCGCCGACGACGATGTGCGCCGCGTGATCTCGGTCGTCTACGACATCTTCTGCGCGCCCGACACGGCTGCCGGCAAGAAATAAACCTGCCAATCCCGGCAGGCGGACGTGGAATAGCTAGTGGAGTGGATTTGACATTCGCTACTGACCTTGCAGCAAGTTCTGAAAGCGAATGTCAAATCCAGGACTCCACTAGAATCTCATAGTCGCTAGTGGTCCTTTTGATTCTAACGTTTGCAGTGTGAACCTGCTGAAACGGGATGCAAACGTTAGAATCGGACCACTAGGAAGGCTAAAACTCTGCGCCGAAGACGGGAGGACGGTCCATGCAGGATATGTCTGCCTGGATACAAGCATTGGGTGGCTTCGCCATCGGGGCAGTGGCCGGCTTTGCCGTGCGCCACGCCCGGCTGTGCACGTTCGGCGCAGTCGAAGATGCATTGATGGGGGGCGACAGCCGGCGGCTGCGCATTTTCGGCCTCGCACTCGGCATCGCCATTCTCGGCACTCAGGCCTTGGTGATCGCAGGCATTCTCCATCCGGAACAAACCACCTTCGCACCGACCGCTCTCCCCCTGGTATCGATCCTGATCGGCTCAGTGATGTTCGGCGTAGGCATGGCCATGGTCGGCACATGCGGCTTCGGCTCGCTCGTCCGGCTCGGTACGGGTGATCTGCGCGGCTTCATCGTGGTCCTTGTGCTCGGCGCAACCGCCTATGCGACACTACGCGGCGTGTTTTCCGGTTTTCGCATTAGCGTGCTGGAGAATTTATCAGTCGCGATGCCGGAAGGCACGACGTCCGAGATTGCATCGCTCTCATCCCGCGCAATCGGCTTTGACGTGCGCGCTATCATCGCCGCGGTCACAGGTGCCGCGCTCTGCTGGCTAGCGCTTGGCGATCCACGCCTGCGGCGCACGCCTCGCCTCCTCTCGGCCGGGATCGTGCTTGGTGTGCTGATCGTTGCAGGATGGATCGTCACTGTTGTCATTGCGGATGACTTTGCCGGGCCGCCCCGTCCGCAGAGCCTCACATTCGTGTCGACGGTCGGCAAAGCGATCTTCGCCGGTTTGCTGAACGTCTCCAGCTTTGCCGATTTCGGCGTCGGCAGCGTGTTCGGTGTCATCGCCGGCTCATGCGCTGCGGCATGGTGGTCCGACGAATTGCGCTGGGAAGCGTTCGATGACGATCACGAGATGCGGCGGCACCTGTCAGGCGCAGTGCTGATGGGCATCGGCGGCATTCTTGCCGGGGGCTGCACCATTGGCCAGGGGCTCAGCGCCGGATCGATGCTCGCACTCTCCTGGCCATTCGCGGTCGGCGGTATGGTGCTCGGCGCGCGGCTCGGCATCGCCATTCTGGTCGATGGCTCGCCCCGCGACATAATTATGCGAAGCTGGGCTAGTGTGGCGATTCAGAAGTCCGCATCATTTGTGCGGCGAGTCTGGAATGCGGACTTCTGAACCAAAGCCACACTAGATCAATAACTTGCTAGTGTCCTTCGATTCCGAAGTTCGCAAACGAAGGTGCGGCGCAATGATGCGAACTTCGGAATCGGGACACTAGTCTCCTCAGCAGAAACCGGCCTCTGAAATAGAAACTATCAGGGCCGCAGGTAACTCCAGCCCTGCTCCTGCAACTCGATCAGCCGCACCGCACCGGATGGCACCACTTCGGCCTCCGGGATAATGCTGATTGCCTTGCCCTCTCGCTTCTCCATGCCTTGCTTCGTGTTTTCGCATGCAGAGAACTTGATGTTGGAGGGGAAGCTCGCGTCCACAATCTGCTTGATCCTGTCGTGCACTGGCGATGTATCCGCGCGCAGCATGTGCAGGCCGGGACCGTAGGTCACGATGTCGATCTGCACCGTCTCGTTCTTGGACTTGTAATATTCCATCATGTTGGTTGCGTTGTTGAGCGCGAGATTCATCACCGCCGGATCGTTCTGGTCGACCTGAATGGCAACACGGTGTTCCTTTGCATCCGCGGCGAAAGAGGACGACACTGTGGCGGCCAGCATCAACACCGCCGCGAATGCATTCAACAAAGATCGCATCTCAAATCTCCTCAATCAGGGACGGACGAGCGTGTAGCCGCGCTCGGTCAATTTCAGAATTTGCTCAACGCCGGCCTGCACCTCGACAGCATGCGGATTGATAGCCGGGCGCTTGCCGGTCTCGTGCTCGATGGTATCGAGCGTGTTGCCGCACACATCGAAACGCACGCCCTGGGTCACAAGGCTATCGACCAAAGATCGGTATTCATTAGTGTCACGCAGCAGATCAATGCCGGGACCAAAGGCCACGACCTCGACCGCGACCTTGTCCGGCCCATAGGCTTTAAGCACATTGCTGGCGACGCTCAGCACCAACCGCTCCTTTTTCGGATCGGAGTCGGACAATTGCAGGACAAGGAAATGCTCGGCGAAGGGCTTATCGGATTCCGGCTTGTTTTCGGAAGGCTTCGTCTGCCCCGATGCCGGACGCAGCCACATCAGCCCCGGCAAAGCGAGGAAAAGCGATTGCAACAGTGTTCGTCGGTTCATGTCGGCTGGGTCCTCTAGTGCGGTGGATCTGACGTTCGTATCAGAATTAACCGCGAGTCCATCATACGAACGTCAGATCCAAAACCGCGCTAGATTCATATTTTTGCTAGTGTCCTCTCGAATCCAAAGTTCGCTACAGGGCGCGCAGCACGATGAGGCGAACTTTGGATTCAGGACACCAGCCCGCAATCTGCGGCCAATGACCATGATGTAAGCCAACCATTCCCGCAAAGCTATGCGCAGTGCGGCTATAAAATTTACTGGCAACGAATGAATGATTACCGCGTCGCCAGCGCCGGGATCACAACGGCGCCACGAATGCCGACAGCGGCGCCCACCACAATGCCTGCGGCTGCGATGAACGACGGCATAGCCAGCGTGGACAGGCCTGTGAGGCCCTGGCCAATGGAACAACCGAAGGCCATCGCGCCACCGATCCCCATCAACGCTGCGCCTGAAACCGAACGCAGCATGTGGTCCGGGGAATTGTACCCCTCGAGCTTGAAGCGTCCGGTGAGGACGGCGGTCGCAAGGCTGCCTGTAAGCACGCCCGCTACCAACGCAATGCCGAAGCTGAGCGTCATGCCAGTTGAAAGCATCGTGTACTGCACACTATCGGCAATCGGCGAAACGAAGGTCAGCGAGGTGACCGGAATGGGGTTGAATTCGTCCGCGCCAAGCCAGCCGGTGGTGAGCCAGCCGGCGACCACCAACAGACCGACGATGAGGCCAGCAGCAATTTGGCCATAGGACTTCCGGAACTGGCTGTCGGAGAATGCAAAGATCAACAGGGCGCCGCTCGCGATTAGCGTCACGGCAACGCGTGCAACCAGCTCGTCAATGCCCGCGGCGGTCAGCAAGGCTGGTGCCGAAACGGCAGAAGGCGAAATCTGTGTCCACTGCATCACTGCAAGGCGTGCAGGCGCCAGCAATCCCTTCAGCGTCATTTGCGCCATGATGCCGATGATAGCGATCACGACGAGCGAGCGAAGATTGCCCTTACCGAGCAACACCAGCGCACGAGACGCACAGCCGTTCGAAAGCACCATGCCGAAGCCGAACAGCAGACCACCGGCGAACATCACCGGCGCCGAAAAAGACGGCTGGAGATAGAGCGAGTGGGCGATATCAACGAGACCAACTCCCGCCACAAGCTGAGTACCGATGAGTGCGACTGCCAGCGCGACGGAAAAGCTGCGAATTTTGCGCCCGTCGTTGGTGGTCCACCAGTCGCGCAGGCTGCTCAAAAGACAGAAACCGCTGAGCAGTCCAACAACCCCGAAAACGAGGCCGATCGCAAAACCTGCGGAAACCGGGATAGCGGGCATGATACGCGTTCCTCAGCCAATCCAATGAAAACGCTCAAGAATTGGCCAATATTTAGTGCCCGCGCACGAAACGGTCTATAACGCGGGAAAATTAAGGAGGTTGTTCCCCTCGCGAGACCGTCGAGAGAGAGTTTTCCTACTTCGCAGCGCGCAGAGCGGAAATCCTTCTCCGCGATTTGAGCGGCATTGCGTTAACCACATCGCGCTCGCTGGAAACAGCCGCAACACTGCCGAATAATTGGGGCCTGGCACCAAACTAGTCGAGAATTCCTGCAACAGCGCGTTCTCGTCGGCGAACGATGCTAGCCATCACCAGTGCAGCGAGACCGATCAGGATAGGCGGGAACACCACCATATTGACGGTCGACCAGCCGTAGACGGCAAGCACCTGCCCTGACGAGAATGACCCGATTGCCATCATGCCAAACACGAGAAAATCGTTGAAGGCCTGGACTTTGTTGCGCTCCTGCGGCCGGTGCGTCTCCAGCACCAGCGCAGATGCGCCGACGAAGCCGAAATTCCAGCCGAGCCCGAGCACAATGAGCCCGACCCAAAAGTGCATCGCCGTGATCCCGGAGATTCCGATGATTGCGGCAACCGCTTCCAGCGCAAGTCCGACGGCAACGACGGCGGAGGCCCCGAAGCGTGCGATCAGCGAACCAGTGAAGAAGCTCGGTCCGTACATCGCCACGATGTGCCATTGAATGCCGAAATTGGAATCGCTGATGCTGAGCCCGCAAATCTTCATGGCGAGCGGTGCCGATGTCATCACCAAGTTCATCATCGCGTAGGAGACGATGCCGCAGATGGCAGCCGCGATGAAGCGCGGCTGTCGCGCGATCTCGCCGAGTGGGCGACCACCATGCAGATCGGCCGCAGCAGGCTTTGGCGCATCCACTGTGGACAACAGCGCCATCGCGATCAGCGCCACAACTGTCTGCGCCACGAAGCTGAAGGCGAACAGATAGGGCTGCCAGATGTTCATGGTCCACTGCACGAGCTGTGGGCCAAGCACGCCGGCGAACACGCCGCCCGCCATGACCCACGACACCGCTTTCGGCCGATAGGCCGCGCTGGCGCCGTCCGCGGCAGCAAAACGATAGGATTGCGTCACTGCGCCGTAAAAGCCGCCGAAGAACGTCGCGCAGCAAAACAAAGCGAACGATCCATAGATGATCGCGATCGCAGCGAGTGCCCCACACAACGCCCCGGCGCCGCTACCCACCATGAATGCGACGCGGCGGCCGTAGGCACGTGCGATCATCCCGGTCGGCAAAGTCCCGGAAGCAAGGCCGACCACGTAGACCGAGAGCGGGACGGTGGCGAGCGAAGCGTTCGGCGCGAGCGTCGAACCGACGATGGCCCCGGTGGCGAAAATGACGGCGGAATTGGCGCCGCCGAGCGCCTGGGCGACAGCAAGCCGCTTTACATTCGCGCGGGCGCGCGCATCGGCGGCCACGTCAGGACTCGTCGTCTGATTCATGGAAGAATTCGCCCCGGATGGGAGCCGGGTTCATCCCGGCCCGTGTTATTGCCGCCGCTGTTGTGCGCGGTTCTTTTTTGTACCGCCTATCCGTTCGCGAACCAACTCCGTTTTCAAGTATCCCTCGTGAAACGAGGGATTTTCTCAGATTTTGTGCTCGTAGAGCAGCCTGGCCCGGATCGTGCCTTCCAGCGCTCGGATGTCCGCAAGCACACGCTGACTGTCCGCCGCTGAAGCATCCGCGTCGAGAACCACATAACCGACGTCGTTGCTGGTTTCGTAGTACTGAGCAGCGATATTGACCGAGTGGCGGGCCAGCACTTCATTCAGCCGCCCGAGCATGCCCGGCACGTTGCGCTGAACCTGAATGAATCGTGTCCCCAAGGGGCGTGCCGGGAGCTGAACCTGCGGGAAATTGACAGCCCCCATCGTGGAGCCCGTATCACTGTAGTCGACGAGTTTTCGGGCGACCTCGGCACCAATGCGTTCCTGCGCCTCCTCGGTCGATCCTCCGATATGCGGGGTCAGAATAACGTTCTCGAGACCCTGCAGAGGCGTTGTGAAACGCTCGGCATTCGAGCCCGGTTCAACAGGAAAAACGTCAACTGCAGCGCCACGGAGCCTGCCTTCCTTGAGAGCCTCGGCAAGCGCCTCCAAATCGACGACCGTACCGCGGCTGTTGTTGATGAAATACGCCCCCGGCTTGATCGCGCGGATCTCCTCTCGACCGATCATACCATGGGTCGCTGGCGTCTCGGGCACATGCAGGGTGACCACGTCACTCTGCGCCAGCAGCTCATGGAGACTGGCACACGGCTCGGTGTTGCCATGACGGAGCTTGTCCGTGTGATCGAAGAAGATGACCCTCATCCCCATCGCTTCGGCGAGGTACGACAGTTGCGAGCCGATGTTGCCGTAGCCGACAATGCCGAGGGTCTTGCCCCTGACTTCGTAGCTGTCCTTCGCAGACTTGTCCCATCGTCCCTCATGAGCCGCATTGGAGCGCGGGCCAAGCCGGCGAAACAGCATGATGATCTCGCCTATCACCAGTTCAGCCACGCTGCGCGTATTGGAGAACGGCGCATTGAAGACGGGAATTCCGCTACAGCGGGCGCTGTCGATATCCACCTGATTGGTGCCGACACTAAAGCAGCCGATCGCAATAAGCCGATCCGCGGCGGCAAGCACATCAGGGGTGATCTGCGTCCGCGAGCGAATCCCTAAGAGGTGCACGCCCTTGATAGCTTCCTTCAGAGCATCGCCGTCAAGTGCCTTTGGCAAACGTGTCACATTGGAATAGCCCGCGGACTCGATCAGTTGCACAGCACTCTGATTGACACCTTCAAGCAGCAGGACCCGGATTTTGTCTTTGGACAGCGAGAGCTGGGACGGCGGGGAGAGATTGTTTTGCACGATCAGGCATCCTTCAGCGACGGGCACGTCGACGGCTCACGGTCTATATGAAAGGCCAGCTCGGTTTCAATGATCTTGGTGAGATCACGTTGATTTCATATCCGGGCTTTTGCTCAATATACAATTCGAGATAATTTCGGATGGTGAGTGTCAATTCCGATTCCGGAAGCACCAACGGCTTTCTGTTCAAGATTATGGAGCGGCCTCTTGCCCCGCCTCTCCGGGAACCACAGATAAGGCCGGAAATGCAGATAACCTCGATGGCGATACGATTTACGGTATGACAAGGGCCAACGTATTCACGCATAGCCCCTTCCTTTTTTAAGCAGCTGACGCCGGAGCGACGGAATGACTGACTCGACCCCTTACACGCCACCGACAGTCTGGACATGGGACAAGGAAAACGGCGGCAAGTTCGCAAACATCAACCGGCCGATTTCCGGCCCCACCCACCAGAAGGAACTCCCTGTCGGCCGCCACCCCCTCCAACTCTATTCCCAGGGAACGCCCAATGGCGTCAAAGTTACGGTGATGTTGGAGGAACTCCTGGCTCTTGGTCACACCGGCGCAGAGTACGATGCCTGGTTGATCCGCATTGGAAATGGCGATCAGTTCGGCAGCGGCTTTGTCGAAATCAATCCGAACTCTAAGATCCCTGCCCTCATGGATCGCAGCGGCCCCAAGCCGATCAGGGTTTTCGAATCCGGTTCAATTCTGATGTATCTCGCCGAGAAATTCGGTAGCGCGTTTCTGCCCACTGAAGTCAGCGCTCGCGCTGAATGTCTGTCCTGGCTGTTCTGGCAGATGGGAAGCGCACCCTATCTCGGCGGCGGCTTTGGTCACTTCTATGCCTATGCGCCGACTAAGATTGAATATGCCATCGACCGGTTTGCCATGGAGACGAAACGGCAACTCGATGTCCTCGATAAGCGCTTGGCTGACAACGAGTATATTGCAGGAGAAGCTTACACGATCGCAGACATCGCCATTTGGCCATGGTACGGCGGGCTCGCCAAGGGTTTGCTCTACGGTGCGGCCGAATTCCTACAGGTGCATGAATACAAGCACGTTCGGCGCTGGGCCGATATGATCGGAAAGCGCCCGGCGGTTCGACGAGGCCGCATGGTCAACCGCGTCGCGGGCGATCCATCAAGCCAGCTCCACGAGCGGCACGACGCAAGCGATTTCGAGACAAAGACGCAGGACAAGCTTGCGCCGGCGAACTAAAAGCTTATTGCGCGGGAGCAAAAGCGAGTTTCCTTGTGTCCCGCGCTTTTAGCCTATTCCTAAACGTAACACGGCCCGTCGATGAGTGGATGCGCGCGGACGAACGCTTCATCCACATCGAGGCCGAGGCCTGGTTTCTCTGATGGTCTGACACATCCCTTGTCGTCGAGCTTATAGGGTATGCCGCCCACTTCATCACGGAAGGGATTATGTCTCGCGACGTCGCCCTCGAAATAACCAGGGTCTTCCACCGCCGCGAGAACATTGATCGTCGCAGCCATGTTAATGCCAGTAGCGGAGGTGTGAGGATTCACGGACAGCTTCCATCCATGAGTCATCGCTGCGATCCGCATGGTCTCGGTCACGCCGCCAGCCTTCGACAAGTCGGGCTGCACAAAGTTGATCGCGCGATCTTCGATGAGGCGCGTGAATTCGAAACGGGTGAAGTGATTTTCTCCAGCCGCAAGCGGCGTCGTGCCCAATCCGGCGGCGGCCTGATAGGACCGGTAATCGTGCGCCGGGAACGGCTCCTCGAGCCATCCGATCTGAAGATCATCATACGCAGGCATCACGCGACGTACATCGTCGAGCGTGTAACCCGTGTTGGCGTCAACCAAGATTTCGATCTCGTCACCGAGCATCTTACGCACCGCGGTGGCGCGCGCGATGTCCTTGCGTGGAGTATCGCCGACGCGCAGCTTCACCGCCCGATAGCCTTGTGACACATAGCGCGCGGCCTCTTCCGCCAGCGAGCTGGGCTCTTGATAGCCGAGTGAAATGCCGCCGGCGTAAGCCTTGATCGGTTTCGACGCGCCGCCTAGCAGCCGATAAAGTGGCCAGCCGGTGACCTTGCCGCGAATATCCCACAGCGCCAGATCGAGACCGCTCAGCGCCATCACCGCGGCGTAACCCATACCGTGACTTGCGAGCTGCATCTGATAAACGCGTCGCCAGACGCCGACCACATCGAGCGCATCCATTCCGACAACCAATTCGCTGATGGTCGTGTCGACGAGCTTGGCAATGGCGCCCGGGCATCGACCATGATGCGCCTCGCCCCAACCCGTGATCCCTTCGTCCGTCTCAACCCTGACAAGAACCGCGTCACGCTTGACGGCGCGTCCGATTCCCAGCGTGACATTCTGGCCCTCCGGTACACGGTAGGAAATTGGGGTCGCGGTGATAGCTCTGATGCGCATGTTAGACCTCACACTGACTTGTGATCGGGATTGACAAGATTGAGCGGCTGATCGCCGCGAAGAATGCGCACCATTTCCTGCGCAGCCGACCGACATGGCCCGGCTGCTGCTGGCGGTGATCGCGGCAGCGTGTGGCGTCAGCAATATGTTGGGACAATTGCGCAGTACGCTGTCGCCGGGAAGCGGCTGCTCCTCGAACACATCCAGCGCTGCGCCTGCAATCCGCCGCGCTTTGAGTGCTTCGACGAGGGCATCTGTCCTGACCACCGCGCCGCGCGAGACATTGATCAATATGGCTTGCGGCTTCATACGCGCAATGAGCGACCCGTCGACCAATCCGCGCGTCTCATCGGTGAGCGCACACGAAACCACGACGGCATCGCTACGCGAAAACAGGTCGCTAAGAGAGACTTCTTGAACGCCATCGGGGAGCGATCCCTTGGTGCGAGACGTACCGAGGATGTTCATTCCGAAGCCGTCGCGCGCAATCTTGGCGACGCGACGTCCGACCGCACCGACACCGAGGATACCGAGTGTGGTGCCCGAGAGCTCCGAAAGATTCTCCGCCATTGCGCGTGCCGGCATCCAGCCTTCGCTGCGTATCACGCTATCCATACGGTGGAGCGGACGGCTAAAATGCATCAATGCCGACATGACGTGTTCAGCAACGGCGTTGGTGTTGCTGCCGGGCAGATTCGCCACCGCAACGCCCCGCGCGGTCGCCGCCGCGACGGGAATAAAGTCGAGTCCCACCCCGTGCCGCACCATACCTCGAAGCTTCGGCGCATAATCCACGATATCGTCTGGCAGTTTTGCGCGGACCACGATGCCCTCCACATCCGCAGCGCATTTACGGAGCGTCTCTGGCTTCGTATCAGGCGCAACCAGCAATCGCGCATGAGGCGAGAGGACGGCTTCGCCGTCCGGATGGATTGCGTTGGTGAGAAGAACGAGCGGTTTGTCAGCCATTGAAAGCAGGCCCTTCGATGACAGGGTTGATCAGGTTGCCGAGCCCTTCGACCCATGTGCACACCGTGCCTACCCGGCTGAAGCCACGTCGGTGGCTTCTGCACCGGTGCGACGCCGGCAGGCGTTCCCGTTGCAATCACATCTCCGGGTTCGAGCGTTCCGCGCTGGGAGAGGTACGCAATGAGCGCCGCGATATCGAACAGCATGTCGCGCGTCGATCCATCCTGCAGAACTTTTCCATCGACATTCAATCCGACACGCAGTGCGTGGGGATCTGGCACCTCATCGCTTGATACAATGAACGGTCCGAAGGGGCCGAAGGTTGGAATGTTCTTACCGCGATTGAAATGTCCGTCGCTGCGAATGAGTTCGCTGGCGCTGACATCGTTGAAAACGCCGTAGGCGGCTACATGATCGAGCGCGTGTTTCTTGTCGATCCCCGACGCCTTGCGGCCAATGATCACCGCAAGTTCGGCCTCGTAGGTGACACCTCCGATTCCCTGCGGCAAAACGATCGCCTGCCCTGGCCCGATCACCGTCCCACTGTGCTTCATGAACAGCACAGGCTCAGCCGGTGGCGGCATCCCACGCTCCGCCAGCGCGTCGTGATAATTATGGGCAAAGCCGAAAATGCGTCTGGGATGCGGAATCGGCGCCATCAAAGCAACACCGGCGATCGGAAGCCGCGCGGACGGCGCCACCCCGTGCGCTGTGATAGTCCGCACGACGTCCGCTAGCCCGGACCGCAGTAGCGCATTGATTTGCGGCTCCGTGCCGTTCAATGCCGGACGCATCGCTTCATGGCCAAGATCGAATACGGCATCATCCGCGCCGGAAGCATCGCCTTCAAGCACACCAGCCCGCACGACATCGGCGTGACGGAATGTGACAAACTTCATGTCAGCCAATCCGGTTCAAGACACGCGATATCGGTCGATGACAGCGCGATCGACCTCGATGCCAAGGCCGGCCCCGCCAGGCACGGCGACCTTGCCGTTGACCTGACGGATCGGTTCGAGTGCCAGATGATCGCGGAACGGGTTTTCCTCCTGCTCGAACTCGAGCATTGGGGGCATCGGGAAAAGGCTCGGCGGCTGATTTGGAATCGCCGCGAGGAAGTGGATCGTCGCGGCAAGGCCATGTGGTCGCGGCTCCTGTGCAGCGGCCCTTCACCTCGTCGCGAGGTTGGCTGTATAAGACGCGCGGCACGTGCCTCGTGGAAATCGAGACTGACGATGGCGTCGTCGGTTGGGGTGAGTGTTATGGCCCGTCGGCCGTGGCGAAGGCATTCATAGAAACACAACTCGCCCCCCGCGTGATTGGCCGGGACCCGTTCATCAGCGCGAAGATGTGGTTGAGGTTGTAAGAGCCCGGCGTGCCGATCGACACCTGGTCGGGCTTCTTCTTCATATAACCGAGGAAATCTTCGAGCGTCTTGTGCGGGCTTCCAGTTGGCACAAGTAGCATCAGCGGATCAGTGGAAACACGCGCGATGTTCGTGAACTGCTCGTTCTTCAGCGGCGTCTTGCCCTGCGCGATCATGGCGAGCGTCGAACTCGTGCCCATGCCGATGGTGTAGCCATCGGGAGCTGCCGATGCCACGCGGCGCATACCGATGATGCCTGTGGCGCCGACAACGTTCTCGATGATGACCTTGATGCCCTGTTCGCGCAGCAGCGGCTCAAGCGCTCGGGCCGCCACATCGTTGGATCCACCCGCATTCCATGGGATGACGAAGGTCACTTCCCGCTGCGGATACGAAGATTCGCTAAGTGACTGACTTACCGGGGATAAAATTAGAAAGCCTGCCGCGATCAACGTCAGAATGTGTCGCATTTTTGTTTCCTCCCGTTTTGTTGTTTGTTATAACAAACAACAATGCCGGTCAACACTCCGAGATTTCATCAAGTTGCTGATTGGCGCGCGGTGCGGTAGCGAGCCAAATGATGTCAGGGAATCAGCGAAGGGCACTAACGCCGATCGAGCGAGAGCCGCTGTGGGACCTCGCGCACACGCAGTTGCGGGAGGCACTTCTTGCGGGCCGTTTTGAACCGGGTGCGATCCTGAGCTTACGATCTCTCGCGGAAGACTTCGGCACATCGATCACGCCGGTGCGGGATGCGGTGACCCGGCTGATCGCGCAGGGCGTGCTTCAGCTCGGACCGCGCAACGCGGCGATCGTCCCCAGTCTCACCGCCAGTGAACTGAGACATCTCACCATTGTCCGATGCGCGCTGGAAGGCCGCGCCGCGCGTGAAGCTGCCACGCACCGCGATGAGGCAAAGCTCCGACAACTGGAAACGCGGCTTGCGACCATGCATGCGCTCATTGCCGACAGAAAGCTTGAGAGTTATCTCGCGCATCACCGCAAATTCCATTTTGAGATTTACGCGATGTCCCGGGTCCCACTTCTCGTCGAGACGATCGAGAACATGTGGCTACGCTGCGGACCTGCACTGTCATTCGTCATTCCGGAATACGTGCTGTCGCTAAAAGGCTCGGACCATCACACAGCCGCGCTAAAGGCACTCAGTGATGGCAATCCGGATGTCGCAGAAGCTGAAATCGTCGCGGACATCACCGAGGCCGCGAATTATCTCGAAGGATTGGCAGATTCCACGGGAAGGCTAAAGTCCCCGGGACAGTAAGGGGACATCTACGCTCGATCCAACTCAGCGAGCGCCACGGCACCAGCGACTTTGAAACCAAGACGCACGACAAGCTTGCGCCAGCGAGTTAAGCGCGGATGGCGAGAACGCGGTCTCTTGAAATCCTTTAGGGACCGCACCGAAGTCCATACCAACCCCGCCGCAGATGAAGGAAAAAGTGTGTGGCCGCGTTCGTAGCGGCTCACCTCTCCTTCGCGCTTTGTTGAACACTAGTTCAGTGGCTGGGACAGATTGCGAGCCTAGATAGATCTCGGGGCATTCAGGATGTGTGGAGTCTTGCCATATCGAACGTTCGAGGGTTGCGCCACCACCGCCCATGACTGTCCCAACGGTGCTGAAGTTCTGGTCACAGCAGCACTCGTGATGATTTAGACAAGCAGCCTCGAGCTCCACGTTGAAGGAGTGCGATATGCGAAAATTAATCGTGGCAACCATGGTTTTGACGCTGTCCGGACTGTCACCGGCTCTTGCGCGGGGTGGCATGCACGGCGGCGGCACGCTCGGCGGTATGCACGGGGGCGGCATGCTGGGCGCCGGTATGCACCACTCGATGGGTCTCGGTTTGGCGAATCCAGCCAACCCAACGGTCCCGCCATCACTGACGCCGGATCCTCGCCTGATCGGCAGCGCGCCGCTCCCTCCGCATCAGCAGCCAACACCGTCCGCAGCGGGGACGCTTAACGAAAATTTGTACAACCCAACTCCGGACGAAGCGGCGCTTGATAAAAAGATCGGAAGCATCTGCAAAGGCTGCTGACCGCATGTTGCGCTACGTCCATCATTGTTGATCCGCGGCCTGATCAGACGTGGCGCTGGCCCGCACGCCAGCCCATTTCCCAGAAGTCGGCCTCAAGCCGGGTAGCTTCTTTGAATATCGCGATCAGCTCTGCCTCGCGGGCCGGCGTGGCGTAGAGATCGGCGAGCCTCTCCAGGTGCGCCCGCGCTTTCATCGCCACCTCCTGGTACGGCGCCCCGGCATACTCGGCGATCCAGACGCGATACGGGTTCGTCGACGCATACGCATCTGGCCGCGAAGCAAGCCGCGTGGCGATTTCCGCGTAGCCAATGACGCAGGGCGCAAGCGCCACTTTGAGCGCCAGTAGATCACCGCGCATGCCCGTGTCGAGCACATAGCGTGTATAGGCCAACGTTTCGACCGCCGGAGGGGTTTGCTCAAGGTCACCGGGCGACAAGCCCCAGCCGGCGCAGAGCTTCACATGCAGATCCATTTCAACGTCAAGAATGGACGAGAGGCCGGCTGCGGCTTCGCGCATGTCCGCGAGCTTCGGCGCCTTGTAGACGGCAAGCGCGTAGGCGCGCGCAAACTCGATGAGGAAGAGGTAGTCCTGAACGAGGTATCGACGAAACGCGGCTTCGGCGAGCGACCCATCCGCCAACCCGTTCGTGAAGGCATGTTCGGTGTACGCCTTCCACTCGACGGAGGCTTCTGCCTTTAGGCGATCGAAAAAACTCATGACTTCCCCCGGTCTCTCAATGAGTGTCCTTGGCACGCACGAGCACCATTTCGGCTCAGCGAGCGCCGGCCACGACCACGCGCGCGCCTGCCTCCGCAAGACGATTGCACTCCTCCAGCGATGCGCCGACATCGGTCACGAGCGTCCAGCGTGGCGGCAGCGGCGCCCAGGCGGTTTGCTCAGAACGGCCGAGCTTGCTGGCGTCGGCCAGCACGACGACTTCTTTTGATTGCTGCATCATCAGCGACTTCAATGCGACCTGCTCAAGATCCGCCTCGCACAGGCCACGGCCATTGACCACGCCATCCGCGCTCATGATGGCGCGGTCGGCAGTCATGCGCCGCAACGCTTCCTGGGCGAGCGGCCCCATGGTGCTCATGCTGGTGGCGCGTAGCGCGCCGCCTAATACTACGAGCTCGATCGTCGGTGCCTTGGCGAGAAAAGGCAGCAGCGCGAGATTGTTGGTGATGATGCGCAGCCGCCGCTGCTGCAGCAATCGTCCGAAGGCGGCCACCGTCGAACCAGCATCAAGGATCAGCGTGTCACCATCTTCGATCAGATCAATCGCCGCACGCGCAATCGCCTGCTTCTGCTTGCCCTGCACCGCAAGGCGCTGCTCGAGAGTGGCTTCCGTCACATGGCCGGTGAGAATGGCGCCGCCATACGTGCGGCGCACGACGTTGTTCTTGGAGAGATGCTGCAGGTCACGCCGCACAGTGGAGGCCGACACGCGGAAACGCCGCGCGAGATCGTCGACATCGATCTCGCCCGCATTCAACGCTTCCAAGAGACGAGCGTGACGCTCCTTGCTGCGCATCGACATTGAACCTCAGCCCCCGCTCCGCTGGCAGCCGCAAATTGCGAACCACCACACTAGCCAGGTTCGACCGTATCGGATTCGTGGCTCAGTCCATATCAACGACGAATCCGTCAGCCCGTCTTCTTCAAGCCGCTTTGGGCGCGAGATCGACCGCCTGCCGCAGCGCTTCGATCAGGCTGCGCTCGTCGGCGATGCCCTTGCCCGCGATGTCAAAGGCGGTCCCATGATCGACCGAGGTGCGGATCACCGGCAGACCCACCGTGATGTTTACACCCGCTTCCAGCCCCAGCACCTTGATGGGACCATGGCCCTGATCGTGATACATCGCGACCACCATGTCGTAGTCGCCGCGTCCGGCCAGGAAGAACAGAGTGTCGGCTGGCAAAGGCCCGCGCACATCCCACCCCTTGCGCTGGCAGGCTTCGACGGCTGGCGTAATCTTCGCAGCTTCCTCACCACGGCCGAAGAGACCGTTTTCTCCCGCATGTGGGTTGATGGCGCAGACGCCGATCTTCGGATTGGCGATGCCGGCGCGGACCAGCACATCGTGGCCACGCGCAATAACACGCTCAACAAGACCCGGTTCGATCTTCTCGATCGCATCCAAGAGGCCGATATGCGTGGTGACGTGAATGACGCGTAGCTTCGGCGACACCAGCATCATCGATACTTCCGGCGTGCCGGTCAGATGCGCCAACAGTTCGGTGTGGCCTGGATACTTATGTCCTGCCGCATGCAGCGCTTCCTTGGAGAGCGGCGCGGTGCAGATGCCCTGCGCTAGCCCCGCCTGCACCACGTGCACGGCCTTCTCGATGTAGCGATAGGCTGCCTCGCCTGCGGTCGCCGACATCTTGCCGAACGGCAGTTCGTCCGGCACCAGCTTCAGGTCGACGCACTGCACGGCCTTCGACGCAAAATTTGCTTCCTTCGCGTCATTTAGCGCATCAACCTCAAGCGACACGCCGACAATCTTGCCGGCCTTGCGCAGGCGGTTGGCGTCGCCGATCACCAGCGCATTACAGATCGCCTGCGCGTCCGGCTGCGCCAACGCTTTCATGATGACTTCAGGCCCGATGCCGGCCGGATCTCCCATGGTGATCGCAATGGTCGGACGGGTCATGCAAAGCTTCCTTTGGTTCGGACGGCGCGAAGACGTTCGCTGATGCGGATGAGGCTATACTCATCGCCGAACGCCCCCGCCTTGGTGGCGATCGGAATGGATAATTGGCCGAGGGTAAGACCGAGCGATACGCCCGGCTCGATCTCGTCGGCAAGACGGATGCCGTTGACACCGAAGCGCGACAACAATGCCGCAGCAGTTTCGCCGCCGGTTGCGGCAAACGCGCCGATTGCAGGCGCGACAGTTGCAATCGCGTCAGCAAGCCCCTGCGCGAGTTGTGGGCCGAGCGACATGTCAGGATGATCATCCATCATGATTTCCACGAGCGCATCGCCACCGGCGGAAAGCCGCTTCGTCACGTCTGCTGCGAGCGTTGCGCGATCGGTACCATGAGCGAGCAACGTTGCCGGCTCAACGGGAAAATGCATCACGGTGCCGGTCGCCTGCAGCGTGCGTGCGGCGGAGCGCGACGCCCCCGCGAGCGAGCCCACCACGATCAGTGTGCCGGATGAGCGCGCTGGTATTTGGAGCGGCTCGGCGGCATCGGTGGCATCAAGGCTGGCCAGTGCATGCGCGAGGCCGGCGCTGCCGATGAAGAACGTCGCGGGCGATGCATGCAAGCTCGCCTCAGCGATCAGATGCAGGTCATGGTCCGTCTCAGCATCACACGCAGCGACGACATCTCCTTCGCCAGCGAGTCTTGCAAAGACTGCTTTCAGTTTACCACCGCGCACGGCGGCGAGGGCGACCTTCTCCCCTCGAATGCCCGCGGTTGCGAGCACATCGACAAGATCGGCGTTCGGATAAGTGTGGTCGCGTTGCCAGACCTCGGCATCTTCAAGCCTGCGGCCATTGACGAGAATGCGCCCGTCGATGGTGGTGCGGCCGGTGGCTGGAAAGGCCGGCGCGAACACGCCGAATGCGGAACCTGACCGTGACTTTAGATGCGCCAGTGCAGCCGTAGTCTCCGCTGCGGGTTGTCCGCGCAGCGTCGAGTCGATCTTCTTGAACAGAATGCGTTCGCCGGACAGGCGCGCCAGCACATCGGCGTGGCGCGCCGCAGCAGCCTTAGCTGAAAGGCCTCGACTCGCTGCATCGTAAGCCAGCACGGGCAACTGGTGATCCGAGGCATCGGCGATTTCACCCCACGTCACCGCAGCCGTGCGTCCCCTTCTGCCGAAGGCGATGGCACAGTCCGCGGCGCCGGTGAGATCGTCTGCGAGGATCAGCCAGCCGGGAGGCATGTTCAATGGCCCACACGCGTCGCAGGCGTCATGGTCGCAGTATCAGTCGCGCTCTCGTCTTCTGGTTCGCGACCGACAACACGCGCCACCCACGCGGTGCAGATCGGTGTGAGGATCGCGGTGACGACGACGCATGCCGCAACGAGGATTGTCGCAGGGCGTGCGGCGTCCGCGTAAGCCGGATTGGCCGCGGCAACGATCGCTGGCACTGCCGCCGCGTTACCGGCGGTTGAAGCCGCCGCGACACCCGCAACACCGTTTCCGCCAGTAAGGCGGTCGGCGAAGAACAGCGGAATGCCGGTTAGCACGACCACAGCAACGCCCAAACCGAGACCGAGCAGGCCCGCCTGCCAGACCTTTGACAGATCGAGGCCAGCGCCAAGCGCAAAAGCGAAGAACGGGATCATCACCGGCACGGCGCGACTGAGGAAATCGCGCATCTCACGGTCGAGATTTCCGATGATCATACCCACGACCAGCGGCAGGATCGCACCCACGAGGGTCTGCCATGGAAATGCCGAGAGACCGGCGACGCCGAGCGTGATCATCGTGAGAAACGGACCGCTCTCCAGCGACATGATGGTGTACGCGCCGACATCACGCGGACGTCCGTACTGGCCCATCAGCGCCATATAAAGACCGCCGTTGGTGTCGTTCATGGCGGCAACAATCGCCAACGTTGAGACACCTGCGAACATGCCGGCCCCGATCGGCGCTTCACCCAGAATGCGACCAAAGATAAGACCGAAAATGACGGCGACGCCGACCTTCACGATCAGCAGCGTACCGCCCTTCTTCACGATGTAAGGGGTGGCGCGAAAGTCGATGCTCGCGCCCATGCAGACGTAGAACACAGCGAGGATCGTCAATGCGCCGGAGAACAGCGCGCCAGTGAACGAGCCGAAAAACTTCGGGGTGTCCGGAAAGAAAGTCGCGATGAGCGCGCCCGCCAGCAGCGGGACCACCATCATCCCGCCAGGCACCTTTTCGATCGCTCGCTTAATTGGAAGCTGCATGTTCGTTTCTCCCGCGCACTGCGCATAATTGATCAGATTGCGCAATTCTGGTTCGAATCCGGTTGGAAATCGTGCGCAAGCGGCTCATTTATGAACATTTTGCGCAAATTTCAAGCAATCATTGCGCATTTTACGCAAAACTGTCATGTGGGCGGAGCTCGCTCAGAGCGCACGGGGCCACCCGCCAGGCCCAGGCGGGTCGGGCGGATCGGTCCCTGTATAATTTATTGAAGGTGCAGAGAAGCGGTGAGCTGGCGTTCGCCGCGGTGATGCGTTTCCAGACATCAGGCTCAGCGGCCTGCAAGTTTCGGCGATGTCCGCCGACGCCGGAGCGGACGTCGGGTCTGCTTACCCGTCGATCTTCAGAGATGAGACGATCGAATGATTGGTCGGCCTATGGCCGACCTACGCCGCCTCGTCACGTGCCTGATAGAGCCGGTACAGCATGCGCTGTCCTATACGTCGGAACGGTGCAAAGGGATGCGTCGGTAGCGGCGAAGTGAAGATCGGCAGATCCTGCCCCTTGAAGTTCCGCCCGGCGATCATCTCGGCCATGCGACGTCCGGCCTGCGCCGAATAGGACACGCCGTTTCCGCCGTAACCAAGTGCATAGAATAAGGCCTGCGTTGGATCGGGCCGGAAAATGCGCGGCATCATGTCATGGCTGACATCGACCCAGCCCCACCACGAATAGTCGATCTGGATTCCCTTGAGCGGCGGGAATTTGCGATGGAGTCCCTCGATCAGGAGTTGCAAATGACGCGGATGCGCAGCGTCTGCACCGGTGATGGCGCTGCGACTGCCGATCTGCACGCGATTGTCTGGCAAGCGCCGATAGTAGAAGCGCAGCGTACGGGTATCCGTGATGACCTGGGTGGTGCGGAAGCCAGTCGCGTCGAGTTCGGCGTCAGTCAGCGGTCGCGTCACCACTGAATTTGAGAGGATCGGCATGCAGCGACCATTCAAGGCCGGTGTGAGGCCGAGCGACGTATAGGCGCCGGTGGCAATACCGACAGCGCGAGCGCGTACCGTGCCGCCCGGCGTGCGGAGATGATGCACGCCGCTCCGTGTCGTGATCTCGAGCACCGGGCTGCCCGGATGCACCTTAGCGCCCAGCTCGCGTGCCATGCGCATGTAACCAAAGGCCAGCTTGGCCGGATGCACACCGGTACCGAGCGGCTCGTGCACGGCTCCCGTGGTTTCCTCATCTTTTACATAATCGCGGCGCACTTCTTCGGCGGACAGGACGCGCGTCTTATAGCTGAACACTTCATTCTGCACTTTCGATTCTGCCGCGATCTTCTCGAACATGCGCTGGCGATGCGCGATATAGAGATGACCACCGCGCTGCGGCTCGCAATCGATGTTGCCGGTGCGGATCAAGTCCTCAAAGGTCTCGAAGCCATCCTGAATTTCAGCATGGAGACGCAATGCAACGTCGCGGCCCCAGCGTGCAATCCATTGCGAGCGCGATAGCCGACCGGCGGCATTCTGTCCCTGCCCGCCGTTGCGCGTGCTGCATCCCCAGGCGACACGGTTGGCTTCCAGCACCGCAGCCTTGACGCCGAATTCGCGCGCGAGAAAAATCGCGCAAGCCAGACCTGTGAATCCCGAGCCGATGATCGCGACGTCGACATCGACATCACCGGTGATCGGACCGTCATCCTGCGGCGGCGGTCCTGCTGTTGCAGCCCAATAGGTCGGCGCGTATTCGCGGTTGGTGCCAGGACCTGGCGAAACCAAGGGATCGTAATGTTGATCGTAAGGCGCAATCGCCATGCTGGGAGCCTTCGTCATGACGCTGCCTTTGCCTCAATCGCCGGCAATGGCGGACGGTCCTTGCGAAATGCACTTTTGCGCGAGAGCCGGTCGCCGGAGAACGTGAAGAGATCACACCCCTCGGCTTCAATACGGGCGCCATTGGCCGTGTTGCCACGGAAGATCCATTCCGACAGACCGCGATCACCGAACACGTGATGTGCAGTGCAGGTCCAACTGACGTCGGGCATGTCGGCCCACACCTTCTCGAACGCCGCCTTGACGTCTGCGGTGCCGACGATGCGGCGACCGAACATCTCCGGACCGGCCGCTGCATCGAACACAATATCATCTGTCATACAGGCCATCACGCCATTCGCATCGTGGCGATTGAACGCCTCAAACAGCGTCATAAGAAGCTGTTGGCGTCTGGTCTGCTGCTCGGACATGGGCAAAGCTCTCTCGATCGTTGACGCAAAAATTGGCACACCGCACCAATGTTGGTCATGAAAGTGCCAGCGAGAGAGCCGTGCGATTAGGGCCAGTTTCAGCGAACCACCCGGCCAGAAGGGCCAGACGATGTTCGCGCTCTAGCCGGATGACTTAATAATATGTCGGTGTGCGCGCTCGGGCGGACTGATCTCAACCGCATTAACTCATCGATGCAATCAGTCGACCCAGGCGCTCGAGACCTGCGTTGATTCTGTCGTTGCGGATCGAGGAGAAGCCGAGACGGAAGCAATGGGCATGGGTGCCCTTGGTCATCGAGAAGACGTCGCCCGGCTCGATCAACACGCCCTCGGCACGCGCGGCCGTCGCGAGCTGCGTGGCATCACATTGGGGCGGGCATGTCACCCAATAACTGGTACTACCGACGCCACGCACGAAACTGCAATTGCTAAAATATGTCGGCAGCAATTGATCAAGAATGCGGGCACGCTCCAACAGTACGCGCGAAACGCGCTGGAGGTGCGAACGGTAATGACCGAGGCCAATGAACAGCGCTGCCACGCGCTGGTTGTTCAGTGGCGGGTGTCGCAACATCAGCCGTCGCAAAGCCCGCAACTCACGAATGACTGGTGCCGGTGCCACGACGTATCCAAGCCGTAATCCGGGCGCCAGCGCCTTTGAAAGACTGCCGACATAGAGCACGCGATCGTTGCGATCCAAACTCATCAGTGGCGGCAGCGCTGTCCCCTCGGAGATCAGCTCACTCTCGTAATCGTCCTCGATCAGCACGATATCGCGCTCCTGCGCTTTTTGCAGAAGTTCGAGCCGGCGCCATTGGGGCATCACGACTGTGGTCGGACACTGGTGGCCGGCAGTAACATAAGCGATGTCGCAGGCTTCGAAATTCGCATCGGGCACCATGCCGTCGCCATCGACGGCAAGAGGAACGATCTTGTCGGTCAGCATCCCGAAGATGTTGCGGGCATCGGGATAGCCCGGGTCTTCCATGCCAACCCGGGTGTCCGGCTTGATGAACAGCCGTGCGATCAGATAGAGCGCGTGCTGAGCACCAATAGTCATCATGATTTCGTCCGATCGCGCACGAATGCCGCGGCGCGGCAAAACCTGCAGGCGAAGCTGCTCGATCAATGCCGGATCGTCTTCATCAATGAGATCTCGCGCCCAATTGTTAATTTCAGGAACGCTCAATGCCGCTCGCGCGCTTTCGCGCCAGTCATTGGTCGGAAACAGGGTCGGATCAAACTGCCCAAAGATGAACGGATACGGATAGTCCTGCCAGTTGAGCGGCTTGATGATGTTGCGGTTGGTAGACGGCCGGACTGCAAAGCGTTCCGTCCAACGTGTTGCGCGGCAATCATCCGGCGCCGAGCGAACGACGTCCGGCTGCGTTCCCAGATGTTTAGGCAGGCCGGCCACGTAGAAGCCGCTGCGTTCGCGGGAAACCAGGAAATTCTGGTCGACCAGCTGCTCATAGGCAATCACGACGGTGTTGCGAGACACTTTCAAGAGCGTCGCGAGTTCACGGCTTGAAGGCATCCGAACGCCGAGCGACAGACGGCCCTCCTCGATCGCGGAGCAGATCAGTTGGCGGATTTGCAACTGCAAGAACGGACCGCGGCGGTCCAGTCCTTGGAACAGGGATCCCCAGAACAAAGCGTCGCTCATGCCTGATGCAACCGGCCGTCCCTCGGCCGGGGTCATTTCAATCGTCTCTCTTGGAGGCGCCATGAATAAGCTCCGCACATCGCTCACGAAACAGATCGAAACCTGTCTCTCTTCCACACTCTACGGCTGAAAAAGCAAAAGTCACGCCAGTTGGTCCCAGCGTAGAGCAACACTGGCCCCATTCGTACATATGATCTGGCGCTGGCTTGGTGCATAACGAAACCGCACGCTCAAAAAAAGAAGCTCTCGAGGAAAGTCCAAGTGTCTACGAATACGGTCGTCTTTTCTGCCCGCAAGGTTGTAACCATGAATCCATCGCGGCCATCGGCAACGCATGTCGCAGTGCGGGATGGTCGGATCGTTGCAGTGGGCAACTTCGACGAAATCTGTGGATCGGCTGATGTTACGATCGACGATCGTTTCAAGGACAAAGTGCTGCTGCCCGGTTTCGTCGAAGGCCATAGCCACATCATGGAAGGCATGATGTGGTCGCTGCCTTACGTTGGCGCTGGTGACCGCCGCTCGCCAGAAGGCAAGCTTGTTAAAGGGCTTCCGGATATCGAGGCCATCGTCGCGCGGCTGAAGGAAGCTGAAGCGGCAATGACCGATCCCGAAGCACCGCTGTTCGCTTGGGGCTTCGATCCACTGCATATCGGTGGCGTGCGGTTAACACGGCAAGACCTCGACCGCGTCTCCACCACACGGCCGATTATGGTCATTCATGCCAGCTTCCATATCAGCAACGTCAACACGACCGTGCTGAAGCGCGCCGAACTCGACCGCACTGCAAACATTTCAGGCGTGGTCATGGGCAAGGACGGCGAGCCGAGTGGCGAACTTCAAGGGATCGCTGCACGCTTCCGTGTATTCCGTGTGCTTGGCGGCAATCCGCTCTCCGGCAACCTGAAGGTCGAGGATGTCAACCGCTACGCCGCATCCGCCTGCGTGCAGGGCGTGACGACGATCACTGACTTGCACAATGATCTCGTCGATCAAACCATTGAAGTCTATCAAGCTGCGAGCCGCCGTCCCGACTTTTCCGTGCGACTGGTGCCTGCGATGGCTTCAGTATCGCACACTCCCGCGCAAGGGATCGAAAAGCTGAAGGCGCTGCGCGCGGCTAACAACGACAAGCTACATTATGGGATCGTCAAGCTGGTGGTTGATGGCTCGATCCAGGGCTTCACCGCGCGGTTGCGCTGGCCCGGCTACCATAACGGCGCACCAAATGGTCTGTGGTACATCGCGCCTGAAGAGTTGCCGTCGATTGTCGCCGCCTATCACAACGCCGGTATCCAGCTACACATCCATACCAATGGCGATGAAGCGACCGAATTGGCGCTCGATGCCGTCGAAGCCGCGCAGACGGCGATGCCGCACCCTGATCATCGCCACACGCTGCAGCATTGCCAGATGGCGGATGCTGCGCAGTTCAAGCGCATGAAGGCGCTCGGCATGTGCGTCAACCTGTTCGCCAATCACCTTTACTACTGGGGTGACTCGCACTTCAATCTGACCATGGGACCAGAACGCGCGAACCGGCTCGACGCGACAGGAACGGCACAACGCATTGGCGTTCCCTATGCGATCCATTCCGACGCGCCGGTGACTCCACTGAGCCCGTTGTTCACTGTGTGGTGTGCCGTCAACCGCATCTCGTCCAGCGGTCGCGTGCTCGGCAAAGAGACCGAAGCACTCACGGTGGAGCAGGCACTCGCCGCCGTCACCATCGGCGCGGCTTATACTCTAAAGCTCGATCATATGGTCGGTAGCATCGAAGCAGGAAAATATGCCGACTTCGCCGTCGTCGAGGAGGATCCGCTGGAGGTCGCGCCGGAGAAACTTAAGGATATCGCCGTCTGGGGTACGGTAGTCGGTGGACACGTGCGGGAGGCGCCGCGAGCATGACGACAGCCTCGCGTGCAAGAATCCCCCTGACGGTGATCGGCGGTTTTCTCGGCGCCGGGAAGACGACATTTCTCAATCATCTTCTTCGCAGCGGTGGCGAACGCTATGCGGTGCTGGTCAACGATTTCGGCGCGGTCAATATTGATGCCAGCCTGATCGTCAAGCACGACGGCACCACCATGACGCTGGCCAATGGCTGCGTCTGCTGCAGCATCGGCGATGGCTTTCTGGAGACGCTGGGCAAGGTTCTCGACAGCGAGATTTCGTTCGATCACATCATCATCGAAGCCAGCGGCGTCGGCGATCCCTGGCGCATTGCCGAGATCGCGCTGGTCGAGCCGAGCCTTCACCTCAATGCGGTGATCGTGGTGGCTGATGCAGCACGCATTTCGAATCTATTGGTCGATGCGCGCGTCGGCGACACCGTTCGCAATCAGTTCGCGCACTGCAACATGGTGCTGCTTAATAAGATGGACCTCCTCACCCGCACCGAGGTCGCTGCCGCGCGCGCCGAGGTCGCTGCCGTGCGTGCTGGGATGTTGATTGTCGAGACCACCGAACATACGCTGCCCGACCTGCCGAATAGCGAGCACAAGACAGCACCTCGCTTCACTGCGACCGAAACTACAAATCGTGCAAACCATGAACGCGTATTCCGCCGCTGGTCCTATCGACGGAGCGGGGCTTTCGATCCTGCGAAGCTGAAAAGCGCACTATCGTCTCTGCCACCGCAACTGTTGCGCTTAAAAGGCACATGTCGCCTCGTTGGCAGCGCACCCGCGTTGCTGTTGCAGATGGTTGGCCAGGATTGGGCTTTGTCACCCGCTCCCGACGGGCTGCTCAGTCAGGACGACATCACGCTAGTCGGCATCGGCACCGATGCTCTACCCGAGGCCACCAAACTCGACGCCATTCTTGATGGCGCGCTGATCGATGTTTCACAAATATCCATGACAACAAGAGCGGATCTCAATCGCCGGCAAGCCGAATTCACCCTCTGAGAGAAGGACAGATTTCATGTCTTCGACTTGGTCATTGCGATCACAATCGCTGAAAACGTCGTTTCTAAGATGTGCCTTTAGCCTCGCCCTTGCCGCGAGCGTCGTCGTGCCCGGTGTGAGGGCAGCCTCTGCGGCCGATGGCGGCACGTTGGTCATCGCGTCGACGCAGGTGCCACGCCACTTCAACGGCGCCGTGCAATCCGGTGTTGCGACTGCACTGCCGAGCACGCAGATCTTTGCCAGCCCGCTGCGCTATGATGAGAACTGGAATCCGAAGCCGTATCTCGCCAAGTCTTGGGAAGTGGCACCTGACGGGCTGTCGGTGACGCTGCATCTGGTCGATAACGCCGTGTTCCACGACGGAAAGCCGGTGACATCGGAGGATGTGGCTTTCTCGATCATGACCATCAAAAAGAACCATCCGTTCCAGAGTATGCTGGCCCCCGTCGAAAAGGTGGATACGCCAGATAAGCTGACGGCGATCATCCGCCTCAAGCATCCACATCCGGCGCTCTTGCTGGCAATGTCGCCGGCGCTGATGCCGATTCTGCCGAAGCACGTCTATGATGACGGCCAGGACATCAAGTCTCATCCGGCCAATCTGAAGCCGGTCGGCTCAGGTCCCTATCGCTTGACCGAATACAAGCAGGGCGAATTTTACACGTTGGAGAAATTCGACAAGTTCTTCATTCCCGGCAGGCCGAAGCTCGACAAGATCGTCGTCAAGCTAGTCTCGGACTCGAAGGCGGCCATGGTCTCGCTTGAACGCGGCGACGTCAACGCGTTGCCTTTCATCTCGAATGTTCGTGACATCGCACGCCTCGAGAAGATGCCGAACGTGGTCGTTACCGACAAAGGCTATGCCGGTGTCGGTCCCATCAACTGGCTGGCCTTCAACACCAAGAAAAAGCCGCTCGATGATGTGCGCGTCCGTCAGGCCATCGCGTACGCAGCCAATCGCGAATTCATCGTCGGCAAACTGATGGGCGGCAAGCCGAAGGTTGCCACCAGTCCGATCGCTCCAGGATCGCCGCTCGATGAACCTGGCGTCGAAATGTACAAGCTCGATCTCGCCAAGTCGCAAAAGCTGCTTGATGAGGCCGGTTACACCAAGAAGCCCGACGGCTCGCGGATGACGCTGACCATCGACTACATTCCCGGTGACGAAGAGCAACAACGTAACGTCGCCGAATATCTTCGCTCACAGCTCAAGCAGGTCGGCATCAACCTGGAAGTCCGCGCAGCTCCCGACTTCCCCACTTGGGCGCAGCGCATTTCGAACTACGACTTCGACCTGACCATGGACGTGGTCTTCAACTGGGGCGATCCCGTCATCGGCGTCAATCGCACCTATCTCACCAGCAATATCCACAAGGGCGTTATCTGGTCAAACACCCAGCAATACAGCAACCCGAAGGTCGACGAACTCCTGAAAGCAGCCGCGGAAGAAACATCGCCTGAAAAGCGAAAGGCTCTCTACTCAGAGTTCCAAAAGATCGTCGTATCGGACGTGCCGATCTATTACGTCAACGCAACCCCGTATCGGAACGTGTTCAGCAAAGGTCTGAGTGGTCTGCCGACAACAATCTGGGGCATGATGTCGCCACTCGACGAACTGTATTGGGAAACCCCGCCGAAGACCTGATGGTCTTCGGCGCTACTGCGGTCCGGCAGCATGAATCTCGCTCTTCACCTCCTCCGGCAGGTGGCCAATGCCATTGGCCTCTTGCTTGCCGTGCTGGTTCTCAATTTCTGCTTGATCCATGCCGCGCCCGGCGATCCTGCCATGGTAATCGCCGGCGAGATGGGCGGCGCATCGGCCGACGTGATGGCCGCCCTGCGGGTGAAGTACGGCCTCGACAAGAGCCTGATCGAACAGCTCATCACTTATATCGGCAAGGTCGCCACCGGCGACTTTGGCTATTCCTATTATTTCAACGAGCCCGTGCTCGGGCTGATCGTCCAGCGAATTCCCGCAACGCTTTACCTCGTGCTGTCGGCGCTTGCGATTTCGGTTTTGATCGGAACGCTGCTTGGCGTGATCAGCGCCCGGAAGCCGAACGGGCTGTTCAGCCAGAGCGTGACAGTGTTGTCGCTCGCCGGTTACGCGGCGCCCGTGTTCTGGACCGGCCTGATGTTGCTGTTGCTGTTCGGATCAGTGTGGCCGATCCTACCCGTCACCGGCATGACCGATGTTGCGCGGCCGACGACCGGCTTTGCGCATCTCCTTGACGTGCTGCAGCATCTCGTTCTGCCGGCAACCACGCTGGCACTGGTCTACATCGCGCAATATAGCCGGCTCGCCCGCGTCAACATGATCGATGCGCTGACAGCGGACTATGTCCGTACGGCACGCGCCAAAGGCCTTCCAGAGATCATTGTTATCGGCAAGCACGCGCTGCGCAACACGCTGATCCCGATCGTCACCGTCGCCGGCTTGCAGTTCGGTCACCTGTTCGCTGGCGCGGTTCTGGTCGAGACGGTGTTCAGCTGGCCGGGCATGGGACGGCTGGTGTTCGACTCCATCCTGCGCCGCGACTACCCGACCCTACTTGCAGTCTTATTCTTCTCTGCGGTCCTCGTAATGGCGGCGAATATTCTCACCGATCTGGTCTATCGCCTGGTCGATCCACGCATTCGTTCGGGGGCGCGATGACGGCGATCGAAACCACCATGATCAAAACGGACAAAGCCGCGCTTCCGGCACGCGCCGGCGCTTCGCCATCGATGGTCGCGCTGCGCCAATTCGCTCGCAGCCCGTCCGGCGTTATCGGTGCGATCGTGCTGCTGCTTCTCGTCCTATTTACTTTGTTCGGAGCGCACGTCTATGCGGTCGACTCGCTCGACATTGTCGGAGCTCCCTTCACGCCGCCAGGCGAAGATGCCTTGCTTGGCACCGATTATCTTGGGCGCGATATCCTTGCGGGCCTGATCAGCGGCGGGCGTGCGACGATGACAGTCGGCAGCGTGGCGGCGGTGATCACCATCGTGATCGGCGTTACCATCGGTTCGCTGGCAGGCTTCTTCGGTGGCCCCATCGATACAGCGCTCACGAAGATCACCGAATTCTTTCAGATCCTGCCTCCACTGCTGTTCGCGATGGTGCTGGTCACGTTGTTCGGACAGACCCTCACCATTGTAACGATTGCCATCGGCGTCGTCAGCTGGCCGTCTGCAGCGCGGTTGACCCGCGCGGAATTTCTGCGCCTGCGCAACCTCGATTTCGTCAAGGCCTCGCGCGCAGCCGGTGCCGGCAATGGCCATCTCATCCTGCGCGTGATCTTGCCGAACGCGCTGCCGCCGATCATCGTTTCGGCGACGCTCGCCATCGGCGTCGCAATCCTGTTCGAGGGCGGCCTCAGCTTCCTCGGGCTTGGCGATCCCAACACGATGAGCTGGGGCCTGATGCTCGGGCAGAATCGCAACTACGTTCTCGACGCCTGGTGGGCGGTGACCTTTCCGGGCGCAGCGATCTTCATCGCGGTGCTTGCCATCAGCCTGATCGGTGACGGAATCAACGATGCCATCAATCCGCGCCTGCGAAAGCGAGGCTGAACGATGACACCTGTTCTCTCGGTTCAGAATCTCAGCGTGTCGATCAACGGCACAAACGGCAGTGTCCCGGTGCTTGAAAATCTGTCGTTCGATGTCGCCCGCGGCAAGACGATGGCCCTGGTGGGAGAATCCGGCTGCGGCAAGAGCATGACCGCACTCGCCATCATGCAGCTATTGCCAGAGGGCTTTCGAGTGACCTCCGGCAGCATTCGTCTGGATGGCAAGGACGTGCTGTCTGCGTCGCCCAGAGAGCTGCGCAGCTTGCGCGGCAATCAAATGTCGATGATCTTCCAGGAGCCGATGACGGCCCTCAATCCGCTTTATACGGTCGGCGACCAAATCGGAGAAGTTTTACGCCAGCACCGCGGGCTGAGCCGCCGCGATGCGACCGAACAAGCGATCAGCTTCCTTAAGGCCGTGCAGATTCCGGCCGCCGAGCAGCGCGTCAATGCCTATCCGCATCAGCTCTCGGGCGGCATGCGGCAGCGCGTGATGATCGCGATGGCGCTCGCCTGCAAGCCAAAGCTCCTCATCGCTGACGAACCAACCACTGCTCTCGATGTCACCGTGCAGGCGCAGATTTTCGATCTCCTGAGCGAGCTACAGGACGAGACCGAAACCGCCATCGTCCTGATCACTCACGATCTCGGCGCCGTCGCAGAGCTCGCCGACGATGTCGCTGTGCTCTATGCCGGCCGATGCATCGAGCAAGGAGCCGCCCATGAAGTCATTTCCCATGCGCGCCATCCCTACACCCGCGGCCTGATGGCCTGCGTGCCGCATCTGCAGCTTGGACGAGCGAACGGCCTCGGCGCAGCCATCCTCGACGAAATTCCCGGAATGGTGCCGCCGCTCGGCGCACGAGGACCTGATTGCGCCTTCCTGCCGCGATGCGCTTTTGCCGGCGAAGTCTGCCGCTCGCAACCACAGCCCCCACTCGATCGCGTCGACAACGCCGCCGCGGTGTCGTGCTGGCGACATCAGGAGATTGCGCCGTGAGTGACGGTTTGAACATCCTCGCTGAATCAGCGTCGCGCGAAGTCTTGCTCGACGTCCACGACCTCGTGGTGCATTTCCCGGCAGGGCGACGCAGCGTGTTCAGTGCGCCATCGAAGGTTCACGCGGTCGATGGTGTGAGCTTTCGCGTGCGGCGCGGCACCACTTTCGGCATCGTGGGCGAGAGCGGCTCGGGCAAATCGACCACCGCCCAGGCCGTAATGCGGCTGATCCCGATGACATCAGGCCACATCATGTTCGGCGGCGAGAACATCGCCGACTATCATGGCGAAAGACTGCGGCTCGCGCGGAGCAAATTCCAGATCGTGTTTCAGGATCCGTTTTCGGCTCTCGACCCCCGGCGTCGCGCCGGCGACCTGATCCGCGAGCCGCTCGATCTCCTCGGCATCGGCTCGCCGCGCGAGCGCGAGGCCCGTGTGCGGCAATTGCTTGCCGAAGTCGGTCTTCCGCCGCAGGCCGCCGATCTGTTCCCGCATCAATTTTCCGGCGGCCAACGGCAACGTCTCTGTATCGCACGAGCCCTTGCACCGGAACCAGATCTGATCGTCTGCGACGAAGCCGTATCTGCGCTCGACGTTGCCATTCAAGCGCAGATCCTGAACCTGTTGAAGAAATTACAGCGCGAACGCGGGCTCACCTACATCTTCATCTCGCATGATCTCGGTGTGATTCAGCATTTCTGCGACGAAATCGCGGTGATGTATCTCGGCAAGATTGTTGAACAAGCGCCTGCTGAAGTGTTCTTTTCGGCGCCATCACATCCCTATAGCTGGTCGCTGATTGCAGCAGCAGCGCCACCTGGCCCGCTGCGAGATCGTCTGAAGAAAGACTATCTGGTTAAAGGCGACCCGCCGAGCCCGGTTGATCCGCCACCCGGCTGCCGCTTTGCGCAGCGCTGTCCGTTCGCTGTTGAACAATGCCGCAAAGAACTGCCTATGCTGCAAATCCGCGCGCACGAGCACTTCGTCGCCTGCCATCGCATCGACGAGATCGACCTGCCGAATTTTGCATCATCGTAAGGTTTTTGGTCGAAGGCCGGCTTCGCTGGGTCAAGACATCTCTTTGAGGATCAAGACATCTCTTTGAGGATAATGTCTGCGGCTTTTTCAGCAATCATGAAGACGGCGGCCTGCGTGTTCCCTGACACAATGGTCGGCATGACCGAGGCATCAACAACGCGAAGACCTTGAATGCCGCGAACACGGAGTTGCGGATCGGTCACTGCTTTGTCGTCCGTCCCCATCCGGCAGGTGCCGCAGATGTGGTAGATGGTCTGCCCGTCCCTTCGCGCAAATTCCAGCCAATCGTCGTCGGTTTGACAGTTCGCGCCAGGTGCCAGTTCCATTTCGCGAAATTGATCCATCGGCGCCTGCTCGATGATATGGCGCGCGATCTTCATGCCATCGACCATGACGCGACGATCTTCCTCCGTTGCAAGAAAATTCGGACGGATCGACGGCGCAGCCATCGGATCAGGCGATACCGCGTGGATTGTACCGCGGGACTCTGGGCGCAACTGCGTGACGCCGAGGGTCATACCGGGAAGCCGATCAAGAATGCGCTCGGCAGCATTCGCGTAGCTTGCGTGCATAAAGAAGTATTGCACATCGGGACCTTCGAGGCCGGGACGCGTGCGGACGAAACCATGCGCCAGTCCCGTGCCAAGCGTCAGAATTCCCTTCCGCATGGCGAAGTACTGCGCAATGGACAGCGCCAGCCGCCAGCCTCGTGTCTGCTCATTGAGAGTGACCGGCAGTTTGACCCGCCAGTTCATGCGCGTGCAGTAATGATCGATGTAGTTCGCGCCCACGCCCGGGAGCGCATGCCGGACAGGGATATCGAGCGACTTGAGAATCGCAGGATCGCCAACCCCTGAGAGTTCGAGAAGCTGCGGTGTCTGAGCAGCACCGGCGGCCAGGATCACTTCGCGTCTTGCGCGAAAACGTGTTTCCTGACTGCCCACACGGGCCGTGATACCTTTTGCCCGGCCACCATCCAGATCGATACGCAGCACGTGCGCACGCGTCCGTACTGAGAGATTCTTCCGATTCATGACCGGCTTGAGGTAGGCGTCAAAAGCACTCATGCGCCGGCCATTGCGCTGATTGACCTGATAATAGCCGAAGCCGTCCTGCTGCTCGCCGTTGTAGTTCGGATTTCGTAGATGTCCCGCAGCCTCGGCAGCGGCGATGAAGGCCTCCGCGATGACCGGACGCTCCGCCACCGTCGTCAACGGCAGCGGGCCGTCACTCTGCTGGGAGGCATTGCCTGCTCCATCGAAATTCTCGAGTTTCGCGAAATATGGAAGCACATCGTCGAAGCCCCAGCCGGTGCAGCCGCGTTGTGCCCAACCATCGTAATCCTGTCGCTGGCCACGCACATAGATCATGCCGTTGATGAGCGTGGAACCGCCCAAGCCTTTGCCGCGCGGCACGGAAATGACGCGGTTATAGGTTGCTTCTTCAGGCTCGGTCTTGAAGCGCCAATTGTAGTCCGGATTGGTCAGCAACTTGCTGAAGCCTGCCGGAATTGTAGTCCACATGCTGCGTGCTTCGCCGCCCGCTTCGAGCAAGAGCACGGAATGACGACCTGATGCCGTAAGACGATTTGCAAGCACGCAGCCTGCGGTTCCGCCACCGACGATGATGTAATCGAAAGTCTCACTCATCTCGTTCGCCGTCTCTCACAGTCCGCCCATATGTTTCGCCATCAGGACGATCTGGGATTCCAGCATCGGCTTGCCGCGCTGGATACGGCACCCCTTCGCCTCCGCCGCCTTCAGCAAGGGAGTCATTTCTGGCTCCATGATCGCTTCCGCAACGATCTGGCGGCTCTCGATCAGGGAGAAGTCGAGTGGTTGCGCATCGCTCGGCTTCATGCCGAGCGATGTCCCGTTGACTATGAGATCATGATCCCTGACCGCGCCCGCATCGGTCGACGCGGTGATGGACGGAAAGACAGCATGCAGCCTGTCCACCAGTTCGCTTGCTTTCGTTGCCGTACGATTGGCAATGGTCAGATGGCTGACACGTGCAGCAGCAAGCGCAAAAGCTATCGCGCTTGCAGCACCGCCGGCACCAGCGACATAGGCACGCATACCTTTCGGATCAGCACCTGTCGCACGCAGCGCTTCCACAAACCCGATCCCGTCCAGCATGGTACCGACCATTCGCCCATCCGCTTCCCGCCGGACGCAATTGACTGCACCGATCTGCTTCGCCTCCGGCGTGACCTCGTCGCAAAGTGCGAGCATGGCGGGCTTGTGTGGAACGGTTGCGATGAAGCCGCCGAAGTTCTGCATCTTGCGCAAGCCATCCACCATCGCTGCGAGCCCGTCGGGCGCAACATGAAACGGGATCAGCACGCCATCGACGCCGTGACGCTTAAACAGCGCATTCATCACTTCCGGCGTCTTCACGTGGTAGATCGGGTCGGCGAGGATGCCAAAGATGCGCGTGTGGCCTGTCACCGCGCGGATGCTGTCACTCGCAGAGGATCCCACGTCCATTTCCCTTTATGTCGTCGCCGCCCGATTGCGAGGTCAGGTCATGTAGAGACCGCCGGCAACGTCGATCGTCTGTCCTGTGACGAAGCTCGATTCCGGCGAGGTGAGGTAAATCGCAACGTCGGCAACCTCTTCCGGAGCGCCAAGACGAGCCATCGGGGTGAGCTTCACCTGTTCTTCGTTGACTGAGCCAGCGACGCCACGAACCATGGGCGTCTCGATGCGGCCAGGGGCGAGCGCGTTCACGCGAATGCCATACGGACCAAGCTCAGCAGCCAGATGCTTGGTGAAGCCAATCAGCGCCGATTTCGTCGCCGCATAGTGACAGGCCACGATCGGCGAGTAAGTCTTGCCGGCGACGGAGGACATATTGACGATCCAGCCGCGCTTGGCTTCACGCATCGACGGCGTGAGCGCACGGATGGTGTTGAATGGTCCGTTGAGATTAACCGCGACCACTTGCTGCCATTCAGCCGGCGACATCTCCCAGACCTTATGAGCCACACCGTTGTGCTTGGGCGAAATGCCAGCATTGTTGATCACGGTATCGAACGGACCACCCATCGTCTCTGCAGCTCTTGCGAGTCCGGCTTCCACCGCGGCATAGTCCGACACATCGAGCACCAGAGGCAGCGCGCTGCCGCGCCCCATGGCTTTGATTTCAGAAACCACGCCGTCGACGCTTTCCTGCGTCACATCGGCAACACCGACAGTGGCGCCGCGGGCCGCGAAGCCAAGCGCAATGGTGCGGCCAATTCCGCGGCCTGCGCCGGTGACGAGGACGCGGCGACCGCTGTGGCTTGGCCGCTGGGCCATGTTCACGGGATTCACTTCTCTGACTGACATCTCAAATTCCCAAATAAGCTTGGCGGACGTGATCGTTGTTGAGCAGTGCTTCCGCCTTGTCGGATAGCACGATCTCGCCATTTTCCAGCACATAGCCGCGGTCCGCGGCCTTCAAGGTGTGAAACACGTTCTGCTCGACGATCAGCACGGTCGTCCCTGTCTTGACGATCGTATCGATCACTTCGAAGACCTGTGACACGATGATCGGAGCAAGACCAAGCGACGGCTCATCGAACATCAGCAGCTTCGGCCGTGCCATCATGCCGCGCGCGATCGCAACCATCTGCTGCTCACCACCTGACAATGAGCCGGCATTCTGATCCAGGCGCTCTTTGACCCGTGGAAACAGGTTCATCATCTCTTCGAGAGTCTGATCCTGAAGATCGCGTGCCGCTTTTCGGTACGCGCCCATCAGCAGGTTTTCACGCACCGTCATTTCCGGGAAGAGCTGGCGCCCTTCTGGAATCAGGGTGATGCCGAGCTCGACGATCTCGTGAGCCTCCAGCCGGGTAACGTCTTGCTCCTCAAAGAAGACCCGCCCTGCCGTTGGGCGTATAAGCCCGGCGATTGTTCTCAAGGTCGTTGTTTTTCCGGCCCCGTTGGCGCCGACGATCGTAACCACCTCCCCCGCCTGAACCTCGAGCGAGACATTATGGAGGATAGTGGTTGCACCATAACCGGCGTCGATGCCCTCAAGCTTGAGCATGGACAAACTCCTTTCCGAGATAGGCCTCGACTACAATCGGATCGCGAACCACATCGTGCGGCTTGCCCTCGGCAATGATCTGTCCGGAGTTGAGCACGATGACGCGATCCGACAATGACATGACGGCCTGCATGACGTGCTCGATCGCGATGATGCTGACGCCGCTGTCGCGGATCTGGAACATGAGGTCGATCGCACGACGAACGTCGGTCTGGTTGATGCCGGCCATCACCTCATCGAGCAGAAGGACCCGCGGCTTCATTGCCATCACACGAGCAACCTCAAGCCGTTTCAAGCCACCGATGGTCAGCCCTCGTGCCTCTGCATCAAGCCATGGCGCAAGCCCCATACGATGCGCGGTCTCACGTGCGACCTCGCGCGCCTCGCGAACATCCTGGTAGCGATGAAAAGCACCGACCATGATGTTCTCTTCCACCGTCATCGCAGCAAATGGTTGAACGATCTGGAAGGTACGCCCGACGCCGATGGCAGCAAAGTCGGTCGGCGCAAGCGGCGTATGAAACTTGCCATCTTCGCCTCGGACGGCGACTGAACCGCTGTCCTGCTTCAGGAATCCCGAGATCATATTGAAGACCGTGGTCTTGCCGGCGCCGTTCGGACCGATCAAGCCAAGGATTTCTCCCTGCCGCAGCGCGAAGCTGACATTGTTGGTGACGTGGAGACCGCCGAAATGCTTCTGCAGGCTGTCGACCACCAGGATCGGATCGCCAATGGGAGGACGCTCCGCATCGCGTGGCGCAGCAGCAACCGTCAAACCCTGTCCTTTAGTGGCTGCCGGTTGGCTTTTGAATCGTGACAGGAAGCCCATCAGACCATTGGGCATGAACAGGACCACGACAATCAGGGCCGCACCGTAGACGAAGCCGTGCAAGCCAACCGCGTGCGCGCCAAGCCAGCCGCGTGCCAACTCCGAGATCGGCACCAGCATGATGACGCCGAGCAACGGACCAAATACCGTTCCCAGGCCACCGATCAGTGCGAACATCGCAATCTGGATCGACAGTGCCAGCGAGAACATCGCAGCCGGTTCGATGAAGGTCAGGTACATCGCATGGAACGTGCCGACGAACGCCGTCAGCGCGGCCGAAACCGCGACTGCGGTCAAACGGACTTTCACGGTGTTCACGCCGGCAGCCTTCGCGGCCGACTCGCGCTCACGCGTCGCGACAAGATAGAAACCGATGCGGTGCGAACGAATCCACCAGGCAACGGCGAGCGTCAGCAGCAGCAAGCCGAAGGCGATGATGAGCGGCGGAAATTTCTCGCGAAACACCATCCATTCCCACCCGAACTTCAGCGCAATCATTTTTCCCGTCGCACCACCGGTGAGGTCTCTAAAGTGCAAAGCCAGCACGCGAAACACTTCGAGAAAAGCGATGGTCGCAAGCGAGAAGAACGATCCGTGCAAGCGGAAACACGGATAAGAGATGGCGAGCGCGACAATAACGGCAATCGCTGCCCCCACGAACATGCCGAGCCAAGGGCTGATCCCCATGTTCATGAGGATGATGCCGGCGTAGGCGCCAATGCCGTAGAAGATGGCATGACCGAGTGAAAGCTGCCCGGCGAAACCACCGACAATGTTCCACGCGGTCGACAGAGCCGCGAAGATGCAGATCGTGATGAAGACGTGATAGACGAACTGATCACCGATCAGATACGGCACCACCACCAGCGCAGCGAGAATAGCGGCGATGGCAATTGCGCCACGACGGCTGGAGGCGGCCGGGCTCAAGGGCTCATTGGAAACGAGTGACGTGTCGGTCATGGCGATACGTGGGACAGGTTGAGACGCCCGCCGCTGAAAAGACCAGACGGCTTGAGGATCAGGATGACGAGGAATACGCCGAACACGGCGACTTCGCGCAGGTCAGAACTCAGATAAAAGCCGGACAGGCTGTCGATCAGACCGATCACAAGCGAGCCGAGAAACGCGCCACCGATGGACCCGAGCCCCCCGAGCACAACGACGACGAAAGCCGTCAGCACGAAGTAAGTGCCGATATTCGGCGAGGTCGGATAGAGCGGCGCAATCAACGCGGCGGCGACGCCGACGCAGGCGGCGCCGATACCGAAGGTCAGGATGTAGATCCGGTTGACGTTAATGCCCATGAGCTGAGCTGCAGCGCGGTTCTGTGCAACCGCCCGGATAGCACGCCCGGTCTGCGTCTGGTTGAGAAAGCGCTGCAGGCCAACCACGAGCAATACGGATGCAGCGAGAATCGCGAGCTGTCCGGTCAGCACACGAACCGGGCCAAGCTGCAGCGGCATCCGCAATCCGCTTGCCGACGTATTGGCGATGTCGGCGCCGAAAATCAGCAAGGCAAGGTTGATGAGCGCGGTGGACAAGCCAACCGTCGCAAAAATCTGGATGTGATCGTCGCGCGCCGACATCAGCGGCTGGATCAGGAAGCGCTGGGTGAGCGCTCCGAGCAGGAACAGCAGGGGCACCACCGCAATCACGGTCGCAAACGGGTGAATGCCGAGCCGGTTGGTCAGCAGATACGTGAGGTACATGCCAACCATGAGAAACTCGCCGTGGGCGAAGTTCACCACTTTGACGATACCGAAAATCAGCGTCAGGCCGACACTGACGATCGCGAACAGAGCGCCGAGCAGAAGGCCGTTGGCGACGACTTGCAGGAAAGTATCCATCACGCCTCGCTTGAGAAATGGACAAGGCAGGGCAGCCGGAGCTGCCCTGCCGTGAACGAACCAGGTTTACTTGCCGCCGACTTTCATCGGAGCGATGGCGGCCGCATCAGGATAGACGGTGACGAGCTTGCCGCCCTGCCACTGCATGCCCATCATGCTGGCACGCTCGTTCTGGTTATTCTTGCCGAACTTGATGCCATAGCCCACCGAGGTCACGCCCTGCGGAACGTCGATTGCGTTAACCGCCTTGGTGATGACGTCAGGCGAGAAGCCCTTGGCCTTGTTGAGCGCTTCGAGAATGGCCTTGGCGCCAGCATAATTGTTCAGCGAGTGGCCCGAGCGTGGATTCTCGTTGTACTTCTTCTTATAAGCCGCGACGAACTCCTCGAGCTTCGGCGTGAACTTGGTATTCACCAGGAACTGCGTGAAGTCGACGTCCAGCACGCCTTCCATCACGGCGTGACCAACCGCATCGGCTGTCGGCTGCATCGAGTAGCCGCCGCCACCGCCGATGATCGCACCCGGCTTGAAGCCGGCTTCGTTGGCCTGCTGCAGGAAGAGCACCGAGTCATTCGAGTACGAAGTCTGGAGCACGACATCGACACCGCGCTGCTTGAGATCGAGCACGAGCGACGACATATCTACTGTCGCTGCCGGATAGCCCTGCATCGAGACCACGTTCAGCTTCGCATCTGCTGCGTACTTCTTCTCATGGTTCGCAACCGACGTGCCATAGCTCGAGTCTTCGTAAATGATGCCGATCTTCAGCTCTTCGGGCTTCTTGCCGAGCTTCGCCGCAACCTTGTTGACGATCATCTCGACGATGAGCTTCGCCATGTCCTCGGCGGTCGGATTAGTGCGGTAGAGGAACTTCAACCCGCGGCCGGTGACTTCGTCAGCAACGGCGCCCAGCTCAAAATACGGAATACCCGATAGTTCAGCGACCTGGCTTGCGGCGATGGAGCGTGCCGACGAATATGATCCAAAAATCGCGGACACCTTGCCGAGCGAGATCAGGCGGCGAGCTTCACCGATGGCCTGATTGTTATCGACGGCGTCACCCCGCATCAGAACCACCTTCTGACCCTGAACTCCACCGGCGGCATTGATTTCATCGACGGCGATTTCCAGGCCTCTCGCACTCTCTTCACCGAGAAGCGCAAGCTGGCCGCTGAACGGATAGAGCGCACCGAAGACGACATCGGCCTTAGCGGCCGATGCCGAGAACATCAAAGCGGCGACGGCCACTTTGCAGAGTAACGACAACTTCATGTTTTCCTCCCTGGGACTATTTCGACCGGATTGTCCGGCGCATTAGTAATTAAGTGCGTCTTTGCCTTCGAAACTTGTGATCGGCGGATGAGCCCGTTGATCAGTGATCACGTCAATCACCGTCAGCGTGTCACGTCCAAGAGCCTCCTTCAACGCCGGCAGGAAGTCAGCAGGCTTTTCGATCCGGACGCCAACGCAGCCGCAGGCTTTCGCGATCGCAGCGTGATCGACGGCCTCGAAGTCACAGACATCGGTGAAGTCGCCGAACAGGCTGAGCTCGGCATGCTTCTGATAACCGAGGATTTGATTGTTGAGGACGACCATCACGACCGGCAGCTTCATACGGCGCGACGTTTCCATCTCGGACCACACGTGGCCAAACCCACCATCACCGGTGACACAAATCACCGGGGCATTTGGTCGCGCAGCCTTGGCGCCAAGCGCGAACGGCAGCCCCCATCCAAGGCCAGCGATACCGCGCGGCGTCAGGAAGCGTTGGCCCGAACGACGCGCCGTCAAATAGTTCGCGATCCAGATCGATGAATAGCTGGCGTCGGCAACCACAATGGAGTCTGGCGTAATGACCTTGTCGATATCCGCCAACAGCCGTTCGGGTCGGACCGGGACCTGATCCATGTTCACCAAGCGCTCCATGTCCCGCGCATGCTTGGCGCGGGCGTCAGTGATCTTGGCTTCGAGCGCCGGACGGCGAGACGAAAGCGCGGACAAATCCTGCTTGCCGAGCGCATCGACGAGAGCCGCGAGCGTGAGCTTTGCGTCGCCAGCGAGACGGAACGCCTCATAGTTGCGGCCGATTTCCGAGCTGTCCACATCGATGTGGATATAGCGTGCCTCCTTCGGATACAGCGACCAGCTATCCGTACCATTCTGGTTGGTGCGGTTACCGACCAGAAGTACGACGTCTGCATCAGTGACCATATCGCGCAGATGCGAGCTTCGGGCGCGCGGCGCCATGAAGTAGCCAACGACACCGACGGACAAGGGATGTGTCTCGTCGACCGTGCCCTTGCCCATCACCGTTGTCGCGATCGGGAATCCCAAAGCCTGCAGCGCAGACAGTTCTGCCGTCGCGCGCGAGGAATGCACACCGCCGCCCGCGATCACGATCGGCTTCTTGGCGTTCGCGAGAATAGCTGCTGCTTCATTCACACGGCTGCGATCGGCCTCAGCGCGATCCAGTGGGTAAGAGCCGAGATTGTTTGCACGGCGGGGAGCCGCTGGATCGATATCCGGACGTTCGTCGAGCACGTCGAGCGGGACAAGAAGAACAGCGGGGCCGCAACGGCCACTTGCCGCGGCCGTGAAGGCCATATCGACGTAGTCATCGATACGAGCAGGATCAGCGACGCGGCGAACCCATTTCGCCACCCCCGAGAACAGCGCGAAGTGATCAAGCTCCTGGAAAGCGTTCTTGTCCGTGGTACGGCGGCTAACATCCTGCACGATCGCAACCACCGGAATTGACGCCTTCAACGCCTCGGCGAGACCAGGCACGAGCAACGTGGCGGCTGGCCCGTTCTGTCCGGTGACGACGGCGACCTGTCCGGAAATACGCGCGTAGGCATCAGCCATGGCCGCGCCCGCGTTCTCGGTGCGATAACCGATCTGGCGAATGCCATAGTCCGGCGCAGCGAGAAACAACGCCGACGGAATGCTTTGTCCAAAAATCTCACGGACACCATGGCGCTGAAGCGCCGCCGCGAGCACGTGCGCGCCGGTCATGTTGTTCTTGTTTACGGCCTGCGCTGCGCCGGCTTTCGTCATCACGTTCATGGCTTAACACTCCCTGGGGCTTCTGCGCCCTCTTGCATCACAAGTACGATCTTTCCGACATGGCCACTGGCATCCATCTTGCGATGGGCGTCCGCCACGCGCTCAAACGGGAAAGTAGAATCGATCAAAGGCTTGGCGCGTCCTGCTGCGATCAGCGGAAACACCTTTTCCTCAAGCGCTCGGGCCACCTGCGCCTTCATCGGCACGGGGCGCGCGCGCATGGTCGAGCCGACCATGGTCAGCCGCTTGGTCATGAGAAGCGTGAGATCGATATCAACACGCGCGCCCTGCTGGAATGCGATCTGCGAAATACGTCCATCAACTGCGACGGCATCAAGATTGCGGCGGATGTAATCGCCGCCGATCATGTCGAGAATGACCTCTGGCCCCTTGCCACCGGTTGCTGCCCGGGCGGCCTCGACGAAATCCTGCTTGTTGTAGTTGATGGCGACGTCAGCGCCGATTTTCAAACAGGCCGCACACTTGTCATCCGAACCGACGGTGACAATGACGCGCGAGCCCAACGCTTTTGCCAACAGGATCGCCGTCGTGCCGATACCTGATGCGCCGCCATGGATCAGCACGGTCTCGCCGGGCTGAAGCTTCGCCCGTTCGAACAGGTTGCTCCAGACGGTAAAGTAAGTTTCCGGAAATGCGCCGGCCTCGACGAAAGACATGTTGGCTGGAACGGGCAGCGTCACGGCTTCGGTCACAACAACCCATTCTGCGTAAGCGCCGCTGTGGACCAGCGACATCACGCGATCACCGACCTTAAAGCGACTGGTACCTGGACCGGCCTTCTCGACGACGCCTGCGATTTCGAGACCGAGAATGTCGGATGCACCCGGCGGCGGCGGATAAAGCCCCTGACGTTGCATGACATCGGGTCGATTGATAGCAGCCGCGTGCACCTTCACCAGAAGTTCGCCTTCGCCCGGAACGGGAATCGCTCTTTCGACAATCTTCAGCGCTTCCGGACCACCAGGCTCTGGGGCCACGACGGCGCGCATCGACGAACTCATACAGTCTCTCCATTTAACTGGGGCAAAAGCATAACTTTCACAGCCTGACGGCTGCGGGCCAACTCGAATGCCTCCTGCGCATTGCTAAGCGGCTGGCGATGGGTGATGAGACGCGACAGCACTTCTGTGTTGGCGGCAAGCAAACGGATCGATTCGCCAAATGCGCGCGAGGTCGTGTCATGGGCAGCGCGCAGTTGTTTTTTGTCACGAACGAAGCGCGTCAGATCCAGCGTAACGCTGCCAGAATGGATACCAGCCACCACCAGCACACCCCCGGATCGCAATGTCGCGAGGCCATCAGTGACGGATCGTGCCACACCAGTGGCTTCGATGACGCGATCAGCAGGCTGGCCGAAGATTCGCTGAACGGCATTCGCGAGACTCTCGCCCGCGAGATCGACGCAATGAGAGATGCCCATGTCGTGCGCGCGCTGGAGCCGAAGTGCATCGTTAAGGCCCGCGAGCAGCACATTCGCACCACGCTCCTTGGCAACCCACGCAACGCCGAGTCCAATGGGACCAGGCCCGAGCACAACAACCCGATCGCCTGGTGCGATCTCGGCCACGTCCGCAGCATTCACCGCAATGGACAGCGGTTCGGTCAGCGCGGCGATGTCGAGAGGCAGATTGTCGGGGACCGGATGGCAATTAATGGCTGGAACAACGACGCTGTCGGCAAAACCACCGTTGGTGTGGAGTCCGATGATGCGACGGCTTTGACAGTGCTGCGGCTCGCCTGTTGTGCACACATGACATTTGCCGCATGTCACGGTCGGCCAGCAGACAACGCGGTCGTCTTGCTTGAGTGACGTGACGCCCTGCCCCACCGCGCGGACGACGCCAGCGAATTCATGGCCGATCGTGATCGGCATCGACGCGGTCATAAACTCGTAACCAGGTGTCCACTCATAGGCGTGGATATCGCTGCCGCAGATACCGGCGGCGGCAACGTCGATGAGTACTTCACCATCGGCCAATGCTGATGGCGCTGCGAGCGTGACAAGTTCGGCGCCAAACGCAGCCGCAGTTTTCCGGAACGCAATCATGACTCCTCCGCCATCAATCCCCCGGGGACTTGCTCCGTCCGCTCGCGTTACTGGAATTGATGGTATAATTTATTTGTTATAACATATTACTCGCTAAATTCTCACACGAGTCAAGTGAACGCTGTAGAAAATGCCGCGATGAGTGCAGAAGAATCGGATTGGGCTCGCCCCATCATCAAGGAAAACCTCAGCGAACGGGCCTATTCGAGCCTGCGCGAAGCCTTGATGCGTGGTCAGTTGCGGCCGGGAGAAAGATTGCGTTTGCGGCCGATGTCGGTGCGCTTCGGCATCAGTGCCACCCCTATGCGCGAAGCGCTGCTGCGGTTGGTCAGCGAAAAAGCGCTGGCCTTGGACGCCAGAGGCACAGTCGCGGTCCCAACTTTGACGCTGGATCAGCTGCTGGAAATCCGCACCATCAGAACCGATCTTGAGGGGCGCGCTGCCGCGGAAGCTGCAAAGATCGCTTCAGACAGCGAGATCGAAGCGCTGGCGGACGTTCACACGCAAATGGCGCTTTGCCATAAACAGGGGCAGTTTGAAAAAGCCATCGACTTAAATACGGAATTCCATCTCGACCTTTGCCGACTGGGCCGCCTCCCGGTGCTCTACGATCTGGTCGAAGGACTCTGGGTGCGTTGCGGACCGATCCTCTCGCATCTTTATGATGGGGCCCCGCCAGAGGATTGGAACGCACATGCTCACTTGCGAATCCTTGCGGCACTTCGCAATCATGATCCGGAGGCGGCGCGTCAGGCAATTTGCGAAGACATTATCAATGGCGGACAAGGGCTTCTTGCGCACGTCGCCGATAACAGCGACGACACCGCGCCACGCGTCCGCTGAGATTGTTGCTTGGTGAAGCGCCAATGTCGCTAACTGAGCAGGAAATCCACATGGGTTTCACCGGAGCGCAAACCAGCTAAGCTCTTGATTTATTTGATAGGGAAACGGTGCTCGAACATGGGACCCACTAATTAAGAGTCTCATTCCTATTTAGATAATCCGACGCGTTATCTCTAAATTTCCGGAATTTCGGCCTACCTAGATCTATAGGTTAGGCGCAAACTGTAAATTGCAGTCACGGTTCTCTCCCAATCTGCAACCAGACTGTTATGAGCGTGCGCTACCACGTTTACACCCACCGCCGGGAGGAAACGTATGTCATCGAGAGATCCCCTCAACTGGATGCTATCCGAGGCGATCGAGCAGATAGCTCGAGCCGAACGCATGCACCGGCAGTTCTTCAGCTTGAAGGGAGCAGCCGAACCTCGGCTATCGAGCTGGGAACCTCCGATTGATGTACTTGAGACCGACGACGAAGTTCTCATATTCGTGGCGCTGCCTGGCGTCGATCCGGACAAAGTCGAGGCCATCATCGCGGATGGTGCGATTGTGGTCAGTGGCCAGCGCGTGGTGCCCGAAGAATTGCGCAATGCGCTCATTCATCGCCTCGAACTTCCACAGGGCCGCTTCGAACGCCGGATCGCCCTTCCTCCGGGACGCTACGCTGTCAGCCGCTTCGCGGTGAACGGATGCATCGTCCTTCGTCTTGCGAAATCGGCGTGAGAGCAGCCATGGCATCTGAAGAAACCATCGTCTCCCCAAGTCAAGCCAGTTCCGACGCAGTTCGCATTCCGGACGATGCCCTCATTATCGTGCCGGTTCGGAATGTTGTTCTTTTCCCCGGCGTCGTTGCCCCCATCACGATTGCGAGGCCTAAATCGGTCGCGGCGGCCCAGCAGGCTTTGCGTGAACAGCGGTCAATCGGAATTCTGCTACAACGAGATGTGGAGATTGAAGAGCCTGGACCAAGCGACCTGTATCGCGTTTGCACTGTCGCCAACATCCTTCGCTACATCACCGCGCCAGACGGGACCCATCACGTCATCTGCCAAGGTGTTCAGCGCGCCCGCATCGTCGACTTCCTTCCTGGCACGCCGTTTCTCGCTGCGCGTGTTCTGAATGTGCCCGAGCCGACCACCACGTCTCCCGAAATCGAGGCTCGTTTCCTCAATCTGCAACGGCAGGCAATTGAAGCGATCCAGTTGCTACCGCAGGCGCCGCAAGAGCTGGTCGCTGCCTTCCAGGCAACGACCTCGCCTGCCGCGCTTGCCGACCTTGCAACGTCCTACATGGACATCAAGCCGCAGGAGAAGCAGGAGATCCTGGAGACGATCGACCTCTCTCTCCGCATGGATAAGGTTTCGCGTTATCTGGCTGAGCGGCTCGAAGTTCTGCGGCTCACCAACGAGATTGGGCAGCAGACCAAAGCTGCCTTCGACGAACGCCAGCGCGAGGCTATTCTTCGCGAACAGATGGCAACCATTCAGCGCCAACTCGGAGAAGGCGACGGCAAAGGCCAAGAAGTCGCGGAACTGACCGAGGCGATAGCAAAGGCGCAGATGCCGCCGGAAGCTGATAGCCAAGCTCGTAAAGAGTTGCGCCGCTATGAGCGCATGCCGGAATCGTCCGCGGAATCCGGCATGGTCCGCAGTTATCTCGATTGGCTGGTCGAGCTGCCATGGGGCTTGGCGCCGGAAAAGCCAATCGACATTACCGAAGCTCGCCGCATTCTGGACGAGGACCATTATGGCCTGGAGAAGATCAAGCGCCGGATCATCGAATATCTGGCAGTGCGCAAGCTCGCGCCGCAAGGAAAGGCGCCCATCCTCTGCTTCGTTGGACCGCCCGGTGTCGGCAAGACGTCGCTGGGTCAATCGATCGCGCGGGCTTTAGGCCGGCCGTTCGTGCGTGTCAGCCTCGGCGGCGTTCACGACGAGGCCGAAATCCGCGGCCATCGGCGCACCTACATCGGCGCTCTTCCGGGCAATATTATACAGGGCATCAAGAAGGCTGGTGCGCGAAATTGCGTTATGATGCTGGACGAAATCGACAAGATGGGACGTGGCATCCAAGGCGATCCTTCGGCCGCGATGCTCGAAGTGCTAGATCCGGAGCAGAATTCTACTTTCCGCGACAACTATCTCGGCGTTCCTTTCGACCTCTCTCGTGTTGCCTTCATCACGACGGCCAATATGCTCGATACCATCCCGGGTCCGCTCCTCGATCGCATGGAGATCATCAGCCTGCCCGGCTACACCGAGGACGAGAAGTTCGAAATCGCGCGGCGTTATCTCGTGCGCCGTCAGCTCGAAGCCAACGGGTTGACACCAGAGCAGGCCGAAATCGAGCCCGAAGCGCTGAGATTGATCATCAAAGGATATACGCGCGAAGCCGGGGTCCGCTCACTGGAGCGCGAGATCGGTCGAGCATTACGCTACGCCGCGGTGAAAATCGCCGAAGGAACGACAAACAAAGTCACCATCGAGACCAAGGACCTCACCGCAGTCTTGGGGCAGCCCCGCTTCGAAGGCGAAATCGCGCTGCGCACCAGCATTCCCGGCGTTGCCACGGGCCTCGCGTGGACACCAGTCGGCGGCGACATCCTGTTTATCGAGGCGACACGTGTGGCTGGAAAGGGCGGACTTATTCTGACGGGGCAACTCGGCGACGTCATGCGCGAGAGCGCTCAGGCGGCGATGACGCTGGTAAAGAGCCGCGCAGGCGAGCTGGGTGTCGATCCCTCGGTTTTCGAGAAAAACGATATTCATGTTCACGTCCCCGCCGGGGCTACACCGAAAGACGGTCCGAGCGCAGGCGTTGCGATGTTTACTGCACTCGCCTCGCTGTTGACCAATCGCACCGTCCGAAAAGACACGGCGATGACGGGCGAAATTTCGTTGCGCGGTCTGGTGCTTCCGGTTGGTGGCATCAAGGAAAAGGTGGTGGCGGCTGCAGCGGCGGGCCTCACCCGCGTTATGCTGCCGGCGCGCAATCGCCGCGACTTCGATGACATCCCTCAAGGCGCCCGCGAAAAGCTGGAATTTATCTGGCTTGAACGGGTCGATGACGCTATCGCCGCAGCTTTGGAGAAGTCGCAACCGAGCGAGTAATGAATCGGCATCGGGCCGGAGGCAGCTTCAGGGCTATTCTTGCTTGGCTTGACCGAGACACCCTCTTGAAGCGCATCGAAACGGAAATTGACATGCTGCCTCAACCTCTATTGGCGCTTTCTGAGGAGGACAAGGCATCTCGATTGCAAGAGGTTCAAGCGGCTCTGTTCAAGCTCGAACTCCAAGAGGAAGCAGCAATCGGAATGGCATTGGAGTCCGGGATCGAACTCGCTCGACGACCTGACGCTGATCCGGCTGCCATCCTTGGATCGGTCGTCGGTAAAGCAGCTGCACGCGCTGCTGCATAGACATTATCGCTCAGTGCTGAGCCATCACGGCATTGGCCGCGATCCGGCTGCGGCGGAGCCGGGGCGGACCACTGGGCAGGTGTCCGCTTCATAGGAAATAACAGCCCAGAGCCCGCAGTCCTATCCTTTCCGGTGGCGTGGCGGGCACGGCAAAAGAGAAATAATGCGCGCTAGGTCCCGTACTCGCAAATCCGGATTGTCTTCTTCTTAGGGTAAAGCAGACATGGCTTGACCTGCTGGGAAACATCCGCAAATGGAGCTAGGCATATTTGCTGCGGATAGCTCGATGAAAATCATCCAGTGATATGTTTTCATCAAGGTTAAGTAGTTCGTTGTTCGACCATGGCGACAGGCCGTACCCTTGCGCTGTTGACGTCGCCCCCCCGAAGAACATTTCAGAGTGCACATAATCTGGCGGCGAAGCGCCATCGGTTGACAGGTGCATGTATTTAAGATGGGGCCACTGAGACACAGCGATCTTTATTGATTTTATGACTTCTTTTGCGGGAAGGGCGGCACCGATCCAAATCGCTTCGTCATCCTCTGGCCTAATCAGTCTTAGCGCGATCTACTCTGTAAATCTTAGCCCTAAAGCCGGCCTCTTCTAGGGCGCGAATCAATCCATGTGCGCCCGGCAAATTTGAGACGCTAATCAGGAACGATGCTTGGCCCTTCTTTCGCAATTCCGATGTCTTTAGATTTCTTTGTACCTTTGACGGTACAGTGATTTGCTCGCTTCTAATAAGGCCAGATGAATACGCGTTTTTATCCCTAAGCCACTGCGCATACTCCTTTCCTTCCTGCAAATGAGGACGGAAAACGGTCAGCATGAGGGTCACGCACCCCAAAACCGATACAACCACGACTGAGGTGAATATAACGAGATAACCGGCCGCCCATTCAGGGCTTTTGATATTAGCTGCACCCGTCAGAAGGATGGAGACCAAAAGGACCAGCATGGCAAACCATGCTGCCATCAACTGAAACGGGCTAGTGATCTTCTCAGGGATCAGCTTTGTACCCGCCATTTGCTATTCCAAGAGTCATTAAACGACAGGCCAGACAATCAATATCAAAAAGACTGTGACTGATTCGACCGTTTCCACATAATAAGCATCAGTTAGTTAGCACACTATAAAGTAGAACGGATGTCCACTTCCGCCGCATCGAGATGGTGCGCGCGACTAAGCTGGGATTTTGAACGTAAAGGAGGCCGCCATCGACCGAAGCGCCTCGTAAGGCGTGGTGCATTCTATGTCGAAAGCTTTACAGACATCAGGAATCGGAACCCTATTCTTCGAATCAGGAGCCGAGACCTCGTGTGTCACAACCTTCGCGCCTACAATTTTCGCTTTTGCAATCAGCCAAGGATCGGCACCGGATAGAAATTTCGCCTTTGCCGCCTGCTTAAATGCGCCAAGGTTCACGAAGTTCGCTACGCTCTGAAAGAACTTCTGGGTTGAAGCATCGTCGACCTTCAAAAACCATGGCTCAGTCCGACGAGCATTTGCCCACTTTGCTAGTTCGTCCCTACCTTGCCTCAACTCATCGCAAACATTCACAATGCTTCCCGCATCGGCCTTCGCGACGTGATCCATCCAATCCCAGAAGCCAGGACAAATATCAAATGCGTAATATCGGTTTTTGGCTTCAATGAAGACATTACTGTCGAACAAATACTTCACTTCGCAATCGCCTTTCTGAAGTACTTAACGACCGATGCGGGCTGCATGTTGAGCAAAGTGCCTGCATCGCGGAGCAGCGTATCGCCGGCGATCGCTCGCGAAACCACGGCGCGAGTAAATCTAGTGCCGTTCCGCATGGGCAGAGTGTTGTAGAAATTTCCACCCTCACTCTCGGATTTGCTCTCCTCCTCCCAGCGCGCCTCTTCGCGCCGGTAAAACATCGCATAATCCGACTCGACGACTTTACCGAGATCTAGCGCGCGGCGAGCAATCACGACGCGACTGACTTTAAAAAATCTAGAAAGAAAATCGTAGTTGTCCGACGCACTTCTATTTTCAGACCAAGCTTGATTGAAAGCTTCCGCTGGTACGACAACTTCCGCAGCAACTCTGTTACAGGCTATCTCCGTCGCACGGCTTGTTCCGTAGTCCTTTCGACCGATGTCTAAGTTGGATATACCGCTCGAGCCGAACCAGATGTGAGCAATCTCGTGCGCGAATGTGAATATCTGTGCTGCAAGTGCATCTTTGCCATTGATAAAAACTAGTGGGGCGAAGGAATCGGCGATGGCGAAGCCTCGAAATTGTCGGACGCTAAGAGGCCGATGTGTATTGCTTCCAACTATGCCACTTCGCATCATCCAGATACCCCTGCTCTCAGCGTGATCTATCAGCAGTCGCAGGTAGCTTTCCCAATTTGGCGAGGCTTGCGCGGCTCCGTCGAGATCAAGGGTCTTGCGGATGTCAGCCGCAACCTCGGAAGCGTTGTGGGTAATTTTGAACTTGGCCACGAACGGCAGCGGATCCTGTCCGTGCTGAACAAGATGATCCACAAACCAACCATGCTTGAACAGAACGTCTTCCAGTAAATCTCGGGTATTAGAATTCAGAGGTTCTGCGGGTCCGCTTCCTACTGTCCGCAAATCTGGCAGAGGAAGTTCATCCGCGGGAGGCTGGGGTAAAAAGAGGTAGCCAAATGGCACGTTGGTGACACTTGCGAGCCGCAAGGCTTGCTTAAAGGTGGGCTGCTCTTTGCCCGTCTCCCAGTCAACGACGCGATCAGGTTTTTGGCCTACTTTCTTGGCCAACTGTTCTCGAGGCATAGCGGCGCGCTCCCGCGCCCACTTCAACAATTCGCCGTTGATGAATGCCTTAGACATGCCGATTTCCCGCTAAAGCCTTACATACCCGAACCGATTTAGGAATTGGTTTCTAGCGGCGGAGCACCCGCTTCCCCCACGGTGGGGCAGGATTTCTCGCCTGATCCTTGAGCTGGCACCAGAGACCGACGATCCTTGCCGGGATCAGCAACGGACTGCGAGCGTACGGCCATTTTCCCGCGATACGCTTGTTGTGACTGTGATAGAGCAGCTTCCCTGCATTATGCGAATTCGCCGCGGAGGACAGGGAATTGGGAATAAGCAATATTACCTAAATATCGACGCGATATTCAGGCCACCAACTAACTTTTTGATTTTAAGAGGATTTTTGGTGGGCGCACCAGGGCTCGAACCTGGGACCCGCTGATTAAGAGTCCTATTTTAATTCGTGCGTTATCAACGACTTAGCTTCTAAACGCCAGATAATCTCCGGCAGCAATATCAATCACTTACAACCAGATTTCTAAAATTCGCCGAAGCTCTCCAGCCTCGTCGATTGTCTAATTGTGCTGGGTACTACTCTATCGAAATGGTTGCATTCGCTGCTTGAGGGACCGTAACTGTCCGAAGCGTGCGATGCTGCTGATCGGATGAAGAAAATCGTTCCCCAATAGGAACGGCGGCACAGAGGGCTTGGGGCCGATGGACAATCCATTCTTTGATCGACCTATTCTCAATTCCCCTTACAACTATCCAACCCGGCATTGGGAGCTCGACGAATCCGGCCAGCCCACACAAAGGATTGTTGAAAGCCGTCGCAGCGCGAAATTCGTTACGCCGATTCCAAAGCCGAAGAAGCGGAGGGCTGCATCCCAAGAGGGGTTTATCTTCAACGAGGGCAAGGGACTTTCAACGGCGGAGCAACAGTATGACATCACCTCAATCATCAACGAGGTTCGGAGTCATGTCGATTCGTGGCGTGCGCTGCCTAACCCAAATCAATGGCAAGTAACGCCGGAGACTGCCCGGCTCCTTCAGCATTGGCGGCATCACGACTCCGGCGGCGTGCGCCCGTTCTTCTGCCAGATTGAAGCTGTCGAAACCGCGATCTGGCTAACAGAAGTTGCGCCGCATACGCGTCAAGGCAAGCGTCTGCTCGATCATCTTGCCGCCGCGAACAAGGACGCGAATCCCGAGCTGATGCGCTTGGCACTGAAGTTGGCGACCGGCGCGGGCAAGACGACGGTCATGTCCATGCTGATCGCCTGGCAGGCCATCAACGCCTGTCGCCACGAAGGCAGCAAGAATTTCACCCGCGGCTTTTTGCTTTGCGCGCCCGGCCTGACAATCAAGGACCGGCTACGCGTTTTGCAGCCGAACGATCCCGAGAACTATTATTCGAACCGCGAAATCGTCCCCAATGACATGCTGGACGATCTGAACCGGGCGAAAATCGTCATCACCAACTATCACGCCTTTAAGCTCCGCGAGCGGGTCGAACTATCCAAAGGGGGACGTCAGCTCCTGAAAGGACGGACCGGCGACGAGCTGAACACGCTGGAGACGGAAGGTCAGATGATCCAGCGCGTCATGGGCGAGTTGATGGGCCTGAAGAACATCATGGTCATCAACGATGAGGCGCACCACTGCTACCGGGAGAAGCCCAAGGAGCCCGACGATGAGGACCTGAAGGGGGAGGAGAAAAAGGAGGCTGAGAAGAACAACGAGGCGGCCCGGCTCTGGATTTCCGGTATCGAGGCAGTTAACCGCAAACTCGGTGTGGCCCGGGTCATTGACCTCTCTGCGACCCCATTCTTCCTCCGCGGATCAGGATATGCCGAAGGCACGCTGTTCCCCTGGACCATGAGCGACTTCTCGCTGATGGACGCGATCGAATGCGGCATCGTCAAGCTGCCGCGTGTTCCTGTTGCGGAGAACATCCCTGGCAATGAAATGCCGGTCTATCGCGACCTCTGGGAGAACATTCGAAAGGACATGCCCAAGAAGGGGCGCGGCCAGGGAGAAGAGCTTGATCCTCTCAGACTTCCAACACGCCTGCAGACGGCCATCGAGGCGCTTTACGGACATTACGAGAAAACGTTCAAGCTCTGGGAAGAAAACGGGATAAAGGTCCCTCCCTGCTTCATCATCGTCTGCCAGAACACGGCCATCTCAAAGCTGGTCTATGACTTCGTCTCCGGATTCCATCGGAAGAATTCGGATGGGTCGACCACCCTCCAGAACAGTCGCTTCGCGCTGTTCCGCAATTTCGATGAAGTCACCGGCAACCCCTTGCCGCGTCCGAACACCCTCCTGATCGACAGCGAACAGCTCGAAGCCGGCGACGCGCTGGACGAAAACTTCCGCGCGATGGCGGCCGACGAAATCGAGCGCTTCAAGCGCGACATTGTCGAACGCACTAGGGACGCTCGGGCTGCCGACAACGTCAGCGAACAAGATCTGTTGCGCGAAGTCATGAACACAGTCGGCAAGCATGGTCAGCTTGGCGGTTCGATCCGCTGCGTCGTCTCGGTCTCGATGCTGACAGAGGGCTGGGACGCCAACACAGTGACGCACGTTCTTGGCATTCGCGCCTTTGGCACACAACTGCTCTGCGAGCAGGTCATCGGGCGCGCGCTGCGCCGGCAGTCTTATGAACTCAACGAAGAAGGCTTGTTCAACGTCGAATATGCGGACGTCTTCGGCATCCCATTCGACTTCACGGCCAAACCGGTCATCTCACCCCCGCAGCGACCGAGAGAAACGATTCAGGTCAAGGCGACCAGCCCAGATCGAGACGCATTGGAGATTCGCTTTCCTCGTGTCGAAGGTTATCGGGTTGAGCTGCCTGAAGAACGGCTCACAGCTGACTTCAACGACGACTCCGTACTCGAACTCAGTCCGGAGCTGGTGGGTCCGTCGATTACCCGAAACTCGGGTATCATTGGTCAAGGCGTCGACATGAGCCTCGAACACCTTGGCGATATGCGCCCCTCCTCGCTCGTCTACAATCTCACCCACCGTCTGATAACGACCAAGTGGCGCGAGCCGGGTGAAGAGCCGAACTTGACGTTGTTCGGCCAGCTCAAGCGGATCGTAAAGCAATGGCTCGATACGTGCCTTGTTTGCAAAGGCGGCACCTACCCCGCCCAGCTGATGTACCAGGAGCTGGCGGACATGGCCTGCAACCGCATCACGGCGGCCATTACGCGCCACTTCATTGGCGAGCGGCCGATCAAGGCGCTCCTCAATCCCTATAACCAGGCTGGTTCGACCCGGCACGTTCGCTTCAACACGTCTCGCGCCGATCGATGGGACACCGGCGGTCCGCCACCCAAGAACCACGTTAACTGGGTGGTGCTGGATTCGGACTGGGAGGCAGAGTTCTGTCGTGTCGCCGAATCTCATCCGCGCGTGATCGCCTACACCAAGAATCACAATCTCGGACTTGAAGTGCCCTATCGGTACAGCTCAGAGAACCGGAAATATCTGCCCGACTTCATCGTGAAAGTAGACGATGGCAATGGCCCGGATAATGCCCTCAACCTGATCGTCGAAATCAAGGGCTACCGGCGAGAAGATGCCAAGGAAAAGAAGGCGACCATGGATACGTACTGGGTCCCCGGCGTGAACCATCTTGGCACGTTCGGTCGCTGGGCATTCGAGGAATTTACAGATGTGTATGAGATTGGAGCGAATCTAGCACTCAAAATCGAAACTGAATTCGCAAGAATGATTGAGGTGAAATCTGGTCGGGAATTTACGGCGCTAACGGTTAGCAAAAACCGATCAGAGGTCAGCGTAAGGAAACAGTTCGGCGGACAGCCCGAGATGCTTCGGTTTGTGCGAGAGCTATGGGCGCGGCTCGAACAGGGAGATGCTGAAGGGGTCCGCCTTACCGATGTTCAGGCCGCTGCCGCCGAGTCCTCATGCGACACCAACAATGCGTTGGCCGTGCTTGGACTTCTGTCTAGTCCCTCGGCTGCGCTCCTGACAATGGCTATGCGATCCAACTCTCGGCGAGAGAGCGTCGGTCCGGCGGAGTTTAATCGCAAATTGACTGAATGGTGGCGAGACAAGACGTTGTCCGATGATCAATGGAGACGGTGGGCGTCTGACGTTGAAGTTAAGTGGTTTCCGAGAGCATTATCTGGTGAGCACGCATGAGCGACAACGACAGCCTCTTTGCCCTTGTCGAACTCATGAGGAAGAAGGCCCCTGAGTATCTCGACCTTTTGACCGCGACCTCGGATGAGAAATTCGAAAACGCATTTGAGGCGCTTCTTGAGAGTGCGGTATCGCGACTCGAGCAGAACAAGGTAAATTTCGCGAAACTCGACGAGGTCGGTCTTTCGGCGGTTCTTGCCTTATCTCTTTCCATACCAGGCCTAGCCGTGACGCAAGAAGCACACTCCAATGGTCATGTCGATATTACGATTGAGGCTCAGCACTGCGTACCGGCCCGGCGGAAGCTGTGTGAGGCAAAGATTTATGATGGTCCCGTATACCATTTGAAAGGGCTGCAGCAATTGCTGGACCGTTACACGACTGGAAGAGAAGGCCGCGGCTTACTGATCAACTACGTTCGGAAAAGAGACATAGCAGGCATCGTAAAAGGTCTGCGCGAAAAGATGGACAACGACCATCCTTACCAGCAGCAAGGCAAAACCGCCGATCACTTACTCAAATGGTCTTTTCTTTCCAAGCACGCGCACTCCTGTGGCGAGAATCTCGAAGTCGGCCACATCGGCTGCAATCTCTATACTGAACTAATGCCTAAATCGACATAGTGCGGAACAACGATGGCCAAGAAACAAGCAGCCAAGAAATCGGTCGAAATACTGAAGCATGACGAGGCCAAGCGGAAGAACATTCCGACGGCGGAATACCAGTCCGTGCTGGAGAAGGAGCAGCAGAGCCCAAGGAAGCTTTTCTACCCTCGCAACCGTGACCTTGACCCGCAACTCGTCTGGCGCGGCAAGGATGAGCAGGACTGGAGCGATCTCGTCGTCCACGCGCCGCCGCTCTATATCCAGGAGAAGGTGCACCCGAAGGTGCTAATTGATGATCTACTGCGTGCCACGAAAGAACGCGAGCATGAGAGCGGTGAGATCACTGCCGACCTCTTCGCCGATTTCAATGGCATTCCCAAGGGAGCCGACAAGACAGAGTTCTATCAGCACGACCAGAATTGGTCGAACCGCATGATCCTAGGCGACTCGCTGCAGGTCATGGCAAGTCTTGCAGAGCGCGAGGGTCTACGCAGCAAAGTTCAGTGCATCTACTTCGACCCGCCCTACGGCATCAAGTTCAACAGCAACTTTCAATGGTCCACCACAAGTCGCGACGTAAAGGACGGCAATGCCGGTCACATTACGCGAGAGCCAGAACAAGTGAAGGCGTTTCGTGATACCTGGCGAGATGGCATTCATAGCTATCTGACTTACTTGCGCGATCGGCTTACCGTCGCACGCGATCTGCTCACCGAATCAGGCTCGATCTTCGTCCAGATCGGCGACGAGAATGTTCATAGGGTCCGAGCATTATTGGACGAGGTGTTCGGGGAACAGAACTGCGTTTCAGAAATCGTTTTCCAAAAGACCGGCGGCCAGTCCAGCGAGTATCTTTCCTCGATACAAGACTATGTCCTTTGGTACTGCAAGAACTCTGAGCAGCTAAAATATCGGCAGCCGTTCCAAAAAAAGGAGCTAGGCGTTGGTCATGGTTCGGGCGCGAGATACGACCAAACCGACGAAGACGGCAAAGCTTTTCAGCTCACTAGCTTGACCTCGAATCGACCGCCCGGCGACTTCCCAGTTGGATTACACGGCGAGAGCTACGGCCCAAGCGGGGGTTATTGGAAGACTGGTGAGGATGGATTTCGCCTTTTGATCCGCGCTGACAGGGTCCGACGCGCCGGGCGCACTCTGCGCTATGTCCGCTACATTTCGGACTTTCCTGCCTACGAAATCACAAACCTTTGGACTGATACCGCTGGCAGTGCTGGAAAAGTATACGTCGTGCAGACAAGCAATGCTGTGGTGCAGCGATGTATTCTTATGGCTTCCGATCCGGGCGACCTTGTGCTTGATCCTACTTGTGGGTCGGGCACGACCGCCACCGTCGCCGAGCAATGGGGCCGCCGCTGGATCACGATCGACACCTCGAGAGTCGCGTTGGCACTTGCCCGTGCCCGCATCATGGGCGCGCGCTATCCCTTTCACCTGCTGGCTGACTCTCGCGAAGGACAGATCAAGGAAGGCGAGATCACACAGACCGCGCCGAGCACCAAACCGGTCCGTGGTGATATCCGCCACGGCTTTGTCTGTGAGCGTGTACCGCACATCACGCTGAAGTCGATCGCCAACAACGCCGAAATCGATGTCATCTGGGACAAGTGGCAGACCAAGCTGGAGTCACTTCGAAACGAATTGAACCGTGCCTTGCGCCGCAATCAACCTTGGCACGAATGGGAGATTCCCCGTGAACCTGGCACCCCTTGGAAACCAGAGGCGGCAGCAATACACGCAAAAATACGTGCAGCAATCGTGGACGATGAGATAAGCAAAAAAACAACGAACGATCTTGCGAAACTCAACAAAATTTTAGGCAGAGACTACGCAATCGAAAGCTTGCCTGAGCATCCGCTCGATGCTTGGATCAACGTTGAGGCCATCAACATTCATACCGAATGGTGGGAGGCACGTATCGCGCGACAAAAGGAGATCGATGCCTCTATCGCCGCAAAGGCCGAGTTCGAATATCTCTATGACAAGCCCTATTCCGACAATAAAAAGGTTCGGGTTGCGGGCCCGTTCACCGTCGAGAGCCTCAGCCCACATCGCGTGCTGGGGCTGGACGAGAATGATGAACTGATTGATGGTCTTGAAGACCACGGCGCCGAGTACGGCGCCAAGAAATCATTCCCCGAAATGATCCTTGAAAACCTTAAGCTGGCGGGGGTTCAACAAGCTCACAAGCAGGATCGAATCACCTTTACGTCCTTGACGCTCTGGCCGGGCGAGCTTGTCTGTGCCGAAGGCCGCTACATGGAGGGCGAGACCGAACGTCGCGCAGCCGTCTTCATCGGCCCCGAGTTCGGCACAGTGCAGCGCGCTGATCTGGTCGCCGCCGCCCGAGAGGCTGGCGACGCCTCCTTCGATGTCCTAATTGCCTGCGCCTTCAATTATGAAGCCCACACCACCGAGTTCACGAAGCTCGGCCGCATTCCCGTGTTAAAGGCGCGCATGAACGCCGACCTGCACATGGCGGACGATCTCAAGAACACTGGCAAAGGCAACCTGTTCGTCATCTTCGGCGAGCCCGACATTGACCTGATTAACGAAAAGGACGATCGGCTGCGCGTGAAAGTGAACGGCGTCGATGTATTCAAACCGCAAACCGGCGAGGTCATCAGCGACAACGCCGACGGCATCGCCTGCTGGTTCATCGACACGGACTACAACGAGGAAAGCTTTTTCGTCCGTCACGCCTACTTTCTCGGCGCAAACGATCCGTATGGTGCGCTGAAGACTACGCTGAAGGCCGAGATCGATCCGGAAGCCTGGGCCACTCTGAACAGCGACACGTCACGTCCATTCGACAAGCCCAAGAGTGGCCGCATCGCTGTGAAGGTGATCAACCACCTGGGCGATGAAGTAATGAAGGTATTTCGGATATAGATCTCGGAGAACGTTGTGAAATTTACCCCTACTTCTTTGACAATCAACCAGCTTTTTAATTCTGCAAATGAACAATACGTCGTTCCGACCTATCAACGTCGATATTCTTGGACAGAGAAGCAGATCTGGGAGCTTATCGAGGACGTTGCCCAGATCGAGCCAGGCGACCAGCATTTGCTGGGTATGGTTGTTTGCCTGGCCGGGCACCACAAGGCTGGGTTAAATCAACTTGAGGTCGTCGACGGTCAGCAGCGGCTCACCACCATCGTCATTTTGCTGGAATGCATCAGACAAAGATTCGAGAAGGAAGGGCTCGCAGACGCAGCTCGCGATATCTCTACATTGCTGCAGGCCGTGCCGCCGAGTGGCCAGGTAGAAGCAAAGGTTTTGCTAGATTCGATTGATGCTGATGAATTTCGAGATCACGTCGCACAAAACGCGGATCGCACATATATAAATCAGAGTCTGCTGAACGCCTTTCACGTTATTCGTGAGGATGCGATAGAAGAGTCAATAAAGGAGGACACGATCAAGGGCATTCAGGAGTTTGTCTACAAACTCAGGAACCAAGCTGTTGTCATCCGGCTTGATGTGAGCGAAGCAAAAGACGCATTCAAGCTCTTCGAAACAATCAATAATCGTGGCCTTAGATTAAGCCCGACCGACATAGTAAAAAACTTCTTACTAGGAAATGCAGCGCGGTTCGGCGATGGCGCGCTGAAGCAAGCACGCAATAGCTGGGCGGAATTGCTTCATCACCTGGACGGCATAAATTCCGATGCTTTCTTCCGATACTACTTGATGTCTCTGCTTCAAGTGCGCGTAAAAAAGGTCGAAGTAGTTTCGCGATTCAAGTCTCTCTTCATGAAGCAGGTTGCCGAAGCGGCCAAGCTTCCTGATCGTCACAACTATCCGGACGCGGAGGACGATGATGAGGATGAGGTTGGGAATGGTGAAGAGTCCTCCAATGGCGACGCAGACCCGACGCGAACGGAAGCCGTCAGCTTTCGTGACTTCCTGTCGCGCCTCGTCCAGTGCGCTAAATGCTACGGCGAGATCGAGCTCGCAAGGACGAAAGATCTCCGTATCAATCGTCACCTCCGGAATCTACGCATGATCAAGGCAGCCCAAACGAACGGCTTCCTTATGCATCTTCGAGTTGGGGGATGTGACGATAAGAAATTCAGAGAAGTTCTCAAGCTCACTGAAAGCTTCGTGCTTCGGAGACACGTCTGCCGCGAGAGATCAAACGAAACGGAGTCACTGTTCGCGCGACTATGCGGTGTTGATCCGAAAAATCCTCTGGAAATGATTAAGAAGGCTTATCGAGAACTCTGCCCCACGGACGAGAAATTTAGAGTGGAATTCTCAGAGGCTGCCTTCACATCCAATTTGATTGACCGCGCCAGGTACTGCCTGGAACGGATTGAGGCCGCAAGGCACGGGAAGTACGATGAACTACAAGTGCTCGGCTCCGGCGACGTTCATGTCGAGCATATCATGCCGCAGAAAATCAAGACCAAGAAGGTGAAGGAGGAACTTGGCGATTGGGTCACGTATCTAGGAAACAATGCCGAAAGTCAGCACCCAAAATTTGTCGATCGAATCGGCAACCTGACCTTATTCGCAGGAGCCCTGAACATCGGAGCTTCGAACAATCCCTTTGCCAGGAAGAAGGCTGCGTACAAGGAGTCTTCAATTATTCTGACGCAAGAGCTTACAAAGCTCTCGAATTTCAAGTTCAAGGACATTGAAAAGCGTTCCAGGACGTTGTCCGAAATCGCTGTTGAGCTGTGGCCTCGACCTTAGTCGGTAATGTAGCGATGGAGTTTCGTATCGCGGATACCTTCACCGACAGCCTCGCCCGATTGACCGGCGATGAGCAAAAGGCGGTCAAGACCACCGCGTTTGACCTGCAGCTGAATCCCGCGAATCCAGGCATGCGCTTCCATAAGCTCGACAAGGCCAAGGACAAGAATTTCTGGTCCGTGCGGGTGAACAGCGATATCCGTTTGATTGTCCATCGGAGCGAACAGAACCTGCTGCTCTGTTACGTCGATCACCACGACAAAGCCTACGAATGGGCGGAGCGACGCAAGCTGGAGACCCACCCGAAGACCGGAGCTGCCCAGCTCGTCGAAATTCGTGAGACTGTGAAAGAGGTGCTCGTTCCGGTCTATGTGCAGACCGAATTGCCTTTGGTGCAAAGTCCGGCGGCGGAGAAGCCGCCTCTATTCGTAGGTGTCTCCGAGGACGAATTGTTAAGCTATGGCGTGCCGGCCGAATGGCTGGCGGACGTGAGGACGGCTACGGAGGACACTCTGCTAGTCCTAGCAGATCACTTGCCGGCTGAGGCAGCCGAAGCTCTGCTCGAATTGGCGACCGGCGGCAAGCCTCGCCCAGCTACTCCTTCGAAAGAGCTGACAAGCCCGTTCGAACATCCAGACGCGCAGCGCCGCTTCAGAACCATGACCAATGTCGAAGAGCTGGAGCGCGCGCTCGATTTCCCCTGGGAAAAATGGACGGTCTTTCTGCATCCAGAGCAGCGCGACATGGTCGAACGCGACTATTCCGGGCCAGCCCGCGTGTCGGGATCGGCTGGTACAGGGAAGACCATCGTGGCCTTGCATCGGGCGGCGCATCTCGCTCGGGCATATCCTCGGGCCCGCGTGCTTCTGACTACTTTTTCCGACACCCTCGCCCACGCGCTTCAGGTCAAGTTACGCCGGCTATTGGGAAATGAACCGCGCCTCGGCGAGCGGATTGACGTGCACTCTCTGAGCAGCATCGGGCTCCGGCTCTACAAATCGCACATCGGGCCGGCAGCGATTGCGACCGCTGATGTTGTTCGAGATCTGATCGGAAAGGAAGCCGCCACAGTCGGAGCCCACAAATTCAGCCAGCGTTTCCTGATTGCGGAGTGGGACCAAGTTGTCGACGCTTGGCAGCTAAAATCGTGGGAGGCTTACCGGGACGTTGCCAGGCTCGGGCGCAAGACCCGTCTGCCGGAGGCGCAGCGGAAACAATTATGGTCGATCTTCGAGCGCGTCCAGGCCGAACTGAGATCAAGACGGTTGATCACGTGGGCGGAGCTGTTCCGCTCGCTCGCTGATGCGATCGATCGTGAAAAGCGGATCGTCTTCGATTTTGCAGTCGTGGACGAAGCGCAGGACGTCAGTCCAGCCCATTTGAGATTCCTAGCGACACTTGGCGCCGACCGTCCGAACGCCCTGTTCTTCACGGGAGACCTCGGGCAGCGCATTTTCCAACAGCCCTTCTCCTGGAAATCGCTCGGCGTCGATATAAGGGGCCGCTCGCGGACCCTTCGCATCAACTATCGTACCTCACATCAGATTCGGATTCAGGCCGATCGCCTGCTCGGCCCTTCGGTCGCAGACGTCGATGGCTACACGGAGAAGCGGGACGACGCAATTTCGGTCTTCAACGGCCCAGAGCCGACCATCCTGGCGCTTCGGGACGAAACCGACGAATGCACGGCGATTGGACGCTGGATCGCAGAACGGATTGCAGCTGGCGCGCTCCCAAATGAATTCGGCGTCTTCGTGCGCTCCGAGGCGCAGTTCGACCGCGCCAGGGCCGCTGTCAAGGAGGCAGGTCTTCCCTTCAGGGTTCTCGACGAACGGGTCGAAACAGCGAGCGGACAAGTCTCAATTGCCACAATGCATTTGGCAAAGGGGCTGGAGTTTCGCGCTGTCGCCGTGATGGCCTGCGACGACGAGATTATCCCCCTGCAGGAGCGGATCGAGAACGTGGGTGACGACGCTGATCTACAGGAGATTTACGACACCGAACGCCAGTTGCTCTACGTCGCCTGCACCCGCGCACGAGACCACCTTCTCGTTTCGGGCGTCACTCCAGTCTCTGAATTCCTGGACGATTTTCAGCACGGTTAGCCCTGATAGAATTCTTTCGGGAGCTGCGGTCGCGCGTATGCGCGGATCTTCTCTTCGGCCCAGTACTGCCAGCGCGTCTGTCGCCGAATGTTCTTCAGCACTTGTTCTGCGGGCGATTTGCCCGGTCCAGATTTCTGTCTTCACTCCTTACGGCTAGGATGAACCAGAACTCCCCCTTCGTGAAGACCCTCAATTTGTCTCAAGGGCGCTGACGGGGAACACGAATTGCAACCTGACCAACATAAATACTAAGATGCATGGTCTTGTTTGACAGAGCGGTTGGGGGATCAAATGTCTTGGGTTGGGCGATTGCTCATATGGAATGGCTATGTCCGCATTCTGGCGTTTTGGACAGTCGTTATCTCTATTATCGCCGGACTTGAGTACGTTTGGCCAGCATTTAACGCGAATCTTATTCAGGATGTCACACTGAGGGCCGTCGCCGGTCAGTTGGAGGGAGTCAGCACCCCAGAATTCGCCTTTTCGCTGGCTGCGGGTCTTTGCAGCACAGCAGTTGCACTTTTGGTCGCATTTCTTTTGCTGCATGTAATCGCGATCTTGCTCTCCTTGTGGTTCGCTCGCCGCATGGTGACGCGGCATGGCGATATGATCGCCTTCGCCGAAGCTTATGAGGATGTGTATGGAAAGCTCTCCCGCCATGCGCTAATCGGCCACGCGTGGCGAGAGTTCGACGAAACCCTCGTACTACCGGGCGATCTCGGACAACCCGTGTGCAATACCATTCGCCCGCAGGCGTTCCTCAATCTTGGCGTCGCACGCGATAAGCTGTTCGGCCTAAAGATGATGGGGAGCATTCCCGGATACTTTGTCGGAATTGGCCTGCTATTAACCTTTATTGGTTTGGTCCTCGCGCTCAACAAAGCAGCAATGGGTGCCAGTAGCGCTGACGCTGGCGCCATGCAGAACGCAACCCGCGAGCTCCTTCAGGTCGCAACGTTCAAATTCGCCACCTCCATCGCAGGTCTTGGCGCATCTATCGCACTATCATTGTGTTTTCGTACCTTTACGATTTGGATGGAGGACGCCTTCAACGCATTCTGCCACGCGGTCGAAGCCAAATTGAAATACACCGCACCGCAGTCGATTGCGGTCGAGATGAGTGCGCTAATGGCGCAGCAGGTTGCCGAACTCAAGTCCATCAATAGTGAAGCTTTCTTCACTCGAATGGGCGAAACAATCTCTCCGAGGATCGAGTCCGCGTTCAGCATGGCCATGGCGCCAGTAACCGCCAGCATCGACGGAGCGATCGCCAAGTTATCGGATAACAGCCAAACCGGCATTGAGTCCTTGATCGATCGTTTTACCGAGTCCGTTCAAGGCGGTGCAGGGGTCGAGCTGAGGGAGCTTGCGCAGGGCCTCGCCAATATGCAGGTTTCTCTCGCGGAAACGCAGCGGGGCTTGCAAGGAACCGGCGAAGATTTCGGGAAGCGCCTATCAGCGGCGGCCGAGGGATTGGAAAGGCTGGTTGCTTCTGCGGGTGACCGCGTGACGGGCGCGCAGGAGCAAGCGGCGCACTCTATCGCCGATGCAGCCACCCAGGCCGCTGAGGGGATGAAGCTTGGGCTCGCCGAAGTTATGGAGCGGGTCCGTAGCGAAATTGAGAGGTTTGCTCAGGCGCTGCAGGCCTCAGAGGTAGCAATGGTGACGCAGGTCGGCGCAATGGGCGAGACCACAGCCCAAACACGACAAGTTTCGGACGCATTCGGACGCACCGCACAAGAAATTCGCGCTGCTTCAACGCCGTTTGTGCAATCCGGCGAGCGAATCGCGCGAGCAAGCGAGGCGATGGCGCAATCGCTTCAGCAATCCGCGTCCTCGCTCGATAGCAGTCAGCTTGCGTCAAAGGAGTTGGCGGCGTCGATAGCTCAGCAAAGTGAGCGCCTCGCTGATATGTGGCGCGGTTACGTGGCGCAGTTCGACCGCGTGGATCAGGAACTGGGGCGCTCCGTCGAAAAGCTGGCCGAAGCGACCCAAAGCCAGGCGCAAACGCTGGTCGATTATGCTCAGAAGGTTGATCAAGGGTTGGCACGTGCAGTGGAGAAGCTCAACCCATTGCTCGACGGAATTAGGGAGAACACCGAGGACTTTGGCGACGCTGTCGAAAGCCTTAGCAACGCGTTTGGCCGCCAGGCGGCCGAATGATGCAGGGTTCTAACCTATGATAGTAGAAAACGAAGCCAACGCCGGTGCCGCCGCGGAAGAAGGCGAGAACTACTTCATCTCGATGACCGACATGATGGTCGGTGTTCTATTCATATTCATCATCATGTTGATGGTGTTCGCACACGACTTTCGCAGCAAAACCGACGTCCAAGAAGACGCTATCAAGGTGGCGCGCGAGGTCGCGCGGAAGTTGGACGCTCTCCAGCAGCAGACTCGGAATGAAGTGGCTGCCCTTGATGCGGCACGCGAAACGCGGCGACAATTGCTAAACGATCTTCGAAGAGAGTTGCAGCGCGATGGGCTGGACGTTGAGATCGACGAAGTGAGCGGCGTGCTACGTCTCACAGAAGATGCCATTCGATTTCGTTCGGACGAATCCCTGCTCCTCGATCCACCTCTTGGCACCTCTCGCATCAACGTCAGGCGAATTGCGCGCGTTCTAGCTCGCGTGCTTCCTAATTATACCGCGTGCCGTGTCGCGCCGACGCCAACAGGTGTTCTTGCCTGTCGCGATCGCCCGGGCTCAACCGTAGAAACCGTGTTCATCGAAGGGCATACCGACACCACTGGCATTGACGAGCGAAATTGGCAACTTTCAACGGAGCGGGCCGTCAACACCTATCGAGAACTGATCGCCAGCTCCCCTGACCTCCGAACACTTCGCAATCAAAGGCACGAGGAGATCATCTCGGTCTCCGGCTACTCATCAACGCGGCCGATTGATCCGGCGAATTCGCGAGCGGCCAGGGACAAGAATCGCCGCATCGACCTTCGCTTTGTTATGGAAGTGGATGCCCGCGAACGGCTGCGTGAGGTGCTGCGTCTTACCGATGAGATGCGCGGCGAGATTGAACGGCTTACCAACGCTGCGGGAGGCCGCCGGTGAGTGCGCTGAAAGAAGCCGCCGCCGCGATGCGCGGAATCGTCCAGCCCTTGCGCATGCCAGACACGCCCGCCGTCGCGCGGAGCGCTGCCAAGATCTCTGATAACGCCCCAGGTCTAGCACAGCCGCGATCCGGTACGGATTACGACGCCAAGGCCAAGATGCTTCAGTCCAAAATCAGCAAGGGACAGCCGCTTGACGCGCGCGACGCCAGAGACGGTGCTTGGTGCCTTTGGATCACAGAACCCGCGCTCGCAGACCATCCGGTCATTCTGCGCGCCGTACTCGCGGCAATCGAACACTCGGAACGCAAACGTCCCGCTCGAGCGCTCGCAACCTCCTACCTATCGAGTTTCGCTCCGCGCCGTGCAGCCGTCCCAGACACGTCCGGCACGTTGATGCGCATTGCTGACCGCCTGGGAAAACCGTGGGATACGTTACAGTCCCGTTATGCCCTCTTCGACCATATAAATGGCCACGAGAACGTGGCACGTGCGGCCGTGGTCGAGCGAACTCCGCCAAGTTCCATTCTTCAAAATAGTGGATTGCCCGCGTTCGATGCCAGGTCGGGCTTTGCAAAGGCCTGTGCAGAAGCGGCTCTAAAGTTGATCGAGAGCGGCGCTGAGAAAGATCCCGAGGTTTGCCTCGATTTGGTTCAGCGAGTCGCGCTCGATGAACACCAAAAGCTGATATTCGATGATCACGGTCCGCTGGTCGCGAATGCGCTAACCCTTCACTTCGAAACACCGCCGAGGAAGAGTCTTCAAAATCGAACTATCGCTCTGCTAGTCAGCCTGTTTGGCGACCCGCGCCTGCCCAAATCCAACTGGACCCGTATGCCGAAGGCCGAGGAAATCGTTCGCCGATGGCTTACAGAGTTGTCTCTCAGACAGTTCCTAGACATCGTAGACAACCTGGCCATTGAACGTATGTGGAAGTATCGGCGCGCGTTCTGGGAGGCGGTATTACGCTCAGAACTCATTGCAGACGCATGGGTTGTTTTCGATCCGCAAGGGGCTCTAGCCGCCAGGCGCGCCCTTGGTAAAGCCGCATCGTTCGGGACATTCGACGGGAGCGTACAGACAGGCCAAGCCGCTCTTATCCTGCGGATCGGTCGAGGTGTCGTAGCCGAGTGGAGTCACAACGGCAAATGCGTCATTTGGTCAGACGCGGAACGCCGCGACGCCCCACAATTATATCTAAGCCGTTACACCCCTGCCACTCTTCGCTCCCCGACTGCATCTGACGATCTCAATAGACCTGTTTTTGCGGTATCGCACGTCTCACCCGATACCTACGCCTGGCAAACCAAAGTGGCTGCAAAGATCCACCAAATGACGAACGTCCGCATCCAGCAATCCCAATATACGGTACGCTCCTGATGTCGGCCGCCTTTCAACCTACGATCGACGTAGAGGGCATCCGCATTATTGCGACACAACGTCGGCTCCTCTCAAAAACTACCGTTCCGCCACTCAATTGGCCAGCGCTTGAAGGTCGTCACGGCGTTGCAGGTAGCGTCGTCCTAGCTTGCGTTCAACGCGGCCAGGCCGCGATCGACGGCGACGCTGTCTTGCTTTGCCACAACTCAGCAGCGGATTTACCTAGTTCGATCGCAGATACACTTGGCTTGCCATCTCTTTCGACTCTCTCCGCGACACTCTCCTTCGACGGAAGAATAGAAGAAGCATCAAGCCGCATCCGTGTTCGCTGGTATGATGCGAACACGCGCGCTGTTGCAGCCGAGAGGATCGGTGCCTTTATACGATCGGGAGGCCAGATCGCGCGACTCACGAGCACCCTCTACGAGCTTCTTAACCGAATCGATGCATTCAACGTCACGCGGGGAGCTGAAGTTGAAACACGTATTGCGGCATGGGGGCCGGTCCAAGATGCTCTGCAAACAGTGACCGGAGCGTCCGTCGAACGTCACGATTATCTAAAAAGTCTCAGTATTTATCAGGCCGGCAGCTTCGCGCTCGATGTCCGCGAGACGAGCCACGGCATCGACTTCGTGCCCGTCTTAATGAGCCGATCAAAGGGTGTTTCGCTTGAGGATAATGCGCCCATTGGTGAGGGAGATGATCCAATCTACGGCATAAATGGCGTTCGAGATGAGGATGCCGACGCGCTGTTACCGCCCGAGCTCCAGAAGAGATTTGTCGACGACCGCTTCGCTCGCCGCGAACCCACGCGCGATGCCTATGTGCTGGGTCGAAATGTGTATTTGGTCGTCGATCCAGACTTGAAGATAGCGCTCGACGTTGTGCGTCAGAAACGAGCTGGGTCCGACAAGGACCGCAGGGACTTCGTCCGCAACCCCCGTCCACACATTACCGAAGCGATTGGGCGTGACGGGGCAGCCGATGTGGTGGCGACGCTCTTCGTCGAAACCGAACAATACTCTGAACGGATTCTCGGCCTCGGCGTGTGGGAAGCACCGAAATTAATGTGGCTAAAGCGTCAAGCACAGCAATGGCTGCCAGAAGGCTTTCCGCTGCATCTCGGACAACGCATCGTGACGGTGACCGAAACCGAGATCAGCGACCTTAAAGCGACAGTGAGCGAGGCCAAAGCCGCCGAACATCCAACGGTGACAGTACAAGGCGAGGCCCATCCCACACGAGAGGTAGACGACGCTCTGTCTGCAATTCCTCCCTGGACGCCGCAGCCAAACAATCCTGACCAAGAGCTACCAGATTCGACTTCCGAACGGTCAGACCAACCGTCCGAGAATCCAGTCGAACGCGACGATAAGCGCCTCGTCATTGCAGAAAATCTCGAGGCCGCCGCATTTCACGCCAAACTACGGCCTCGTCCGATGTTGGCGAAGGGTGAACTCCCGCGCGACCTGATAGCAAACACTACGGCACCGAAACCGCACCAGATCCAGGGCTTCGATTGGCTGGTAAAGGCTTGGGCATCAGGGCTTCCAGGCGTGCTGCTAGCGGACGACATGGGGCTCGGTAAAACGTTTCAAGCTCTCGCATTTCTTAGCTGGGTCCGCCGAAACCAATCTTTGGCGGCACCCGCCGGCCGGCCGGCTCCTAAGCGAGGTCCGATTCTAATCGTTGCCCCCACTGCGCTTCTGAACAACTGGATTGCTGAGGCGGAACGGCACCTCGTTGCCAGCGCCCTGGCCGAGCGTATCGACGCATTTGGGAGCGGAATCCGCCGGCTTAAGAAAGTTAAGACGACCGATTGGACTCCTGAGGATAGTTTAGATGTCGACGCGCTCCGTAAAGCGGACTGGATACTTACGACTTACGAAACGCTTGCTGACAACCATCGTGCGTTCGCGCGCGTGCCCTGCTCGGTCGCCGTTTTCGATGAGATGCAGAAAGTAAAATCGCCAGGAACCATTAACACGCACGCTGCCAAGACCATCAATGCAGATTTTGTGCTGGGGCTGACAGGTACACCGATCGAGAACCGCATTGAAGATCTCTGGTGCATCATGGATCGCGTAACGCCAGGTATGCTAGGCGACTTGAAATCCTTCTCGGCCACTTATGGAGAGAATGATACTAAAGCGCTCGTTGCGCTCAAGGAGCGCCTCGACAGGCCCAAGAACGGGGTCCCGGCTCCCATGCTCCGGCGCATGAAGGAGGCGATCCTTGAAGGCTTGCCAAAGAAGACCGTGCTTTCTTATCCGATTTCTATGCCGGCCCCTCAAGCGGCCGCCTATGCCGAGGCCGTGCGTAGCGCCCGCTCCGGCGCTACGGACATGGGTGCGATGCTGAAGGCCATCCACGCCTTTCGCGGAATATCTCTTCATCCCGACGGCGCTGAAGGAGTCGATGGTTACGACGCTGCAGCAGTCAAACTTTGGGTAGCTCGGTCAGCGCGGTTAACGAAGACCGTCGAAGTGCTACAAGATATTCAAGGCAGGGGTGAAAAGGCCATCGTATTCCTTGAGGATCTCTCACTTCAAAGGGTGCTTGCGGCAGCAGCAACCACGTTGTTCCGCCTGCGCATTGAGCCAGCTATCATAAACGGGACAGTACCCGGCCCGAAGCGTCAGGGTATCGTCGACGCATTCCAAGGAGGCGAACCCGGCTTCGATCTCTTGATCCTTTCGCCTAAGGCTGCGGGTATTGGCCTGACTATTACGGCCGCCAACCATGTCGTCCATCTTAGTCGTTGGTGGAATCCGGCTGTGGAAGACCAATGCAATGATCGCGCTTATCGAATTGGCCAGGTGAAGCCGGTGACGATTCACCTCCCGATAGCAGTCCATCCCATCTATGGAGATGCCTCTTTCGACGTCACGCTTGACGGCCTGCTCACACGTAAACGCTCCCTTTCTCACAACATGCTTGCCCCGCCTGTTGCGGACACCGACGTTAATACTCTGTTTGGAGCGACGGTAAAGGCAGCCTGATATTCCAGACCCATTAAGCGAATGGGCGGGTGACACACCATCCATAGGTCAAGTTGAATCTTGATGATCCACCAAAACCGCTGGCGGAAGGTATGCAAAATCGCATCGGCATTGCCTCATCGAAAGACCAGGCAGTGTCAACCCTTCTGATTGCGACGATGTTGTCTCAGCGGCCTGGCTCGAACAATCCAGCCTCAGAGAGGAAGGGTGAAGGAATCGCGGGCTGTTCGCCGATCCGGTTTGACAATGTGACGACAAGTCGTCGCTTGGCGCGCGTCATAGCCACATAGAAAAGCCGACGCTCCCCCTCCTTCTGCGCTTGAGTCTCCGCTCGGCGCAGCGGCCAAACCCCATCATTCGCGTCTAGAATAACAACTGTATCAAACTCCTTCCCCTTAGCCCTAAGCGCGGTCATCATATGGACCGGACGGCGCCACATTTCGTCTGCTATGGATTCATCATCTTCACCAGGCAGCTTTACCAACGTGTCGCGCGCGCGTTCGATGTCATCGAGAAAGCGCTCGAAATCGTCATCGTAACGAACAGCGAATTCAGAGAGATAGAGAAAGGGCGGGTCCGCGAAGAATATATCTTCTTGTGATTTCCCATAATCCTGGCCAAGCCCGCCGAATTCCTTGCCCAACGCGTCTACCGCGTGTTGCACGCTTGACGCGTCGACGAGCGACCGAATCGCGCGCGCGAAGGTGCGGCTCGCGCTCCCGTCTTCGTTCGGTGCCTTCAAGGGCCCACGGAACGCCTCCAGCAAATCGATCGCCTCGTGGTAAGTCTTGGGACGACCACTCCGCAGATGCGCCAAGAGCCTATCACGCTCTGTCTTCTTCAGCGGAAAGCGCTTCACAAGGTCGACGAGAACGATGACATCTTCGACAACCGACAAGCTCCGCGCGCCTGATCTCACAACCGAGCATACAAACAATGCGTGGTGCAGCTTTTTGAAGGCGTCACTGAGAAATACCTGAAGATCTTCCGCTGCGCAAAACGGCAAATCCTCACTGGCCATGAGGATTTGGTACGGAATAAGCTGCGCCCGCTTGCGGGAGAGAATGGCAAGCTTCTCCCCGGGGACGTTACGTCGCAAGAAACCACGCACCTCGTCCATTACAGCATCGATTGATTGCGCAAACGTGGCGCGATGCATGACTTCAATCTCTGCGTCCGTTTCGCGAACTGGGGTAATTGTCTTCTTCTCGCGGCGAACGTTATGGACGATTAGTGCCTGCGATCCATGGACAAGGTTGCGAGCGCAACGATAGTTGCGCTCCAGAATGTAGGTTTGGAATTCGCGCCCGAAATACTTATCAGGATCGAGAATGAAGTTTGGAGTTGCGCCTCGCCATTCGAAGATAGCCTGATCGTCATCGCCTACGATCATGAGATCTGCCCTGTTGAGATCAGCGATGCTGCGTATCAACTCAAGATCGAGCGGATTAATGTCCTGAAATTCATCAACCAGAACATGCGTTAAACGCGACCCGCCCGAGGGATGACGACCGTCAATAATTTGCCGACGCAGATCTAGATAGGCGACATACTTTTGATCCTCGAGTGTGAATGTTGATTGCCCAATTAAGCTAGCGGCCGCTTCCGCGAAAAACGGGACAACTGTCTCGATGAATGTTTCGAGTCTCGCGTCTGGCAAGATCTCAAGCTCCGAAAGCTCATCGATCGTACGCTCAACCAACCAAATGAGATCGAGCTGCTCTAGACGATCAAGGTGACCGTTTGCAAATCCAAGCGCATCACCTTCATGATTGAATCCCAGACTCTTCAATCTATCAATGGTGTTGATAAGAATCTTATCAGTCCGGTATGGATACGATCTCATGGCAGCCGCGATCGCTTCATTATCGCGCCAAACTGGCTGCAGCGTATTGTGAACAAGTCGACTACGCTCGCTTTCTCCTACTACAATTCGGGGCCGATGATAATTCGCTCGGACACGCCGGAAACCCCAGCCGTTCAGAGTTACAACATCGACTGCAACGCCGAGATTTGCAAACTCTGGCTGACGCAGTCGAGCCCGAAGTTCATCGCGTGCCGCGCGAGTAAAAGTCACCACAAGAAAGCGCGCCTTTCCATCGCGCCTGTACAGCTCAGCGCAACGCCAAAGGATGGATTGGGTCTTTCCACTCCCTGCCGGGGCTAACAGCCTCGCATTGCCCTCCTGGGCCGTAACAAACCGATGCTGAAATGGATCAAGATTTGGAGATAGCATAAGGTCGTTGTTCTCCTATGATACCGTTCGGAAATGCGGATTCAACATCAAAGACGATCACTGGCATTCGATGTAGACTGAAGACAGGCTGCCAAGGCTCGTGAAGCATTGAGAACTTGGACGCGCACGGGACGCTCCCGTCGTTTTCCTCAATTCGTTACTCGAACTCTTCCCACATTCAGGTCGCTCCAATTTCTAGCAATGCACACAGCGTATTTAACAATCTGTGTTCAAGACCCTACAAGAATAAAAAGACATGTCCGACGCCATAGGTTCGGTGGCGCCTACCGCCGGACATCCGGTTCAAGAGCGCTCGCCTCGCCGCTGGCGACAGGTTCGCATGACACGGCCAGGGATCTAAGATCAGAGAAGTGTGGCCATCTCCAAATATCTGCAAAAACCATTCGCCAATTGCATTTGTCTAGGCGTTCGGCATTCTGCCTGGAAAATGCGTGGTGATCCGACGAGGACGCATACGGACTTTGCTCGCGAGGTAGCCACGTTCAAACGATTTGCACTGTAGAGAAATTCCATTCCACGAGGGGCGTCGGCGTGACTCGAAGTGGTCATGGAATAGATGACGATTGGAGCTTCCTGTCCCTGAAACTTGTCGACTGTCCCGATGCGAGCACCTGGAAAACGCTCCTCGATCTCGAAGACTTGCGCGTTGTAAGGCGCGATGATCAGGATATCCTCAAGCTTGATGGCGTGTTGCTTTCCAGAACGGTCAGTCCAAGTGGTGCCGGATTGGAGGATCTCAGCCACGAGTTCAGACACCACAGCGGCCTCCTCCCTTGATGAGTTTTGATTTCCGCTGTGTTCAACCGGTAGGTACCGCAAACCTGCACCCTGCAGTCGCCCTGTCGATTGGATCTCTTGAACTTCTAAACCGGGCCGTGAGTGCAGGCGGCTCTCGTAGAAGAGCTCGGAATTAAAGGAGCAGATCAGCGGATGAAGGCGCCATGTCTCAGCGAGGAAAAGCCCACGATCTGGCGGGACGGTAGCGTGTTCTCCCAAAAGGTGATCCAGCGCTGATACGTCCGCGCCATCTGGATGACTTCCTTGGATTGGCTGCTCTAGCTGCCGAGGATCGCCAAGAAGAACGATGCTCTTTGCCGCTTGAGATACCGCGAGGACATTCGCGAGCGACATTTGGGCAGCTTCATCAATGAAGAGGACATCAGCAGCTTCGAACGCATCAGACCTTGCCCAGAACCAAGCCGTCGCGCCCGCGACGCAACCCGACTGATTTAGAGCATCGAGAACATCCGCATTGTAAGTGGTGAACGCCAGCCTCGGCAGATTTTGTTCTTTTTCCGAGGTTTTCTGAATGCATTGAATCGAAAGACTATCCTGGTCCGCGGCCGTCAGTACACCATCGAGCAGATTGCGGATGACTTTGTGGCTGTTCGCAGTTACGCCGATGCTTTTCCCTTCAATTCCGAGCGCGCAAATCATACGAGCACCAGTATAGGTCTTGCCCGCACCCGGAGGCCCTTGTACGGGAAAAACGCTCTGAGAAAGGTCGAGAGCAACTCTTACAGCCGTATCAATGACGGCTTCGCCTTCCTGCTGCAGTCCGCCGGACTGTAACCGGGGAGCGACCGCCATCAACAGGTCACGGGCCGCGCGGTATTTCCCCTCGCCTTCGATTCCGTTGGCAGCCACGTGCTCTGCAATTCGCATCAAGGAATCGGCAAGCACTTGTGTGTCAATGAAGCTATGAGCGAAAATCGCCTCGGGATGGAAGTCGGCTGTATCTTTGCGCTTCTTTACATCGATAGTCCGATTTTCCAGGGAGACCGAGACGACGCTCCCGAATTTGTCGCCACCGATGCTTCTAAGATCGTCTCCCTCCCGGATATCGCTGTCCTGCAGGGCGAATTTGTATCGATGTACTGGGGCCTTAGCCGTACCGCCAGCTAGTTGCTCAAACTCGAGGCCAGAAAGACCGTGACGCTCGTGCAGAAGATCCTCAGCCGACAGGTCTCTTAGACGGAAGTACTCCCACCATACAGCCTTCTTCTCGCGTCCGTGCCAGTCCAATAATGAGGCGAGTAGCCACATCGCCTTCTGTAAAGGCGTCCGCTCGCTTGCGTCGTCAGGTATACCCTCGACTAAGCGGGCAGTGAGAGCTGCGACCTTTTTCTGCCAAGCGTCGAGTTCTGGGCTAACTTCCACGGGATCTGCGACAGGGCGTTCGATGATGGCTCCCTGTTCGATAAGCGCGATGCGAATGGATTCCAGCCACGCTCTCAGTGCTTCGGTCGAAGCGCAGTCCTCCCGATTGTACCCTAGAATGACCGCCTTATCTTGATCTGAAATACTTTCGTGGTCATTCATCTCAAGCCGGGCTTGAGTTTTAGCCAACACCGAGGCTACATCTCCCAAAGGTACGCTGCGTTTGAAGGAGTAGAGCGGCTCAAGCTTTTTAATTGAATAGCTCTCGACGCTCGCACGTACCGCATGACGGACGACGGCGTAAAGGTCGACGAATTTCTCAGCTCGGAGGAGATTATCGACTTCGTTCTCTCGCGTTGCGTAACGTCCCATCAACCGCTTCAAAGCAGCAGGTTCATACGGGGCGAAATGATAGATGTGGAGGTCCGGATAAGTCTCCAGACGAGCGGTAACAAAATCAATGAAGCGCTCGAAGCCTGATCGTTCATCAGCTCGCGTTGACGCCCAATCACCGACGTAGTTCAGCGAACCATTGTTGTCCGTATAGAGATATCCGAACAGGAACTCGAGGCCGCCATCGCCGATGAAGGGATCCCCCTCGAGGTCGAAAAATATATCCCCGGCGGACGGTTCAGGAAGTCGGGCCAAGCCGAAGCCGGCAACCGGTGCAAGGGTCTCGTATAAGACCTCACCTTTCGTGCGGCCCTCGACCTGAATCCGCGCCTGCTCTCGTACCTTTTCGTAACTTTGCGGTGCGCCTCGCTCAGGTCTCCACTGCAGCGGTAGTGGAAGCACCGCAAGCGCTGCTGTTGTTGCGACGCCCCTCTTCTCCAGTTCTCCGATCTGCGATTTGCTGATACCTGCAACCAGGGACATATGGTCGTCGGCGCGCCTGCGCTCATCGCAATGCTGTCGCCATCGGCAAATGTCGCAGTGCTCAATTGGTTCTGGATAAGCGCTGGTAGCGGTCGGGGTATCTACCGAGAATTCGAGGCTCTTTCTAACATTCCGATAGTAAGCCGCGTAATCTGCGGTTCTAAAGTCTTCCGTAACGAAATTCGTGCCTGGGGTCACCACGTGAGCGTAGGCGACTTCTGCACCTTGCGCCTCTGAAAGCATGTCCGAATAGAGGGAGATCTGAAGTATCGTATTGCCCTTCGTCTCTCGGGCAAGTTTGGTGTCCGTCACCTCATACGACCATCCGCCAAGACGACTAAGACCATCGACACGACGCAATACGTCGGCTCTCCCGTTCCACCTCCCGGACTGAAGCGCGGCTTGAGTAATGAATGGATCGCCGCGCTCCATTGCGCGAAGTGTTTCGGATAGCGCAACGGCGTCAACGCCAACGCCCTCGATAGTCGTTATGTCGATACCATTGGCTTTGGCGTGTTCGATGAAGCTCAATTCGTGTTGGTTGCCGCGCTCGGCGAGCGTCTCCAAGACCGGATCCCAAACCTTCGGCTTCTTCAGCTGGCCGCTGGCGACTTTGAGGTCGAGCTCGGTGAGGTAGCGGCAGTTGAGGTGCCCCACCAGATCACTGGCGCTTAGGTTGATTTTTTCGCCAATCCTTTGCATGTGGTCGCTCGCTCTTCCAAAACGTTACCGTTGATCTGGAGGCAATGTTTCGATCCCGCCCCCGAGCTCGTGCCCGCGATCCTCAGACCAAATTTTGATTGTGAAGCGCCTGCAGCCGAGGACATTTGGCTTAGCTGCACGCATCCGTCTGGATATCAGTAGCGTGTTGTCAGCGTTCCCACTGCGCCCGTGTAAGGGTTAACGTTCCCGCGGGTGCCGTAGTTGTCCATTTGAATTTGGTTAGGATTGGTTGCCCGGGTGGGCAACATATGTTGCGCTTTGGGTCGTATAGCCTGATCGGTAGTGGCTGCTCGGGTTCGAACTGGTCCAGGAGTACTGGGCCTGGGCCGCGGTCGAAAGACCAACAAAGCCATCGACAAAAATCCCCTTTTTCATAGTGATGCCTCCCCTGCCTCAGATGGTAGGGAATGCAAACATGGTTGTAGCGGTGCGTAAAGCACCACTTTTGATCGAGACACTATTTGCGAGTGTTCGCCCCTAAACGACCTCAATAACTAGCGGACTGTTCTTTTTTTGTTCTGTGGCTACTTTGAGCGAGCCAAGGATCGCCCGCATGCTCAAAACAATCTCACTTCACTCTTACGAGACGGCGTCGAAGTCGTTCCGATCCCAGACGAGGAATTGCCGGAGATGCTCGACGTGTTTTCGGCAGCGTTTGGCTGACGGCGCGCTGCCCTACAAGCCGGAGGACGACCAGTCCTGGCCGTCAAGATACTTCGGCCCGAAGGCGTTGAACGAATTCACCGGAGCCAAGGAATCCGATCTCTCGGAGAAGTCGACCCACTCAGTTTTATCGAGGATGGGAGCGATATCCATACCGCATTACGATCACCGAGCCTCGGTACACAGCCCTGGAAGATTCCGACAGTTGGGCGTGTGTGAACGAATTCGGGAGACGCGCACCTGAGATACCGATTGGCGCTTGACCGCATCCAGTCCGAGCAAGCAATTCTGCAGGGGCATTACTGGAAACAAAGACTGGCGGTGGACGTGACATGTCGCCCCGCGTGATCCCTATTCCGCTCTCCGGCGGTGACCGAAAGAACCTCAACAAAGAGCTGGCTAGAGCGAGGTCGGCACATGCAGCCTTGAGCCAACGGGCGAAGATTTCGCGTGCACAGGGCGAGAAGATGCTTCGAGCGGCTCGAGAAAAGTTGCAGGAGGCCGCTCGGCTACATTGCGAGGCCTGGAATGCGATCATGTTTTGCGGCGGTCCAGCGGTCGACTCGCCGACTATCGCTGCGCGATCAACGGTGGCTTTCCCCTACTCCTGGTTTGCTGCAATCGTTTCGACGGCAGCGCTGCGTTGACCTGAGATCGGTTCGCCGGTCACGCGAGAGCCAAGTGCATCTGATGATGGAGGCAGCCCTATTCTGTGAGGCCTGCAGTTCGTCGAAACGACGTCAGCGCGCCCACATCCTCTGGCTCGATAAAGAGGCGGAAAGGCCGTGACCGAACTTACACGTAGGCGGATCAATGAGCGCTTCGAATGCTGGGGTATCTTTTAGGGCGACGTCTGCGTCGGACGTTATCTAAGCGCGATGGGATCAGTGGCAAAGTTCACTGAGAATGGCATTGTGGCTTCTATCCTGGTTGCGGGCCCGGCGAACCTTCCAGGGGAAACAAGCCCAATTTTGAAGAGGCTCGCGCCGAGTTTCAGCAAGCCTGGACTAGGCTCTTGCCGAGGAAAACCGAAGGCGATCTCCAAGAGTGGCGAGACCAGGACGCCTGGACAAGATACAACGCGCTTTGGGACGTAGGCAAATGGCTGCTAGAACCAGAATGGGAGCCTGACAAGCCATGCTGTATCTGGATGAAATGCGAATGTGGTGAGATCTTCAACACACACAGCCCTGAAGCTAACCTGATCCACCTTCCTCACATCCACTGCTCGAAGAAAAAAATGTGCAATCTCTACTCGACGACGAAAAATCAGGACGCGATCCGCAAACTATTTGACGCGCTTAACGACTACGCCGGCAATCTTCCTCCCCTGCCAGTCATCCTCCCCGACTACAAGGCACCTGTCGTTGGTCAAATTGACGGCGAGCGCGAACTAATCAAGATGCGTTGGGGTATGCCTTCACCATCACGAAACTGGGACCGTACGCACTGCGCAAGCAATCGTCTAATCTGATCCAGCGACGCTTGACCCAACCTTGGAATCGAGCGTCGTTAAACGTGTTTCGCATCAATAAGTCGAACGCAACCACCACAAACTCTTGAACTTTAGCAAGGGTTGATCTCGCCGGTGGTCCACCCATTCCTGAAGAATGAGCGCGCCTCCGCATGTTTTTGGTTAAACTCACGCGTTACAGATGGTTTTACGGTCGCATTCACCGCATGCGTGCTTCCTTTCGGGCAGCATGCGCCCCTTTTATCGAAGATATAGAAAAGCTTCAGCGGGAAGTGGATAACCTCTATCGTCGAGCCGACACGGCATCAGAGGAGATACACCGCGATAGGCTATTGGACATCGCACAGCAGGTTGGCGATCAATTAGAGGAACAACGGCAGGATGCGGAGGAAGCGCTCATGTTGCTTCGAAAGGCATTTGTGGTCGCGACCTATCACTTTTGGGAACGAGGAGCGCAGCGATTTGCCCCCCATAAGCAAAAAAAGCCGAACCACCACGCTCTAGTTGCGGCGTTGAGAGGCGCATCCATTGTCGTAGACGAACAAGGCCTGGAGGAATTGAGGCTTCTAGTTAATTGCCTGAAACACAACAGCAACGATGCAAGAACTTTACGACCTACGCAGTAATCTCTTCGTCGACGATTTAGTACCTGACAGAATTGATCCAAGAACTGGTGAGCCTTTTCAAAATATCGATTGGGCTGAACATGTTATTCTAACGGACGACGACGTCGAGGGCTATCTCAGTGTGGTCTATAATTCTGGACCTGTTCGCTGATGAGGAGCCACTATGCTGATGTCTATTATCTCGCGATTAATGCAATCGTTTCCGGCCTAGCCCGGATTGAAAGCAAGGACGCACACCGGTCAGCGGTTATCTAAGGACTGGGGGACGTATCTACATCCCGGATCTGCGTATCGACGTAATCAAGAAAAAGGTCGAGCGTCACATCATCCCGCTCCTTCGGCGCATTCGAACCACGATGCATGCACGGATGCTTTGATTGACTGAGTCCATTTGCAGCCTCGAAAATTGCTTTATCCAACGATCAGCCATGTAAGTCCCTTATCGGCTTCCGACGCGACTACCATACACTTCCTTGCCCACGTAAAAGCCATTCGGAATCGCGTCTTGTACGAGCGGCACATGCGAAATTAGTCCAATCGATCTTTTCTGACTCACCAAGTTGATCAATGCCTGCGACACCTGATCAAGCGTGCCGGGTGGTTTGAACTCTAGCTGGTTAAACAATTCTTTCAGAATGGCCTTGCGCTCAACCTGTGGCGCTTTGCGCAGGTCTAGACCGTCGAGCCAAAGAAGATCGAAGGCGCCGGCAATGGACGAAAAACCTTTTGCTCCAGTTCAAGCCGTTCCGGGTAAAAGCCTTGGCCCTCCCATTATTCAGTTGGATTTGAATTCGGTAGCCGTCGTACTTGATTTCGTGGAGGTAATTTCCCTTGGGCGCTTTTGTTCGCAGCGTTGCGAGCTGGGGCTTGATGAAGCCCGGCATTTCAGGACTTGGGAAAGGCTTACGCACAGCGGACTCAAGCCCTGTGTCGCGATATCGTTCCTTACGAGGTCAACTGACCATCTCCAAGGTGGTCGGGGCATAGTTGACCTATGACGTATGACTCCAGAAGCGCCCGCAATCTGCTGTCGTCGATCGCGATGTATCGGAATTTGTAGCCCTTCCTGAGCTTTACGCCCTTCCCCCTCAGCGCCTTGATAACGAAGGACGACGCACCGTGAAGGTGATTGTTCAGCCGCTGACGTAACCCGCGTTTACCGCGCACGGTCCGTCCGACATGGGATACCCGGCCTTTCGGATTGTAGATGACGTAGACGCCATGAAGATCAGGAACGTCAAGGCGTTCTCCTGATCTCGGAAACGGTACCATCGGCGAGCGCCTCAATTGGTCAAACTTCGCCTTGATCGCTTTCGGTTCACCCCTCATGCCGTGGAGTGTCAGTGAAATGTGTGAACAATCAATGGAATAAATTTTGATGTTTGCAATGATCTCCACCCGGAAGCCTGCGCTCTCTTGGGTTCGCGTCGAGAGCCGTTCGGCGGTACTAGGCTTCCTCAGGTCGGATAGTTTTCCCTCTCACTAGCCTCAGATCTGGTCGCGCCGTCGCGTTGAAGCAGACCATTTTGTGTTGCGGATTATCCTTGTGCCAAATTTGCATGGCCTTACCTAACGCTTCGTCGCGGCTTCGGGCGGTAACAGTTCCGAAATTGCTGACCACATTAATCTGGCCGTTCGCCCGCGTTCGACATCCAGAGATCACGTAAACATAGATCATTCCCGATCGCCTTCAGCCAGTCGAGTTCACCCGGGATATAGGTGACATCACAATCAAATCGCGAGTCACCCTGTATTCGCGTGCTGAGCGAATGAAGTCGGATCCATGAAAACATTCGTGGAAGAAGCTTCGATCTTACTATTCGTTTCTGCAGACGGGCAGGAGCAGCAGCCAGTTTGATCTGAGGACGTCCTCGCGGGACGCCGCGTGGACACGTGTGAATCGGCTCACGTAAACTATTTAACGTCCAGCCGTCCCGGCTTCGCCGGAGCTGTCACTGCAATCAGGATGAAACATGAGTAGCCACTTCCATTACGACCCAAGTATACAAAATCCATTTCTGGGTATCCGAATGCCCGTTGAGCAACTGGCCGCGCTGGACGCCGCGCGCCTCAAGATGAGGCTAAACCGATCGGAGTTCGTTCGCCGGTCAATCGCCATTTATCTGGAACAACTTCAGACCACCGCGAACTGACACCGTCATCAACGAGAAAGCCCCAAGGCGCGCCAACGCCAAGGGGCTCGATAACCAACGTTCATAGAAATAATGACACAGACCCCCATCAAAAACAACCGCACTCAAGCCAACATCGATCCGACACAACGCAGAGTGCCCATTTTCACGCTGCCAGATGGCGGCGCTCGTAGCATTACCGCAGGAAACAAATGTGCCTTCGCAAATCTGATTTTTGCCATGGATGGGAAGGATTGGACCAGCGCAACAAAGATGCTGGCCGTCACGTACTTCGACCTGTCAGAGAAAGAAGGATACGCGTTCGCCACTCAGGAGTACCTTGAGTTTAGGACCAATCTTTCCCGGCGGACGATGAACCGTGCAAACGCGGTAATCGAGAACTCCGGATTTTTCAGGTTGAAATATCTGCCGAATAATTCGCTTGAAATCATTCCGGACCTCCGAGCGATTGAAGATGGGTATTCACGATATCAGGCTGCTCATGCCGCGTTTATTCAGGAGCGGAAGGACAAATGGACCGCCATGGAGTACGGGCTTAACGAGGAGAGAAGGAGCAACGAGGATGACGGGGGAGCGACAAACTGTCGGGAGGGTAGCGACAAATTGTCGGTAGGGTACCGACAAAACGGCGCACATAATCTCTCTATGGAATCCCTCCCCCCTAATCTCTCTATGAGAACCATTCCCGGCGCTTCGCATCCGGGCGTTGCTCATCGAACTTTGAAGAAGGATCGCGCCTCTGGCGTGGACCGGCATGGTCGTAAGAAGTTGGCCGGTGGATACCAGCAGAGCCGGGAAGAAGCAGACCAAGACTGGATCGAGTTGAACCGCATTCTGCCGGAAACATCCGAGGATGCCGAACACCAGCCGAGGGAAGACTCAGCCAAGGGAGCAAAGGTCCACTGGTTTCAGCTGCTTCGATCAGGAATCCCATCCCGCCGGATCGTACTGGCTGCACAGGCTTACAAAGATCGAAAGCCAGTTGGGCAATGGGTATGTGGGGTAGCTGGGTTTCTAACTCAGCACTTCGATCCAGAGCAGCTTCCGGACGGGACATATCCCGACGATAAGCAGCAGGCGGAAGTGGCACCAGCTGCTGCGAACGACAATGATGACCTACTGCCCGTCCAAAAGGCCAGTGGCGATTACGGCTAATCAAAACCGTGGAATCCTGACGCGCCGTCCTGATCAACGTCAACGCGCGAGTCTATACCCTTCAACACTGGCCAGGATGGGGCCTCTCAATCGGCTTGGGAGACTCGCTGAGGAGATTCGATCGTTGGCGGGTGGCCTTGGTCATGAGGACAATAAGACGCGCCAGCGACTCTCCTAAGCGATCCTAGAGCACATGGCAGGAAGGTGTACCTCCCTGCCCTCTATGTGGTTACGTGCCCTATAAAGAGAGTGGGAATGCAATTTTCCCGCTCGAATGCAGGAAACACCTTAGAATAAGGGCCTTTATGTAGTTTCGAAATTCGCTGATATTTAGAATTAGGAGTTGGCATTCCTTGGGAGAAACGGGGATTACCCCGCAGGTTTTGACAAAACCGGAGTACCGTGCTTTAATGCATATTAATAGGAGAAAGCCGCCTCGCAAAAAGCAGGCGGCTTTCGTCTTTTCTATCCCTCCATTTCCATCACGGCAAACAACCGGACCGCTTCAAGCGCGGTACCGGTGACTTGTGTTGCCTATAAGCAGGAGTCCGAAATGATCGATATCGATCAAGCCCGGAATGAACGAACGCAAACTATCGGGGTAGTTTTGCCCCTATCCATTGTCAGCGCGATTGAGGGTTTAGCGAAAGCGGAACTGATCGCTCGCAGTTCATGGCTGCGGCGAGTCATTCTCAAAGAGCTGAACCGAAATACATCGGTCACTCATAAGGCATCCGCCCCGGAGGCCGCATGATGCAGGAGCTTGAAGACCTGTTCGTTGCGGAATGTCGCCGACAAGGCTGCCAGCCGAATTCCAGTGCCATGATGCAAATGGCCATCGACCTCGCTGGCAGCTTAGTGAGTGGTGACGGGACGATAAGGATTGTCAGAAATGGCGAGAATTTCTCAATGCGTGCCAATGATTACGTCCGCTCGCTGCGAGACTCGATGCCTACCGCTTTCGAAAACCTGACTGAAGCTAAAGCGAAAGGCCTCAGCCTAACCGAGCGTATGAGGGCCGAAGTTGAGGCCAGCCGCAAAGGGTTGCCATCTGATTGGAGAGAAGTGCGCTCGCGCGTTACCGGCCTTACGGCCTCCATGATGGATACCAAAGAAAAAGATTTTCCCAACATATAAGGAAATAGAACATGACAGATCATCCCGTAAGTGCTGGCCGTATGTTCGGCCTCAGCTCCGTTTCCGATGAAGCTCGGCGAGCAAGGGCAGAGTTGCTTGAGCGAAAAGATTTGGAGAAACGAAAGGCAGAGGCAGACGCTCGTGTTGCAGACATCAAGGCGAGAATCACAGCGCTTGATCTTGACCCGCTGCGCTCCCAACTAAACAGCGCGCTGGCGGACGCAGAGGCGGTCGCGGTAGAGCTGGCGGCTCGATAGCACGAGTTCCGACGCTCTGGGGATGTGGTGATGATATCGAGACATGCGCTGGTAGCCGCTGCAATGGCTCTCGTGCCACATCCCCATCTGCCACTGCATCAATGTGACCGTCTAAGCTAAGAGGGCCATATACCGAATTTTTGCTTGTTAGTTTCCATCCGATCTTTCCATTCCTCTAACATGGACAGCCGGTGGTCTATGTCCTGTCGGAAGACTTCGCGTCCGATGAGTAGGAACGATTCCAAAGCCATCCCGCCATACCAAAGAATGCCAAGAAAATGGTACTTCAAATGATTGCTGTCTTTGGCGTTCTGAAAGAACGAGAGGGCTACTGATTTTTCACCCATTATTCTGTTGGCCCATGTACGTGGCGACGGATGTGCACCATGCTCGCTCAACGTATTCATCGCTGTAAGTATTGGCCGAACCCTACCGCCAAGATCGTTACCTTTTTTCAGCTCGGCCCATGCCGTTCTGCCTAACGATGTTCGCTTGGACTGACTGTTAAGATACTGATCTTCGGACAAGTATCCCCTTGCCATCATCTCCGCGTAGAACGCAGCATCTAGTGCCATTCGCGCTGCGACCATTGCAGAACTAAAATGGAGCCTGCAATAGCTGGAACAGGCTTGATATATGTTGCTTCTAGCGAGCGAGCAGAGAGCATAGTATTTCGACTCTCCTTCAAGCAGATGTTGTTCTTGATTTAGCCACCCGTTGTAGATTTCAGCTAGATCGTCAAAAAAATGAAGTTCCTCAGCTAAATCGTATAGCGAATTTTTGAGGTTAATTTCCTCATCCTGAACGAAATCGAACAATCTCCTTCCTAAACGAGGAGAGATGTATTTCGTCGGATACTCTTCCATAAAAAATTCCATGCGTTGGACGGTTTAGGCCCAATGTATCGGTGGCAGCGTACGGAGATGTCAGCTCGCGTTTAGAGCACGATAAACAGAAGCTCGTCCGATCTTGAGCACTTTGGCAATCGCCGCAGGTCCCATGCCTTCTGCTTTGAGCGCTCGAACCTTGTCAACATCGATCGACGGCTTGCGTCCTTTATAGACGCCTTCTGCCTTTGCCTTGGCGATACCCTCCAGTTGGCGTTCTTTTCGCAGATTGGTTTCGAACTCGGCGAACACGCCGAGCATGTCGAGGAACGCTTTCCCAGCTGCGGTGCTGGTGTCGATTGGCTGCTCGGTGGCCTTGAGGCTTGCGCCCTTGTCCCGCACGGCCCGGACAATGTCCTGCAAGTCGCCAATGGATCGAGCCAGACGGTCGATCCGCGTCACCGTCAGCACGTCTCCGGCCCGTAAGAAGTCCAGGACGGTCTGCAACTCAACTCGCCCGGTAGTGCTGGTGCCGGAAATTTTCTCCGAGCGGATCACATCACAGCCAGCCGCTTTGAGCGCGGCAATCTGAATGCTCAAGTCCTGATCCGTGGTGCTGACCCTCGCGTAACCAATCTTCGTCATCGGATTGCCTCTGTCTCATTTGGCTCTAGATGTTAAATTCCTAACGTCTCAAAATATCAGAGTCAACCCTATTGAGACGTCAAATCTGTCTCACAGGCACGTACCCCAACGAGACAATCGATCCGATCACGGAAGGGCGATTGAGCGCGACGCTCCCCCGCCCTCTTGCCAGCTAGAGCGCTGCCTAGCCCGTGAGATGGGACTGTCCGGCACACTGATCATCGGCCAGTCCCCTTGCCGTCAATGATGGACGGACGCCATGTCAGGATCAGCAATGAAGATCGGCAACAGCCTCCGCTGTCCTGCCAGTGCAGACGCGCCGTGCATCCACATCCATGTCTTCGACCACCAGCTGCCAGAGGTTTCCCAGCCGTTGAATCGACGGGTGCCAGTTGAGGGAAGCCGATTTTTTTATTCGGTATGGCCCCTCGGTCGACTGAGCCATTCAGACTTCGAACCTGCAAAAGAGGCTTTTCCCACGGGGGTCGCCTAAAAAATCGGGTGGCCTTGTTCATTCCCGTTTTCTCGCCGCGCCACCTAAAAGGCCGAGTTTCCTCAGCGGTCATCTTCGCGCTCATCAAGCGCCAATAATCAAGGACAACAATGTCAGACTTAAGCGTCACAGCCACGATCACAGCAGATGACCGCGCCTCCCCTGTGTTGCGTGATCTACTCGCGAACATCAAAAAGCTTGAAGCTGCCACGAAGAGCTTTAATCGGTCGTTTGATAGCATCGGCAATGCCGGTATGTCTAAGTTCGATGCTATCAACCGGGCCGCACAGGCAGCAGCAGCGCAGATGCGTGGCGCTGGTAATGTGAGCAGAGCTGCTGCTCACAGTTTTGCGAGTGACTGGCGGAAGGCTTGTGAGCGGCGAGTGAACGATACGCGCCGCATGTACGCTTCGCTAGAGCGCATGGAGCGTGACTATCAACGCCAGACTGAGCGCCGTGGTGCTGCCGAACGGCGAACGACCGGTGGTCGTGGCTTCGGTGGTGTGAATCGCTTGCCCGCGCCACGCATCAGCACATTGATCGTTGGCGGTGCCGCAATTGGCGCCGGTGTCGGAAGCACCCTAAAGCAACGAATGAACACGCAGGCAGCGGAAACGCGTGCCGCGATGTTTGGCGATCTATCGTCCGATGAAATTAAAAAACTCCGAAGCGACTTCGCAGACAAGGCCGGGATACGTTACGGCGTCGGGACGACCAAAGCCATCGACGCTGCCGTCGAAGGCCTGAAGGCCGGTGTTGCCAAGCAATTTGCTGGCGAATTCGCGGATCTGAGTCTGAAAGCTCAAGCCGGTCTCGATATCGATTCCGCCAATACCGCGAAGCTGCTGGGTAGAATTACTACCCTAAAGGGCTCTTTCAATTCCAAGGAAATGTTTGCCACCCTCAATGCTGTAGCGGTCGCGAACAATGCCACGGCGGCAGACGGTAACGAAATCGTTGAAGCATTGCGCCGGTCACTGTCCGCAATGACTTCGACTAAGATGTCTGCGCAAGACCTTGCCGCATTTGATGCCTCGGCAATATCCATCGGCATTCAACCGGCCAAGGCTGGCACCTTTCTGTCGTATCTAACGACCGAATTGGCCAATGCTCCGAATAAAAGAGGGCAACGCGCCAAGGACTTGAGCACCGCGGCGAGCCGCTTGGGGTTCAATGGCCGAGCGGATCTTTCGGCGCAGATGATTGCTAGTCCTACGCAAACTCTTCTGAAGATTTTCGAACGCCTCATGGAAATGCCGGAGGGAATGCGGGCCAAGATTGCCACGCTGATTGGGCAGACCGAATGGCGAGATGAGCTAATGTCTCTCGCATCGGCACGGGACTTGATCGCGAAGACGCTGGCCGAGATTGCGGCCAAACCTGGCTTTCTTGATGAGGCCAGCCTCAAGAAAATCATGTCAATGCAAGGTCGGTGGGCTTCTATCCGCGCCGCATTCGGATTGGTCGCTGAAAAGATAGGAGCGGGTTTTGAACCCGCCTTCGATCAAGTCAGCGATGCCATTATTAATCTGGTTGGTCACTTCCGTTTCGATGCGATACGCGAGCACTTCGCCGCGCTTGTCGACGGATTCCGAGACGGGTTTGGATTGAAGGATTGGGGCGAGGCCGTTAACTCGCTTGCCGGTTCCTTCGATGCTGGTTCGGTCGATAAATGGCGGAGCTTTGGAAGGGGCTTCGCAGAGGGCATCAAGGAATTTGCTGACGGTCTAAAGACAGCATTCAAGGCGTTGTCGTTTATGTTCGGCGGGGGAAAGGATAAGGCGGAAAGCATTGGCAAGTTCACGGCGAAGCTCGTCGCGTTCACTGCTGCGCTCGCCTCTCTTAGCCCGCTCATCGGTGCCATGGCCGCTGTTGCTACCTTAGTCGCGGCAGTGGTCGGTCTTTGCACGGCGATCTCGGCACCCGCACTTGCGGTTGGTGTCGCTGCATTGGCAGGTCTGATCGCCCTCATCAAGGGTGACGGTCGCCCGACCAATTCGACTGACGACTTCCTTGGCTTGCAGAACGAGCTGGGCAAGCTTCAGCGAGAACGCAAAGCCAAAGAAGAAGCGAAGAAGAAAGCTGGCGGCGGTTCAACGGACTTCTCCGGTATGCGCCGCCCGCGCACCATGGCCGACGACGTCAACGACAGCGTCAAGAAGCTCAGCGCCAATATCCAGCGCATGTCCTTCACGGGGACAGGCTTCGGAGCTGGAGGTTTGCAGTATGCGTCGCTTGGCGGCGGAGCTGGTAGGCCGACTTCGTATAATGGAGCTGGGGGAGACGTAACGTCCCTGTTCAGCAGCACGCCTGGGAAGTCGCTCCCGAACGTCGGCATTGGAAGCGGCGGCATCATCCGTCGTGGTAGCAACATTGTCGATCCTAACAAGATCCCATCCTTTACCGGAGGCGGCGGCTCGATGGCTGACAATGTCGGTGCAGGCTTGACCGGCAACGCTTTCTTGGCGGCTCGGCGCGCTCGCTTCGCTAAGGAAATCAAGAACGATCCGAGCCTTGCGATGCACCTCGCAGCCATGCAGGCAACCGAGGGTTCCAGTAGGGGCGGAACGATCGAGAGCTTGATGAACCGAGCCGACATGCAGGGAAAAACTCTCCGGCGGATGCTCGGCTACAGTGCTGATGGTCAGATCAATCCGAGAAGCTTCTACGGGCCCATCCGTCGAGGCGAACTTGGCCCCGCCATTCGTCGACTCCAGAACAATCCGAAGGAGTTCGCGAAGTACAATGCTTTCACGCAGCGGGCTCTCGCAGGCGGCCATGTCATTGGTGGATACACCGATCAAGGATTAGCCACCGATCCCAACGGATCAGCGCGCACCGGCATCAGGGGCTTCAAGATCAGCCCGAAGGACGGCAACGAGTTCACCGACTGGGTTGGCCCCGGATCGATGTGGGGTCGAGGTCGTCAGGGTGCGATAAACTATCGCAAATTCATCGAAGACAACATCTCGAAGACCCCTGACACTGCGATCAGCAAGGTGCCATCGCCAGCGGAAACAATCCAGAACGTGCCGCAGGCACCTCCGCCTGGACTGCGAACTGATGCCGGAGGCGGAGGTCGCGGATCAGTTGCTATCCACATCAATGGCAGCAACTACGATCCGGAAACTCTGGCAACGCTGGTCCAACGTCGCATCGACGAGTCGATGAATTGGCGAACACACGACACCGCATCCGAATACACGTAACAACGAGTGAGGCAGTTCAAGTCACGCTTGCAAATTTCGGATCTTCGTTTTCGTAGCTGTTTGCGTGAGTGCAAATGGCTATGCAAACGAGCATCCATTAAGAAGTGACGATGTTTGCGAGTCGGTTGTATTGGATCACTTCGAACCTTAGGAGCAAAGAGTGTCGTCGATTGAAAAAAAGCCACTCAAGCCAGTGACGGAGGACATTAAGGACGTCACCCCGACAACACCTCTTAGGCTAGAAACGGCTGCGAAGTTAGCGTTTCCGGATGGATCGATGAAACTCGCAGGATTGCGCCGTGAAATTGCCCGTGGGCGCCTCGCTTATGAGGTCATCGCCGGTAAGCACTACACCACCCTGACAGATATCGAGGACATGAGGAGGCTTTGTCGAGTCGATGCAAGAGCCGCTGGCGCTAGAAGCTCTCAACGCGCCGCATCAGCTTTCAGGAGTTCAAGCGATGTCGCGTTCTCGGCAGAGGACGCGCTATCTCCCCAAGAGAGACTTCGGGCCCTCTTGAGTCAAAGACTCCAGAAGCGGCAGAAGAAAAAGCCCGGCACTTCCAAATAGAAGTTTTTTATAACCTCGATAAGAGTAACGAGTTCTGGTTGGGAACGTTAGGCCCTTTGGCCCGCACTCGCCGTAGCTTGCAGTGGAGCAATTTGCGATATCACTCAGCAACGGAGGGCTTGCCGCGCAAATGAACTTATAGCGCCCTCCCTCTTATCCAAACAAATCGCGCCTAGATGACCAAAGCTCGCCGGTAGAGGAGTTGCCGCTTCATCGCGTGGACAGCTGCAAAATGAAGCAGCACAATGCGTATCTGAGCGAAGTAAACTCCAATGCGATGATTATCAAGCGTTTCAAAATGGCCAATGAACGACAATAACCAAACCGAACAATCTCGATTTTTGGGCATCGCTCCACGGGGCTTATCCAAAGAGGACGCCGCAGAATATTGTGGATGTGAAACAAAATCCGCGTTCGACACCTGGGTGGCCAAAGGCATCGTCCCTGGTCCAATCCCCGGCACGCAAAGGTGGGATCGTAAGGCGATCGACTTCTACTTAGATCGGGCCTCAAACATCGTTTCCACCGCGCCATCGGGCGGAGCTTTGGCTGGTTGGAAAGAACAACGGGCACGCCGTGTCGGTTGACTGATGTCCTGCTATTCGCGAAGATTCGAATTCATTGGTGGAAATAACAATGCGAATGAACCTCGTGGGTCTTTATTGGACGCAGGCTAAGCTGGCCAGCGGCGCACAGGTTAAATATTACTACGCATGGAAGAATGGCCCTCGCATCAAGGCGAAGTACGGCACACAAGACTTTATTCGCGAATATAACGAGCACATTGCATCGCGAAAGAAGCCCGTACAGGGGTTGGTTTTCACCTTGATTGCCGAGTTCAAAGCCTCATCTGAGTTCACCAAGCTCAGTGAAAAGACGAAGAAGGATTATCTTCGGTACATCAAGCTAATTGAAGACGAATTTGGCGACATGCCGCTCGAAGCCGTTGAAGAGCCTGGGGCACGCGGTGAATTTAAGTCCTGGCGCGACGGCATGGCGGACAACCCTCGCAAGGCGGACTACGCCTGGACCGTGCTGGCTCGGATATTCTCCGTGGCCAAGGATCGGGGACGCATTTCGATAAATCCCTGCGAGCGCGGTGGTCGTCTCTATGAGAGCGGCGACCGACTGGACAAGGTCTGGAGCGAGGGATCAATCGGCCGCATGATGGAGATCGCCTCCACTCCATTGGTCGACGCCATGATGCTTGCACTCTGGACTGGTCAGCGCGAAGGCGATCTGTTGAAGCTGAAGTGGTCGGACTATGACGGCCAGTACATCCGCCTTGTGCAATCCAAGACAATTAGGCATGGCAAGCGGAGCAAGGCAAAGCGGGTTACGATCCCGGTTAGCCGCCCCCTTAAGACCTATCTCGATGCACTCCAGAAGCGCGGACTGTTTCTCCTGATGAACACGCGCGATGAACCTTGGACCGAGGATGGTTTTAGGTCGTCGTGGGGTAAGGCCTTCAATAAGTCAAAGATCACCGAAGATCTCACCTTTCACGATCTGCGCGGTTCGGCGGTCATCCGCCTAGCACTGGCCGGCTCTACAGTTCCGGAAATCGCAACATTCACGGGTCATAGCCTGAAGGACGTCGAAGCCATCCTGGATAGGCACTATCTCGGTCGCGACCTACGGCTCGCGGAGAGCGCTGCGCGCAAGTTGGACGCAATGTTCGGAACAGAGGACTTCAAGCTAGGCGAAGCGAACGTTCATCGTACAGAAGCGTCTAAATGACGTCTAAATACGGCGAAGCGTTCACCGTCTGATCCACCCAAACTCTAGCTAAGTGCTTGATTTGTTTGGTGGGCGCACCAGGGCTCGAACCTGGGACCCGCTGATTAAGAGTCAGCTGCTCTACCAACTGAGCTATGCGCCCGGATCCAACCGGAGTGTCCGTTGCGGGATGGCGTCGTTTAGCAAAGCGAAACTGTCATGTCCAGCAATGTGACCAGTTTTTCCGAACGAAAATGCGAAAGATTTTAGGGCGTTCCACAACAAGAAAGCCGCCGGAATCCGGCGGCTTTTCGCGGCCCGAAGACCACCTGTGCTGACAATTTTAGAGACGCTCGGAGCCTTCAGAGCCGCGGTGACGGCCCGGACCGCGATCCTGGTCGCCGTCGTCGCGCATGCCTGGCTCGAAACCGCCGAAGCCATGACGGCGCCAGCCGTGCTTGCCGCCCATACGGGTCAGCATCGCCAACCGGCGCTTCTGGTTGTCATCGAGGCTCTTGTAGAGCGGATCAGCCGCGTCAGCGATCTTCTTCAGGCCAGCGGCCGTGGCTTCCATCCTGTCGGCGCGCTCACGCAGACGTGCGACCGGGTCACGATTCTGTTCACGAGAGGCGTCAGAGCCAGCACCATCCTGACGGCGCTCAGCGCGGCGAGCGTCGCGTTGCTGCATGCGGGCGTTAGCAAAATCGATGCGCTGCTTGGCGAAGTCGCGTACCGCGCTCTCCACCGCGGGCCAGTTCTTCTCCTGCTCGGGCGTGAGCTTGAGACCGGCCTTCACGGCTGCGATCTTGGCATCCACGAAGGCTGCGCGATCTTCAGCGCTCATGCGTTGATGATGATGGTGGAAGCGATGCTGCGCATAAACGGCGCTCGAGCCGATAATCGCAGCTGCAGCAACGCCGGCGAGGATGACTTTCTTCATGGGGACATCTCCGAGGTGAAAGTTCCTCGAGGATGCCACCAATCAACATGAACTCAACTTAAGCTTTGGCAAGCTAGCTGAACGCGCATTAATACAACATGCCGAGTGTGCGCGGCAGCCACAGCGAGATCTCCGGCACGAAGGTTACGAGGCCGAGAAAGATCAGCATCGTTAGCAACCACGGCCATACTGCAACGGTCAGTTCGGTGATGCCCATTTTGGCAATACCCGATGCGACATAGAGGTTGAGGCCTACAGGCGGGTGGCACATGCCAACCTCCATGTTCACCACCATGAGGATGCCGAGATGCACCGGGTGGATTCCAAGTTTCACCGCTATGGGGAACAGGATCGGTGCCGTGATCAGCACGATCGAACTGGCTTCCATCACGTTACCCGCAACCAGCAGCAGAACGTTCACGAAGATCAGGAACGTCCACCAGTTGACACCGTGATCGGAAATCCACGCTGTCATCTGCTGCGGGATTTGCTCGCTGGTCATCAGGAACGAGAACAGTACGGCGTTGGTAATGATGTAGAGGATCATCGCGCTCATGCTGGCAGAGCCGAGCAGGACACGCGGCACATCCTTGAGCGATAGGTCCTTATAGACGAACACCGCAATGAAGAATGCGTAGACCGCACTCATCGCTGCCGCCTCGGTCGGCGTGAACATGCCAGCATAAATGCCGCCGAGTACGATGACGATCAGCAGCAGTCCCCAGATGCATTCGCGGAAAGCTTTGATACGCTCCGCCCACGACGCACGCGGCAAACGTGGATAGTCATTCTTCCAGGCGCGATAGTATGTAGTCAGACCGAGCAGCGAAGCGAGCATGATGCCTGGAATAACGCCTGCGATGAACAACTGGCCGACGGACGCCGACGTCACGCGATGTCCATCCGGACCGAGCGCAACGCTGCCACCGGTTGCGACCGCATAGATCACCATCACGATGGACGGCGGGATCAGAATCCCGAGCGCACCTGAGGTGGTAATAACGCCCGCGCCGAAGCGCTTCGGGAATCCCTGTGCCACCATCGCCGGCATCAGGATCGACCCGATCGCGATAACGGTAGCCGGCGAGGAACCGGAGATCGCCGCGAACAATGCGCATGCCATCACGCCCGCGAGGCCGAGACCGCCGTACCAGTGGCCGACCATTGACGTGGCGAAATTGATCATGCGTCTGGCGACGCCACCATGGGTGAGGAAGTTACCTGCCAGAATGAAAAACGGGATCGCCATGATCTCGAAATTCTCGATCCCGGTAAACAACTTCAGTGCGACGGACTCGATCGGCACACTGGTCAGAAAAAACAGAAAGGTCAGAACCGTCAGGCCGAGCGCGATCGAGATCGGCATGCCGGTGAGCATGAGCGCAATCAGAAGAAGAAAGATAATGAGGGTGCTCATCGTGTACCCTCCGGGGTCGGGCCAATGGCCATATCGACCTCGACGCCCTCAACATGGGAGTGGTCGTGATGAGGAAGATCGCCGGTCCACCAATAGGACCAGGCGACCTGAAGGAAGCGAAAGCACATCAAGTACGAGCCAAGCGGGATACAGAGATAGACAATCCAGCTCGGCAGCTCGAGATCCGGCGACGTCTGATCCGTATCCATCAGCCCAAGAACGAACTTTGCCCCCATCGTGCCGATGATGCCGGTAAACAGCGCGCCGCAAAGCAAACCGAACGAGATGGTCAACTTCCTCCACTTCGGAGGCAGCTGCAGCACCAACACGTCGACACCAACATGGATACCAGTACGAACCCCGTAAGCTGCTCCGAACTTCGCCATCCACACGAACATGAAGATGCAGAGCTCTTGCGCCCAGGAAAGATGGATATGATGGAGATACGGATAGAGGAAAGAGATACCGCTGCCGTAGCGGTGCAGAACCGCAACAAAAATAACCAGGGTTGCGCACGCCATCAGCGTCGCAATTAGAATCTCCTCGAGCCGATCGAGGATGCGCAGAAACACGCTCACTGTCAGTCCCCCTACCCCCTGCGCCGATACGTCTTCGCGTTTTACGGTTCAATGACGGCTCAGAGCGCAGCCGTCAAGTTAACACCCTCAAATCACAACCGATGATCCAACAAAACGGCCCGGACGGAACGCCCGGGCCGTATGTTATCACTTTGCCAATGTCAGTTTGTCTTGGCGTTGGCTTCTTTCTGGAATTCCGCAATCAGGCCCTTGCCGACGCGCGACGCCATTTCATCCGTAACGGGCTGCAACGCCTTGATCCACTCGGCCTTTTCTTCGGGCGTCTGATCATGGAACGTCGTGGTGCCAGCCTTCTTCATCGCCGCAATGGCATCGTCGTTTTCCTTTTGCGAGATGCTGTTGGCGAAGTCGGTGGCCTCGGCCATTGCCTTTTCAAGCTGCGGACGCACATCCGCCGGCAAACCGTCCCAGAACTTCTTGTTCACGATCACCGCGTAACCGATGTAGCCGTGGTTCGAAATCGTGGCGTACTTCTGCACTTCGTGCATTTTCTGAGTATAGCAATTCGATGGCGTGTTTTCATTGCCGTCGACAACGCCGGTCTGCATTGCCTGATAGACTTCCGAGAACGCCAGCACCTGCGGAATGGCGCCCAGCGCGCGCATCTCGGCTTCCAGCACCTTGGATGACTGAATGCGCATCTTCAGACCGCGGAAATCGGCAACGTGAATCATCGGCTTGTTGGAAGTCATGATCTTGAAGCCGTTGTCCCAATAGGCCAGTCCCTTGATCCCCTTCGGTTCAAGCTTCTTGAACAGGTCCTGACCGATCTTGCCCTTGGTCACCCGCGCCAGCGCAGCCTTGTCTGGCAGGATGTAGGGAAGGTCGAACACCTCGAATTCCTTCACGCCGAGCGGGCCGAACTTCGCCAGCGACGGCGCCAGCATCTGAACGGCACCGAGCTGGAGCGCTTCGACTTCTTCCTTGTCCTTGTAGAGCTGCGAGTTCGGGTAAACCTCGACCTTGACCTTGCCGCTGGTGTATTTCTCGGCAAGCTCCTTGAACTTCTCCGCTCCCTGGCCCTTCGGCGTATTGGGCGCGACCACGTGGCTGAATTTGATGACGATTGGCGATTGAGCCGAGGCCGGCCCAACAAGCGCAAGAGCCGCAAGCGAGGCCGCGGCCAGGATAAGCTTCTTCATGTTTCCTCCCGAGGGATCATGGGGGACCGATACTGCACGGTCCCAAATTCCAGACAGACCGGATCATCGCAGATGCGCGCGGTCAAGGCTATTGCCCGTTAGAAGGGGCTCAAAGTTAATTGTTGCATCGCAAAAAAAACGAGGCGCGACACATGCTAGATGCGCCGCACCTCTATCGGACTACGATATAATTCAGGTCTTCAGTGGCCGGCCGCAGCCACCACAAGAGTGTCCCGTTGATGCTTCATGACAATCTTGTTGAGGGCGCTGAGGTAGGCTTTGGCGGATGCCACCAATGTATCTGGATCGGCAGCACGCGCCGTCACCGAACGCCCATCCTGTGAAAGACGGACAGACACTTCCGCCTGCGCGTCAGTGCCCGCGGTGACCGCATGCACCTGATAGAGTTCCAGCTTGGCATCGTTCGGCACCAGCGACTTGATGCAGTTGAAGGTCGCATCCACCGGACCGTTGCCTTCGGCTTCCTCAATCTTCACCTGCCCGTCGATATCAAGCTTCATAGTGGCGCGCTGCGGACCATGCGTACCCGCAATCACCGTCAGCGAGACGAGATGGATACGATCGTGCGAATGGGCGATCTCCTGATCGACCAGCGCCTCGATGTCTTCGTCGTAAATATCCTTCTTGCGGTCGGCGAGCGCCTTGAAGCGCACGAAAGCATCTTCCAGCTGATTGCTTGCGAGCTTGTAGCCCATCTCCTCCAGCTTGTGGATGAAGGCATGACGCCCCGAGTGCTTGCCCATCACCAGTGAGGTCTGTTTCACGCCGACGGTTTCCGGCAGCATGATCTCGTAAGTCTGCGCGTTCTTCAGCATGCCATCCTGGTGGATACCGCTTTCATGCGCGAACGCATTCCGGCCCACAATGGCCTTGTTGTATTGCACGGGGAACGACGTTGCGGCAGCGACGGCCTTCGACGCTCGGGTCAGCATGGTCGTGTCGATATTGGTCCAATACGGCAACTTATCGTTGCGAACCCGCATCGCCATCACGACTTCTTCAAGCGCGGCATTGCCCGCGCGCTCGCCAATGCCATTAATGGTGCATTCGATCTGCCGGGCGCCGCCGCGCACGCCGGCCATCGAGTTGGCAACCGCCATGCCGAGGTCGTTATGGCAGTGAACAGAGAACACCGCCTTGTCGGAATTCGGCACCGTCTCGCGCACGCGCTTGAACAGATCGTAGTATTCCTCAGGCACACTGTAACCGACGGTGTCCGGGATGTTGATCGTCGTCGCGCCGGCCTTGATCGCGGCTTCGACGCATTTGCAGAGAAAATCGAAATCAGTACGGGTACCGTCTTCCGAGGACCACTCCACATCATCGGTGTGATTGCGCGCGCGTGTGACTGACGAGATCACCAGTTCGTAGACATCCTGCGGCTCCATCTGGAGCTTGTATTTCATGTGCACCGGCGAGGTGGACAGGAACGAGTGGATGCGGCCGCGCTTAGCCGGACGAATGGCTTCGGCGCAACGGTCAATGTCCTTCTGGCCAGCGCGCGATAACCCGCAGACCACGGCATTCTTCGTGCGCTTGGCGATTTCCCGCACAGCTTCGAAATCGCCGTCGGACGCGATGGGAAAGCCAGCCTCGATGATATCGACGCCCATCGTGTCGAGCAGTTCGGCGACTTCGAGCTTCTCCTCGAAGGTCATGGTGGCGCCGGGGCACTGCTCGCCGTCGCGCAGGGTGGTGTCGAAAATAACGACGCGGTCCTTTTCGGACTGGTTCGGGGTGGTCATGAGGATCATCCTTCGGTCATTTTGCGCCGCTTCAGGGCGCGGTCAGGTTTCGGTGCTTCGTCGAACCCCTGAGTGCCCAGGCGCAAATGCCCAGACGGCCCTCAGGGGTTGGTAAGAAGCAGAAGCCCGCCAAGAAGTGCCGGACGAGGCAGCGAGGGGACCGACGCAGCCGGAATCGCAATGAAACCAGCGGCTTGTGCCGCTGTTTCTTGCTGTTCCTGGATGTCGCCGCGAATCATCATTTCATTTCCCCGGAAGCGCATCATCGGCTCAAACCATTGACGGATGGTTGCCAGAGCACTTCACCTGCTCCTTCTAGACGACAAGGCGCCGAACCGGCAACCGCTAAAATGGGTCAGCAAGACTGCCCTATTAGGACCCATCCACCTTCTGCTTTTTGGTGACACGGGCGACGCCCCGCCCCTCCTGCTCCAGCGCATCGCGGACTTTTTTCAACTCACCGGCCACGCCTTTTTCGACTTCGGGAAAACGCAGATCAAGTTTCTCCATCGCGCTGACGATCGCTGAACTGATCACCACGCGCGCGAACCATTTGTGATCCGCAGGCACCACATACCACGGCGCGTGCTTGGCCGACGTGTAGCGAAGAATGTCCTGATAGGCTGCGTGATATTTGTCCCACAACTGGCGCTCGGATACATCGGCCAGAGAAAACTTCCAGTTCTTGGATGGCTCATCGAGCCGCTCCAAAAAGCGCTGACGTTGTTCTTCCTTCGATACGTTGAGAAAGAACTTCAGGATTAGCGTGCCGTTACGAGCAATATATTTTTCGAACACCGCGATATCCTCGAAACGCTCGCGCCATATGTTTTTGGTCACGAGTTCGCGCGGAATTTTTTGTTTCTCCAGAATTTCCGGATGGACGCGAACGACAAGCACCTCTTCGTAATAAGACCGATTAAAAATGCCAATGCGCCCGCGCTCCGGCAGAGACATCGTGGTGCGCCACATGAAATCGTGATCAAGCTCCTTCGATGACGGCTGTTTGAAGGAATAGACTTCACATCCCTGCGGGTTGATTCCGGACATGACATGCTCGATGGCACTGTCCTTGCCCGCAGCATCCATACCCTGAAAGATCAGCAGCACTGACCAGTTATCCTGGGCGTAAAGCTTCTCCTGCAGATCGCGCAAACGATCGCGGTTCTCCGCAATGATCTTATTGGCGGATTCCTTGTCGAGGTCGCCCTTCTCGTTCGACTTGTGAAACTTGAGATGGAATTCTTCCGTGCCGTCGACACGGAATGGGTCCACATACTGCTTCAATTGCCGCGCGATTGGCTGCGATGCCTTGTCGTTTTTCGCCATAAGCCAAATTGCTCCGTTTTTCTGAAAGGAAGCTATACTCCTGAACCACTGTTCGCCAGACCTCACCGGACACTAGTGTGGTGGTTCAGAAGTTCGCTCGATCTATCCCGCGCGTCCTTCCAGCGAACTTCTGAACCTAAACCACACTAGAATCATAAATTTGCTAGTGCCGCGGATTTGAAGTTCTTCCGCGTGAAGCCGCAAGCTCAATGAAGAACTTCAAATCCAAAAGCGGCACTAGAATCATAAGCTTGCTAATGTCCCTTTGATTCCGAAGTTCGCATCCGAGCTAGCCGCAAGTCTGTGCGAACTTCGGAATCGGGACATTAGTGTCCTCTCGAATCCAAAGTTCGCTACGGAGCGCGCTACACGATGAGGCGAACTTTGGATTCGGGATACTAGCGACTGCGAGGCGGTCGACAGGCCAAGATCAATAGTTCATCATGACGTCATGAACGACGCCGTACCCGCAATCGCCTACGAAGATGTTTGCAAGACTTTCGAACAGGGTCGCGTCAAGGCACTGAACGACGTGTCGCTGGCCGTTGCCGCTGGAGAATTTCTCGCGATCGTCGGCGGCTCGGGCTCCGGCAAGACCACGCTGCTCCGACTGACCAACCGCTTGCTCGACGCCGACAGCGGAACCGTTCGCGTACACGGTGATGACGTGCACAAGGTCGATCCGATTAGCTTGCGCCGGAGCATTGGTTACGTCTTCCAAAGCGGCGGACTTTTCCCTCACATGAGTATCGCCCGCAACATCGGCATCACACCGCATTTGCTGGGTAGCCCGGCGGCCGAAATCTCGACACGTGTCGATGAACTGCTGGATCTCGTGCGGTTGGACCGAGCCAGCCGCAATCGCCTTCCCCACGAACTGTCAGGCGGCCAGCGTCAGCGCGTCAGCGTCGCTCGTGCCCTCGCCGCCCAACCACGCATTGTGTTGCTGGACGAACCGTTCGGTGCACTCGATCCGCTGACTCGGAACGCTCTGGGTGAAGACTATCGCACGCTTCACCGCGATCTCGGCCTGACCACGATTATGATCACCCATGATATGGCGGAAGCCCTACTGCTGGCCGATCGTGTCGCGGTCATGCACAATGGAGATCTTATTGCGCAGGGATCAGCTCGGGAATTGTCGACGAGCGATGACAGCTATGTCCGCGAATTGCTCGACACACCGCGGCGTCAGGCCGACCGCTTGCAGGAATTGCTCCCGAAAGGCCCGCGATGAGCCTATGGTCAGACCCGCGATGGGGCGACGCACTTACGCGCCTGCCGGATTATCTCGGCAATCATGTCCGCGTCAGCCTGACCGCGCTCGCGCTCGGCCTCCTGATCAGTTTTCCACTTGCAATCATCGCGCGCCGTCGCCCCTTTCTGCGCGACGCCGCACTCGGCGTGGCCAGCGTCATCCAGACAATCCCCGGCCTTGCACTGCTTGCGCTGTTTTACCCGTTGCTGCTGGTGCTGGCAGCGTTCTCCCTGCAATGGTTCGGCGTTGATTTTTCAGCCTTCGGATTTCTCCCGGCGGTGCTGGCGCTCGCGCTTTACAGCATGCTCCCGGTCTTGCGAAACACCATTACCGGGTTTCAGGGGATCGATCCCGCCATCATGGAGGCGACCGAAGCGGTCGGCATGACATCCCGGCAATCGCTTTTCATGGTCGAACTGCCGCTGGCGTTGCCGGTGATCATGGCGGGCATCCGCACCGCCGCTGTGTGGGTGATCGGCACTGCTACGCTCTCGACGCCCATTGGCCAGACCAGCCTCGGCAACTACATCTTTGCGGGCCTGCAAACTCAGAACTGGGTCTTCGTGCTGTTTGGCTGTGCGGCTGCCGCTATGCTCGCGCTTGCCGTCGATCAACTTCTGGCACTGATCGAAAACGGCCTGAAAATGCGCAGCCGAGCTCGCGTGGCCCTTGGGGTTCTCGGGATCGCTGCGCTGATCCTTGCAACTTTAATTCCGTCGATGGAGCGTGCCAGAACAAGCTACATCGTCGGGGCCAAAACATTCACCGAGCAATACATCCTCTCCTCGCTGATTGCACAGCGCCTGCAAGCGGCGGGACTGCCGGCCAGTTCACGCGAGGGATTGGGGTCGAACGTGATCTTCGAGGCGCTCGCTTCAAATGACATCGACGTTTACGTCGATTATTCCGGCACGCTCTGGCTCAGCCTATTGAAGCGCACCGATGTATTGCCGCGAAAGGAGTTGCTGGACGCGCTTAAGACGACGCTGTCCGATCGGTACAAGATATCGCTGTTCGGCGAACTCGGCTTCGAAAACGCGTATGCGCTGGTGATGCCGCGAAAGCGTGCAGAACAGTTGGGCATTCGTTCGATCGCCGATCTGGCATCCCGCGCCGGTTCATTCGTTATCGCCGGTGATTACGAATTCTTCTCACGCCCGGAATGGGCCGCGATCAAGCGGAATTATAGCCTGACTTTCCGCGAGCAGCGGCAGATGCAGCCAGATTTCATGTATGCAGCCGTCGCATCTGGCGATGTTGATGTGATTGCGGGCTACACCAGTGACGGCCTGATTGCCAAATATGACCTCGTTGTACTCAACGATCCCAAGCAGGCAATCCCGCCATATGATGCCGTTGTGCTCGTGTCCCCCAAGCACGCCGACGACACAGCGTTGCGCGATGCGCTGAAACCACTTCTTGGGAAAATAAATATCACCACGATGCGCGAAGCCAATTTACGTGCCAGCACCAATGACAGCTCGCCGGATTCTGTGGCGCGATGGTTATGGAGCAGGATATCGAAAGAATAACCGCACGGAGCAAACGCTACGCTATCAATCCAAGACGTTTGGCGATGATTCTGTCGACAAACCGCTTTGGCAGCAACTTTCCGATCAACAACTGGACAGGCTCGGGGCTGATGGCATAGCGCACACGCGGACGCGCGCTCGTCAACGTCTCATGAACAAGTTCGCCGATCGTCTCCACCGGCAATCCGCGTTCTCCAAATTTCCGGATGTAGTCGCGCATTCCCTGAAGTACCGGGAAGAACGGCGAGTCCTTGTAGACGGAAATGTCCGTATCTTCGGCCTTGCTCCAGATCAGGGTTTTCACGGCACCTGGCCCGATCACGATGACGTCGATGCCAAACAGCATGAGTTCCCGGCGGATGCTTTCGGAAAAACCCTCGATCGCGAATTTCGACGTGCAGTAAGGCGAGAGCAACGGACTTCCATTCTGTCCCGAGACAGAACTCATCATCACGATCCGGCCGGGCGCCCCGTGCAATGACCGATCAGCGCCCAGCAAAGGCGCGAAGGCCTGTGTGACGATGATCGGCCCGATGACATTGACCTCCATCTGCCGCCTGTACTCGGCAATGGGCAGCTCCAGTGCAGGACCCGGCACCGCAATGCCGGCGTTGTTGACGAGGCCACTCAAGGTTTCGCCGTTTAACGCCGAGCGTGTCTCGCGCGCGGCCTCACGCACTGCGGCTTCATCGGTGACGTCGAACAGCAGAGGCGTGAAATTGGCGCCGAATTGTTTTTGCAGCCGCTCTGCATCAGCCTGCTTGCGGACGCTGCCAAAAACCCGGAAGCCATGGCCGAGCAAGATTTTCGCAGTCCCCCACCCAATGCCGGTCGATACACCGGTAATGACGACGGATTTCATGCGTGCCTTCCATGCGTTGGATGGAAGTAGCGTATAACAAAAACGGGACCGCAAATGCGGTCCCGTTGTCGCAAGCTGATCTGGCTCGATGGATCAGTTCTTGCTCTTGTCGACCAGAGCTTTTTCCTTGATCCACGGCATCATGTCACGAAGCTTGGCACCGACGGCCTCGATCTGATGATCGTTGTTGCGGGCGCGGGTCGCCTTGAACGAAGCCTGGTTGACCTTGTTCTCGAGCATCCAGTCGCGCGTGAACTTGCCCGACTGAATGTCGTTCAGCACGCGCTTCATCTCGGCCTTGGTTTCCGAGGTGATGATGCGCGGGCCGGTGACGTACTCGCCGTATTCCGCGGTGTTGGAAATCGAGTAGTTCATGTTGGCGATGCCGCCTTCATAGATCAGGTCGACGATCAACTTCAGCTCGTGCAGACACTCGAAGTAGGCCATCTCCGGAGCATAGCCGGCTTCGACCAGCGTCTCGAAACCGGCGCGGATCAGTTCGACAGTGCCGCCGCAAAGCACAGCCTGCTCGCCGAACAGGTCGGTTTCGCACTCTTCCTTGAAGGAGGTCTCGATGATACCGGCGCGGCCACCACCGATGGCGGATGCGTAGGACAGGCCGAGATCGTGGGCATTGCCAGACGAGTCCTTATGGATCGCGATCAGGCAGGGCACGCCGCCGCCGCGCTGGTATTCCGAACGAACGGTGTGGCCAGGGCCCTTTGGGGCGACCATCAGCACGTCGAGATCGGCGCGCGGCTCGATCAGGTTGAAGTGCACGTTGAGGCCATGCGCAAACAGCAGCGCGGCGCCCTGCTTCATGTTGGCGTGCAGGTGATCGCGATAGATGTCGCCCTGAAGTTCGTCAGGCGTCAGCATCATCATGACGTCGGCCCACTTGGCAGCTTCGGCGACCTCCATCACCTTGAATCCTGCGTTCTCGGCCTTCTTGGCCGAGGCCGACCCCTTGCGCAGCGCGATGGCCACTTCCTTGACGCCCGAGTCCTTGAGGTTCAGCGCGTGGGCATGGCCCTGGCTGCCGTAGCCGATGATGCAAACCTTCTTGCCCTTGATCAGGTTCAGATCGGCGTCGCGATCGTAATAAACACGCATGCTCTCAGTTCCTCTTCTTGGCGGCCACGGCGGCCTTACCGGTCGTTTTCGGGATGGTTCGGGCCTAACGACCCGGATGAATTGCCGCCGTTGTGTAGGGCGGCAGGTGCCGCGAGACAAGCCCGCGAGCCCCATTTCTGCAGTGCAACGAAATCAAGGCTCCTTCAGAACGGGGTAAAGCGAGGCCAGCAACAGCACGGCCATGACGATGTTGAAAATGCGCACCGCGCGGGGTGACCGCACCAGCGACTGTAATGAGGTACCCAGGAGCACCCATGTCATCGAGGATGCCAGCCCGATCACGAAAAGCAGGACGGAGAGCATCACGATATTGAGCGGGTACGCCGCAATCGCTGCGTAGGCCGCAATTGCACCCACCGCGATCACCCAGCCTTTGACATTGACCCACTGAAACATCGCCGCGCCGAGGAATGTCATGGGTTTGCCTTCGGCGACATCCTTGGCGTCGGACGGGCCAGACATCCCGATAACAATCGCAAGGTAGATCAGATAGGCCGCTCCGGCGTACTTCAGGATCGTGTGCAGGATCGGATAAGCCGTGAACACCGCACCAAGCCCAAACCCGATCACCGCCACCAGAAACGAAAATCCGAGTGTTACGCCCGCAACATGCGGCAACGCGCGGCGAAATCCATAGTTCAACCCTGAGGCCATCAGCATGATGTTGTTGGGCCCTGGCGTGAACAAAGCCGCGGTGGCGAAGACGGTGAAGGCTGCGAGCAGTTCATGCGAAATCATGACGCAACCTTCGGCAAAGTACGTGTGCGACCAAGCAGCAGCATGATGGCAATGCCTGCCACAACAACCAGCATTCCCCCAAGGCGCAACGGACCGAACGTCTCTCCGAACACCACAGTTGATGCAGCCGCCCCCACAAACGGCACCAGCAGCGCGAAGGGAACGACTTGCGCGGCCGTATAGGTGCGCAGCAGGCGCCCCCACGCCAGATAGGCGAGGCTCGTGGAAAAGATACCGATAGCGACAATACTCGCAGCGGCTATCCAGGACATGCTGAGAACAGAATGGATCGCAGCTTGCGGACCTTCGATGACAAAAGAAATCGCGAGGAGCGGTGGCACCTGCATGAGACTGAGCCACGCCATCAGATCAAGCATCGGCACATTGCCGGTCTGCCGCAACAACAGATTACCGATGGAGAAGCTGATCGGCGAGATCATGCTGATCACAAAGGCCTGAAGGCTGAAATCAAAGCCCACGGTCCCGCAGATCATCGCTAGTCCCACCATCGCCACGCCGATGCCAATCACTTGCGCCCGCGTCGGCGTCTCGCGCAACACGAGTGCTGCAAGCACCACCGTGAAGAGTGCCTGCGTCTGAACGATAACGCCCATCAACCCAGCCGGGACGCCATGCGCAATCCCGTAGGATTGCGCAAGGAACTGGAATAACAGCATCGTCAGGCCGAGTGAAACGAACAGCCGCAAGGAGATCGCGGGCCTGCGGACGAACAGACATGGCAGCGCAGCCACGGCAAAACGCAACGCGCAGAACATTGCGGGAGAGAGCTCCTGCAATCCCAACTTGCTCGCCACGAACGCAAGCCCCCACACGATGGCCACGCCAACCGCAAGGACGATATCTGTGGGCTTCATGTCAGTTCAATCACGCCGGAGTTGTTACATCCCCTCCGGCCCGCGTGTGATCGCGGCGACACCGGTGCGCGACACTTCGACTAGACCGAGCGGGACCATCAGCGCGACGAACTGATCGATCTTGTCAGAGGCGCCAGTGATCTCAAAGATGAAGCTCTCAGTGGTTGCATCAATGACACGCGCCCTGAAGGCTTCCGCCAGCCGCAGCGCTTCGGCGCGCGGATCACCGGTGCCCTTGACCTTGACCATCGCCAGCTCACGCTCGATGGAGCGGCCAGTGAGGGTCATGTCCACGACGCGGTAGACTGGGATCATGCGATCGAGCTGGTGCTTGATCTGCTGGATCACCATGGGCGTTCCGGTCGTCACGATGGTAATACGCGACATGTGCTTGGCATGTTCGGTTTCCGACACCGTCAGACTTTCGATGTTGTAACCGCGGCCCGAGAACAGGCCGATCACACGCGCGAGCACACCCGGCTCGTTCTGCACAAGAACCGCAAGGGTATGCGTCTCGTTCGGATCGTGACGATCTTCCATGAAGTAGGCGGATGCGGGCTGGTCCATTGTCATTGTCCTCAATCCTGTCTCAGACCAGCGCCTTGCCGCCGGCGAAAGCTGCAGCGGTCGCTTCGTCGTTGGCTTCTTCCGGCAGAAGCATCTCGTTATGCGCCTTGCCCGACGGAATCATCGGGAAGCAGTTCTCAAGTGCCGCGACACGGCAATCGAACAGCACCGGCTTCTTGACCTTGATCATGTCCTGGATCGCGCCATCGAGATCGCCTGGCTTTGTAACCTGCATGCCGACGCAGCCATAGGCCTCCGCTAATTTGACGAAGTCCGGCATTGCTTCGGTATAGGAATGCGACAGACGATTGCCGTGGAGCAACTGCTGCCACTGCCGAACCATGCCCATGTACTGGTTATTCAGGATGAAGATCTTGATCGGCAACTCATGCTGAACGGCCGACGACATTTCCTGAATCGTCATCTGGACCGAGGCATCGCCCGCGATGTCGATGACGAGGCTGTCCGGATGCGCCGCCTGCACGCCGAGCGCCGCCGGCAGGCCATAGCCCATGGTGCCGAGTCCACCCGATGTCATCCAGCGATGCGGTTGCTCGAAGCCATAGAACTGCGCTGCCCACATCTGGTGCTGACCGACTTCGGTCGTGATGTACGTGTCCAGATTCTTGGTCTGCTCGTAAAGCCGCTGGATCGCATATTGCGGCAGGATGATATCGTTGTTCTTCTTGTAAGCGAGCGAGTTGCGCGCACGCCATTTGTCGACTTGCGCCCACCACGCCTTGATATCCGGCTTCTTCGCCTCCGCCTTGAACACCTGCAGCATGTCACCAAGCACGTTCGCGACGTCACCGATGATCGGGACATCAACGCGGATATTTTTGTTGATCGACGACGGATCGATATCGATATGGATCTTCTTTGAATTCGGCGAGAACGCGTCAGTACGGCCGGTGATACGGTCATCGAAACGCGCGCCGATGCACAACATGACGTCGCAATCGTGCATCGCCATGTTGGCTTCGTAAGTGCCGTGCATGCCGAGCATGCCGAGCCAGTTCTTGCCCGATGCCGGATAGGCGCCGAGCCCCATCAGCGTTGATGTGATCGGAAAACCCGTTGCCTCGACCAGTTCGCGCAGCCGCTTCGAGGCCTCATTGCCCGAGTTGATGACCCCTCCGCCGGTGTAGATGACCGGCTTCTTCGCCGAAGCAAGCAACGCAACCGCTTTGCGGATTTGAATAGCATCGCCCTTCACGCGCGGCGCGTAGGAGATATGCACGTCGGATTTGCGCGGCGGATGGTAGGTGCCGGTGGCAAACTGAACATCCTTCGGCACGTCAACAACCACCGGGCCCGGGCGGCCCGTGGTGGCGACATAAAACGCCTCGTGCAGCACCTTTGGCAAATCCTCGATGCGCCGGACCAGCCAATTATGCTTGGTGCAGGGCCGCGTGATACCGACCGTATCGCATTCCTGGAACGCGTCGTTGCCGATCAGATGCGTCGGCACCTGGCCGGTGATGCAGACCAGCGGAATCGAATCCATCAGTGCGTCGGTGAGCGGCGTCACCATGTTGGTCGCGCCCGGCCCTGACGTGACCAGCACGACGCCCGGCAGGCCGGTCGAACGGGCATAGCCCTCCGCGGCATGCCCCGCGCCCTGCTCGTGCCGCACCAGAATGTGCTCGACCTCGCTCTGCTGGAAAATCTCGTCGTAAATCGGAAGGACCGCTCCACCCGGATAGCCAAAGATGTGCTTGACCCCGTGATCGGCAAGCGCGCGTACGATCATCGCGGCGCCGGTCATCTGGTTGGGATCGTGTTTCTTGCTCTCACTCATGGTTCGCTCCGGAGCGCTCGTGGCGCGGGTGGTTCGAGACGTGGACATGCCGACAATAAAAAAGGGCCCGAGAGAGGACCCTTCGCACACCGCCTTGTCGTGGGTGGCCGTCAGCCACCCCCAGCGGTGTGCCAGGGTACGACAAGAATAATTACGTTTGTAATTTTATTACGCATGGATAGCTGCGAATTTCCAAAGGTTGCGCGGCGGTTATACGGCTCATGGGCCGAAAGTCAAGTCTGCAGTGTGATTGGTAGCGTATCCGCTCGCAATGCGTTCGGCGAGAGCGAAAGTGCGTGGGAGAGCCATGCGCCCGCCTCATTGGGCGCGACCCATGCGAACTCCGGAAGCTGGTGCCGAAACCAGGTGAACTGACGCTTGGCGTAATGACGGGTATCGGCCTGGCCGATCTCGATAGCCTGTTCTCGCGTGATCTCTCCGGCCAGATATCGGATCAGCGCCGGCACGCCATGGGCTTTCATCGCAGGCAGCAGCGGATCGAGCCCGCGCGCAGCCAGTCGCGCAACCTCTTCCAGCGCCCCTGTCTCCATCATCGTCCCGAAGCGCTTGTCGATTCGCGCATAAAGTTCGTCGCGGTCCGGCGCCAGGAACACCGCGACCGTCTGATCGGCCGGGAACAATGGAGGCAAGCCTTCCTGGTGCCAGTCCCGCAGCGAGCGCCCTGTTGCCTCGATCACTTCGAGAGCGCGTGCGATGCGGGTGCGGTCGCGCGGTTTAAGCTTCTCCGCGGAGACGGGATCGCGCCTTGAAAGCTCAGCATGTAGCGCCTCCACTCCCTCTTGTTCGAGGCGCAGGCGGACGTTCTCACGAACCTCGGCTGGAACTGGTGGGACCGCGGACAACCCTCGGGTTAATGCCTTGAAGTAAAGGCCGGAACCGCCGATGAAAATGGGCAGCCGGTTTTCGGCCTTTGCCTCGTTTAGAACGACCGTCGCGTCCGCAACCCATGAACCGGCCGAACAATTCACCGAGGCATCGCAGTAGCCATAGAGCCGATGCGGCGCCCGCGCTTCATCCTCCGGAGTCGGACGCGCCGTGATGATCCGCAAGTCACGATAGACCTGCATGGAATCGGTGTTGATGACGACGCCGCCGGTTGCCTCGGCAAGGGCGAGCGCCAGCGCCGACTTGCCGCTGGCTGTCGGCCCTGCGATAAGCACCGCTCCAGGAATATCCTGTTTCCGCCTCACACTGTCGTTCAACATCAGGCCAATATGTCTCTCGTCGCCACGCTGATCTGCAATCCCGCCGAACCCGAGCTCGACAGCACGGCCATCGAGGCCGCGCGTTCCGCGCTGCCCTCGCCCGAGTATGGCGACTGGCTGTTCGAGGGCGTCGCAGCCGATATTCGGTTTAGCAGCACCGACGACATTGATACAATTTCCAACCGCCTGCGCGAGGCGATGGACGGCATCCGCGTCGACGTAGTAGTGCAACCGCACCTCGACCGGCGCAAGAAGCTGCTGCTGGCTGACATGGACTCCACCATGATCGGTCAGGAGTGCATCGACGAGCTGGCTGATTTCGCCGGACTCAAGGCGCATGTCGCGGCTATCACCGAACGTGCCATGCGCGGCGAGATCGAATTCGAGCCCGCGTTGCGCGAACGCGTCGCCCTCCTGAAAGACCTGCCCGTCTCTGTGATCGACGAGGTTTTGAAGACACGCATCACTGTCACGCCCGGCGCTATTGAGCTCGTGCGCACCATGCGGGCCCATGGCGCATACACATGCCTGGTGTCGGGTGGCTTCACCCTGTTCACAAAGCGCGTCGCCGAAATGATCGGCTTCCAGGAAAACCGCGCCAACGAACTGCTGATGGAAGATGGCAGACTGACGGGCCATGTCGCCGAGCCGATCCTGGGCCGCGAAGCGAAGCTCGCAACGCTGGTGGATCTGCGCGAGTCATTCGATCTCGACAATCTGGATTCACTGGTGGTTGGCGACGGCGCAAACGACCTCGGCATGATCGAACAGGCAGGATTGGGTGTGGCCTATCATGCCAAGCCCGCCGTTGCAGCCGCCGCCGGCGCCCGGATCGATCATGGTGATCTTACCGGGCTACTTTATGCGCAGGGCTACAAACGATCGGAATTCGTATCCGGCTAAAATGCATTTTCAAACGTTGATGGCCGGGACAAGCCCGGCCATCACACAGATCATTGTTTAGAGACGTCTTACTTCAGGCTTAGCGCGACGAACCGCAGCTCGCCCTCACCGTTCGACACCAGCAGAAGCACCGACTTCTTGCCGTCCTTCTTGAGCTGATCGATGCGCTTCTTCACGTCGGCGGCGTTGGTCACCGCCTCCTGTGCGACTTCAACAATAACGTCGCCAGCTCCGAGGCGCTTTTCAGCGGCATCGGATGCGGCATCAACGTTGGTCACGACCACGCCCTTGACGCTATCCTTGATCTTGTAGCGGGTCCGCAGATCCTTGCTGAGACCGGCCAGATCGAGACCCAGCGCCTTTTGTGTGACGGTCTTCTCAGCCTCGGCGGGGCCCGTGGTCTTGGCAGAAGCCTCGATCGGCTTCTCACCATCCTCGAGACGGCCAAGCGTGACCTTGCGGGTTTCTTCCTTACCCTTGCGGATGATGACAACGTCCACCGCCTTGCCGACCGTGGTATCAGCGACGGCGCGTGGCAGATCCTTCATCTCCTTGATGTCCTTGCCGTCGAACTTGACGACGACATCCCCGGGTTCAATGCCCGCTGGTTTGGCCGGTCCCTTGTCATCGACGCCAGCGACCAGCGCTCCGCGCGGCGGCTTGATGTTGAGGCTTTCCGCGATTTCATCGGTCACCTGCTGAATGCGAACACCCAGCCAGCCACGACGAACTTCCTTAAACTGGCGCAACTGATCAACCACGCCGACCACGGTTTTCGAAGGTACGGCAAAGCCGATGCCGATCGAACCGCCCGACGGAGAAATGATGGCCGTGTTCACACCAATGACTTCACCATCGAGATTGAACAGCGGTCCGCCGGAGTTGCCGCGATTGATGGCAGCGTCGGTCTGAATGTAGTTGTCATACGGACCGGAGTTGATGTCGCGGTTACGCGCTGAGACGATGCCTGCGGTCACGGTGCCACCGAGGCTGAACGGGTTGCCGATGGCGATGACCCATTCCCCAAGCCGCAGCTTGTCGGAATCGCCGAACTTGACGGCGGTCAGCTTCTTCTCCGGCGGGGTGAACTTGAGCACGGCGAGATCGCTCTTCTTATCGCGACCGACCAGCTCTGCACGGATCTTGGTTCCGTCATTGAGAATGACGTTGATCTCGTCCGCGTCAGCGATGACGTGGTTGTTCGTCACCACCGTGCCATCAGTGTCAACGATGAAACCAGAACCCAGCGAATTCACTTTCCGTGGTGAGTTGCCGTTCCCCATTCCACCGCGGCGGTTCTTGAAGAATTCATCAAAGAACTCGCTAAAGGGAGAATCGGGCGGGAGTTGCGGATTGGAGCCGCGCTTGTTCCCGCGGCCTGGGTTGCCGCCCCTCTCTTCATCAACGCCCTTGGCATCGACGGTCTGCGAGGTGGAGATATTGACGACCGCGTCGATCACTTTTTCCGCGACATCCGCGATACCGTCCGGCCCTCGGGCAAAAGCGGGCGTCGCCGCAACGGCGAGGCCAATCGCTGTAGCCAGCGGCAGCATGCGGCGAGTCAATGCTTGAAACGCATCGGACATGGTCGAAAGGTCTCCTAAAAGAGGTCGGATCACTGGCTCTACAGTGCGCTCGAAAACGACATCGAGGCAAGAACCGCAAACTGGCGTGTTCCCCATCATGAACGCACCGATTGCGGCGAAAACCCGGCTTTCTCCGTCACGACGACGTCAGGCCAGCTGTTCGATACCAATATAACGCAAAACCGGTCAGCCGTTCAGCGAAAACTCGTGCGCTGGACACTAGTGGCGCACCAACCAGATCAAGATAAGGCCGAGCAATGCCGACACCAGCCCGACCGCCCGAAGCATGTTGTCCGGCGAGGACAACACGCTTTTCATGGCCGAGCGCATTCCCTGAGGGAGTGCTGCGAACAGCAATCCCTCGATGACGAGCACCATCCCGATCCCGACAAGGAGATCGCCGTATCCAATCGACCTCATCCGCCAAGCGCTCCCGCCTGGCTGCGCCGGAATGCCTTCATGTCAGCGCTGTGACGTGGCACCGGCATTCGCCGGAGCAGCGGCAGGCTTGCCAGTCGGGTTAGCGAAGAAACGGAAGAATTCCGAGTTTGGATGTAGCAAGAAGCGCGTATCATTGCTCTTCAGGCTGGCCTCGTAGGCCGACATCGAACGATAGAAGGCGAAGAAGTCGGGGTCCTGGCTGTAGGCCTCTGCAAACAGGCGGTTGCGCTCCGCGTCACCCGCACCTCGAATCTGTTCTGCTTGGGAATTGGCATCCGCGATAATCACGGTCGCTTCGCGATCAGCGCGAGAACGAATTTCCTGCGCCTTTTGACCGCCCTGCGCACGGAATTCAGCCGCTTCGCGTTGACGCTCCGTTTGCATCCGCTGATACACCGCCTGACTGTTCTGTTCCGGTAGATCTGCACGGCGGATACGGACATCGATCACCGAGATTCCGTAGCTCGCGGCTTCACGATCAAGCTGTTCACGAATACGGCTCATCAACGCGTCACGCTCATCACGCACGACGTTGATGAAGTTCACTTCGCCGAGCACACGGCGCAGAGAGGCATTCAGCAGTGTCGTCAACTGAATGTTGGCGGCCTGAATCGAACCGATGCTTTGATAGAAACGCAGCGGGTCCTTGATCCGATACCGTGCGAACGCATCGACAACCAGGCGCTTCTGGTCCGACGCGATGACTTCCTGTGCCGGGTTCTCAAGATCCAGGATGCGCTTGTCGATGATGATGACGGTATCGATAAACGGAACCTTGAAATTTAACCCCGGTTCAGTGACCACGCGCACGGGCTCACCAAGCCGCACCAGCAGCGCCTGCTCGGTCTGGTTCACGGTGAAGATCGAGCTGTAGCCGACGACGATTGCGACCAGTAGAACGAACAGGGAGACGATACCTGCGATGCCGTTTTTCATCGGGTGCTCCCGCTCTGTTGTTGCGCCGGTGCTGGAGCTTGCGGAGTGCGGCGCCCAAGCTCGCTGAGCGGCAGATACGGTACGACTCCCGGCGACGATGACGCTCCGCCTTGATCAAGCACGACCTTGTCGGAGTTGCCGAGGACACGCTCCATCGTTTCGAGATAAAGGCGCTCGCGCGTCACGTCCGGCGCCTTCTTGTACTCTTCGTAGACCTTAAGGAAGCGCGCGCTCTGGCCCCTGGCCTCCGCAATCGCCTGCTCCCTGTAGCCTTCAGCAACCTGCATGATCTGCGCAGCGCGACCACGCGCATCAGGTACGACGCGGTTGGCATAGGTCTGCGCTTCGTTCTGCAACCGCTCAAGGTCGGCACGTGCCGCCTGCACATCGCGGAAAGCATCAATGACCTGCTGCGGCGGATCGACCTTCTGAAGCTGAACCTGCTGAATCAAAATACCCGAACCGTAAGAGTCGAGAGTTTTCTGCATCAGCTCGAGCACTGCAGCTTCCGTCGTCGTGCGCGCTCCGGTCAGGATCGGCTGAATGTTGGAGCGGCCGATCACATCGCGCATAGCGCTTTCTGCCACCGCTTTTACGGTGCCTTCAGGATTCTGGATGTTGAACAGGAAGTCGCCGACCCCATCAGGCTTGATGCGCCAGAGAACCGTGAAATCAACATCGACGATGTTCTCGTCACCGGTGAGCATCAGGCTCTCTTCTGGAACGTCGCGGATGGCGGTGCCGCCACCGCGTCTTGAATCGTCAACGACGCGCATGCCGATGCTAAGTGTCGACACACGCAACGCCTTCGGCAGCAGCACTGTCTCAATCGGGTAAGGCAGATGATAGTTCAAACCCGGCTGCAACGTGCGCACATGCTTGCCGAAACGTAGCACCACACCGAGTTCTTCGGACTGCACACGGAAGAAACCGGACAATCCCCAGATGGCCAATGCGGCCGCCAGAATGAGGAGAATGCCCATACCGCCGAGATGGCCCCCCGGCAGAAAGTTCTGCAATTTGTCCTGGCCACGGCGAAGAAGGTCTTCGAGATCAGGCGGACGCGGTCCCTGTGACTGCGGTCCCGACCCCCATGGGCCTTTCGGACCCTGCCCCCAGGGGCCTCCGCCTTGATTCTTCCACGGCATCGATGCTCTCCTCCGCGCAGGGCTCGCGCCCTGCAATCTCTGGCCTTATAGGGGACGCGCCCGGTCCTTACAACGCAGCTTGTCGGCTCGAAAGAGCTAGGGCGCAGGGGAAATTTGTCAATGTAAACATCGCCTGACGCGGTTAACGCGCTACAGTGCGACTATATGCGGGGCTGGCCTCGGCTATGCCGTTTATATGTGACGTAGGAAAAATCCGCCGTATCATTTTCACCTTTCACGTGGCGTACACGTGCCACTTCTGACCATTCCTTCGGATTAACCGGAGCCAGAAACGTGTCGCCATGCGGCGTCGCGTGCACCTGTGTGATCTCCAGGCGATCCGCCATATGCATCCATTGTGAAAACAGTTCGGCACCGCCGATCACCATGATGTCAGTGACGAAACGCCGCAGCGCGTCACCGCGCGCAGTGTCATGCGCGGCCTCAAGGGAGGTTGCGACGACGGCGCCTGGAGCCTGAAACGTTTTGTCGCGCGTCACGACGATATTTGTCCGCCCGGGCAGCGCCTTGCCAATGGATGCAAACGTCTTGCGCCCCATAATGATCGGTCGATTCAGCGTGATTTTCTTGAATCGCTGTAAATCGGACCTCAGGTGCCAAGGCATCGCGTTGTCGAGCCCGATCACGCCATTCTCCGCGACAGCCACGACAAAAACGACTTCCAGGTGATCGCGCGCAGACGTCGATGCGGTCACACCGCAACCTCAGCCTTGATATGCGGATGCGGGTTGTAGTTCTCGAGCTTGAAATCCTCGTAGCGGAACGAGAAGATATCTTTCACCTCGGGATCGATCGTCATCGTCGGCAACGGCCGCGTCGGACGCGTGAGCTGCAGACGCGCCTGCTCGAGATGATTGGAATACAGATGCGCGTCACCGAGCGAATGGACGAAATCGCCGGGCTTCAATCCCGTTACCTGCGCAACCATCATGGTGAGCAGCGCATAAGATGCAATGTTGAATGGCACACCGAGAAACACATCGGCTGAGCGCTGATAAAGCTGGCAGGAAAGCTTGCCGTTGGCGACGTAGAACTGGAAAAGACAGTGGCACGGCGGCAGCGCCATCTTGTCCACTTCGGCCGGATTCCATGCACTGACGATCAAGCGACGGGAGTCCGGATTCTTCCGGATCATGTCGACGACATTTGAAATCTGGTCGATGCCGCGGCCATCGGGCGCCGGCCATGACCGCCATTGCGATCCATAGACCGGCCCAAGGTCGCCATTCTCATCCGCCCACTCGTCCCAGATCGTGACGTTGTGCTCCTGAAGATAGCGGACGTTCGTATCGCCCTTCAGGAACCAGAGCAGTTCATAGACGATCGACTTGAGCGGCAGCTTCTTGGTGGTGAGCAGCGGAAATCCCGATGCCAGATTGAACCGCATCTGGTGACCGAACACGGACAGCGTACCGGTTCCGGTGCGGTCGGTTTTCTCCGCTCCGTCGCTGAGAATTCGCTCTAGCAGATCGTGATACTGGTTCATGGTCCATCAGGCCCGCGACGTAGGCCCCCTGTGCATCGCCTATCTAGCCGCCCTGCACTGCAGCCGTCTTCGGCGATTCGGGCTTAGATAGTGATTATACCCGGAAAAATGAGGCATCCGAGGGCACAAACGACGAGGGCGGAACTCGCGTTCCGCCCTCTCGCAGTTCAGCAATATCGATACGGTCAGTTGGAAACCGGCTTCAGCACCGGCGTCCACTTGGCGATTTCGCTGCGAACCAGCGTGCGAAGCGCCTCGGGAGAACGCTCTTCCTTCTTGGGAATCACGCTGCCCAGCTCGAGCAGACGCTTGCGGACGGTCTCGTCATCGAGCGCCTTCACGATGGCTGCGTTCAGCTTTGCCACGATTTCCGGCGGCGTCCCCTTCGGCGCAAACACCGCGTTCCAGGCCTGCGCCTGGAATTCCGGCAAGCCGGCCTCGGCCGTTGTGGGCACGTTCGGCAACGACGGATTGCGCTCGGGCGTCGCCACGGCGTAAGCCTTGATGGTGCCGGCGTTGATCTGCGGCACAGCATTGACGATCTGGTCGCACATATAGTCGACCTGACCACCGACCAGTGCGTTCATCGCCGGACCGGTGCCGTTGAACGGAACGCCGGTCGGGTTGATTTTGAGCACCGAATTCAGCAACTGGCATGACGAATACGACACCGAGCCCACACCAGCGTGAGCCGCATTGAGCTTCTCGGTGTTGGCCTTCACGTAAGAGACGAACTCCTTGAGATCCTTCGGCGGGAAATCTTTGCGTGCCAAGATCAGGATCGGCGTGCCGGCTAGCAATCCGACCGGCTCGAAGCTGGTGTCGGGATGATAGGCGAGATTGGGATAGAGCGGCACCGACGCCGCATGCGTGCCCATATGGCCGGTGATGAGCGTGTAGCCATCCGGCGTGGCGCGGGCAGCGCGGGTCGAAGCGGTGGTACCGCCGGCACCCACCACGTTTTCGATGATGATCGACTGGCCGAGCGTTTGCTGCATGTGACCGGTGACGATGCGTGCGATGACGTCCGTTGGGCCGCCTGCCGCGAACGGCACAATCATCGTGATATTTCGCGTCGGGTAATCCTGCGCCTGCGCAGATACCGCGCCCACCGCGGCCAGCGCCGAAAGCGCGCAGGTCGCGAGCATACGCTTAAACAAATTCATAGCCTTCTCCCGGAGACAATTTCGTAATTACGGACAGGTGATCCTGTCCGCCAGTGTCAACATCACCTTGGCAGAGGAGTCTATTCGACTTGGGGCTGAAGGGCGCGGCGCAACGCCGCACCCATTTAGCTCTCGGACTCGACGAAGACCTCGTCGCGCTTTTTGCGCAGTGCGGGAAGCAGCGCCAGCACGAGGAGGAACGCCGCGATGGCGAGCAGCGTCGCCGACAATGGACGAGTGAGGAACACCATCCAGTCGCCACGCGAGATGAGAAGCGCACGCCGGAGATTCTCTTCCATCAGCGGGCCGAGCACCATGCCGAGCAGCAACGGAGCCGGTTCGAAGTCATGCTTGACCAGCCAGTATCCGACGAGACCAAATGCACCAGCCATAATGACGTCCGCTGGCGCGTTGTTCACCGAATAGATGCCGATCGAGCAGAAGACGACGATCGACGGAAACAACAAACGGTACGGCACCCGCAGCAGACGGACCCAGATTCCGACAAGCGGCAAGTTGATGACCAGCAGCATCAGATTGCCGATCCACATCGAAGCAATCATGCCCCAGACGAGATCTGGCTGCTTCTGCATGACCTGTGGCCCCGGTACGATGCCATGAATGGTCATCGCGCCGACCATCAGCGCCATCACAGCGTTCGGCGGAATGCCAAGCGTCAGAAGCGGAATGAACGAGGTCTGCGCCGCGGCGTTATTGGCGCTTTCCGGCGCGGCGACACCTTCGATCACGCCGCGGCCAAATTTCCCCGGGTACTTTGAGATCTTTTTCTCGAACGTATAGGCGGCGAAAGATGCAATGACCGCGCCGCCACCAGGCAGAATGCCAAGGATCGATCCCAACACCGTTCCGCGCAGAATCGCAGGAGTTGAGTCCTTCATATCCTTCTTGGTCGGCATCAGATTGGAAATCTTTTGCTGGACCAGATTGCGATCCATCGAGGCACCGGGATCAAGGTTGCGGATGATTTCCGCAAAACCGAACACGCCCATCGCAACAGTCGCAAATCCCAGACCGTCGGCGAGTTCCGGAATATTGAAGGACATGCGCGACGCGCCGGTTTCGATGTCCGATCCGACCATCGACAACAGGACACCAAATACGATCATTGCAATGGCTTTGAGCACCGAGCCCTTGGCCAGCACGACGGCGAAGATCAGACCAAGTACCATCAGCGAGAAATACTCGGCAGGCCCGAACGCCAGTGCAAGCTTGGTCAACGGTGCGCCCAGGACTGCAATGAGGACGGTCGCGACACAACCGGCAAAGAACGAACCGATGGCGGCAATCGCAAGCGCAGGACCGGCACGTCCCTGCTTAGCCATCTGGAAGCCGTCAAGCGCGGTGACAACCGATCCCGCTTCACCCGGAATATTGACCAAGATCGACGTCGTGGAGCCACCGTATTGCGCGCCGTAATAGATGCCGGCGAGCATGATCAGCGCGCCAACAGGCGGCAGTCCGAACGTGATCGGCAGCAACATCGCGACCGTCGCGATTGTACCGATGCCGGGCAGCACGCCGACCAGCGTCCCGACAAGTGCGCCGATCAAACAGAGTCCAAGGTTGATGGGTGAAAATGCGACGGCAAAACCGTGAGCAAGATTTGCAAAAATATCCATCGTCTCAGCCTCACCGCATCAGTGCGCGTGGCAGCAACTCAAGCGGCAGCCCAAGTGCATAAGGGAACAACAGAGCACAGCCGGCAGTCAGCAATGCTCCGACGATGACAGTTTCCTTCAGCCTCGTTTCATCGGAGCCGAGCGACGCGATCACGAAGGCCAGGAAAGCAGTGACGATCAGCCCGCAAGGACGAATGGCTAATGAGAAGAACAGGATCGCGGCGGTCACAAAGGCCGGGCCGCGAATGCCGTAGTGCTGCAGCGGCGCGCCTTCCGCAAAAAGGCCGGTCACTGCGATGCCAGCACCGAGGATAAGCAGCAGCACGCCGAACATGCGCGGCGCTGTTCCCGGTCCAAACGAAAAGCCTCGCATACCGGCCAGATCGCTCGATGCCCACAGAGCGAACAGAGCGACGGCCACCAAAGCCAGGCCGCCATAGAAATCCTGTGGCCCTTTAATGAAACCGCGTTGCGTAGATGCGCTGCTGGGCGCTTCACTCATCGACGTATCCCCCATTGCGGATTACGGACTTCGTCCGTTCTACTTTTTGAACCGGGGTCACCCCGATACTCTTTGCTTAGCGATTTTCCTTAAACGATACCAGCAAAACCAAGCAAGCCTCCAGCAATCAAGATCCAGATCGGATTAAGCCGGGTGGCGAGCGCCAGAACAGCGGCCGTGATCGTAATGGCTGCGGCCGCCCACGTTCTATCCGACGTAAGTGTCAGGACGAAGCCGCTGGCGCACATCAAACCGATGGAAATCGGAACAAGCGCAGCCTGAAAAATTGCAGGCCAGGAGGCGTGGCTGGAGCGCTGGAGAACGTTGCTGACGAAATAGGCACACATCGCTGACGGACCACACATAGCAAATGTGGCGACTAATGCGCCCGCCACCCCCGCCACGTGGAAGCCAATGAGAGTTACAATCAGCACGTTCGGTCCCGGCGACAATTGGGCAATTGCGAACATGTCCGCGAATTGGGAATCCGACATCCAGTGCTGGGCCTCCACTGCCACACGATGCATTTCAGGAATGGTGGAGTTTGCACCGCCAATCGCAAGCAGCGACATCAGCCCAAACGTCCACGCAATGGAGAGCAGTGTGCTGGTCGGAGAATTCATGCCACCATCCGACGCCGCACCAGAAATGTGACAACAATGCTGATCGGGATCGCAGTCAGGAGCACGGGGACCAGCGGCAATCGCAACACGCCGATAACGATAAAGACCGCAACCAGCAGAATAAGCGTAACCGGGTCCCGCTTCTTCAGGAGCGGCACCATCATGCGACCGATGACGGCCAGAAACAGCCCGATCGCCGCGCATGACACTCCCGTCAATGTGCGTTGCAGCGCCGGAATTTGCCCGTATTGCGCGTAGATGGCCGCCAATATTGTGACAATGACCACCGGCGGACCGACGAGACCGAGGAAAGCCGCAATGCTGCCCGGAATGCCGCGAAACCGACCGCCGAACACCACCGAGAGGTTGACGATGTTCGGGCCCGGCAAAAAGTGGCAGAGCGCAAAAGCCTCGTTGAACTCCTCTGGTGTCATCCAGCGATGCTGCTCGACGATGGCCCGGCGCGCCCAGACAAGGACGCCGCCGAAACCAGCCAATGACATCTTGGCGAACGCAAAAAACAGCTCAAACAGTCCGGGCTGTTGAGAGATCTGCGCATCAGATGTCGGGGAGGCAACCGGCAGGGAATCTGAGGACATGTCTCGGTTTAAAATGACCGGGGCCACAGGCCAACCGATATATGCAGCCCCGCCGGCATGCGCTGTGCGCAACGATGGCCATCCGCCACTCCGCCACCAAAACAGACCTTTTTTCGTAAGGCTTTGCCACCTATATTGGGTCTGCCGGTTCGCTGGCTATGGAAATAAATGACCGTCGCAATAAACCATTCGGACCCGGGGGCAGCACCCGGCGCCTCCACCAAAACCCGAACCATTCCTGCCGATTTTGGCGGGTTTCGGCGGGGGCGAAACAGGATCGACGAGGGCGTAAAGGGCGAGTTTTTTCCCGGTATGGTTCCGCCGTTATCGGGCTATGCAATAGTTGCAAACGACAACTATGCTCCGGTTGCTCAGGCTGCGTAACGCAGTTTGAAAGACCACTTTAAAGTCCTAGTGGGTTAAGCTCCGCTAGGCGGGGTTCGGAGGCACCTGGCAACAGAAGCCTCCACTCAATTCGCCCACCGGTGTCCCGAATCCAAAGTCCGCCTCATCATGCGGCGCGCTCCGTAGCGGACCTTGGATTCGGGAGGATACTAATAATTCCATAATTCTAGTGTTGTTTAGGTTCAGAAGTTCGCTGGAAGGACTCGCAGGAAAACCAGGCGGACTTCTGAACAGCCACACTAGATGCCAGCCGGTTGCGTTAAATTTCTGCAATCCACGCGGGTGCACCTGCTGACCGCACGGTCTCCGCAGGATACGATGCGGAACGTGAGGTCGAGTCGGGTCGTTGAGTCGGCACCACCCCTAAAATTCCAGTTCGACAGGATTCCCAAATGGCCACGGACCACATTCGTTATGACGTTTTGGCGCGCGATGCGCTCCGTGGCGTGCTGCGGCAGGTGCTGAAGGATGCGGCCGAACACGGTCTGCCGGGGGAACATCATTTTTACATCACCTTTCTGTCCACAGCGGAAGGCGTGAAACTTTCGCCGCGCCTGCTGTCGCAATATCCGCAGGAAATGACGATCATCCTGCAACACCAGTTCTGGGATCTGGTGGTGACAGACGACCGCTTTGAAGTCGGCCTGTCCTTCAATGGCATCCCCGAGCGTCTGGTCATCCCGTTCAGCTCGATCAAGAGCTTTTTTGACCCCTCGGTGCAATTCGGTTTGCAGTTCGAAGCAAACGAAGAAGCCGCAAGCGCCCCGAGCGCAGAGATCGTCCCCGCTCCTGTCATCGAGTCCACCAGCCGCGACGAGGCGGAGGCCGCCGACGAACCCTCGAAACAGGGTGAAGGTGCTGAAGTCGTACGGCTCGACCGATTCCGTAAGAAATAGCTGGCCAGACCGGTCCGCTCTGGCGGGCGCCTGTTTTCGGCTCGCCCTCGCCCAGGACGTCTGACAAGGCACCAGCGCGGTCATCTCTGTCCGGATCGAAATCGATATGGCACAGGCGCTGCCGCCGCCGAGCGTATCACCTCGGGGCGTTGCCATCGATTCTTGGATGCCGTCGAACAGACGTCGCCGACGTCTTCCCGGTGAGTTGGCCACGCAAAGAGCAGCGGCTTTCACCACCGATCCCAAAGCTTTTTGAAGCCGACTTGTCGACCATCATTGCTGCTTGATGACAACAACTGTGATGGCCGCTCCCGGTCACAGTTATTTCGATATGTTCTAATCATCGCTTTTGTCTGCGCAGCCAGGAAGTGGCTGATACATTGCGTGCGATGACCGTGAAGCTCTAAACTTCATCTCATAGCATCGTACCGGAAAGCATCATGGCCATTTCAAAAAAACCAACGCGCACTGAAACAGACACCTTTGGACCAATCGAGGTGCCAGGAGATCGATATTGGGGCGCGCAAACCGAACGCTCGAAGCACAACTTCAAGATTGGTGGCGAGCGCATGCCGATGCCGATCATTCGCGCCCTTGCCATCGTGAAGCTTGCAGCCGCCCAGACCAATCTTGAGCTTGGCCTGCTCGACCAACGCCGCGCCCGCGCCATTATGCGTGCAGCTCGCGAAATTATCGACGGCAAGCTCGATGACAATTTTCCGCTGGTGGTCTGGCAGACCGGTTCAGGAACACAGACCAACATGAATCTCAACGAAGTGATCGGCAATCGCGCCAGCGAATTGCTCGGCGGCGAGCCCGGCACAAAGAAGCCGGTTCATCCCAACGATCACGTCAATATGAGTCAGTCCTCGAACGACTCCTTTCCAACCGCGATGCATATCGCTGCCGCCGAGCGTATCACCAACGATCTGATCCCGGCTCTGACAATGCTCCTTAAAGCGCTGCGTCAGAAAGAGAGAGCCTTCGGAAAGATCGTCAAGATCGGCCGCACGCACACGCAGGACGCAACGCCGCTGACGCTGGGACAGGAATTCTCCGGCTACGCATCTCAGGTCGAAAGCGGTATCGCGCGACTGCGAGCTGCGACGAAGGATCTTTATCCGCTCGCACAAGGCGGAACAGCAGTCGGAACGGGTCTCAATTCAAAGCCACGCTTTGCCAAACTGTTCGCAAAGCATGTACGAACCATCACCAAACTGCCGTTCACCAGCGCGCCGAACAAATTCGAAGCACTGGCCTCCAACGACGCCTACGTGTTCGTTCACGGCGCGATTAATTCCATTGCTACCGGACTGTTCAAGATTGCCAATGATATCCGCCTGCTAGGGTCAGGACCGCGCTCGGGACTCGGCGAATTGATCCTGCCGGAAAATGAACCCGGCTCTTCGATCATGCCAGGCAAGGTCAACCCAACACAATGCGAAGCGATGACCATGGTGTGTTGCCAGATCTTCGGCAATCACACAGCGATGACCGTTGCCGGAAGCCAGGGACATTTTGAATTGAATGTCTACAAGCCGGTTCTCGCGCACTGCATGCTGCAATCAATCCAACTCATGTCAGATGTAGCGCGCTCGTTTACAGAGCATTGCGTGGTCGGCATCCGCGCTGATGAAAAGCGCATCCACGAACTAATGGAACGATCGTTGATGCTGGTGACTGCGCTAGCACCCAAGATTGGATATGATAACGCTGCCAAGGTTGCGAAGACTGCACACGCGCGCGGCACCACGCTGAAAGACGAAGCCCTGCGTCTCGGCTTCGTGTCGGCAGCGGAATTCGATAAACTGGTGCAACCGGACAAGATGACGCACCCCGGCTAATCCGTTTGGCTATATGCCACGGGCACTGTCATGTCGTCGCACCTGGCAAATAGTTACCGCAATCGGCTACCTGCACGCCGTATCGCATGCTAAATCTCAGGGACACTTCGCGAGCTTACAGCTCGCGACGAAGGAACGGTTCCTATGAGACCCGAACAAGTCGAGACAAAATATAAATTTGCGTATGCCGAAAGGCCGTGCATTGCATCCGTTTGAAAGATGATGGGGGCATCGTGGGCGATTTGGTCAATTTGAACCGATTTAAGAAGCGAGTTGCGCGCGAGGCGTCGGCGAAGCAAGCCGAAGCCAATCGCGCACTCTTTGGCCGCACCAAAAGCGAACGTCAACGCGATGAGCTGCAGAAGCTGCAGGCAACAAAATCGCTGGATCAACATCGCATCGACGACGGGAGCTCCACATGAAATCACCAGTCGTCAAACGTTCGATTGTCGTCGCCGGTCACAAGACCAGCGTCAGCCTCGAAGAGGCTTTCTGGAACGGCATGAAGGAAATTGCTTCGGTGAAGCATCTGACCTTGTCGGAACTGGTCGGTGAGATCGACGGCGGGCGCCAACAAGGAAACCTGTCGTCGGCCATTCGCCTATTTGTTCTCGACTACTTCCGCTCGCGGGCCATGCCACCGCTTCCGAGCACCAGCAGCGCGTCTCATATGGAAGAAACGCGTCAGTAAGTTTTCGCGGAGCTGTAAAGTTTGGCGTGGCCGCGAACCGCGACAACGCCGGTATTTCCCGAGAGAACTGCCTAGTGGAGTGGATTTGACATTCGCTCCCACCCGGCTTCGAGTTCGTCAAGCGAATGTCAAATCCAAAACTCCACTAGAAACTTATTTGCTAGTGGTCCTTTGATTCTAACATTCGCAGGAGGTGCTGCCGAAACGGGATGCGAATGTTAGAATCGGACCACTAGAATGAGCCGGTGTTCGGCGGTGTCAGCACCAATGGCGGCGCCGGACGCGGTTTGGGCGGCGGCGTGCGCACGGCCCCCGGCGCCGGACGCACCGTGATCGGTGGCGGCAATGGTTGAACCTGCGAGTTCGCAACCGACGGATCGGGCTTGGATACTTGCGGAGCCGCTGAGGACGGCACGCTGGATCGAGGTGGCACAGGCTTGGCGGCAGGAAGTTTCCTACGGGGATCTCGATGAGGAATCCGTACATCTGACTGCGGAAGCGGCTCTGCCGCTGGCTCTTCCCATAGCTCGTCGGACTCCAGAGGCGTGGTCACCCCCTGCTCCAGCTGATCGAGCCTCCGCGTTTCACGATCGATCGCTCTCATCGCCAGCCATGACGAGAATGCAGCAACATCAAGCGAACGGGTCATGGCGTCGGGTGATCCGATGAGATCGATCCGGATATCAGGGCGGCCCGTGATCGGCTTTGTCGGAATCGGTGAGAGCACCGCACGAACGTCGGCCTGATCTGCCGCGAGGTCATAACCGCCGGTAATCGACACACGTGCGCGTTCACCCTCAAGCGTCGCCGTATCGACCCGCAACCGCCCATCTCTGATTGTAAAGGGCATTTGAGCAGACGCCACCGGCAATGCTCCGGCCGACAACACTGGATCGACAATTCTCTTCAAGCTCTCATCGTCGAATGCCTGCCCGTTGTCGCTGGCACGAATGCCAACCTCGAACGCGCGCGGATCCAATCCCGCAATGCGCGCATCCTTCAGTGTCAACGTACCAGCACCTGACAAAGCACCGGACAATCCAGCTGCGCTGCGCGCCTGGCTTGCCAGCGACATTTGCAGCGACGTCTGTCCTTGCGGCATCACAAGGCTTCGATAACGCAGCGCGGCCCCATCGACATTGGTGAGCTGCAGGCGAGCGTTGACCGATGTGCCCTGGACCGTCTGACGTGCGTCTAGAGCAACGGTTGCCTCCCCGCCGCCGATGCCTCCCTTGACGTTTTCGAGGACGAGCGACTGGCCATCTCCCTTGATCGTTCCGCTCAGCGGCCGTATTTCGCCGCCTCCCGGCAACGCAGCCTGCAGTGCCTCGAAACCCAGCTTTCCACGCCAGCCGCGCAATAGCCCGCGACCGAGCGGCTCGGATGGATCATGGCCTGTCGCACCAAACGCAAGTGCGACCACGGAGGACAGATCGAGCGAGTTCATTCCGATCTCGCCATCAACGCCGATCTCATCGTCACGCGTCAAAGTCAGACGACCTCGCAAACGGGCTCCACCAATCGTGCTATCAACGTCTTCAAGCTTAAACGTTGGCCCTGACATGCTCAGGCGCGACTTCAGGCTGGCATCAAGGGACGCAGCGCTCGCAGGTTTGATATCGAACCAGGCTCCGAGATCGGCGTGACGTATAGCAACATTCAACGCGGCCGTGGGGGGATCTGCCAATGGATCAGCCGTGCCTTGCACATCGCCATCGACGCCACCGCCGGAGAGCTTCGCCTTCACGCGCAATGGGGTTCGCCACACGCCCGCAGTTGATGACTCAAATGTCGCCGACCCCTCCTGTGCAGCGAGCGCGCCATCCAATCCGAGCAGCTTCAGCATCACCGCCGTCTGATCAGACGTCAGCTTCGTCTCCACGTTGAATTCCGTCCGCTCTAGCGATTGTGTGTCGAACGTCTGTACTGCGGAGCGTGGCGGCGACGCCACCAACGTTACGCCTCCCTTGATTTGCGGGGAGTCGATCTCCAGCACGGCGCGTGCGTTCATCCGATCGTTGCGATCGGACGCTTTGTCGAGGCTCGCCGACAATTTCAACCGCGCGGCCTCTGACGTTTTAGCAAGCGAATTAATCCGATCGGCTGCAACCGATGAAAATGGCGCAATGAAGCCGCCGATGCGATCGAGCGACGGCACAGCCGCCGTCAACGATAGCTTGCCAGTATTTCCGCTTCGATCAAACGAACCGGTACCGTTGACTGCGATGTTCTCCGCGCTGCCGATTTCCAGATGATCGATCGAAACCGACTTCGGATCATAGGACAGATGCGCAACAACCGGACTAACGTCCTGTCCGCCGAGTTTTGCACGCGCGATATCGACGGACAGCTTTGCTTCACGCGGCCACTCGAGCTGCGGACCGGCTGCCGAATTCAAAAGTCCCTTCACATCGTCGAGATCGACGGATGGAGATTTCACTTCCGCATCAAGGCGAGTCCCCTGGAATGCAACGCGCCCCTCCAATGGGCTGCCGTCGATATCAGCTTTCATCGCACCGATGCTGAGCCGATCTTTTCCGATAGAAAGATCGCCGGATATTCCGACGGGCAGCTCGCTGCGATAAGCGACAAAGGCCCGCCCCTGCAGCCAGTCTGCCAAAGTCTTGGCTGTGCTTGTTCGAAGGGTAAACGGGCCGGCAAAGCTGGCCTTCTCTCCCAGCGACTTGATCACTCCGCTGAGTGACATCCGCGTGTTGCCTGTCGACTGCAGTTCGAGCTTATCAATGGTCCACGCATCCGGTCCCGCTTGAATGCTGGCAGCGAAATTCTGGATTGAGCGGCCACCAAGCGCGATCTGCTCCGAGCTCAGTTCAATTCTGGTGGCAATTGGCAATGGCGGCAACGCCGTTATCAAAGTGCGTGTTGCCGGTAGCAATCGCAGCGGCTCGCTATTTGCGGGATCTTTCGCCAGCAGACGATCTGCGTCGAGTTGCCGTGCGGATAATGTCAGCCGCAGCAGCGGCGATGTGCCAAAACCAAGATCACCGACACCCGTCAGGCGTAGCGCGCGTTCCTCGGGACCAACCACAGCTTCGATTTGATCGAACGTCGCGGACGATGGATTGGCCTTTAGCCGTGATGAAATCTTCCATGGCAGCGCCCCCGCGAATTTCGCATCCGCCATCCGCGTTAACGTCAATGCACCGTCAAACTTCGGTACTTGTGCGTCGAAGCTCAGCACACCGTCCAGATCTCCGGACACGGCGTGCTCGCTCTGATCCGCGGAGAAACGCACGCGGGTCCCCTTGCCGTCGCCGGTCTGGCCGGTTGAGATGCGGAATGGCATACGCACGCCTTGCAGAGTAAATGCCCCGTCCCCGCGGACCGCGCCGGCCAGTGCGCGTACGTCCCCGTTGAAAATAAGATCGTCGATATGAAGCGTAGTGCCGCTCGCAGCATCGTTGAGGGATATGCGCCCCGTGAGACTTAACCGGTCAATGGTCAGCGATCCGAGATTGAATTTTCCCACCGACGAGGGCAGTTCGAAGCGCCCCTCTCGGTCGAGGCCAAGATCGAGCGCGAAACCGTTGAGGGACAATTGGCTCGCGCGCCATTCGCCGCGCATGAGCGAACCAAGACTGAATTCGACATCGAGTTTGTCGGCATGCACCTTGCCGGCATCACCATCGCCACCGACCGTAACCGATTGCAACCGCAACGTCGGTGTTGGCAGCAGCCGCGCATCAAGCGTGCCGTCCACGTGCACGGGTGCGCCCATCACGCGCGAGGCTTCCACCTCGAACTGCGGGCGAAATTGGTTCCAGTCGATAAAATACGGACCGATCAGCGCTGCAACCAAGGCAACGATGAGAGCAATTGCCAGTCCGAGCAGTGTTGTCTGCAAGGCCTTCCCTCGGAAACACCGTTGCCGATGTGACCGCGGCAACAGCGTTACATTAGAGCCAAGTGCGGCGAAGTCACAGCGGCCTTTCGCAGCGCCCCACCGAGAATTGAGTTCGTCGCCAGCTCAACCTTGACGGACGAGCCGTTTCGAATACAGAATTTGACCTTTCCGATCCACACCCCCGAAGGAGGGCGGCGCGATGTCGGCGCAGGAATCGCGATCACTCGAGAGAACGGGCGCATCGCCCGATGCGATTATCTCCCATTACGACATGGGCGAGAATTTCTTCCAGCTCGTTCTCGACCCCGACTTAAACTACTCCTGCGCGATGTTCGAGGCTGATGAAGACCTCGTGACAGCCCAAAACCGGAAACTCGATCATCACATCAGCGCGGCCAGCGCCACTGGCACAGCCCGGGTGTTGGACATCGGATGCGGCTGGGGCGCGATGCTTCGCCGGTTGGTCAATCATGCCGGTGTGGAACAGGCTGTCGGATTAACGCTCAGTCCGTCACAGGCGCGCTGGATTCGCCAGTACAACGATCCCAAAATCACGGTTCTTGAACAGGACTGGCGCGATCACCGGCCAGAGAAGCGATACGACGCCATTATTTCGATCGGTGCATTTGAGCACTTCGTGCAGAAGGGCCTCGATCCGGTCCGAAAGCTCGACGCGTACCGCAGCTTCTTCGCCTATTGTGACCGCATCCTGGCGACGGGAGGAAAACTGTCGCTCCAGACCATCGCCTATTCCGAGCACCACAAAGTTCACCCTCTGCTGGAAAAGACATTTCCCGAGAGCGACTTGCCGCTGGTGTGGGAACCGATTGCTGCCGCCGAGGGTCGTTTCCAGCTGATGGCGCTCCGCAACGATGGGGATCACTATTACCGGACGTTGCAGTTCTGGGAGCAGAACCTCATGAAGAATTATGACCAGGCTGTCGCCCTTGTCGGCCAATCCGCGACCGATGAATTCCGCCGCTACCTGAAGCTGTCCGCCGCAGGTTTCAGGATCGGGATGGCGAGCCTGCTACGGATGAGCTTCGTGAAAAAATACTGACTGGTCAGGCTTACGGCTGCGGCAGAATCTTCCCCGGATTGAGAATGTTGTGCGGATCGAACGCGGCCTTCAGCGCGCGCATCGCCGCCACAGCTTCCGGTCCAAGCTCAGACTCAAGGTATTTCTGCTTGCCCTGCCCAATGCCGTGCTCGCCGGTGCAGGTGCCTCCCATGGCCTGCGCGCGCTCCACGAGGCGGTGTAAAAACTCGTCGGCACGCCTTACTTCATCGGGATCGTTGACATCGCATAGCATCGAGCAATGGAAATTGCCGTCGCCGACGTGACCGACGATCGGAGACAGCAGGCCCACCGTCTCCAAATCCCTCTCGGTCTCGACGACGCATTCCGCCAGCCGCGAGATCGGCACGCACACATCCGTTGCCACCGCCTGGGCGCCGGGCCGCAGCCCCCGCACAGCCCAATAAGCGTCGTGCCGTGCCTGCCAGAGCCGGTTGCGGTCCTCTTGCCGCGTGGTCCATTCGAACGCTCCGCCGCCGCACTCCCGGGCAATCTCGCCGAACATCTGTGATTGCTCTGCGACATCGGCCTCGGTGCCGTGAAATTCAAGGAGCAACAGCGGCGTCTCCGGCAGCGACAGTTTCGAATAGGCGTTACAAGCCTTCACCTGAGCGGCGTTGAGCAACTCGATCCGCGCCAGCGGAATACCGGTCTGGATCGCGAGGATGGTGGCGTTGCAGGCGCCCTGCACGGTCGCAAACGAACACGAGCCGGCGGCGATCGATTGCGGAATGCCACGCAGTCTGATCGTGAGCTCGGAAATGATGCCGAGCGTGCCTTCCGCGCCGACGAACAGATGGGTGAGGTCGTACCCGGCGGCTGATTTCTTGGCGCGCGTGCCCGTGGTGATGACTTCGCCATCGGCGCGGACCACCTTCAACGCCAGCACGTTGTCGCGTATGGTGCCATAACGCACCGCGTTCGTGCCCGATGCGCGGGTCGAAGCCATCCCGCCGAGCGACGCATCGGCGCCGGGATCAATCGGAAAGAATAGGCCCTGGTCGCGCAAATGCTCGTTGAGCGCCTTGCGTGTGACGCCCGGCTCAATAACGCAGTCGAGATCGTCGGGATGCACTTCAAGAATGCGGTTCATCTCGCGCAGGTCGATGCAGATACCGCCGGCCGGCGCATTGACCTGCCCTTCAAGCGAAGTCCCCGTACCGAAGGGGATCACCGGCACGCGCCGCTCGGCGCAGATACGAACCACGTCCTGAATATCTTCAGTGCTGCGGGCCATCACCACGGCATCCGGGGGCTGTGGCGGCAGCCAGGTCGTGGTGTGCGCGTGTTGGTCACGCACAGCTTGCGACGTGATCAGATTGTTGCCGAACCGTGCGGCCAGCGCTTCGATCGCGCTTGAGACTGCTGAAGGTGCCGGACGTGTCAGGGCTGCGTTAGAGAAGGCCACGGTTGCTCGCTTTGTTCGGAAATGCCGATGTGGCGCGGACCGTGGCAAAGGATGTATAGCGGGTCAAGAGAGACGCGACACGAACCGGACATTGGGATGAAACCTACGCTTTCCACCGACAATGCGCCGCAGCATCTGCCGGCACCGTTTCTAACGACGATCATGCAGGTCGAGCCGCAATGGATCGACTACAACGGCCATCTCAATATGGCGTACTACAACGTGTTGTTCGACCGTGGCATCGATCAGATGTGGCTCGAACTCGGCATCGGCCCCGAGTATATGAAAGAGCGTAACGCCTCGACATTCACGGCCGAATGCCACGTCCGGTATTTGCGCGAGATCCACTTGGGGGATCCCGTGCAGGTCGCGGTCTACATTCTCGAAGCCGACGAGAAGCGAATCCACACCTTTGAAGAGCTACGCCATGCGACCGAGGGCTGGATCTCCGCCACATCGGAGAACATCACGCTTCATGTGGATATGAGCATAAGAAAAACGGCGCCGTTTCCGCCTGACATTGCCGCGCGCATTCGTACGATTCAGCAGGCTCACAGCGCCGTTCCTCGTCCTGAAGGCATTGGCCGGCGCATCACCATGCCGGCCAAACGGCCCTAACGAAGGTCAAACCCCGCCGCGGCGACGCGACAACCCCACCACTGCCGAGATCAAGAACAATACAAGCGCGACAAAAAAGATGATCTTGGCGATTTCGACCGACGCGCCTGCAATGCCGCCAAAGCCCAGAATGCCTGCGACCAGCGCGATAATCAGGAATGTAACGACCCAACTCAGCATGACACGCTCCTGCGCTTTATCTGATGCCAGGGAGCGCCATCGTGCGCTCCAGATGCAAAGACCAATCCGCCGTTGGAACGAAAGTTCCTGCACTCAGGCCCTGCCAAGTCGCGAGAAAAAGCGCCTCCACATGGAACAAACCGGCGATCCAGCCGGGCCGAGGGGTTAATGTCGCTCACCGGAGAGGAAGTCTGTCGGAACGGCCTGATGATGCCTATATTCTTTGCGATCTTCTGAGAGAGCTCTTTCCCGGTCCCAAGCATGGCCTCGTCGGGGTGAGTGGCTCGACGACAAGATCATGCGTCTAATCAGTGGTTTAGAGCGCAACTGACGCAAAACCGGTTTCCACTTTTGCCGATCGCGCTCTAGGGTGCCATCGTGGGCACAAAACGAATCGCATGACCGAGCCAAACAAACTGCCGCCTTACGATCTGCTGAGCCACCAGCCTGCCGCTGGCGGCATCGCTGCGCGTGCGCGCGCCGCAGCCGCCCCGCAATATCTGACCGCGCTCAATCCCGAGCAGCGTGAGGCCGTGGAAACGCTCGAAGGTCCGGTGCTGGTTCTCGCCGGGGCGGGAACGGGCAAGACCCGTGTGCTGACATCACGCATCGCCCACATCCTGTCCACGGGCCGTGCGCGGCCGGGCGACATCCTCTCCGTTACCTTCACCAACAAGGCGGCGCGTGAGATGAAGCAGCGCCTTGGCCAGATGCTTGGCCAAGCCGTGGAAGGCATGCCCTGGCTTGGCACCTTCCACTCCATCGGCGGGCGCATCCTGCGCTACCACGCCGAGCTGGTGCAGCTGAAAGCCAACTTCACCGTTCTCGACGTCGACGATCAGATCCGTTTGCTCAAGCAGCTGCTTCAAGCCGAAGGCATCGATGACAAACGGTGGCCGGCACGCATGCTCGCTGGTTTGATCGATGGCTGGAAAAACCGTGGACTATCACCAGCACAGGTGCCTTCAGGCGAGGCCGCTGTGTTCGGCAACGGCAAGGGCGGCAAACTCTATACGGCCTATCAGGAACGACTGAAGATTCTCAACGCCGCTGACTTCGGCGATTTGCTGCTGGAAAATATCCGGTTGTTCCGCGAGCATCCGGATGTGTTGCGTCAGTATCAGCATCGTTTCAAATACATTCTGGTCGACGAGTATCAGGACACCAACGTCGCGCAATATCTCTGGCTGCGTTTGTTGGCGCAGGCGCCGTCCCCCTCACCTCGCGCACGCGGAGTGATCGGTGTTCAGCCCGCACCGGATGATAGACAGCTTGCCGATCAGCCGGACGATAGCGCCTCGCTCCCCACGGAAAAGGCGAATGTTCGTAGCATCCCCGCCCCTCCTGCTGCTCCCAAGAACATCTGTTGCGTAGGTGACGACGACCAGTCGATCTACGGCTGGCGTGGCGCGGAGGTCGACAACATTCTGCGCTTCGAGCACGATTTTCCGGGCGCGAAGGTTATCCGGCTGGAGCGCAACTATCGTTCGACGGGCCATATCCTCGCGGCCGCGTCCTATCTGATAGCGCATAACGAAAGCCGCCTTGGCAAGACGTTGCGCACGGAAGACGTGGAGGGCGAGAAGGTCACCGTCACCGGCGCGTGGGATTCCGAAGAAGAAGCCCGGGCCATCGGCGAGGAGATCGAGCAACTTCAGCGCAGCGGGCAAAGTCTCAACGAGATCGCCATCCTCGTGCGCGCGTCATTCCAGATGCGCGAGTTCGAAGATCGCTTCGTTACACTCGGTCTTCCCTATCGCGTCATCGGCGGCCCGCGATTCTATGAGCGCGCGGAAATCCGCGACGCCCTCGCTTATCTGCGAGTGATCAACTCGCCGGCCGACGATCTTGCCTTCGAGCGCATCGTCAATGTGCCGAAGCGCGGGCTTGGCGATGCAACTGTGCAATTGCTGCACGACATTGCCCGCAAGCGCCGCGTTCCGTTGACCGAAGCCGCGCGCATGGTCATCGAGACCGACGAATTGAAGCCAAAGGCGCGCGGCAGCCTGCGTGATGTGATCACCAGCTTCGATCGGTGGCGCGCGCAGCGCGACGTCGTCTCGCACACCCAATTGGCGGAGATCGTACTGGACGAGTCCGGCTATACCGAGATGTGGCAGAAGGACCGTTCGGCCGATGCCGCGGGCCGCCTCGAGAACCTAAAAGAGCTCGTCCGCTCGATGGAGGAGTTCGAGAACCTGCAAGGCTTCCTCGAGCACATCGCCCTCGTCATGGACCGCGAAGGGGGCGCGGACGAAGATGCGGTGTCATTGATGACCCTGCACTCGGCGAAGGGACTCGAATTCGACAACGTCTTCCTGCCCGGCTGGGAAGAAGGCCTGTTTCCACATCAACGTGCCTTGGACGAACAGGGCCGTGCAGGCCTTGAAGAGGAACGTCGCCTCGCCCACGTCGGAATCACCCGCGCACGTCGTCGCGCAAAACTCTATTTCGCTACCAACCGGCGCATCCACGGCTCATGGTCCACCACCATCCCGTCTCGATTCCTCGATGAGCTCCCTGCCGACAACGTCGAGATCACCGAGTCCAAAGGCGGCTCCGGATGGGGCGGCAGTGGCGGCTACGGGGCATCGCGTTTCGACAACATCGAGTCGTTCGGCTCGACCTATTCGACTCCTGGCTGGCAACGTGCACAGGCCAATCGTTCACGCAGCGGCGGCAGTGGCTTTGACGAGACAGGCGCACGCTATGGCTCAGGTCAGCGCGGCGGCTTCGGCCGCAAGCCAATGACGATCGAAGGCGAATTGATTGCCAAGTCGACCGGCACCGAGTCGGAATTCTCCTTGGGCGACCGCGTCTTTCATCAGAAATTCGGCTATGGTCATGTTGCCCGGATCGACGGCAACAAGCTCACCATTGCGTTCGAAAAGGCCGGTGAGAAGAAGGTCGTCGACAGTTTTGTGACGAGAGCATAGGCGGCCCGCAATCGCGGGTGCGCCCTTGTAACGGCACATCGCCACCGTTATGTCTGCAACCCGCCTTTGCATCCGATTGCCCCTACATGTCCATCATCTCCGTTTCCAATCTGTCGAAGACCTACCCATCCGGCTTCACAGCGCTGAAGAACATCAACCTCGATATTCGGCGCGGCGAGATCTTCGCGCTGCTGGGCCCGAATGGCGCCGGTAAAACGACCCTGATCAGCATCATCTGCGGTCTTGCGGTGCAGACCGAAGGCACGGTGACGGTCGGCGGCCATGACATCGCGAAGGATTATCGCGCCGCGCGCTCGATGATCGGCCTTGTGCCGCAAGAGCTGCATACAGACGCATTTGAGAAAGTGAAAAACACAGCGGCTTTCAGCCGTGGACTGTTCGGCAAGTCGAAGAATCCCGCACACATCGAAAAAGTGCTGCGCGACCTCTCGCTGTGGGACAAGAAGGACAATGCGATCATCACGCTTTCGGGCGGCATGAAGCGCCGCGTGATGATCGCCAAGGCGCTGGCTCACGAACCGCAAATCCTGTTTCTCGACGAACCGACGGCGGGCGTCGACGTCGAATTGCGGAAGGCGATGTGGGAGGTGGTGCGCGAGCTGCGCAATTCCGGCGTGACCATTATCCTCACCACGCATTATATCGAGGAAGCAGAAGAGATGGCCGACCGCATCGGCGTCATCAACAAGGGTGAGATCGTCCTGATCGAGGAGAAGACCCAGTTGATGCAGAAGCTCGGCAAGAAGCAGCTAAAGCTGCACCTCTCGCACAAGCTGGATGCAGTGCCGTCCTCGCTTTCCAAATACCATCTCGAGCTTTCGACGAATAAGGACGAGTTGATTTATACCTATGACACAAAGGGCGATCGCACCGGCATCACCACGTTGCTGAACGATCTTCGTGAGGCAGGCATCTCGTTCAATGATCTGAACACCACGCAAAGTTCGCTGGAAGAAATTTTCGTCAGCCTGGTGCATCGCGCATGATCCGGAAAAATTGAAACCGGCTTTCTAACCAGATCATGCTCAACCGATGAGAACGTTTTCATGAACTTCTATGCCATCGCTGCCATCTACAAATTTGAAATGGCGCGCACCTTCCGTACGCTGCTGCAAAGCGTCGTGTCGCCAGTCATCTCGACGTCGCTTTATTTCGTGGTGTTCGGCGCCGCGATTGGCTCACGCATTACCGAGATCGAAGGCGTCGGCTATGGCACCTTCATTGTGCCCGGCCTGATCATGCTGTCGCTATTGACGCAGAGCATCGCCAACGCATCATTCGGAATCTATTTTCCAAAGTTCACTGGCACGATCTATGAACTGCTTTCGGCGCCGGTATCATCGTTCGAAGCGGTCGTCGGCTATGTTGGCGCGGCGGCGACCAAGTCTATCCTGCTTGGTCTCATCATCCTTGCGACCGCAGGGTTGTTTGTCCCGCTGAAGATCGCGCATCCAGGCGTGATGCTGCTGTTCCTTGTTCTCACCGCGGTGACCTTCAGCCTGTTCGGCTTCATCATCGGCATCTGGGCCGACGGGTTCGAGCAGCTACAGGTCATCCCGCTGCTCGTGATCACGCCACTGACGTTCCTGGGCGGCAGCTTTTATTCGATCCACATGCTGCCGCCGTTCTGGCAGAAGGTGACGCTGTTCAATCCGGTCGTCTATCTCGTCAGCGGCTTCCGCTGGAGCTTCTTCGAGATCGCCGACGTCAGCGTCGGGTTGAGCCTCGGCATGACGCTCGCATTCCTTGCAGCGTGCATGGTGACGGTGTGGTGGATTTTCCGGACCGGTTATCGGCTCAAGCGATAATCAGCCAAAATATCGTAATCCGACCTGATCACGCGACCGTGATCGCAATCACTGTTATTCGTCTTAAGTTGAACAGGCGGCATCGGAATGCCTGCCCTGATGTAATTCGCATGGACGCAGCCAGCCTCAGCTTTTAGTGGTCCCCCAAAAGATTTTGGCGTTCCTGCGACGCCGACCTTTTACAAATCCCACCTGTAATCACATCGGAGCTCCGCCATGTGGCTGCTTCTCCTGGTGCCGTTCGTCGGCCTGCTCTGGGTTCCTTTCTACAATTTCATGGAGCCCTCGCTGTTCGGATTTCCCTTCTTCTACTGGTACCAGCTCGCATGGGTACCGATCACGTCCCTATTAATCTGGCTCGTCTATCGCCGGATCGCGCGCGACGAACACAACTAGTCCCACCTGAATTTCCGGAAGGTTCGCCATGAGCGATCAGATCGACTGGACAGCCGCCAGTGTCTTCATCGGCTTTTTTCTTCTTGTCACCATCATGGGCTTCATGGCTTCGCGCTGGAAACGTGCCGATGCCCCTGCGCACCTCGACGAATGGGGTCTGGGCGGACGTCAGTTCGGCACCTGGATCACGTGGTTTCTGGTCGGAGGCGATTTCTACACGGCCTACACGGTGATCGCCGTCCCGGCGCTGGTCTACGCTGTGGGTGCATATGGCTTCTTCGCGCTTCCCTATACGATCATTGTTTATCCGATCGTGTTCGCCATCATGCCGCTGCTGTGGAAGACCGCTCACGCCAAAGGGCATGTGACCGCCGCCGACGTCGTGAAGGACACTTTCAGCTCGCGCGGTCTTGAACTCGCGGTCGCTCTCACGGGTATCGTCGCGACGATGCCGTACATTGCCTTGCAGCTGATCGGAATGGGCGCTGTCATCAAGGCTATGGGCCTCACCGGTGAACTGCCGATCGTTGCGGCGTTCATCGTGCTGGCGCTCTACACCTATAGCTCGGGGCTGCGCGCTCCGGCACTGATCGCTTTCGTCAAAGACATCATGATCTATATCGTGGTGCTCGTTGCGGTCGTACTCGTCCCCGCCAAGCTCGGTGGCTACGGTGCGGTGTTCGCTGCAGCGAACGACGCCTTTACAGCAAAGGGCGGTGCGACCGGACTGATCCTCAAGCCTGCGCAGATGTTACCCTATGCAACACTGGCACTCGGTTCAGCGCTCGCGGCGTTCATGTATCCCCACACGCTGACAGGCATCTTCGCGTCGAAGTCCGCCAACACCATCCGCAAGAACGCAATCCTGCTACCGGCCTATACACTTCTGCTGGGCCTCATCGCCCTGCTCGGCTACATGGCTCACGCCGCTCATATCAAGGTCGCTACGCCGAACGATGTGGTGCCGGAGCTGTTCAGGACACTGTTTCCGTCGTGGTTCGCCGGATTTGCATTCTCTGCGATTGCAATCGGCGCGCTTGTGCCGGCCGCTGTCATGAGCATCGGTGCAGCAAACCTCTTCACCCGCAACATCTGGAAGGCTTACGTCAACCCGACGATCGATCATGCCGGTGAAGCCAATGTCGCCAAGATCACCTCGCTGGTGGTGAAGGTCGGCGCGCTCGCGTTCATCCTCTTCCTGCCGACACAATATGCGCTCGATCTCCAATTGCTCGGCGGCCTGTGGATTCTCCAGATCTTCCCGTCACTGGTGTTCGGTCTGTTCACGCGCTGGTTCAGGGCCGGTGGACTGCTACTCGGCTGGGCCGCTGGCATGATCTGGGGCTCATGGACGGCATGGAGTAACGGACTGAAGCCGCTGGCAACACTCACCTTCGGCGACGCCTCCTACACATTCTATGTTGGTCTCGGTGCTGTCATCCTGAACGTCGTCGTCGCGGTGATTGCAACCGCGGTGCTATCCGTTGCATCGCCTCGCTCGCTGGCGAGCGTCCGCGGCTAGCCGCAACGAGAGAACAGCAGATAAGAAAAACGGCGCGCTTCCAAAGCGCGCCGTTTCAGTTTCGGAAGTCAGGGACTCGGCGCAATCACGCGCGCCGCAAACCGCTACTCTTAACGATAATGACGATGGCGATAATGCCGATGATGGCGATAGCGCCGTCCGTCAGGAATGCCGAGCACACCCTTCACGCCTCCGACCACACCGCCAACGCCCGCACCGACTGCGCCGCCAACCACGCCTCCGACCGGCCCTGCCGCGCGACGGCCTTCATACGTACCCTGGCGCGCTCCACCCTCAGCCCCTTTGATGACACCTTGCGCGTGGCTTATGCCCGGAATCGCGAGCAGGGCCAGCGCGGCTGCAGCGAGCGCAAAGCGCCGATATGCCGGGGTGAGAATGAATAACGCTTCAGCCTTCATCGTAAAACACCTCCTAAATGGTCGGATTCCAGCCGTGGGCACAACGTTTCGACGAGACAAAGGTTGCGTCAAGTTTGACAAAAACCGTCACAACGACGGTCACGCAGTTGCTACCGGCTAAACGTCAGTCTTGACATGAAAGACGATGTTAAAGAGCCAACTTCCATGCTTTGATGCGATCCAATCGGGGGGCTGATGACGAGGTATAAGGTATGCGTGCCATCCTAATTCCACTCACCGGCCTGATGCTGTTGATGGGCAGCACAGCGCAAGCGGCTGTATCCATCGTCGTCGACAAAAGCGCTCAGCAGATGACGGTTTCCGTCGACGGTGTGCAGCGTTACACATGGCCAGTGTCGAGCGGAAATCCCTCGCACGAAACACCGAACGGGACCTTCCGGACATTTCGGATGGAGGAGGATCATTACTCGAAAGAGTTTGACGACGCTCCGATGCCGAATTCGATCTTCTTCACAAAAGTGGGCCACGCCATTCACGGCACCGACGCCGTCAATCGGCTCGGTACGCCCGTCTCGCACGGTTGCGTACGTCTATCGCGCGCAAACGCCCTTAAGCTTTGGGATCTTGTGAAAACCGAAGGCTTGCTCAACACGACTGTGACGCTGACGGGATCATCCCAGGTCGCGCTGGCAAGGCTCGGACGCGGACGGACGAATGTTGCGACGACCAACGACGATGCCGGTTACGCTCCGAACGGCCAGCCGATGCAGATCGTGCCGCAGGATCGACAGGTCGCTTCGGGTGGTTATTACAATGGGGATCCACGACAATTGACACCGCGGGATCGCGCTTACTACTACGGCAACAGCGATCCGCGCTGGCCGGCCCAGCAACAGCGTCGGGCTTATGATACAGGTCAATACCAAGGCCAAGGCGGCTATTACGAGCAGGACGCTCGATATCAACGCCCGCAATATCAAGCGGCTCCACGCGGCGGCTTTTTCGGCTTCATCGACTAATAAAGTTTAGGCCTACGCTCAAAACGAAAATGGCCGGGTTTTTCCCGGCCATTTTATTTAGCATCTTCGAAATTTGTTTCCGCTAGGCGTCACTCGCAGCGAACTACTATTCGTCGCCGTTCTTCAAACGCCGCCAGACCGCGCCGAGCACGTTGGAATAATCGTCGGTCCAAACCCGCTGACCTTCAGTGGCTTCAGTCAGTGTCCATTTGTCGTCGGACGCAAGCTTGCCCACATCGGCTTCATCACGCGCGGAGACAACAACTTCGGTCGTGAAGATATACTCGTTGTCGCGCCCGGAATCCTCGTTGTAGACCCAGCTTTTCAGATCGTTCTCTTCGGCGATGCCGACAACAACGCTTGCCAGCTCCAGATGCCGGTTCGACACGTGCATCAACACTGCACCATGCGGCGCCAGCTTCGATTTGTAGATAGCCATCGCCTCTTCGGTCGCGAGATGAATCGGGATCGCATCCGATGAGTACGCATCGACAATGATGAGGTCGTAGGTACCATCTTTCTCCTTGGCGAAGGTAAGCCGCGCATCGCCAATCACCGGTTTCATGTCCGGCTCGCATGAACTGATGTAGGTGAAATACTTCGGGTCACGCGCGGTATCGACCATCGTCTGGTCAATCTCGAAAAAGGTCCATTTCTCACCCGGCGCCGATTGACAGGCCAGTGTGCCGGTACCCAACCCAATGACAGCAACGCGGATCGGCCCGCCCTTGCGCTCCCGGATCGCGTCGATCGCCCGGCCGATGCCGCCATCCTTGTGATAGTAGCTGATCGGCTCCGGCCTTCCCTTAACAGGGGTGCCATCATCCTCCTGGAATTTCTCCGCGCCGTGAATGGTCGTCCCGTGCATTAGCACGTGATACTGGCCATTCGGCGTCACCACGATCTTGTGGACGCCGAAGAAACTGCGCACCGTTTCGACCCGTCCTTCGTCCGCGGGGTAAACACGGATCAAGACTAACCCCAGAGCAACCAGCGCGGCCAACTTCCAACGATCAACTTTCAAAGGCCAGGCAAGGAGCACGGCCATGACCGCAATAGCAGCAACAATCCCAACTCTGTTGGTTTCCAAGTATTCCGTGATTGTGCCTTGCTGGTAGGCGAACCAGACATAGATCAGCGCTACGCCGATTGACACAAGCCATATCGCGAAACTTCCTCGCCGACTGGAAGTCTCTGCAGGACGGCACAGTGCCGCGAGCGTCAACAGGATCGGATACTCCGCGATCCAGGAGAATGTGTAAGGTGCGATCAGGCCCGCGAACAAGCCACCGACCATGCCACCAAATGAGAGTGCGACATAAAATCCAGTGAGGTAGCTCGCTGCCGGACGTGTGCGTGCAAGCTCGCCGTGACAGGCCATCGCGATGATGAAGAAGCACAACTGATGACCGCCAAGGGTCAGCAGCAGGTTCTGCTCGCCACCGACCGCCAGCAGCACCATAACGCCGGCGATGGCCACCGGCTGTAACATGAGCATCCACTTGTGCGGCAACAGCGGACGCGACTGAAACACCAGCACCCATGTCAGAAGGTAAAGCGACAGCGGAAGAACCCACAGTAGCGGCGCTGCGGCGACATCAGTTGAAATATGCGCGGTGACCGCGATCAGTAGACCAGATGGCACGGATGCGAGGAATATCCAGCGCAAGCGCGTCGCCCAGGATGGCGCAGGCGCATCACGGTCACTTGTGCCAGCGGCTTCTAGCTTTATTTCCGGCGAACGCACAAGGAGGAAGCCGCACGCAGCGATCAACGCGATCAGCAGTCCATAGCCGCAGGTCCATATCAGGTTCTGCGTGTGCAGAGTCAGCATCGGCTCCAGGAGAACTGGATAGGACAGCAGCGCGAGGAAGCTGCCGATATTCGACGACGCATAAAGGAAATAGGGATCGGGCCCGTCCGGGTGGCCGGTCCGGACAAACCAGGCCTGCAGCATCGGGTTGTTGGCCGCGAGCGCAAAGAATGGCAAGCCGATCGATACCGCGAATAATCCGAGCAGCCAGAATGCGTAGCCGCTTGCGGGCGGCTCACCCCACCCGCTTGCGATCGACAGTGGAAGGGTCAACATCGCGACCGCGAGCAGCGCAAGATGAACGACTACCGGAACAATCCGGTTTTTGATCGTCATCAGATAGTGGGCATAAGCGTAGCCGCCGAGCAGCAGCGACTGAAAAAACACCATCGCAACCGACCACACAGCGGGCGACCCGCCAAGCCGCGGCAAGACCATTTTCGTGAAGAGGGGTTGCACCGAAAACAGAAGCAGTGCGCTGGTAAAAATAGCGACGGTGTAAATCACCAAAACAAACGTATGTCTCGGGCCAGAAGACCGGCTCGCAGACTCGGATGGAATCGACGTCATGAAAACTCCGGCAATAGTCCGGCATTCAGCCGGGTAACGAAACGACCATAGGGCGTCTCCCTCTGTAATAAAATGCAAATCCCTATGACAAATTTGTCATGCACGGACTTGTGCAGGCAGCCGGCCTTCGTCATGAATCATCAGAAGCCAAACATTCGACACAGAGAGACCTCTCCGCCTCATGCAGAATTTCGACGCACTGATCATTGGCGCAGGCCATAACGGCCTGACCTGCGCGGCGTACCTCGCCATGAGCGGCTTGCGGGTCAAGGTGGTCGAGCGACGCAAAGTCGTTGGCGGCGCAGCCGTGACGGAGGAATTCCACCCTGGCTTCCGCAACTCGGTCGCGGCCTACACCGTCAGCCTGCTCAATCCGAAGGTCATTGCGGACCTCCAGTTGCATCAGCGCGGCTTGAGGATCGTGGAGCGCCGCGCCCAGAATTTCCTGCCGGCCCCGGACGGGCGTTATCTGCTCACTGGCGAAGGACGTACGCATCAATCCGTTGCCAAGCTCAGTGAGCGCGATGCCCAGAAGATTGATGATTTCAATCGCGAGCTGGAAACGATTGCCGATGTCCTGCGGGCGTTTGTCCTGCGCGCACCGCCCGACATCGTTGAAGGCTTCAGCGTGCGCGCGGTGCGTGAAGCCTTCAATGCGCTGGGCACCGCAAATATCCTGCGCGGCCTCTCGCTGGAAAACCAACGCGTGCTGCTCGACCTGTTTACGCGATCAGCCGGCGACATGCTGGATGACCGGTTTGAAACCGATCTGGTCAAAGCGCTGTATGGCTTTGACGCCATTGTCGGCAACTACGCCAGCCCTTATGCGGCAGGCTCCGCCTACGTCATGCTGCATCACGCTTTCGGTGAAGTGAATGGCAGGAAGGGCCTCTGGGGACACGCGATCGGCGGTATGGGCTCCATCACGCAAGCGATGGCCGCCGCCGCCCGTGGACACGGCGCCGAGATTGAAACCGGTGCGGGGGTACGCGAGGTGATCGTCGAAGGCGACCGCGCCGCTGGCATCGTCCTCGACAATGGCGAGACAATCCGTGCGCGGTACGTGATCTCCAGCGTCAATCCAAAGCTGCTCTATACGCGCCTGATCGCTCCGAATGCGCTGCCGAAGCCTTTCCTCGATCGGATCACCAACTGGCGCAACGGTTCTGGCACCTTCCGGATGAACGTCGCGCTGTCGGCATTGCCTTCATTCACCGCGTTACCCGGTAACGGCGATCATCTCACCTCGGGCATTATTCTTGCGCCCAGCCTGGAATACATGGACCGCGCGTGGCTCGACGCGCGCCAATACGGCTGGAGCCGAGAGCCGGTGGTGGAAATGCTGATCCCCTCCACGCTTGATGACTCGCTGGCACCGGAGGGATTGCACGTCGCCAGCCTGTTCTGCCAGCATGTCGCCCCGCAATTGTCTGAAGGCAGATCGTGGGATGACCATCGTGAAGAGGTCGCCGATCTGATGATCGCGACGGTCGACCGCTATGCGCCGGGCTTCGCCGCGAGCGTGATGGGGCGGCAGATCCTGTCGCCCCTCGATCTCGAACGCGAGTTTGGGCTCTTGGGCGGCGACATCTTTCATGGCGCCCTCTCCCTCAACCAACTGTTCTCAGCACGCCCGATGCTGGGACATGCCGGCTATCGCGGGCCGCTGAAGGGCCTCTATCACTGCGGTTCCGGAGCCCACCCCGGCGGAGGCGTCACCGGCGCGCCGGGCCACAACGCCGCGCGGGTCATCTTGAGGGATCATCGCGGGCTGTTTGCCTAACCCGCGCGTGTAGCGAGCGTGGATAATCGGTGGATAAGCCTGTGGATATCCCTGTGGATATTCAGGTGAAAACTTGTAGGTGAAAACTTTACGCCCTGTGCAGAAGTGCGGAATAAATAACCGCTAACTCCTGCATAAGGGTGTGGACAGGCTGGGGGAAAATAGGCGATGCAATCAGGAATTCCAGGCATTTGGACCGCTCCGTGACGTCATCAGCTCCCTCCCCCGTAACGCAGGCTACCTTCGCAATCGGCGACGAGCATACTGCCAGCCGCATCGTGGATACGATCACCGAGAGCTATCCGGACCACGATCTCGCCATTGCCGCCTTCGAGGCACCTGGCGGGCGATGGGACATCACGATGCATTTCGCGGAAGCTCCGGATGAGGAGATGATCCGCGCGCTGGTGACGCAAGCCGCCGGAGAAGCCGCTGCAAAAACGATCGTTTTCGGCACGGTAGAGGCGAAAGACTGGGTGAAAGCGAGCCTCGCCGATCTCGTGCCGGTGCATGCGGGGCGTTACGTGGTCCACGGCAGCCACGACCGCAATCGCGTGCCCGCGAACAAGATCGGGATCGAGATCGAGGCGGCGCTGGCGTTTGGCACCGGCCACCACGGGACAACTCGCGGCTGCCTCATCCTGCTCAATCAGGTCCTCAATCAGCGCACGCCTAAGCGCGTACTCGATCTCGGATCGGGAACGGGCGTGCTGGCCATTGCTGCTGCGCGATCATTGAAGCGACAGATCCTGGCGAGCGACATCGATCCTCGCTCAGTTCTCGTGGCGCGCGACAACGCCAGGCTGAATGGTGTGGGCAATCTGGTGGAGACCGTCGAGGCGACGGGATTTCACTCGCCGCGGTTCGCGGCCAACGGCCCGTTTGGACTGGTTCTGGCCAACATTCTCGCCAACCCTTTGCGGAAGCTTGCGCCCTCACTTGTCAGGCATCTTGCGCCGAACGCTTTTGTCATTCTGTCCGGGTTGCTGCCGCATCAGGCCAGCAGTGTTGTCGCCACCTATCGGGCCAATGGGCTGAAGCTGATCAGACAGCTCCAGATCGACGGATGGAGCAGCCTGCTCATGCAGCGGCGCTAGTGCCGCGGATTTGAAGTTCTTCCGGGTGAAGCCGCAAGCCTCTGCGAACTTCGGAATCGAGACACTAGTCGTCTTAAAAACCGATGTTATTCGCCTCGCGTCCGATGGGGCGTCACATCGGCTTCGGTATAGCCAATGTCGAGACGCGCCCGACGCGACTCACCAACCTCGCGCTCCAAGCGACGTTTGGCCAAACGACCCATCATCTGCTTGATGACACCGCGCGGCTCCTTGACGGCTGGCGTCTGAACCTGCCGTGGTGCCGCTGAAATCTTTTCAAACATGAATGCCGGCATGCCCTATCCCCTCGCTATCGAGTTGAGAAATACACCCCTTCGCGTTCCCGGGCTCAGTATGTGAAGTCTTCTTGACGCCATATGTTTCCTGCCGCCCGGCTGTGAAATAATCAAGCATAAGCCGTGCCATACCCGCTGTGCGGAACAGTCAATTGCTCCACACCCGCTGCACCCATAAGGTTGAGTGATGTTCGAGGCTCAATTTCAGACGTTTGAGGACCCCGAAGGGGGTGTGGCACTGACCGCGCGGCTGTCCGCTTTCCGGGAGGAACTGCTGCGCCGGCACCTGACGGGATTTGTGATTCCGCGCTCAGATAGCCAGCAAAACGAATATGTTGCGCCGTCCGAAGAACGGTTGGCGTGGATCTCGGGTTTTACCGGCTCCGCCGGATTAGCCATCGTTCTCAACACCGAGGCAGTGGTGTTTGTGGACGGCCGCTACACCTTGCAGGCAGCAAAGCAGATCGATACCGCTGCCTGGACGATCCAGCCGCTGGCCGATCCGCCGCCGGAAACCTGGCTAGCCGCCCATCTGACAGCCGGGGACCGCCTCGGTTTTGATCCGTGGCTGCACACTTCAGCGGCAGCCGAACGGTTAGCCAAGGCCTGCAGGAAAGCCGGCGCGGAACTCGTGCCCGTGGACAGTAACCCGGTCGATGCGGTGTGGACTGAACGTCCCGCACCACCGCTCGGGCCGGTAAAAGTCCATAGCCTGCAGTTCGCCGGAGAGACCGAGAGCGACAAGCTCACGCGTATCCGCACGGAGATTGCCAAACTCGGCGTTGAGGCACTCGTTCTGTCGGACTCCCACGCGGTTGCGTGGACCTTCAATATCCGCGGCGCCGATGTCGCCCACACGCCTCTCCCGTTGTCTTACGCCCTGATCCCGAAAGACGGCCGCGCGACGATCTTCATCGACAGCCGCAAGCTCTCGAACAGCACGCGCGACCATCTGGAAAAGAGCGCGAATGTCGAACAGCCGGATGCCATGATGCCGCGCCTCGCGGAGCTTGCGCGAACAGGGGCGATGATCGGCCTCGATGCAGCCACCGCGGCGGATGCACTGAGCCGCATGATCTCCGCAGAAGGTGGCAAGCCGATGCGCGGCACCGATCCGGTCGCGATGCTGAAGGCCGTAAAGAACACGACCGAGATCGCCGGCACCCGTGTTGCGCACCGGCGCGACGGCGCGGCACTGGTGCGCTTTCTGGCCTGGATCGATCGCGAAGCTCCAAAAGGCACGTTGACGGAGATCGATGCGGTCGAAGCACTTGAGACGTTTCGCCGGGAGACAGGTGCTCTGAAGGATGTGTCATTTCCCACGATCGCGGGAACCGGCCCGAACGGCGCCATCGTGCATTACCGTGTGACACGCAAGTCCAACCGCCGCATCGCGCCGGGCGATCTGCTGCTGATCGATTCCGGCGCCCAATATGAAGACGGGACCACAGACGTCACACGTACGATTGCGATCGGTGAGCCTACTGATGAAATGCGCGATCGCTTCACGCGTGTCCTGCGCGGTCACATCGCGATTGCCCGCGCCGTATTCCCGGATGGCGTCACCGGTGCACAGATCGACGCGTTCGCACGGCAATTCCTCTGGCATGCGGGCATCGATTTCGATCATGGCACCGGTCACGGCGTGGGAAGCTATCTTTCCGTTCATGAAGGTCCGGCGCGCATCTCCAAGCTCGGAACGACATCCCTCAAGCGTGGCATGATCCTCTCCAACGAGCCTGGCTATTACAAAGCGGACGCTTTCGGCATCCGCATCGAAAACCTGGAGTTGGTGACCGAAGCCAAAATTGATGGCGCGGAAAAGCCGATGAACGGCTTCGAGACGCTGACCCTCGCCCCGATTGACCGGCGGCTGATCAACGCCCATCGCATCAGCAAGCGGGAGCTGGAATGGCTCAACGCCTATCACGCACGAGTCCGTGATGAGATTGGTCCGCTGGTCGATGACGAAACCAGAACGTGGCTCGATGCCGCCACAGAGCCGATGAGTCATTGAGGCAAGTGGACATAACAAACAATAACAAAGTCCGGACAACGTGACCGACAACAAGAACACGACGATCTCACCCCCTACTGTTCAACCCTGGAAAGTTCTTCCGCTGCTGGTCGCGATGAATGGCATCGCGCCGATCTCGCTCTACATGCTGGTGCCGATGCTGCCGCTGCTCGCGGCAACCTTCGCACAGGACATCTCCGTCGCGCAGATGACCGTGTCGCTCTACATGGTCGGCATGGCATTGTCCCAACTGGTGATGGGACCGCTGTCTGATCGTTTCGGGCGACGCCCGGTTCTCATCTGCTGCTTTGGTCTCGTCGTTATCGCCAACGTCGGATGCATCTTTGCCGAGACGCTGCCGCAACTGATTGCCGGACGCTTTGTGCAGGCCGTCGGCGGCGCCGCGGGCATGGTCATCAGCCGCGCCATCGTCCGCGACATCTACGAACGTAATCAAGTCGGCGGCATGATCAGCCTCGTCATCGCCGTCATGATGATCGCGCAGATGCTCAGTCCGTTGGTGGGCGGCGTACTGAATGACTGGTTCGGCTGGCGTTCGATCTTCTATGTGCTTGCTGTCGTCACAACCATCACCATAGCCGCCATCATGCTGGCGCTGCCGGAAACACGGCGGCGGGTCGTATCCACCGATGATGGCGGTTTCGCAAAGGACGTCCGCGCGCTGGCATCAAGCCACGCCTTCATCGGCTACGTACTTTGCCAGATGCTCGCATCGGCGATCATTTTCACATTCGCAGGCGGAGGTCCTTATATCGTCATCAATCAGATGGCGCGTTCCGGCACAGAATACGGCCTTTGGTTTGCCACCGCCGGTTTCGCTTACATGATGGGAAATCTGGTTTCGGTGCGACTATCGCCCCGTTACGGACTCGACCGCATGATCTGGATCGGCCTCGTGCTACAGATTGTCGGTTCTGTTCTCAACGTCATCTGGGGCGCGACCGGGGTGAACCAGGTGCCCTCCTGGCTGTTCGGAACGCATATGATCGTGATGTTCGGCAATGCCTTCGCAATGGCCAACGCATCGGCGGGTGCGATCAGCATTCGCCCGCAAGCAGCCGGGATGGCGTCCGGAGCCATGGGATTTCTGCAAATGGGCTTTGGAGCGCTCTGCTCACAACTGGGCGCTTATCTCGGCGGCCATTTCACGACGCCGCTGCCGCTCAATATCGCGGTGCTGGCGCTGTCGGGAGCCTGCGCCGCGGCGATCATCTTCCTCGTGCCGCGAGATCGTCGGACTGTCAGCACCGACACGATGGTCAAGGCGGAGGAGCAGGAAGCCGGAATCATGTAACTAACGCACTAGCTACGAACCATTGACGAGTGCCAGCCACTCGTCCTCGGTCAGCACCTTAACGCCGAGCTTTTGCGCCTCGGCGAGCTTCGAACCTGCGCCTGGCCCGGCCACAACGTAGTCAGTCTTCTTCGAGACGGAGCCGGCGGCCTTGGCGCCGAGGCGCTCGGCAGTGGCCTTTGCTTCTTCTCGTGTGAACTTCTCCAGCGAGCCCGTGAACACGACGGTTTTGCCGGCAATCGGCGAATCCGTCTTCGTCTTCTCCGCCGGCAGCACCTCGATCTCCGCGAGAAGATCATCCATTGCCTTGACGCTGTGCGGCTCGGCAAAAAACTCGACGATGGCATTCGCCACCACTGCCCCGATGCCCTCGATGGAATTCAGGTCGAGGTAAGCTTCCGAGAGAGGCCCTTCGCCCGCCGCGATCATGGCTGAGCGAAAGTTCTCTACTGTCCCATAGTGCCGCGCCAGAAGCTTGGCGTTGCCTTCGCCCACATGGCGAATACCGAGCGCGTAGATGAAACGATGCAGCGCAATCTTGCGCCGCGCCTCAATGGCCGCAAATAGATTGCGCACCGATGTCCTGCCGAATCCTTCGCGGTCGGCGAGCTTCTTGCTCGCACGCGCGTCGCGCTTCTCTAGCGTGAAGATGTCGGCCGGCGACCTCACCAGCCCATCTATGAAAAATTCTTCGATCTGCTTGTCGCCAAGACCATCGATATCGAAAGCGTTGCGCGCAACGAAATGCTTCAGCCGTTCCTTCGCCTGTGCCGGACATGCGAGCGTATTGGTGCAACGGCGAACCGAGTCTTCTCTGCCGGTCTTGGGATCAGCCTCGCGCACTGCATGACTTCCGCAGGCAGGACAAGTGTGTGGGAATTTGTAGGGCTTGGCATCCTTGGGGCGCTTGTCGAGAACCACGCTGACAATCTGCGGGATCACATCGCCTGCGCGCTGCACGACGACGGTATCGCCGATGCGGATGTCAACACCATCACGAATGGGCTGGCCATCATTGCCGATGGCCTTGATGTAGTCCTCGTTGTGCAGTGTCGCGTTCTGCACCACCACGCCGCCCACGGTCACCGGCGCGAGCTTTGCCACCGGAGTTAGCGCGCCGGTGCGACCGACCTGAATTTCAATGTCGTTGAGAATCGTTGTCGCCTGCTCGGCGGCGAACTTGTGCGCGATGGCCCAGCGCGGATTCCGCGAAACGAAGCCGAGGCGTTGCTGCCAGTCCAGCCGATCCACTTTGTAGACCACGCCGTCAATGTCGTAGCCGAGCGTGGCTCGCTTGGTTTCAATCTCGCGGTAGAATTTCAGGACAGCTTCTACGTCCCTGCAGCGCGTGGTTAGCGGATTGATGACGAAACCGGCGTTGCCGATCCATTGGATCATCTCGAACTGGGTCGGCGCCGGCACCTCACTCATATCGCCCCACCCATAGGCAAAGAACTTCAATGGCCGCGATGCCGTGATGGAGGGATCTTTCTGGCGCAACGACCCGGCAGCGGAGTTCCTTGGATTGGCGAACACCGTATCGCCAGCCTCTTCCTGACGCTTGTTGAGCGCGAGGAAATCACTCTTCAGCATGTAGACTTCGCCACGCAACTCACAGATGGCAGGCACATTGCGGCTCTTCAGCCTGTGCGGAATGTCTGACAACGTCCGCACATTGGCGGTCACATCCTCGCCCGTCGTGCCATCACCGCGCGTCGCTCCGCGCACCAGCTCGCCATTCTCATAGCGAAGTGACAACGAAAGGCCGTCGATCTTCGGCTCGGCCACGATCGTCGGGATTTCATCAGCGCCAAGTTTGAGAAACCGCTGCACGCGCTCGATGAAGTCCACCACATCCTGATCGGTGAACGCGTTACCGAGCGAGAGCATCGGAATCGCGTGCTGCACTTTGGCGAAGCGGCCCGACGGCGCAGCGCCGATCTTTTGTGATGGCGAGTCCTTGGTGATCAGTTCCGGAAAACGGGCCTCGATGGCATCGCTGCGCTGGCGCAAAGCATCGTAGGCAGCGTCCGAAATCTTCGGCGCGTCTTCCTGATAGTAGCGGTTGTTGTGCTCTTCGATTTCAAGCGCAAGGCGCATCAGCTCGGCCCTGGCCTGGACCTTGGTCAACTTGTCGACATCAACAGGTGCTTTTTTCGGTTTCGCTGCCATCGTTCTCAGGCCGTCGCAGCACGTAGCAGACGCTCCGCCGCAGCGCGTGCTTCCGCAGTAATTTCAGCCCCCGCAAGCATACGCGCGATTTCCTCGCGACGATGATCGTTCGCAAGTGTGGCCACTCGGGTCGCCACGCGCTTGCCCTTATCGAGCGCGTCTTTCGAGATCAGCAGGTGCTGATCCGCCCGCGCGGCCACCTGCGGGGCGTGCGTCACCGCCATAACCTGCACCTTTTCGGCCAGCCGCGCCAGACGCGCACCGATAGCATCTGCCACCGCACCACCAACGCCGGTGTCGATTTCGTCGAATACCAGCGTCGGTGCGGAACCGCGATCCGACAGGACGACCTTCAGCGCCAGCAGGAAACGTGACAATTCACCACCCGACGCGACCTTCATCAATGGACCCGGCTTGGTGCCCGGATTGGTCTGCACCCAAAATTCAACGCGATCGAACCCTTGTGGTCCGGGAGACGCTGGATCGCTTTCGACCTGGGTGGAAAATTTCGCGCGCTCAAGCTTGAGCGGTGCGAGTTCAGCGTTCACGGCCTTATTGAGCTTGTCCGCGGTCTTGTTGCGTGCCGCTGACAGTTTTTGCGCGGCAGCGTCATAAGCTTTGTCAGCAGCCGCGACCGCCTTTTCCAGCACCTTCAACTGATCGGCGCCAGCATCGATCAGCGCAATATCGGAGGCGTATCGCTTGGCAAGAGCGGCCAGCCCATCGACGGGTGTCGAGTACTTTCGCGCGGCTCCACGAAGCGCGAACAGGCGCTCTTCGATGCGCTCAAGTTCGAGCGGGTCGAAATCCGCCGCAACGAGCGCCGCATTGAGATGCTGGTCGGCTTCTTCCAGCGCGTTGATGGCAGCGTCCATGGCTTTGACCGCGGGTTCAATGAGCGCGGGAGCGCTCGCTGCACGGCGTTCCAGGCGGCGCACCGCGGCCGCCAATGACGACACGGGCGATTGAGGACCGCCGACCGCAGCCTGCGCATCGCGCAGATCCTCCGCAATCTTCTCACCCTGCATCATGACGGCGCGGCGCTCGGCCAGAGCCGTCTCCTCACCCTCTTCCGGATTGAGCTTTGTCAGTTCCTCGGATGCGTGCCGCAGGTAGTCCGCCTCGCGCGCCGCGCGCTCCATGCTGGCACGATGTTCATCAAGCGCCGCACGGGCTGTACGCCGCGCTTCCCACAAGTCTTCGATCGCGGCTACATCCTTCTCAAGGGACGCAAATGCGTCCAGCAATTGCCGGTGCGTCGCGGTATCCACCAGTGCCCGCTCGTCATGCTGACCATGGATTTCCACCAGCGTCGCGCCGACAGCTTTTAATGTCTGCACACTGATGGCCTGATCGTTGAGGAAAGCACGCGTGCGGCCGTCGGCGAGCTGCACCCGGCGCAGGATCATTTCACCGGAATCGTCTAGCCCGTTGTCGCGGAGAATTGTGCTGGCAGGATGCTTCTTCGGAACATCGAAGACCGCTGTCACCTGGCCCTGCTCCGCGCCGTGCCGGACGAGGCTGGCATCGCCACGCCCGCCAAGCGCGAGCGCAAAGGCGTCCAGAAGAATGGATTTGCCTGCACCGGTTTCGCCGGTGAGAACCGCGAGTCCCTTGAGGAAATCGATATCAAGCCGCTCGATCAGGACGATGTCACGGATCGAAAGCCGGGCCAGCATGCGAAGTAGGTCCTGATTAAACTAACCGAGACCAACCTTCTTGAACGCCCGGGTTATCCAGGAGCCCTTGTTGACGGTCGGCTCGACTCCGCCGGACTTTACAAGATTGTAGGCGTCTTTGTACCAGCGGCTATCAGGAAAGTTGTGGCCAAGAATGGCTGCCGCCGTCTGGGCCTCGCCCACAATGCCGATCGCCATGTAGGCCTCGGTCAGGCGGGCGAGCGCTTCTTCGACGTGACGCGTGGTCTGGTATTGCGTCACCACAACCTTGAAGCGGTTGATCGCCGCCGTGTAGTCCTTTTTCTCAAGGTAATAGCGGCCAACGTTCATTTCCTTGCCAGCCAACTGGTCGCGCGCAGCTTCGATCTTTTTGCGAGCCGTCGTGGCATATTCCGACGTCGGATATTTCCGGGTTACCTCTTCCAGTGCGGCAATCGCCTTTTCCGTGCGGCCCTGATCACGGGACACGTCCGGGATCTGATCAAAGTTGGATACCGCAATCAGATATTGTGCGTAGGCGGCGTCTGGGCTGCCGGGATGCAACGCAATGTAACGGTTAGCGGAGGAAATGCACTCGTCGTAGTCGCCGTTTTCATAAGACGCATAGGCTGACATCAGCAGCGATTTGCGCGCCCAGTCGGAATACGGGTGCTGGCGGTCAACTTCCTCGAACTTCTTGTTCGCGGCCTTACGGTCGTTTTTCTGGTTTAGCAGGTACAGGCCTTCGTTGTAGAGCTTGTCCGCCGGCTCATCGACGAAAGTTTCTTCCTTGGCCATGAACTTGTCCCACAGCGCACCGGTTCCGCAGCCCGCGAGAGGCGCGGCAAGCACGACCAGTCCAAGCGCCAGACGCGCCTGACGGCCAAGTTGGCTAATGCGAGCAAGATTCATGAATTTGCGCGGTTCGAGCGTCATACGTTTGGGACCGACCTGAATAAAATCCGACGCGTAAAATCCGGCGATTGAGGTTGCTAGACACCGAAAGGCTCAAAACCACTTTACCTCGGCTGAAACTGCCTACAGGAAGTTCAAGTCGGGCCTATGTAGCCGAAAAAGATATCTCCACCAACCGGATAGGTGGACATTTCGCCCGGATTAAGGCGGCGTTCTGCCTGTGGTCACGAACTTGGTTAAGCGGGTTTCCGCTGGCTCGGCGCAGCGGATGCCCCTGATTTACAGAGCAAAAACGCTCAGGATACGTCCGGAGCGAAGGCTGCCGCAGCGACCATACCGCCAACGACATCCGCATGCCCGCGCGAACGCCGTGCAGCGACGGCACGTTCAGCCACGACTTCGGTTGCCTCGACCACCCGCCATGCATGGCGATCAGCCAGAAGGGCGGTGAGCACCGCATGGTTGAGCTTATGGCCACCACGCACGGAGCGATAGAGACCAATCAGTGGCAGACCAGCCAGCGCAAGGTCGCCCAGTACGTCGAGAACCTTGTGACGCACGCATTCGTCGGCGAAGCGCAGGCCCTCGGTGTTCAGGACTCGGGTGTCGTCGAACACCACACAATTGTCGAAAGATGCGCCGAGCGCATACCCCGTGCTCCAGAGCTTGGCGACGTCGGCCATGCAACCGAACGTACGGGCGCGGGAGATGTCTCTACGGAAGCTGTCTGCATCGAGATCGAAGGCATAAGCCTGATGCCCGATCAGCGAGTTGGCGAAATTGATTTCAAGCTCGGCCCGGAAACCGCGGGCATAGGGAAGGAATTCGCCGACCGACTCGCCCTGCACAACTCTGACCGGCTTGAGGACTTCAATGAAACGACGCGGCGCGTTTTGTTGGACAACTCCGGCGCGATCAATGGCTGCTACGAAGGAAGCCGCACTGCCGTCCATGATCGGAACTTCAGGTCCATCGATTTCGATGGTGGCGTTATCAACACCCATGCCGCGCAACGCGGCGAGAACGTGCTCAGCGGTAGAAACCAGGGGGCCTGACTGGTCGCCCAGCACGGTAGCAAATTCAGTGGCAACGACGGAGTTGGAAATAGCTTTGACTTCCCGGTCGCCACCATCGAGACCTGTCCGAATAAAGACGAAACCGGAATTGGTCTCAGATGGACCGAGGGTCAGGGTGACCGCCGATCCAGAGTGAACGCCAACGCCCGTCACAGTTACATGCGACCGGAGCGTCGTTTGACGACTGGATTTCATTCCCGCGTGCCCGATAATATTAATCATCTGAAGGTCGCCAGCGCCGTTAACCGGTACTTCGGCTTCAGATCGTCCCCAAGATGCGAAGACCTTAGCCATTGCCCCTAAGAGCGCCAATTCACGCTTGTTTACAGATTGTTACCCCAAACTCGCCGCATTCACGCCGCCTGTTGGGCCAACTCCACATCCACCGCAACCTGTGACAAGGCAACCAAATCCTAAATTCCATAAATAAATTCAAAAGGTTAATGGAAACCAACGACCGTCCGAACCGTCAAACAAAATGCCCCGGCAAAACTGCCGGGGCATCGTCATCCTCACGGATTGTTACACACGTTTAGTTCGCCTGCCGCCGCAAAAAGGCGGGGATATCCAGGTGATCCTCGCCCCCCTGAGGCGCCACTGGGGCCGGGCGACCATGCGAATCAAGGCCCTGCGGCGCAGGCGCCGGACGGCGAGCGTATTCCGACACCGGGTCGCCGCCGTACTGCGCGGGAATCGGACGCTGCGGCTTGCGCTCCGGCAACGGTGGCATCTGCGGCATGGCAGGACCGGCACCGCGGGCTGCAATCGGCGGCTCGCTGTCTTCGTCGCGACGACCGAGACCGACATTGGCCAGGCGCTGCAGCAACGAGGTACGGGTCTTCTGCGGATGCGGCGGTTCCTCAGCCGCTTCACCACGCGCCTTGCGGATTTCGTTCTGCGCTGGAACCGGAAGCTCGTCGAACTGCGGCATCCGCGGTGCGCGCAGCGGCATGCGCTCAGCCGGCTGCGGAATAAAGGCTGCTGGAGGCGCCGGTTCCTGGATGTTGTGCATCGGCTCTTCCTGTTCCGGGAACATCGATGGCTTCGGCGGGATCGGTCGCACGTTCACGTCGCCATAGGCGGCAGGTTGCATTTGTGGCTGAGACTGCCGTTCGGCAGGTGATACGGCCTCGGCGATTGCGGCCAGAGCGGCACGGTCAATGTGGTCGGTGCGAGGTGGCGCGGTGGGAGCAGCGGCTGCTGGAGCCGGAGCTTTCTGCTGCTGCGCGGCACGTTCTGCCATGCGCTGATTGTCTGCACGCAGACGAGCGGTCAGTTCCGCCAGACGGCTTTCCGGTGCAACCGACGGGCTCATTGTGGCTGGGGCAGGAGTCGCGCGCGCAGCCGCGACCGCGTCGATGCCAGTAGCGACCACGGACACACGGATGATGCCATCAAGGGTCTCGTCGAAGGTTGCGCCGACAATAATGTTGGCGTCGTTGTCGACTTCCTCGCGAATGCGGGTCGCCGCTTCGTCGACCTCGAACAGCGTCAAGTCCTTGCCGCCGGTGATGGAAATCAGGAGGCCACGTGCGCCCTTCATGGACGAATCGTCGATCAGCGGGTTGGCGATAGCAGCTTCGGCGGCGGTCAGGGCCCGCTTCTCGCCGGTGGACTCGCCAGTGCCCATCATCGCCTTGCCCATCTCCTTCATCACGGCGCGGACGTCGGCGAAGTCGAGGTTGATGAGGCCTTCCTTGACCATCAGATCGGTGATGCAGGCGACGCCCGAGTAGAGCACTTGGTCAGCCATCGCGAACGCGTCGGCAAAAGTGGTCTTTTCGTTGGCGACGCGGAACAGATTCTGATTCGGGATGATCAGCAGCGTATCGACCACTTTCTGAAGCTCGCCAATGCCGGTTTCGGCGGTGCGCATGCGGCGCTGGCCTTCAAAGTGGAATGGCTTGGTAACGACGCCCACGGTCAGGATGCCCATCTCGCGGGCGGTCGCGGCGATAACCGGTGCGGCGCCGGTGCCGGTACCACCACCCATGCCAGCGGTGACGAACACCATGTTAGCGCCCGACAGATGATCCTTGATCTCGTCGATGACCTCTTGCGCGGCTGCGGCGCCCACGTCCGGCTGCGATCCGGCGCCGAGGCCCTGGGTGACCTGCGTGCCCATTTGCACGATGCGTTCGGCCTTCGACATGGTCAGGGCCTGCGCGTCGGTATTGGCGACGACGAAGTCCACCCCCTGAAGACCGGCGGTGATCATGTTGTTGACGGCATTACCGCCCGCGCCGCCGACACCGAAAACGGTGATACGCGGCTTCAGCTCGCGAATATCGGGTACGTTGAGATTGATGGTCATGGTTGCCTCTCGATTACGCGCGCGTGGGGGCTTGGGCTGCACGCCAAAGCAGTTGATGAAATGGTTCGATTCGGGTTGCGATCATCAGAAGCCCTCTCGAAGCCATCGTCCGACCTTTCCGAAATATCCGTCAGTCCCTGTCATGACTTGCCGCGTATGCCGCGGTTCAACGTGTTCAAGGTGAGCGAATTGCGGATAGAGCAGCAGACCTGTGGGCACCGCGAACGATGCGCTCTTCGCTTCGGTCGGCAAACGGCCGAAGCCAAGCGGACGCCCGACCCGCACCGGACGGCCCAGGATGCGGCTGGCAAGCTCCGGCACGCCATTCAGCTGCGAAGCACCACCGCTCAAAACAACCCGCGCCCGCGGCTCTGCCGCAAAGGGGGATTCCGCGAGCCGATCCCTGACCATCTCAAAAATCTCCTCGACACGCTGCCGAATGATGTTCGCGATCGTGGCGCGTGAAACCATCTGCGGCACATCGCGGTCGTCATCCCCCGCCGAAGGCACACTCATAACGTCGCGGGCATCCGATCCGCCTGTCAGCACCGTGCCATATAACGTCTTGATTCGCTCGGCATCTGCAATGCATGCACCGAGTCCTCGCGCGAGATCCATGGTGACGTGTTGCCCGCCGAGCGCAAATCCACTGGCATGAACGAACTGTCCGTTCGAATAGGTCGCGATTGTTGTCGTACCTGCCCCCATTTCGACCACAGCCGCGCCCAGATCGGTCTCGTCATCGGTGAGCACCGAAAGCCCGGCCACATAAGGACCGGCAGCCATGGCCTCGACATTGAGGTGGCAGCGCTCGACCACAAGCATCAGATTTTTTGCTGCGGTTGCTTCCGCTGTGACGACATTCATGTCGATCCCGAAGTGCCGGGCGACCATTCCGCTAGGATCACGAACGCCTTTGACTCCATCAAGCGAGAAGCCGACCGGCAAGGCATGCAGAACGGTGCGTCCCTTTGGCGTCGCATGATGCATGCCAGCGCTGACGACCCGGCTCATATCAGCCGGCGTGACCGCTCCGTTGCGTAATTCTGATGACGCTTCAACAAGATTGCCCTGCAGACGACCGGCCGACACCGACAGCAGCACGGATTCCACGCGCACTTTCGCGGTGCGTTCGGCCAGGGCGACGGCCTGCCGCACGGCCTGCTCGCATTCAGCAAGATCCACGACCGCACCGGCTTTGATACCCCGCGACTGGATGTGGCTCAGGCCAATCAGTTCGACCGCGTGGGTACGCCCCCGCAGAGCATCGCTCGGCGGACAGGGCTTTAACCGGGCGATCAGACAGGCGATCTTGCTCGTGCCGATATCAAGTGCCGCCACCAACGCCGTCTTGTTCGGCGGCATCTGACGCGTCTTTGGGGTCTGGACGCCATCGAGACTGGTCATGCGTCACCAGCCTTTCTCTTGGATTTCGATTTGTCCTTGAACAGTTCCTCACGCGCCTTTGCAGCATCTTCCGACAGACGGACGCTCACACGATCCGGCAACCGCAGATCGATCGCGGTGATGTCCCGGGAGAACAGGTGATCTTCCTGGTCGAGTTTCGTGAGCATCGCCAGCGACTTTTCGACGTCGTGCTCCGGCAAGCGCACGTCAACACCATCAGCGAGGCGCAGATTCCAGCGCCGCTCGCCGACGAACACGATCGCCTTCACGGCCGAACGGACCTGCGGGTACTGTCCGAGCAGGTTGAGAAAATCCTTGGCGCGGGATTCAGCTCCCTTGCCGACGACCAGCGGCAGCGACACAAAACGCCGCGCCACATAAGGCTCCAGCACAGTGCCGTCCTCGGCGATCACGGACACGCGGCCATTCTCCTGCCAAAGCGCATAGGGCGTGCGTTCGGTGATATCGATCTGCAGCCGGCCGGGATAAAGCTTCTGAACGGTGGCATCGCTGATCCAGGGATCAGCCTTCAGCTTGTCGCGAGCAGCAGCGGCATCAAGGAACAGCAGCGACGAACGGCCATTGATGCCGCCGACGGCGAGGACTTCGTCCTGCGTGAGTTGCTTGCGCCCGGTGATTGCAACACTGGTGATTCTGAAACCCACCGCGTTGGCGGCGGCATTGCGGGTATCGCTCAGCGCGCCAAGGAAATTATCACTGTGGCCTCCCCTGATGATTCCAAGCGCAGCTGTGCCGGCCAGCAGCAAAACCATGGCTACGACCCCGATACCGCGCGGCATCGAGCGCTCTAGCTTGGCAATCGTGGGATTTTCATCGTGAAATGGCCGACGGGCAGGCGAAGACGTGCGAGCACGAAAACGCAATGCTGCCGAAGCAACTTTTTTCCTCGGATTAGATTGGGGCCCCGTTCGTCCTACCGACCGAGGGAGGCGTCCTCCACCATCCATTGCACCAACTCGTCAAATGTTACGCCCGCGTGCGCGGCTAGTTCCGGAACAAGTGACGTCTCGGTCATGCCAGGTTGGGTGTTGACCTCGAGGCAGATTAATCCCCCCGTCCCCTCGATGCGGTCGTCGTAACGGAAATCCGCACGGCTCACACCCCGGCAGCCAAGCGCCACATGCGCAGCTAGCGTTAACCTTCGGACTTCCTGGTAAACAAAAGGTAAAATTGGTGCAGGCAGGATGTGTTTTGATGCGCCGGGAGAATACTTTGCCTCGTAATCGTAAAATTTGATTAATGGTACGATCTCGATAACGCCGGTCGGTTCCCCGTTGATGACCGCGCAGGTGAGTTCCTTTCCCGCCACATATTTTTCCACCAAAAGTTGCTCGCCATGAGGCCAGTCTTCACGGAACAGCTCCTGCGGCGGATGGGCGTGGCCCTCCGTGATGATGAAGACCCCAACGCTCGAGCCGTCTGCCACGGGCTTGATGACATAAGGCGGCGCCATGACATGGCCCTTAGCCACCTCAGCGCGTGACAATGTCAGACCTTCGGCAACCGGCACGCCTGCCGTGGCCATCACCGTCTTTGCGAGATCCTTCTGCATCGCCAAGGATGAAGCCAAGACTCCCGAGTGAGAATAAGGAATGCCAAGTGTCTCGAGCACGCCCTGAATGGTGCCGTCCTCCCCTGGGCGGCCATGCAGCATCACGAGCGCAGCATCCGGTTTCAACGTGTCGAGCACCGTCGCGATGTCACGCTTCACGTCAATACGCGTCACCCGGTATCCCCTGCGCTCCAGTGCATCCGCGCACGCCTTGCCCGAGCGCAGCGAGACCTCTCGCTCCGACGACCATCCGCCCATCAGCACAGCGACATGTTGAAATCGTTTCATTGCAACTCCTTAATCACCCTTACCTACGCTGATTTGAGCCTAGTGGTTCGATTCTAACATTCGCATCCTGTTTCGGCGGATACCGTTGCAAATGTTAGAATCAAAGAACCACTAGCAAATATAAGCTGCTAGTGGAGCCTTGATTTGACATTCGCTAAACGAACCCGCTGCCGGACCGGTAGCGAATGTCAAATCCGCTCCACTAGGACCAAGTCACCACGAGTCAGGTATTGTCATACGGAACACTGACGCTCCAAGAACACGGCACCTTTTTATGATCAGAATCTGGCTTGACCTATCATCCACCGGAATCTTCGCAACTCTGATTGCGCTGTATTTCGGCATGGTGCTGCTGCTCGTGACCGTTGCATTCCGCAGGCCATTCGCGAATGGAATTCAGCATTTGACCGGCATTGTGGCGCCATTCTTCGGCGCTGTTGCATTGCTGTTTGCGCTGCTGGTCGGCTTTCTCGCTGCGGATATCAGCGACCGCAATCGCCAGGCCCTACGCTCCGTTCACGCTGAAGCTGGCGAATTGCGCAATATCTACACACTCAGCGTCGCATCTGTGTCAGACATGCGGACGATTCGGACTGCGCTGAAATCTTATGCTGACGCCGTCGTTTCCGACGAGTGGCCGGCGATGGCACAGGATCGCCCCTCACCGCGCACCGATGCAGCCTTCGATGATCTGCTGCGCGAAGTCAGCAATCCATCGATCGCCAGAAGCGCTGGCAATGCGGTCCATGCAGCGCTTCTCAACGCGGCTGTGCGGCTGGGGACAGCACGCAATGACAGACTCTCAATCGCAGCGGATCACACCAACGATCTAAAATGGTTGACGGTGATCATCCTCGGCCTGTTCACGCAAGTTGCTATCGGGTTGGTACATCTCGAACGAATCCGCGCGTTCACGACCGCGCTCATCGTATTCTCAAGCGCGGCGGTCGTGGCCCTCGGCATCGTCGCGCTGCAGGAATACCCATTCTATGGATCGTTCAAACTCTCGCCCGCCCCCATCGCGCAGATTCAGTCCCTGCCAGAGACGGTAACGCCGGCGCGAAACGGATCCTAAGCCTCGTTTCCGATCCGCTTGATTTCCCACTGCAGCTCGACCCCTGAGTGCTCTTTTACGCGCGTGCGTACAGTCTCACCCAGCGTCTCGATATCGCGTCCGCTTGCATCGCCTGTATTGATCAGGAAATTGCAGTGCATCTCCGACACCTGCGCGCCGCCGACACGAAAGCCACGCATCCCGGCGGCATCGATCAGTTTCCAGGCGCTATGGCCGGGCGGATTCTTGAATGTCGAACCACCGGTCTTTTCGCGAATGGGTTGCGCGGTCTCCCGATGATTTTGAACCTCATTCATCCGTATACGGATCGTCTCCGCATCGGTGATACGCCCACGGTAAAGCGCGGACGTGAAGACAATCGACGTATCGACACCCGAATTGCGATAGACGAATTTCATATCCCCATTTGAAAACGAGACCCTCTCACCCTTGCGGGTCACACCCGTCGCCCCGACCAGCACGTCCTTCGTCTCACCACCATTGGCGCCGGCGTTCATGCGCAAGGCGCCGCCGATCGATCCCGGAATACCGAAGTAAAACTCGAGCCCGCCAATGTTCGCCGCAGCCGCCGCTTCCGCCACGCGCTTGTCGAGCGCTGCGGTCCCCGCACGCACGGTATCGCCCTCGGCCTTGATTTCTCCGAAACCGCGCGGCGACAGACGGATCACGACCCCCTCCACGCCACCGTCGCGCACGATAAGGTTCGAGCCCACGCCGACGGTATAGACGGGGATTTCGCCGGGGAGCCGTGACAGGAAGTAAGCCAGATCATCTTCATCCGAAGGGGTGAAGAGAACCTGCGCCGGGCCGCCCACACGAAACCATGTCAACGGCGCGAGAGATTCATTCGCCAGGAGACGCCCGCGCAGGTCGGGCATGGCGGATTTCAATGTCGGCACGAGATCCGGATAGCTCATATCATTACGCTCGCAAGCCAGGATTCCAAAACACGGCGGCCAGCTCCAGCCGTGGCTTCTCCGGATTTCGCAGCCTGCGCGCGCAGGGAGGATGGCGATATTCCCGCCTTCGATAATTCGACAGCGTGCCCGATAAGCCAGCTTTCCAGCGCCTGCGGCTTCGTCTCGATATGAAATTGTAGGCCGAGGACATGCACACCGATGGTGAAAGCCTGCGTTGGGCAATGCTTTGTGGAGGCGAGCCGCTCCGCGCCAGGAGGAAGGTCGAGATTGTCGCCATGCCAGTGAAGCACGTCCACGCCTGCGAACGGGGCGAGGACCGAGCGTTTGCCCGCTTCGGTCAGATCGATCGGCGCGTAGCCAATTTCCTTTGCTGCGCCAGGCGCAACGCGCGCACCTAGCGCTGCTGCAATCAATTGCGCACCCAGGCATATTCCAAGCGTCGGCCGGCGTGCGTCGAGCCGCGCCCGCAGCGCAGGAATTTCCTCCAGCAGAAACGGGTATTCATCTGTTTCGTAAACGCCGATCGGCCCGCCAAGCACCACCAGAAGATCGGCTTCCGTCAACGCCTTCTTGTCGAGCAGACCGAGACCCGCCTCTACATATGAGAGACGAATGCCTCGCGCGGCCAGGACATCGCCAAGCAGGCCGGCATCTTCAAAAGCCACATGGCGGAGCGCAAGACATGTCGCCATCGGCTAGCCCAGCGCCTTCAGCTCGCTAGGCAGCGCATAAGCCCACTGCGTGATATTGCCCGCACCGAGGCAGACGACGAAGTCGTCGGTCTTCGCAACGTCACGCACCAGCGGCGCAAGCTTCGATGCGTCCGGCAGAGGGATCACCTCGCGATGACCGTGGGCACGCAAGCCGAGCACGAAGGAATCCCGATCGATTCCGGGGATCGGCGCCTCGCCGGCCGGATAAACGTCCGCGACGATGACCGTATCGGCATCATTAAAGCAGGTGCAGAATTCCTCGAATAACGACTGCAGACGCGTGTAGCGATGCGGCTGCACCACGGCGATCACCTTGCCCTTGGTGGAGTCACGCGCAGCCTTCAGCACGGCGGCAATCTCAACCGGGTGGTGACCGTAGTCATCGATCACGGTGACGCCATTCCACTCGCCGGTGCGGGTGAAGCGGCGCTTCACACCACCAAAGCCGGCAATCGCCTTGCGGATAGCATCATCTGAAATGCCGATCTCGTGCGCCACCGCAATGGCTGCAGTCGCATTGAGAGCATTATGACGCCCCGGCATCGGCAGAACCAGATCCGAAATCCAATGGGTCGCATCGGTGACGCGATTGCGGAATTCCACTTTGAACTTCGAACCGCCTGTGAACGGTTCAAGCTCCACGAGCCGCGCATCGGCCTGTGGATTTTCGCCATAGGTGATGATGCGGCGATCCTCGATCTTTCCGACCAGCGCCTGGACGACCGGATGATCAATGCACATCACAGCGAAGCCATAGAACGGCACGCTCTCGACGAAATTCCGAAATGCATCCTGGACTGCATCAAAGGTCTTGAAATGATCCAGATGTTCAGGATCGACGTTGGTGACGATTGCTACATCGGCGGGAAGTTTGAGGAACGTGCCGTCGCTCTCGTCGGCTTCCACCACCATCCACTCGCCCGCGCCGAGACGCGCATTGGTGCCGTAAGCGTTGATGATGCCACCATTGATCACCGTCGGATCAAGATTGCCGGCATCCAGCAAGGTGGCGACCATCGACGTCGTCGTGGTCTTGCCATGGGTGCCTGCAATGGCGATGCAGCTTTTCAGGCGCATCAGCTCGGCGAGCATCTCTGCACGGCGCACGACGGGGATGCGAAGCCCACGTGCTGCGATGAGCTCGGGGTTGTCGCGCTTGATCGCGGTGGAGACCACCAGAACGTCGACACCGGCCACGTTCTCGGCCTTATGCCCAACGCTGATCTTGATGCCCTTCTCACGAAGCCGCACCACATTGGCGTTCTCGGAGGCATCGGAACCCTGCACCGTGTAACCGAGGTTGCACAACACCTCGGCAATGCCACTCATGCCAATGCCGCCGATTCCGACAAAGTGGATGGGACCGATTTCGCGCGGCAATCTCATAATAAAGGGTCTCGCTGGGTAACCCGGACGATTCGCCGGGCATTTTCGAATCTGACCCACTTTTGCAAGACGCGCGCGGCCGGGACAAGCCCAGCCACCGTGGAAAATTTTTATAATGATTTCAATATGATCTCAGACCCCATAGTCGCTGGAACGATCGCAACGCGCTGCGATCGCTCGGAACTGGCGCATAAGCTCTCACTCCGCGGCCTCGCTGCAGACAGTAGCGATTTTCGTGGACGAGATCGACCTATGCCGTGTCTCGACGCGATGGCTAACCAATGCCAGCACCAATCCGGTAAGCGGCACCAGAGCAGCTACCCAGGGGAGTGCCGCGAGTCCCGGCCCGCGATCAATCACTACACCGCCAAGCCACGCGCCGATGGCGTTGCCAAGATTGAATGCCGCGATGTTGAAGCTCGAAGCAAGACTCTGTCCTGCGCCGTGCGCCTTCTCCAAGACCCACATCTGAAGCGGCGGTACGGTGGCGAAGGCGGCTGCGCCGAGTAGGCCGATAAAGACGACAATCGCAACCTTGCTGTGAATGGCAAAGCTCATCAGTGCGAGCACCACTGCAAGTCCAAACAGACTTCCAAACAGCGCCGGCATGAGCTGTTTGTCCGCGAACCGACCACCAATCAGATTGCCGGCCACAAGCCCCGCACCGAACACCAGGAGAATCGGCGATACAGCCGAGTCCGGAAAGCCCGAGATCTTCGTCAGCATCGGTGCGATATAGGTAAAGGCCGCAAAAACACCGACCCATCCAAGCACGGTGGTGAGGAGCCCTACCAGCACAGGCCCGCGTCGGAGGACTGCGAGATCATCTTTCAGGTTCGATGGCTCTGGCGCCGCTTTGTCTTGCGGCACGAAAGCCGCGATGATCGCGAGAGCAACGACACCGACCAAAGTTACGGCCCAGAACGTCGCGCGCCAACCGAACCCTTGCCCCAGCCATGTCCCAAACGGCACTCCGAGAATATTCGCAACCGTCAGGCCGGTGAACATCACGGCGATAGCAGACGCTTTCCTGTCAGCCGCGACGAGATTCGTGGCGACGACCGAGCCGACACCGAAGAACGTTCCATGAGCGAATGCTGTCAGCACGCGCGCCGCCATCAGCGTCCAGTAATCGGGGGCGAGCGCACACGCCGCGTTTCCGATGGTGAAGATTCCCATCAACGTCAGCAGCACGGTCTTTCTTGGCCAGCGTCCTGTGGCGATGGTCATGATCGGCGCGCCAATCACGACACCGAGTGCGTACCCAGAAATCAGAAGTCCCGCAGCCGCAATCGAAACGCCGAGATCGGCGCCGACCTGCAGCAACAGTCCCATAATGACGAATTCAGTAACACCGATGCCGAAGGCACCGGCGGTGAGCGCGTAGAGAGCAACAGGCATGGAAAATCCTCAGGAAAGCCCGGCAAGTCGCCGGCTTCCCTGAGAAGTGGACGCGACTCCATTCGTGAACTAGACTATATACAGTAACAATATTTATGAAATAAATTCACAATGGCGCGACAGGACATTAATCGCTCGGGCGAGATGGAAGTATTTGCTCGCGTCGTCAACCTCGGCGGGTTCTCTGCGGCTGCTCGTGATCTCCGCATGACGCCGTCAGCAGTGAGCAAACTTGTTGCGCGGCTGGAAGCGAGATTGGGCGTCCGCTTGATCAATCGCTCCACGCGCAAACTGCAACTGACACCAGAGGGCGCGGCTTATTACGAGCGCGTCGTCCGCATTCTTGACGATATCAATACAGCGGAGCGTGAAGCGGCCATCGGGGCAATCCCCCGCGGACGAGTGCGGGTTAATACCAGTGTGCCGTTCGGGCTGCATCGGTTGTTGCCATTGTTGCCGGCCTTTCTCGCACTTCACCCTGAAGTCAGTATTGATGTGTCGCTCACCGACACCGTGGTCGATCTGATGGAGGAGCGCGCAGACGTCGCAATTAGAGTAGGCCCCCTGCGCGAGTCCCGGCTGCTGGCACGCAAGCTCGGCGAAAGCCGCATGGTCGTTGTCGCCTCGCCCAACTACCTCAAACAACGCGGCACACCGCGAACGCCGACAGATCTGCTTCAGCACAACATGCTCGGCTTCTGTTTTGTGAAGCAGATCGAAGGCTGGCCATTTCTCGATCCACAAGGCGGAACGATCTCGATCCCACCGGCGGGCAACTCACTGGTCAGCGATGGTGAGGCCATGCAACGCCTTGCTGTGTCTGGTCTGGGTCTCGCGCGCTTGACCCGTTTTCACGTCGATCCGGATATCGATGCCGGAAAACTTGTTCCGGTTTTGGAAGAATACAATCCAGGTGACCTTGAAGCGATCCATGCAGTGTTCGTCGGCCACGGCGGACAGTTACCTGCGCGCGTTCGCGCGTTTCTCGATTTCCTGGTGAATAATGTGCGGCTGTGATGCTTCAGATCTTAGCGACTGTCGTCACCAGGTCCGCCAACCGCTCTGCCGCATCAAGTCGGCCGACCGACTTCGCACCAACAGCCATCGCCGTCAGCCGCGCAGGTTCGGCGGCCAGAGCTGAGATTTCAGCCGCAAGACGATCTGGCGTGAACTCAGTCTGCGCGATGCGGATTGCGCCATTCGCTCGCTCGAGCACGCCAGCATTTGCAAACTGATCCTGATCGATCGCACCAGGCAACGGCACCAGGATTGAGGGGCGGCCGATGGCGCCGAGTTCTGCCACCGTCCCGGCGCCGGACCGCGACACGACGAGATGGCTCGCCGCCAGCCTCGCCGGAAGGTCGCTGAAGAATGGCGCGAGCTCCGCGTCGATCTTGAGCCGATCGTACACGGCGCGCACGCGCGCCATATCTTCCTCGCGCACCTGCTGCACGACATTGAGCCGATGCCACAATGCAGGTTCGAGCCGTTCAATAGCGGGCGGTACGATGTCCGACATCACCCGCGCGCCCTGACTGCCGCCCACAATCAACATACGCAGAGGGCCGCTCGCATCAGGTGGATCGAACCGCACCGCCGCTGCCGCGAGGATGGCGGGGCGCATGGGCGTGCCGGTGACCGTTGCTTTCTGCGCCAGCGCAGGCTCATGGTCGAGCACACCGGGCAATGATGTCGCGATCGCGCTTACGCGGCTGGAGAGCAACTTGTTCGCGCGCCCCATCACTGCATTGGCGTCATGAATGACAGTCGGGATTCCAAGCAACTTCGCTGCAATCAGCGGGGGCAACGTCGGATAACCGCCGAAGCCGACCACAGCTTTGGGCTTTTGCTTCAATAGCAACGCAAGAGCTTTTGCACCGCCGGCAGCCAACATGGTGCCGGTGCGCGCCAAGGCCCACGGCGAGCGGCCACGAACCGTTTCGCTTGGCACGACGTCAACCATGTCCTTGGAGAATAGCCCGCTATAACGAACCGCACGGGAATCCGTGACCAGCCGCACCCGCAGGCCACGCTTCATCAGCGCAACGCCCAGAGCCTCGGCCGGGAACAGGTGGCCTCCTGTTCCCCCCGCCGCCAGCATGATGAGCGGGCTATCGGACATTGGCTGAAATGCTCCCTAGTGTGGCGTCTCGCAATTGCCGACCTGTCTTGCGGCTAGCTCTTATCGGCAATTGCGAGACAAAGCCACACTAGCATTTTGATTTTGCTAGTGTCCTTTCGTCTCCGAATAACCGTTCGAGCGTGCGGCAAATGGGTCGGTTATTCGGGGACGGGACACTAGTGGTCCGATTCTAACATTCGCATCCCGTTTCAGCAGGCACCTCCTGCGAATGTTAGAATCAAAGGACCACTAGCAAATATAAGTTTCTAGTGGAGTTTTGGATTTGACATTCGCTTAACGAACTCGCTGGAGGCGGGGGCGAAATGTCAAATCCACTCCACTATGCGAAACGGTGCGCCGCATTTGCAGCGTTGATCGATTCCATTTCGACCCGAGGACGCTGACGTGTCAACGCCAGCAACATGCCGACACCATAGGCCAGAGAGACCATCGACGAGCCGCCATAGGAGATGAACGGTAGGGTCATTCCCTTTGCCGGCATCAAATGAAGATTCACCGCCATGTTGATCGAGGCTTGGATGCCAAACATGATCGCGAGGCCGGCTGCTGCAAACCGCGCAAACAGGTCCTCGCTGGCGTAAGCGCGCGACAACGAGCGGATCACGATGAAGGCAAACAGCGCGAGCAAGACGAGACACAGGATGATCCCGAATTCCTCCGCGGCGACTGCAAATACGAAGTCCGTATGACTGTCGGGGAGAATGCGCTTCACAGTTCCCTCGCCCGGCCCCAAGCCGAACCACCCGCCGTGGGTGAACGATTCCATTGCCATATCAACCTGGAACGTGTCGCCCGATGCCGGATCCATGAAGCGTTTGATGCGACCTGCGACGTGCGGCACGAACAGGTAGGCGGTGAAGAGCCCTGCCGCCGACACGCCCATAAGGCCGAAGACCCAGATCATCCTCATTCCGGCGATGAAGAACAGCGTACCCCACACCATGGAGATCAGCATGGTCTGGCCGAAATCAGGTTCCGCCACCAGCAAGGTGACGAGCATCAGCAGTAACGCCAAAGCCATCGACGTCGCGGGCATTTCTGGCCGCCGTGCGGATTCAGCAAACAGCCACGCCACCAAGATCACAAATGCCGGCTTCGCGACCTCCGATGCTTGAATGTTGACACCGAGGATCGTGATCCAGCGCTTTGCGCCCTTCACCTCCGGTCCCAATAGCAGCGTCGCCACGATCAGCACGATGCTGATGACAAACACGATCAATGCGGATCGGCGGACCTGACGTGGCGACAGGAACGACACCGCGATCAGCACGATGAACGAGGGCATCAGGAAGATCACATGGCGATTGAAGAAATGGAAGGCATCAAGACCGATGCGCGCAGCAACCGGCGGACTGGCGGCGAGCGATAAAATCACCCCAGCCAGCATCAGGGTCAGAATAGCCGCAAGCAGCAGGCGGTCGACCGTCCACCACCATTCGCTCAGCGGCGTACGTTGTTCTCGGGAGATCATGGGCCGCTGTTCCTCGGACGAGACATCCGCAACGTCTCGATGACCTCTAGTCTTGCCCCGGATATGGTTTCGATAATCTTAATTCGCGCGGTTTTTCCCAGCGACGAACTCCAAGACTACGAAGCTTTGACCGGGACGACCCCTTCGAGAGCCTTGACCAGATCACGGAAGCGTTCGCCGCGCTTTTCGAAATTCGGGAACTGATCGAACGACGCGCAGGCAGGCGAGAGCAGCACGACAGCATCGCGCAGCCCTGAAGCTTCCGCATCGCGTGCAGCGTGCGGCACCGCCTCTTCCAGCGTTTTGCTGATTTCATGCGGAACGCTGCCGAGTGTGGCGGCAAAATCCTCCGCAGCCTCACCGATCAGATAGGCTTTACGGATCCGCGGAAACAATTCGCGCAGGGATTCGATGCCTCCCGTCTTCGGCTTGCCACCGGCAATCCAGAAGATGTTGTTGAACGACGACAATGCTTTTTCTGCTGCGTCGGCGTTGGTGCCTTTGGAGTCGTTGATGAACAAGACGTTGTCTTTACGACCGATCTGTTCCATGCGATGGGCAAGGCCAAGGGAAACTCCGCAGGCCCTTTTGCAGCACATCGCCGCTGACGCCCAGCGCCAGCGCAGCACATGCGGAACAGGCTGCGTTTTGCGCGTTGTGAAGACCACGCAACGACCCGATGTTGTCGATCTTCACAAGCTCAGTTCGCGCGCCGCCAGAGGCGCGAACGATCGAATCTTTGTCGAGATAAACACCGTCAGCCAACGGCCGCTTCACCGACACCCGGACAATATGCTTGCCCGCCTGCTCGACATGATCCGCGATGGCCGCGCTCCAATTGTCATCTACACCGACGATAGCAGTCCCGCCGCGCTGCACGGTAACCACAAGCCGTTCCTTCACTTCAGCATAATGTGCAAGCGTACCGTGACGATCGATATGGTCTTCCGTCACATTCAGAAGAATGCCAACGCTCGGATCGAGCGATGGCGTCAGATCGATCTGATACGATGACATCTCGATCACGTGAACCCGCCCCATGCGCGGCGGCTCCAGTGACAGGATCGCCGTGCCGATATTGCCGCCCATCTGCACGTCGTAGCCCGCCTCGCGCATGAGGTGCGCGACCAACGCCGTCGTGGTCGATTTGCCGTTGGTACCGGTGATGGCAACGAATGGCGATGTCGGCACATGGCGCCTGCGTTCGCGGCAGAACAGTTCGATATCGCCGATAACCTCAATGCCAGCATTCTTCGCAGCCAGCACCGTCCAGTGCGGCTCCGGATGAGTGAGCGGCACACCCGGGGTCAGAACGAGCGCAGCGAAATTCTCCCACGACACGCTGCGAAGATCCGCCGTCATGAAACCAGCCTTAGCGGCTTCCGCGAGTTTTGCAGAACTGTCATCGCTAGCGATGACTTCCGCACCGCCAGCCTTGAGGGCATGACAACTGGCGAGGCCCGATCCGCCAAGGCCGAAAACCGCAACCGTCTTGCCGGCAAAGGATGTAACCGGGATCACGATCTCACCGCAGCTTGAGGGTCGAGAGACCGGCCAGTGCCAGCATCACTGAAATGATCCAGAACCGGATCACGATCTGCGGCTCGGTCCAGCCCTTCTGCTCATAATGGTGATGAATGGGGGCCATGCGGAAGAAACGTTTGCCGGTCAGTTTGAACGACGCGACCTGAACAATCACAGACAGCGCTTCGACCACGAACAGGCCACCGATTACCGCAAGCACAATCTCGTGCTTGGTCGCGACCGCGATAGTGCCGATCATGCCACCCAAAGCCAGAGAACCGGTATCCCCCATGAAGATCGAGGCCGGCGGCGCGTTGAACCAGAGGAAGCCAAGTCCCGCGCCGAGAACCGCACCGCAAAGAACCGCAAGCTCGCCGGTTCCCGCGACGTATCGAATTTGCAGATACTCGGCGAACACGGCGTTGCCGACCAGATAGCCAATCATGCCGAAGCTCGCAGCCGCGATCATCACGGGCACGATGGCAAGGCCGTCGAGACCGTCGGTCAAATTCACGGCATTGCCAGCACCAACAATGATGAACATTCCGAAGAAAACGTAGAACCAACCGAAGTTGATGGTGAATTCCTTGATGAAAGGAATCGACAAGGCTGTCACCGAGGGGTCACGGCCGAACCAGACGATGCAGAAGCAGGCGATCAGCGCGATCACGCCCTCGCATCCCAGGCGCGTGCGTCCGGAAAAGCCATGGTGCGTCTGCTTCGACACCTTCAGGTAGTCGTCGTAGAAGCCGACGAACCCGAAGCCGAGCGTGACCAGCAGCACGATCCAGACATAAGGGTTGCGCAGATTGGCCCACAGCAACGTCGACACCAAAAGACCCGACAGGATCATCAGGCCGCCCATGGTGGGCGTGCCCTTCTTGGTCATCAGGTGGGTCGGCGGACCATCCGCACGAATCGGCTGTCCCTTGCCTTGCGCAAGCCGCAGGTGATCGATGATCCACGGACCGAACAAGAAGACGAACAGCGCGCCCGTCACCATCGCTCCGCCGGTACGGAAGGTAATGTAGCGGAAGACATTGATGCCCGGGATCATGCCGGACAATTCGGTCAGCCAATAAAACATTCAAAACCGCCTTTTGCCGCCGCTCTAGACAATTACGTCGTCAAGCGCGGCTTTTCCTGGGAAACGCTTTTGCAGCGCTGTCACAATTTGCTTCATACGCGAACCGAGCGAACCCTTGACCATAATGGCATCGCCCACGCCAATCGCCGCTACAACCTGCGATTCAAGCGCAACTGAGTGCTCGGCATACCCGCCCTTCTTGCCGGAAGGAAGAGCCTCCCAGAGATGGCGCATCAACGGACCGCAACAAAAGACGGCGTCGATATTGTTGGCCGTGATCGGCCCGGCCAGACCACGATGCAGATCGGGCCCCGTCGGACCTAATTCGAGCATGTCGCCAAGCACCGCAATGCGCCGGCCGCGCGGACCGACTTCGGCGTGTCCGAGCACCGTAATGGCGGCGGCCATCGAAGCCGGATTTGCATTGTAACTTTCATCGATCAGGGTGGCCGTGCCATCTGCAAGCCCAAGAATCTCGCGCACCCCACGACCTACTGCGGGTTTCATGCCCGACAGCGCGATGGCCGAAAGCGCGAGGTCGGCTCCCGCGAGTGAGGCCGCGGCAAGGACAGCGAGCGAATTCATCGCCATGTGCCGGCCCGGCACGCCGATCTTGTACGTTACGTCCTCTTTCAGGATCTGGGCATGGACCGCGGAGCATGTAGGATGCAGCGCCACATCGATGAGCCGCGCATCCGCTTTTTTATCGGTCCCGAAGGAGACGATGCGCGAGATGCCGGCTTTTTCCGCGTGCTGTTTCAGCCGAGCGAATTGCGAGTTGTCCAGATTGAGGACCGCCGCGCCACCCGATTCAACGCCTGAAAAGATTTCAGCCTTGGCGTCAGCAATGGCCTCGATGTCGGAAAAGAATTCCAGATGGACGGGCTCGACTGTGGTGATGATGGCCACGTGCGGCCGCACCATCTTGACCAGGGGCTCGATTTCGGCCGCATGGTTCATGCCGATCTCGAAGATCGCAAATTTCACTGATGCAGGACAACGCGCCAGCGACAGCGGCACACCCCAGTGATTGTTGAATGAAGCAACCGATGCGTGGGTTTCGCCCTGTGCGCTGAACACCGTGCGCAACGCTTCCTTGGTGGACGTCTTGCCGACCGACCCCGTCACCGCGATGACCTTGGCTGCGAGCCGGGCGCGGGCTGCATGTGCGAGGTCAACCAAACCTGCCAACACATCCGGCACCACCAGCAGCGGAAGACCGTCGGCAAATTTCGCGCGATGCGTCTCCGCGATCACCGCCAATCCCGCACCGTTCTTCAATGCGGCTTCGACAAAATCATGCCCGTCATGCACATCGCCCTTGATGGCGAAATAGGCTTCGCCCGACATCACGCTGCGACTGTCGATGGAAATGCCTGAGACCGTTTCTGGCAGCACACCGCACCGCGTGGCGCGCATCGCATCTGCCATCGCAGAATTGGTCCAGAGGGCTTGGTTCGTCATGCGGCATGCTCCGCCAGAGCCGCCGCCGCGGCTTCATGATCACTGAATGGCAATACTTTATCCCCGACGATCTGTCCCGTCTCGTGACCTTTTCCCGCGATCAGCAGCGCGTCCCCCTTTTGGAGACCCGCGATGGCCGTGTGGATGGCCTCGGTGCGGTCGCCAATCTCCTGTGCGCCCTTTGCCGTAGCCAATATCGCGGCGCGGATCGACGCGGGATTTTCCGAGCGCGGGTTGTCGTCGGTGATGATAACAATGTCGGCGTTTGCCGCCGCAATCGCTCCCATGAGTGGGCGCTTGCCGGCATCACGATCGCCGCCTGCCCCGAACACTACAACGAGCCTTCGTCTGGCGTAAGGGCGCAAGGCTTCGAGCGCTTTCACCAAGGCGTCAGGCTTGTGCGCGTAATCGACAAAGACCGGCGCGCCATTGCGTTCGCCCACAAGTTCAAGCCGGCCAGGCGCGCCTTCGAGATGTTCGATGGCGGCAAACACCGCGTCCGCGTCACCGCCCGTCGCAAGCGCGAGACCGGCTGCCACGAGAGCGTTTTCGATCTGAAATTCACCAACCAGCGGTAGGTGCAGAGCCCGCTTTCGTCCGTCATGCTCGACAATCAGCTTCTGCGCGAAGCCGTCGATCGATGCATCGATCAGCCGGATGCCGTCGCCATTGCGGCCAACATTGATAATGCGCAGCTTGCGCGCGCGTGCCGCGTCCTGGACGGCCGGCGAATGCTCGTGATCGGTAGCAATCACCGCAGCACCGCCATCGACGATCAAATCGCTGAACAATCGCAGCTTCGCCGCGAGATAGTGCTGAACGGTCGGATGATAATCCATGTGGTCGCGCGACAGGTTCGTGAAGGCACCTGTGTTGATCCGCACGCCATCGAGCCGATGTTGATCAAGGCCATGAGACGAGGCCTCGAGCGCTAGATGCGTGACGCCTTCATTAGCCAGCTCGTCAAGCGAACGATGCAACGCGATCGGATCGGGGGTTGTCAACGAGCCGTAGATGGTGCGCTTCGGTGACACCAGTCCGATAGTTCCGATGCTGGCGGATGGATGACCGAGGCGCTGCCAGATCTGGCGCGTGAATGCGGCGACCGATGTCTTGCCGCTCGTCCCCGTTACGGCGGCAATTGTCTGCGGCTGACCCGGATAAAATCTGGCCGCGGCCAACGCCAATGCGTGGCGCGGATTGGACACCGCAATGAATGGCACCCGTTCATCGCCGACGGGAATCCGGTCACTCACGACTGCAGCCGCACCCGATGCAATTGCCTGGTCGACGAAACGCGCTCCGTTCGTCTTGACGCCGCCTAAAGCGAAGAAAACGTCGCCGGGTTTCACCGTACGGCTGTCAACGGCGATCCCGCTGACGGCGACATCATTGTGTCGCGCGTTAGCCACGGCATTCCCGCGGAAAAGGTCGCGCAGTTTCATATTACCCCAATCGGCCGGCGCAAAAATAAGCTCAGAGCGCTTACCGGCTATCCTTCGATGTCGCAAGAATAAGGCGGTCGGACGGCGGCAAATCAAACCGGGGGGTGATTCCCAGGAGCGGAGCAATCCGCTCGATCACCTTTCCTCCGGTCGGCACCGCGTTCCAGCCCGACGTAATGAAACCATGAGTTTCCGGCAGCGGCTGCGGCTCATCCAGCATAATAAGGAGCTGGTACCGCGGGTTATCCGCCGGGAGAATGGCAGTGAACGAATTCAGCACCCGCTTTTTAGCATAGCGGCCGTTGATGACCTTTTCAGCGGTACCGGTCTTGCCGCCGATGTAATAGCCCTTGACGTCGGCCTTCCGCGCGGTGCCGACCTCGGCGTTGAGGCGCATCAGGAACCGCATTTTCTCGCTGGTATCGGAGCGGATGACCCTTTTGGCGACAGCCATCGCTTCCTTCTCAGAGCGCTTGAGGAATGTCGGCGGAATGAGATAGCCGCCGTTGGCCAGCGCGTTGATGCCCATCACAGCTTGAAGGGGCGCGACGGCAATCCCGTGCCCGAAGGAGATAGTGACGGTATTCAATTCGCCCCAGCGGCGCGGAAGCAACGGCGAAGCACTTTCCGGCAACTCTGTGCGCAGCCGCACCAATTGACCCATTTTGCCGAGAAACGCCTTATGCGCCTCGACGCCTTGCGCGAGTGCAATGCGCGCGGCACCAACGTTGGACGAATACGTGAAGACTTCTTTCAAGCTGATGAAACGACCCATCGGATGGTCGTCATGGATCTTGAACTTGCCGTAATGCAGCGCTCCGCGAGCATCCCACATCGAGTTGAGCGTGGCTTTGCCGGAATCCAGCGCCATCGCCAGGGTAAAGGCCTTGAAGGTCGAGCCCATCTCGTACACGCCAGTCGTCAGGCGGTTGATGCGATCCGGATCGTTTGCTTCGCGCGGATTGTTGGGATCGAAGTCCGGCAAGGACACCATCGCCACCACCTCGCCCGTCCGCACATCGCTCACGATGCCGGAGGCCGCCTTGGCGCGGAACTTGTCCTTGGCCTTCATCAGTTCGTCACGCAAAGCGTGCTCGACTCGCAAGTCGATCGATAGCTGGACCGGTTCCTGCTGGCGATCGGTGGCAAAGCCTGCACGGTGCAGATCGGCCAGACCGTTGTTGTCCAGCCATTTCTCGATGCCGGCGATGCCCTGGTTGTCGACGTTCACCAATCCGATCACATGCGCGACATCGGCGCCGGTCGGGTAGACACGCTTGTTCTCGCGCAGGAACCCAATTCCGGGAATGCCGAGACGATAAATGTCCTTCTGCTGCTGCGGCGTGATTTCGCGCTTCAGCCAGACAAACCCTTTTTTTGAGGACAGGCGGTCGCGCACTTCGCCCGCGTCGACGTCCGGCAGAGTCGCCGTGAGAAGTTCGATAGCCTCATCCTTATCAATGATCCGGCGCGGTTCACCGAACAGCGATGGTGTCTTGACGTCAGTGGCAAGAATGGCGCCGTTGCGATCGGTGATATCGGGACGCGCCGTCGCAATGGCATCCTGCGCGGCTGTCCGGCGCGTGCCATGGCTATCGCCCACCACCGCAAACATGACAAGACGTCCCGCGATGATCGTGAAGACAGCGGCGAATGCAATCATCGCAAGGCCAACGCGCGCACGCGCCTTCGCCGAACGATCGACATTACGTCCATAGAGAAGCGTGCGAATAAGGCGCTGCCGCCAGGGCTCGGTTGGACGTGCGGTGTGCAGGGCGTGATCCGTCAACGCTTGCCTCCCGGTGACGGGATCGAACCCGTGATGGTGTCACGATCACGGTCGCTGCCCACGAGAGCTTCCTGGTCGACGCTCTCGATCATCGAACCGATCGGGTCAGGGTCACCAGGCTTCACGAAGCTTGGCGGACGTTGCGGCAGATTTTTGAAAGAGTCGTATTGCGACGCCTGGATCGGCTGCAGTGTCAGATGACGTGAGGCAAGACCTTGCAAGCGAGCCGGCGATTCCAGCTTGGCCCATTCGGCACGAAGCGCCGCGATCGCATCGCGCTGCTCGCGGATATCCGCGCGCAGCCGCAGCACCTTCTCGGTGCGCACCGTCGAATCCATCTTGATGCGGTAAACATAGGCTGCGGCGAAGACCAGCGCGCAGATGACGAAGAGGTGAACGATCCGCACGGTCAGCCTCCCCTCATCACGTCAGCCAGTTGCGGCCAGTCGAATGTTGCAGTCTCGGAATGAGCAGGTGCTGCGGTGCGTACGGCAGCGCGCATTTTTGCCGAACGCGAACGTGGATTGGCCTCCACCTCCTCAACATCGGCGACAACCGGCCGTTTGGTGAGAATTTCGAAGCTCGGGGCGACCTGATCAACCTCGGGCAGATGGCGGGACCCGCCACCGCGTCGCCCTCGCTCATTGAGGAAATTCTTGACGATGCGATCCTCGAGCGAGTGGAACGAGACGACGACCAACCGGCCACCCGGTTTCAGCATCTGCTCTGCACCGACCAGCGCGGCATGCAGCTCATCCAGTTCCTCGTTGACAAATATTCGCAGTGCTTGGAACGTGCGCGTCGCAGGATGGATGTCGTTCGGTTTGCTACGCACCACTCGCGCCACGATATCGGCGAGCGCACGTGTGGTTGTAATCGGCGCTTCCCGCCGCGCCGCGACGATGGCCCGCGCGATGGCCCGCGAATGCCGCTCTTCGCCGAAGATATAAATGATGTTGGCGAGGTCGCTCTCGGATGCTCGTGCAATCACATCGGCGGCGGTCGGCCCGTCCTGCCCCATCCGCATATCGAGGGGGCCGTTGAACCGAAACGAAAAGCCGCGTTCAGACTGGTCGAGCTGCATGGATGACACTCCGACATCCATGACGATGCCATCGACGGCGGTCAGTCCCTGTGCGCTGCAAACATCCGCCAGATTGGAGAAACGGTCTTCCACCAGAATCAGTCGGCCATTGGACTGGTCGACCAGGTCAAATCCACCGGCAATCGCCGTCCGGTCGCGGTCGATCGCAACCACCCGAGTGCCCGGAACCTTCAGAATGGCCCGGCTATAACCGCCCGCGCCGAACGTCGCGTCGACATAGATCCCGCCATCACGGGGGGCGAGGTAGTCCACAGCTTCGCGGCCAAGCACCGGAACGTGGCGAACGGGCTCGTAATCGGACGCCATGTTAGACCCTTCCCGGCGGAACGGGGTTGTGTGCCACCCGAGCGTCACGAAGTGCTCGCCGACGTTCCGCCCCAACAACCCAAGGCTTGCTCGTTGGCTGGCCCAGATCATTCTGAACGCGGAGGTGCTGGCGATAACTCGTCGCAAATTTGAGGTTCCGCATGGAATTCTATGGCCAGCCATGAGGTTTTGCGCACCGAAGAACTTCAGCCGCCCCAATTGCTGATGCGACTCTTTAATCCTCCAGTAGCGACAGTTATTGTTAAGGAATCGTTGACGACACGAATCCACTTTTTCACAATGATTTGGCGCAACCGTGCCATGCACATTGCCTTGTGAAGAACGGGCTCTATGACGGGCTCCGTGCATTGAATCAGAACCGCGTTGGCGGTTCATAGCTGGAAAGTGCCCTTACTCTTGCCTGCTTTGGGTTCTGAAATGACTCAAGGATCGTTTGCGTCTGTTGGATTTGATTCGAAGCGTCAGCGTCCCTTTCCAATAGGATTTCAAGCTGACATGCAAAGTTTTGTGCCGGACTCGTCCGTCGTATCGACCGTCACACCTTCGCCGAATTACGGCGAACGCAAGGACATCACGTCCCCCGATATGATTGTGCTGCACTACACCGGCATGGCCGATGCTGCAGGGGCGCTCGTGCGGCTGTGCACACCCGGCACGGAAGTCTCGGCACATTATGTCGTGCTCGAAGATGGAAACATCGTGCAATGCGTCAGGGAATCCGCCCGCGCATGGCATGCTGGAATATCATCATGGGTCGGCGATTCCGACGTCAATTCGCGCTCGATCGGCATTGAGATTGTCAACCGCGGCCATGACCTCGGCTATCCGGATTTTCCCTTACGGCAGATCGCGGCGGTGATCGCTCTCTGCAAGGGCATCATGTTGCGCCGAAACATCCCCAAGCACCGTGTCGTCGGGCATTCTGATGTTGCTCCGGGCCGAAAGAAGGATCCCGGTGAGAAATTCCCATGGCGTCTCCTCGCGGACTCCGGCGTCGGACTCTGGGTTGAACCGGCACCGATCGTTCGCAGCGAACACAAGATGCTCGGTGCCAGCGGCGACGAGGTGCTGGCGATGCAACGCAAGCTTGCAAGCTTCGGGTATGGCGTGCCGCTCAACGGACACTATGACGGGCAAACGATGGATGTGGTCGCGGCATTCCAGCGCCACTTCCGGCCCGAGCGCGTTGACGGCATTGCGGACTACTCGACATTGACGACGCTGGACAATCTGCTTGCTGCGCTTCCGAAAGAAGTCGCGACAGCGTGACCATCGTCACTTACGCGATCTCAAGCGAGTTCAGCTAGCCGCCGGAGATAAAGCCGCCGGAGCGGTTCCAGCTTCGTTACCTCAAGTGCCTGCGCATAAGCCGTGCGAGCCTCATCGAATCGATTCAGCCGCCGAAACAAATCCGCCCTCACGGCGGGTAATAAAGTGTACCCGGACAAGGCCCCGCGCGCGTCGATGGCATCAACCAGTTTCAGCGCCATTGCCGGTCCGTCAACCATGGAGACGGCAGCGGCGTGATTGAGCTCAACCACAGGCGATGGTGCAATCCGCATCAACACCGCGTAAAGTCCCGCAATCTGCGGCCAGTCGGTCTCTGCAAAACTTGGTGCACGCGCGTGCAACGCTGCAATGGCGCCTTGAACCGCATAGGGGTCAGGCCGGCCCGGGACCGACAACGCATTCTCGATCAGCTGCAGCCCTTCCGCGATCTGGGCCTGATCCCATCGCGAGCGATCCTGATGCTCCAGCAGGACGATATCGCCCTCGCTCGTCTCCCGACTGGACCGCCGCGCATGGTGCAGCAACATCAGACCCAGCAAACCTTTGATGCTGCTGTGTCTCTGCATGAGCTGATCAAGCAGACGGCATAACCGGATTGCTTCACGCGCAAGGTCAAGGCGCATGAGGCCCTCGCCTGAAGTGGCGGAATAACCTTCGTTGAAAACGAGGTAAATCACCGCAAGCACACCGCGGAGACGGGACTCAAGCTGCTCGCGCTGCGGCACCTCATATGGAATTCCTGCGACGCGAATTTTCTCCTTGGCCCGGACAAGGCGGCGCGCCATGGCGTCTTCGCTGATCAGAAACGCACGTGCGATCTCGGGCGTCGAAAGACCGCAAATCGTTTTCAGCGTCAGCGCGACCTGCGCTTCGAGAGCAAAAGCTGGATGACAACAGGTGAAGGTCAATCGCAGCGCGTCATCATTCAGCGCCGCGTCCTGACCAACCTCGTCAACGCCCGGCTCGAAAACATGACACACTTCGGTTTCATGAATGATCTGATCTTGCTTGGCACGAAAATTCGCCTGGCGGCGAATCCGGTCAATCGCCCTGTTGCGCCCGACATTGACCAGCCACGCACGCGGATTCGATGGCACGCCTTCAACAGGCCAACGTTGAAGCGCAACAGTGAATGATTCCTGCAGCATGTCCTCGGCGAGGTCGAAATCCCGCACAAGACGGATCAGCGTCGCAAGCGCGCGTCCCGCCTCGTCGCGGAATATCTTTTCGACCTTGCCAGACGTCATCTTACATCTGCGTCATCTTACATCTGATAAACGGGCCGGACCTCGACGGAGCCCATCCTTGCAATCGGAATACGCGCCGCGATCGAGAGTGCCGTATCGAGATCCTTGGCCTCGATCATGTAATAGCCCGCGAGTTGCTCATGAGTTTCGGCGAACGGTCCATCGGTCGTCAGCGTCTTGCCATCCCGCACTCTCACGGTCGTCGCCATACTCGTTGGATGCAACCTGTCGCCTGCCTTGAAATTCCCGCTTTGGATGATGGATTGCGTGAAGGTGCCGAACTCCGCGGTCATATCCTTCATCTGTGCTTCGGTCATCTTCGCGATGTCAGCCTCGTTTCGATAGATCAGCAACAAATATTGCATGGAAGTCACTCCTTCGAACTGAACCGGCGCCATCCGCCGTTCCTGCAGACGAGCGGCCTGCCCGCGGAACGACATCTTCAGGATAATTTATTTTACCCTCCAGACAGCCCTGCAATCGGCTTGACGCGCCGGCCCGGAACGATCATGTCCTCATTCGTCAGTCGGCCGGACGGCCGCTCCGGCAAGGATCGAAAGGTCGCCGGGGAGGAAAGTCCGGGCTCCATCGACATACGGTGCCGGATAACATCCGGCGGGGGCGACCCTAGGGAAAGTGCCACAGAGAATGAACCGCCCGGTCATCCGGGTAAGGGTGAAAAGGTGCGGTAAGAGCGCACCGCGTTTCCGGCAACGGAAGCGGCATGGCAAACCCCACCGGGAGCAAAACCGAATAGGGACGGCAGCGCGGAAAGTTCGCTTTCGGGCGATAACTCCGCAGAGCGATGTCAAGCTCGCTGTCCGGGTAGGTTGCTTGAGGCGCAGGGCGACTTGCGTCCCAGAGGAATGGCCGTCACGTCTGTCTGGTGCGAACCATTCAGGCCCTACAGAACCCGGCTTACAGGCTGGCTGATACTGATAAACGCACGATCTCTTTTGGATCCTGCGATGACAACGAGGGGTTCGGCGCAACACGCCGGACCCCTCGCCAGTTAAAGCAGCGCCCATCAGCTGCTGGTCATTGCTGCCATACGGCGATGGCTATCGGGCTTGCCGTGCAAAGCATGTACGTTCTTGCGGACCATGACCTCGACGTCCACGCTCTCAATCCCCTCCTCCCGGGAACCACTTGGCCTGCTGCTTGGCCTTATCGGCGTTGCCATCTTCGCTGGTACGCTGCCGGCCACACGCATCGCCGTCTCAGCGATCGACCCGCTCGCCCTCACAGCGTCGCGCACAGCGATCGCCGGACTGTGTTCGCTGGCATTGCTGATCGTACTGCGACGCCCCCTGCCGCCACGTCATCTCTGGCTCCAGCTTATCGTCACCATGATTTGCGTCGGCATGTCATTTCCATTTTTGATGGCAGTGGCCATGCAGAGCGTCGATGCCTCACACGGCGGCGTTGTTCTTGGAATCTTGCCTATCGCCACCGCATTCGTTGCCGTCCTCATCACGCATGAACGGCCGAAACCGCTGTTCTGGATTGCATCCATCATTGGTGCGGGCTTGGTCATCACCTTCGCCTTGCGTCAGGGAGGCGGGGTACTGTCTGTCGGCGACATCATGCTGTTTGTGGCCGTTGCTGCGGCCGCGATTGGGTACGCGTTTTCGGGGCGGTTGACGGCATCGATGCCGGGCTGGGAAGTCATCAGTTGGGTGCTGGTGATTGCACTACCGATTTCGCTGCCGGCCGCGGCGCTAACAATGCCGGCGGATATCACAAGTGTCCCTCTCAAACCGTGGCTCGCGCTGCTTTACGTTGCACTCTTCTCGCAATGGATCGGCTTCTTCGCATGGAATGCCGGAATGGCGATGGGTGGCATCGCACGCGTGTCGCAAACGCAGTTGCTGCAACCATTCTTCACATTCATACTGGCGGCGCTGTTCAACGGCGAAGAAATTACGCTGCAAATTCTGCTCTTTGCCGCGGCAGTGGTGATTACTGTTGCGATCAGTTCACGCGTTCGCGTCCGGCGGTAGCCTGCCGATACTGAAGGCATGGCACCAAGCTCGGAGATACTGAAAAGCGTATTTCCGGCTTCACATAAATCAGGCGAGGTGGTCGATGTGTCGACAGCGCCGAAATGCTTTTCGTTCCCAGCTGCCAGTCAATAGATGGCATTGGCTCGGTCGGATGTGAGACATCGACTTTAAGACAACGTCGCCAGCTCTTCGTCGCAGGTCAGCAGTAGGCGTTCGACCAAATGATCAACGGCTTCTTCCGCCGCCGTGATCGAGGCATCCAGACGTTCGTCGGCGAACTCGTCATATTCGATCGCGACGGTATCGCTGTGGCGAAGCCCGATATAGGCCAGCGGAACCTTCAAACCCGCTTCGACGAGATTCATCGCGGCAAGCCGACCGCCTTCGTCATAGCCATAGTCGCCTCGCGCCGTCAGGATGACCAAGCGCTTGCCCGGCGAAAGCATCGGCCAATAGGGTTCGCCCGAACGCGTCCTGTCGAAGCCGAAGGTCATGCCGACGCGCACGATGTTGTCCACCCACGCCTTGAGTTGCGCCGGCACCCCGAAATTATACATCGGCGCGCCGATGACGATGAGATCGGCCGCGATCACTTCGGCCGCCAGTTGATCACTTTCTGCCAGTACGCCCTTTTGCGTCTCGTGGCGCCGTTGCGGCGGGCAGAAGGCGGCTGCGATCCATTCCCCGCTGACCGGCTTGGGCGGCTTGCTCCCCACGTCCCGGTAGGAGACGACGTCCATTGGGTGGGCCTCCTGCCAGCGGTCGATGAAACGTCGGCTCAGGCGCCGCGTATGCGAACCATGCCGGTCGCGGCCCGATACGCCTGATCGGGCACTGGCGTCGATATGGAGAAGGCGACGAGGGCGGGATTCAGCAGGAAACATGACGGAATCCAATTCATCTGTTATTGTCTTTCTGATTGGACTTTTATCTTTGGAAAAGGCGCGTGACGAACGCGAATCGCTCACCTGATAGCTCAATTTACCTCACCTATATCGCGCCATCGGCGATTGCCGCCGCTTGCCGCCCTGCGCGCATTCGAGGCCGCCGCCCGACATCTCAGCTTCCGCAAGGCCGCCGAAGAGCTAGCGGTGACGCCCACAGCCGTCAGCCATCAGATACGCCTTCTAGAAGCGACGTTAGGAATGGCTCTGTTCGTCCGACATGTTCGGCGTGTCGCACTGACCGAGGCTGGTAAACGACTCTATCCGGCGTTACGCGACGGCTTCGATGCCTTTGAGCTAGCGATTGCGGATCTATCGCCACAGAGCCGGCGCAAGGCGGTGACGCTGACGGCAACGACCTTCTTTACGGCGCGCCGCCTGCTTCCGGCTCTGGGCGTATTCCGGTCGAACCATTCCGGGTTCGACTTGCGCCTTCATGCCTCCGACGAGTTGGTTGACCTCCATGCCGGACTAGCAGATATCGCAGTTCGTTACGGAGAGGGCCCCTTTGATGGGCTGATAGCGGAGCCGCTTCTGTCCGAACGGTTCGGGATTCTCTGCAGCCCGCATCTCAATGTCGTCAACCCGGACGATTTAAAACGTGCCACCCTGCTTCACTCCGAATGGAAGCGACCGGACATGGCGCCTGACTGGCATCGGTGGGTGCGATTGGCCGGGATGACCGATCTGGCTTTCGACGAAGGACCCCGCTTTACTGAAGATGGACACGCGCTTCAGGCCGCGATTGCCGGACACGGCGTCGTCATTGCCAGCCTTGTGCTCGCTAAGCCAGAGATCGAAGCTGGCCTGCTTGTTCACCCCTTTGGGCCGGTCATCCAAGGCAAGACCTATCACGTTGTCACCACACCGGAGAATATTGCCTGTGCCGACGTGCGGGCGGTGCGCGAATGGTTGAAGGAAACCTTTGCAACGACATGAAGCGGCTCGCCGGAATCCGATGCCGTCGCCAATCGCGGCGAGCGTAGGCCCGAGCACAAAAACGGGTGCGTCGACGACGCACCCGTTAGCTTTTGGACGGCTTCACACTATTCCGCCGCAAGCATCCGATCGAGGTCGAGCACTTGCCGCTCGAACAACGCGCGGTAGATGCCGCCAGGACGCTGGGCAAGCGTCGCATGCGTGCCTTCCTCGACGATCCGCCCACGATCGAAGACCAGAATTCGATCAAGGCTCCGCACTGTCGACAGCCGATGCGCGATCACGATCGCAGTACGGCCCTGGATCAGGCGATCCATCGCTTCCTGGACCAGCGCCTCCGATTCCGAGTCGAGGCTCGATGTGGCCTCATCCAGAATCAGGATCGGCGCATCCGCAAGAAAGGCCCTTGCTAGCGCGACGCGCTGGCGCTCGCCACCCGACAGCTTTACACCGCGCTCGCCGACGAGCGTTTCGTAACGCTTAGGCAGACGCGTGATGAAGTCATGCGCGTTGGCCAGACGCGCAGCCTCCTCGATTTGCGCCAGACTTGCGCCAGGACGTCCATAGGCAATGTTCTCGGCCAGCGACCGGTGAAACAGGATCGGCTCCTGCTGCACGATGGCAATCTGACTGCGCAGCGATTCCTGCGTCGCCTTCGCGACATCATGACCATCGATCAGGATACGGCCGCCGGTCGCATCATACAGACGCTGAACGAGCTTGACGAAGGTGGTTTTGCCCGAGCCAGAGCGTCCCACCAGGCCGACCCGCTCACCTGGCTTAATGTTGACCGACAGCCGGTCATAGAGTGGCGTGTCGTGTCCACGATAACAAAACGTGACATTGTCGAACATGATGTTGCCGCCTGCCACCTTGATGGGCATAGCGTCCGGTGCATCAGCGATACCGATCGCCTCATCATGGATGTTAACGAGCTCCTCCATGTCGTTGACCGAACGCTGCAGATGGTTGATGTGCATGCCGATATCCGCGAGATAGCCGTGGATAACGAAATAGCTGGTCAACACATAGGCAACATCGCCGGCCGACGCGCGCCCCGCCGTCCAGAGCAGCAGTGCACCGCCGATGACTGTCACACGCACGCCAAGAAGCACAGCAAGCTGCGCTGTCCCCACATAGTTGTAACGAAACCATGTGCGGTTGGCGCGACGCCGCCACTTGCCGAGGACGCCGGCGAGCCGTTCGTCTTCCCGCACTTCAGCCCCGAAAGACTTGACCACCGCATTGCAGGTCAGTGCATCTGCAAGCGTGGCACCCACCTTGGTATCCCAGGCATTTGAGAGACGTCCCGCCGGCGCGATGTAGCGCGTCGTCAATAGCGCGGTCATGATGATATAGAGCACCGAACCGATGGCGATTGCGGCGCCGAGGACAGGCCAGTACCAGGCGAGAAGCAGCGTCGATCCCAGCAACACGACAAAAGACGGCAACAACGCCATCAATAACGTGTCGTTGAGCAGATCAAGCGCCCACATGCCGCGCGTGATCTTACGCACGGTGGAGCCTGCGAAGGTGTTGGCGTGCCAATCGGTCGAAAAACGCTGAACGCGCAGGAATGCGTTCCGCGCTACATCCGACATGATGCGCAGCGTGAACGGTACGATGGCCTGCAGGCCGATGAAGTGCAGCAGCATCGAGGCAAGGCCCAATGCGACGATAACGCCGAACGCGATCATCGCGCCATGCTGTGCAGCCGCCATGTCGGTCGCGCCAAGCGTAATGGCATCGACCAAACGGCCCGCAAACAAAGGCATGAAAACGTCGGCCACCGTTGCACCGGCTAGGCCGATGCAAACGATTGATCCGCGCAATGGCTGGTGACGCCAGTGCTGAAACACGAATGGGAGCACCGCGCGAATGGCGGGCTTATTTCTATAAGTCATCGTTTTTTCCGGGCCGACGGCGTCGCCCGGCTCCATGTCGATCGACGAAGCGCCGGCATCGCCATGCGCTGATGTCGTGAATAAGTTTCTCGGTGTGGAAATAAACAGGGATGCGGCGCGACAGCCCGATCCAGATCAGCTTCGTCCAGCTTGAATTCGTGTGATTATGCTTGCGAATGAACGGCGAAAACGAACGCCACAAAACTAGGCAAGAAAATCACCCAACGGTGCGGGAGCGGCTGAAGATACGCGGGGTCGCGATCAACGCATTTTTGCAATCCATGCGAACCCTCCCGCGTTACAAGACAATGCAGATCGCACCGCGCGATCTGCTGATCACTTTTTATGCAATAATTGCGGCAAATGTTTAGCCGCGAAGTTAATATGCGCATGACGCGGCAAGCCGCATATCAGTCACTCTCACATTGCTGATTTTTCACAACGTAAGGTGCGAGCACGCCAGCGAACGGCCGGAATTGCGTAACAACCTTGTCCCCAATAACCAATTCATTGTCGCCATGCGCCATCATGCGAAAACCTTCTTTCATATCAACGAGAACAATGGCGTAAGGCACATGCGATTTCGCCTCCGGCGTCGCCGCCCGACACACAATGGTCGTGGCAAAGACATCTCCGTTGCCGCTCGCGCATCTCGTTTGCGGGCCCTGCGCTCCACAAGATGGACAAAACGCTCGCCGAAAATACCACACGTGATGGCACGCGGCACATGATTGATAGAGAACGGCCTCAGTCCCTTCGGTCCAATCAGTAGGTGCTGCTGCTTCAGTCATCGCGGTTACGGCGGTTACATCAGTCATTACGCCCGCTCCAGAAACATGCTGACATGAGATGACATCACTCCGCCATCCCCGTGCAGCAACGCGACAGACGCGTCACGCACCTGACGCGGTCCGGCACGCTCCGTCATCTGCAGATGCGTTTCAACGACGTGAGCCATCGCCCCCCCGCAACCGCAATGGCCATAGCTCAGGAGTCCGCCGTGGGTGTTAAGCGGCAGCACCCCGCCAATGCCGAAATCACCATTGCGCGCGCGTGAGGCAGCCTCGCCTCGGCCGGCAAGCCCGATCTCTTCCAGCAAAATAGTCAACGTGATGGTGAAACTGTCGTAGATCGCGGCGTATTTGACATCGCCGATCGCCATCCCGGACTTCGCGCGGGCGCGTTCGACAGCCACCGCTGCGCCAAACTCGGTGAGCGTAAGGGCTGCACTCACATGCTGATGCATGTGCGCCTGCCCGCATCCGATAATCCTCACACGGCGTGCATTGGTGGAATCGCGACTGACAACGAGCGCGGCGCCGCCGTCCGAGACCGGACAGCAGTCGAGCAGCTTGAGCGGCGTCGATATCTCACGCGACGCCATTACATCCTCGACAGTGATCGGGTCGTGGAATTGCGCTCCGGGATGGGCGATCGCATGATTGCGCATCAGCACGGCGAATTCAGCAAGATCCTCTGGCCGCAGACCGTATTCATGCATATAGCGCGAGGCAATCAGTCCGTAATAGGCCGGAATCGTCGGCCCGAGCGGCACTTCAAACTGCGGGTGCCCCACCTGCGCCAGCGCCTGCATCGCGGAGTCGCGGGTCTGGCCGGTCAGGCGGTTCTCCCCTGCCACCACCAGGATGTTATTAGCTACGCCTGCATCGACCAGTTCGTGCGCCAGCATCACCATTGCGAGCCCGGTCGCCCCACCGACTTGAATGGCATGAGCGTAAGCCGGCTGAACCCCTAAGTGTTCGGCGAACACCGTCGCCAGCATCAGATGCGGCATTGTGGTCGAATAACCACACAACAGTCCATCGATGTCTTTTCGCCTCAGCTCGGCGTCGGAGAGCGCACTTTCGGCGGCCATGCTCATCAGATCGATTGTCGAGCGGCCCTCGTGACGCCCAAACGGCGTCAGCCCGACGCCAGTGATGAAACTCATCGCCTCTCCCATTTATTGTGGGCGCGTTATTTCCGCGCTTCGCAAGTCAGCCATCGTTCAAGCATGAACAATCGATGCAGACAATACGATCTGCTTGTTGAGGCAGGAGGTCAATTCAGGGACGCGTGAGGGTTACACACTAGTGTCCCGATTCCGAAGTTCGCACAGGCTCGCGGCTTGCTCGGATGCGAACTTCGGCATCAAAGAGACACTAGCAAGTCTATGATTCTAGTGTGGTTCAGGTTCAGAAGTTCGCTGGAAGCACTCGCAGGAAAATCGAGCAAACTTCTGAACCACCACACTAGTGCTGAAGGCTCAATGCGCGTCAGGCGGCGGCCCGGCCATGTTCGGCTTGTTGACAAAGATCACCAATGCCGTGAGACCGAGATAGAAGACGGTCAGCACAAAGAACGCATCCCCGAAGCTCATCACCACGGCCTGACGATGGACAATCTGGGAGAGCTGCTTCAGAGCCATCATCGATGCATTGCCGGCGCCCTGGAATTTCTGCGTCAGCATATTGAGAAGTTCGGTCGCGGTCGCGTTTCCCCCAGTACACCTTCTCCTGCAGGCGAACGATGTGCAGGTCCGTCCGAGTATCAAGCACTGTGTTGATGATCGCTAACCCGACGGCACCACCGAGGTTACGCGTGAGGTTGAACAATCCCGATGCGTTCTTCATGCGTGACGGCGGCAAGGTGCCCAACGCGATATTGTTGACGGGGATCATCGCCATCATGATGCCGACACCACGCAGGATCTGCGGGATCAGCAATTCATAGAAATCGAAGTCGCGCGTGATCCAGGTCATCTGCCACGATCCTATGGCGAAGATAATCAACCCGGCCGCGATCATGTAGCGCAGATCGACCTTGGTCATCAGTCGTCCGACGAACGGCGCTGTGAGGAACATCGCTGCGCCCGAGACGAACATGGTCTCACCGATCATCACCGCGCTGTAACCGCGCACTTCGGCAAGATAGCGCGGATAGATATAGGTCAGGCCATACAGGCCGATGCCCACGCAGAAAGAGAAGATGCTGCCGATCGCGAAGTTCTTGTCCGTGAATGCGCGAATATCGACAATCGGCTCTTCCGCGGTGAGAACGCGATAAAAGAAGCCGATCGCCGAGACAGCGCAAACGATACCGAGCACGAATACCGAGGTGTCGTCAAACCAATCGTATTGCGGTCCTTCCTCAAGAACGTATTCCAGTGCGCCGAGGAACCCGGCCATCGATATCAGTCCCCACCAATCAAACCGCTCAAGCAGCGCGAAGTTCGGCTTGTCGAAATCAACCAGGGCAAGCACGCCGATGGTGATGCCGATGCCCGGCAGTACATTGATGAAGAACAGCCAATGCCACGACATCGCATCGGTGATGATGCCGCCGACGGTTGGGCCGATGGTCGGCGCCAAGGTCGCAACCAAACCAATGATCGGCGTGACCAGCGGCATCTTGCTACGCGGAAAGACGGTATAGGCGGACGCAAACACCGTGGGGATCATGCCGGCGCCGAGAAAGCCCTGAATGGCGCGCCACAGGATCATCTGCTCGATGGTCGAGGTAAGTCCGCACATGAAGCTCGCGCCGGTAAATCCGGCGGCGGAAATAGCAAACAGCAACCGCGTGCCAAATGCGCGTGACAAAAATCCCGACAACGGGATCGCGATCACTTCCGCGATCAGATAAGCGGTTTGCACCCACGAGACTTCACTCGAGCTTGCCGACAAACCAGCCTGAATGTCGGAGAGGGACGCCGAGACGATCTGGATGTCCAGAATCGACATGAACATCCCGAACACCATGATCAGGAACGCGAACAGACGCTGCGAGCTCACCGTCTCCGGCGGACCTGCAGTGCCCAGGCCACCGGCATTCGGCGATGCTGCACCAGCGGACATCGAACGTTCCTAAATCGCGAGAGTCGGATAGCTATCGCGCAGCGATGGGATCAACACCGTCTGGATTCGGCTTTGTGTTGATGGTTGTGACCACCGACATCCCCGGACGCAGCAGATTCTCACGGGCAACCGAGAACGGCACGCGGATACGGACCGGCACGCGCTGAACGATTTTGGTGAAGTTGCCGGTGGCATTGTCCGGCGGCAACAGCGTAAAGACAGATCCCGATGCCGGTGCAAGGCTGTCGACAACACCCATGATCCTGCGCCCGCTCACACCATCCACAGTGATGGAGACAGGCTGTCCCGGCTTGAGGCGGCCAAGCTGCGTTTCCTTGTAGTTGGCATCGATATAGACGTCATCGAGCGGCACGACGTTGGCAAGGCGCTGACCTGGCTGCACGAAATCGCCAACATTGACGAGACGATTGGAGAAAATGCCGTCCACTGGCGCACGCACCTCGGTAAACGACAGATCACGAACGGCCTTCGCGAGCGCCGTACGCAATTCCTGCAGCGTTCCTTCGGCTTCCGCCTTCTGCGCCTTGATCACGTCAACCTGGGTCTGCGCTGCTTCGAGCGTTGCCTTTGCAGCCTCAACAGCAGCGACCGCCTGATCGCGCGCCGCCTGAGAGACATCGAATGTTGCCTTCGATGCAAAACCCTTGGCACTTAATTCTTCCTGACGAACAAAGTCAGCCTGCGCACGCTTGGTGGCGGCTTCCGCCGACACGAGCTGCGCCTTGGCCTGATCGACCGCACTCTGCTGCGCGCCCTCTTGACGGCTGATGCGTTCAATCGTGGCCTGCTGAGTTGCGATCTTCGCGCGCGCGTTCTCGGCAGCCAGGCGATAATCGCCGTCGTCGATCTGGAACAGGATGTTACCCGCACCAACACGGGTGTTGTCCGCGACTCCGATCCTGGCAATGTGTCCCGCCACCTTGGCGCCGAGTGTGGTGTTATTGGCGCGAACGTAAGCATCGTCGGTGCTGATCATGTAGCGGCCGACAAGGATGTAGTGAACGCCGAAGTAGATCAGGGCGAGCGCGGCCAGCGCGCCAACGCCGACAAAAATCTTCTTGCGCTTCGCTGACTTCGGTTTCTCGGCCGCGCCATCTGCGGTTGGGACTGCAGTTGCTGGCTCCTCAGCCGTTCGGCGTGCGGACGGCCCCTCGCTCCGCTCGATGTTCTGCACGACCCGCGAGGCTTCGCCGCCCTCAGCCGTCTGCGGCTCCGGGTGGACCACCCGGGGAGTTTCTCGAGCAGGCACGGCCATCCTTGGCTTCCTTAATTTCGCCTGCCCCGCGGCAAGCACCTTAACATGCGACAAAAGCTACCATTGACCGAACGGTTCGGTCAATGGTACTTGCATTATAGCCCGTTTATCGGCGAAATATCTTACGAATCGCGTCTCGAAGCGGGAAGTCAGGCTCAATCTAAACGAATGGTTGCACATAGCTCCCTGACAGCCCTCCATCCGGAGGAAGATAGCGCCAAGCGCCGCCAGATCATGGAAGGCGCTCATCGCGTGTTCATGGACCTGGGCTTTGACGGCGCCAGCATGGGAGAGATCGCGCGTGCAGCCGGCGTTTCCAAAGGCACGCTCTACGTCTACTTCGCCGATAAGTTCAAGCTGTTCGAGGCCATTGTCGAACAGGAAAGCCTTGAGCAGGGCAAAGCGACATTTGACTTCGATCCGGCAAAAGATCCGGAGACGGTCCTCGGCAATTTCGGCCGGGCGTATATCGACATCCTGTGCAGGCCAGGCGGCGGATCATCAATCCGCACAGTGATGGCGATTGCCGAGCGCATGCCCGAAGTCGGCCGCCGCTTTTACGAGCGCGTGCTTGCACACACCATCAATCGTCTCGCCGGCTATCTCGATATCAAGGTTCAAGAAAAGCAGCTCGCGATTGACAATTGCGAACTGGCTGCGGCGCAGTTCATGCAGATGTGCCAGGCAACACTCTTCCAGCCTTATATCTTTCAGGCGAAGCCCGCTCCCTCACCTCGGCAGATTGCGACAGTCGTCGACAGCGCGACGCGGATGTTTCTTGCGAACTACGGGCCAAAGCCCGCTTGATCGAGCTTAAAGCGTTTTCAAGCGAAGTGGCGACCGGTTCGCGTGAAGAAAACGCGTCAAAACAAGAATCTAGAGCTTCGTTCTGATTTCAATCAGAACCGAACAGGCTCTAGTCACGCTCTTTGATGCGCGACTCGTCTTCAATTGTATCCTGATCGTCCTTGGACAACGGGCCGCGCGCATACACCCGACGCGATCGCTGGCCGATCGAGCCGGTGATGCCGCCGTCGCGCCCGGCGTAACTACGCGAAAACGCCCGCGATGCGATTTCTTCGCCGGATACCGCCGCAGGCTGGCAAATGATGCGCCGGCTGGCGCGCCGCATCAGATCAACGTGAATATGATCGTAGTGGTAGACGTTCGACCCCGGTGCCAGCACGGTGTTAAAGAGCTGGCACGCGCCACCTTGCACATCGCGCAGGAAGCCTTGCTCTTCCGGCAATCCCTTCCAGCCATCCTTGACTGAGATGCGGCGTCCGTCAGCAAGCGTGAATGCGGCAATATCCAGCGCGTTGCCAAACGCATGCTCCGAAATATGCGCACGCGGATTGCCGTTCATGCCGCGGCAGGAATAAGCGGAGATCTGCTTGATTTCGACAACCCGTGAACCGAACCAACGTTCGGCAGCAGGCTGAACGGATTCCACCAGCCAGCGATCGAGCATTGAAACAATCGGACATGCCAGTGTCGCGGTTGGCTTCAGCGCCACTGGCCCGAACGATGAGACCGGCGCTCCTTGCGGACCGAGACGCGGCGGGGTGGCGGGCTGCAAAGCGGGGCTTGCCGAGTAAGGTCGCGCGCCGGACTGCGGGCGGGTCATTGGGGGTGATATTCCTTCGGCTCCCGCGGCAATATCCTCATCATCGCGCGACGCAATGCCAGGTGCATTCAAGGACATCGGCGCGCCAGACGGCGCCGGATACTCAGCGTTCGGTGCACCATTCGATGGATAGCCAGAGGGCGGCGGCGAATACGAGGGCTGTGAATAAGACGGCGGCGGCTGCGAAATCGGCCAGCGCGGCTGATTGCCGATGCTTGCCGGCGGCCTCAGATCGTCGACGTAACCCAAACTGCTGTTGGGCTCGCCAAGCGCTGCGACCTTGAGCGGAAACTCGGCGCCGCAGACGCCAGGGCCGGAAATGGGATCAATGCGAACGAGTTCCGCAGTTTCTTTCACCGCACCGGATTTCAGACATGCTTTCTCGGCCTCCGCTCTCCAGGGCTCGCGCTCTGCCGTGAAAAAACCACGGCCGCAGCCAGCCAACGAGACGAGGACAAGGGAGCCGACGAGATACAAACAAACTCCACGCGCCATTCGCGCAAGTTCACCGAAGATAATTAAAGACTTCTCAACGCATTGTTATTCAATGATTTTTAACCATGTTGTCGCCGGCGCACCGGGGCGGCGACCGTGATGAGGCAGCAGGCCCGACTTTTCCGCGCCGGAACGGCTCGTCACTTCTCACGTTAGAGCGAGAAGCGATGTCAATTCGCGACCCAGGCCCCCGGGAGCCTTCTGCCGGGTGGGGCGCGTTCAGGGAGTTGTCCGATGACGATGGCCCGAACAGTTAGCGTTGCGACTGCATATGCGTCGATCCTGTTCGTCGCCGCGGTTGTGCTTGGATTGCTCTAGCGCGGCCCGCGACCCGATCGACCCTCCATCTCACTCAACGTTGGCACTGATCGATCGCGGCGATGCCTGGATCACGCACGATTAACTGATGGTGCGGATCAACAGGCCCGTGCCGTCCCGTAAAAATATGGAGAGGACTCAAAGATGCGCGGCCAACCGCGCAGAGAGCGGTGTATTGTGGCGTTGCCGGATGGCGCTGATTGCATCAAAGGAGAAAACCATGATCTTTCGCCAGCTGTTCGACAGTACATCGTGCACCTACACATATTTGCTAGCGAGCCGCCGCGGCGGAGAGGCGCTAATCATCGATCCCGTGCTGGAAAAGGTCGATAGATACGTCCAGCTTTTGCAGGATCTCGATCTCAAACTCATCAAGGCCGTCGACACGCATCTCCACGCGGATCACATCACTGGCCTCGGCGCGCTTCGCGACAAGACCCACTGTATTACGGTGATGGGCGAGCAAAGCGGCGTCGACGTTGTTTCGATGCGCGTCTCAGACGGCGACCGCATCGATATCGAAGGCGTCAACCTCGATGTGATCTACACGCCAGGCCACACTGACGATTCCTACAGCTTCGCCATGGCGGATCGCGTGTTCACCGGCGATACGCTGCTGATCCGCGGTACAGGCCGAACCGATTTCCAGCGTGGCGACGCCCGCGCCCAATATGAATCGATCTTCGGCAGGTTGCTGAAACTGCCGGACCAGACACTGGTTTATCCGGCTCACGACTACAAAGGCGATACAGTCTCGACGATCGGCGAAGAGAAAGCATGCAATCCCCGCCTGCAGATGAAGTCGGTGGACGAGTATGTCGAGCTCATGAACAATCTGAACCTGCCGAATCCCAAAATGATGGATGTCGCTGTTCCGGCGAACATGCATGTCGGCCTCGCGCAGGATGACGTCGCGCGCCGTGGCTGGGCGTTCACGCCATTACAGGCGATGGAATTGATCGGGCAACGCGGTGTCGTGCTGATCGATCTTCGCGAGCGGCGAGAACGGGAAAGACATGGGATCATTCCCGGTTCGCTGCATGCGCCATATCCGGATCTGTCCGACAACGTCAGACCAGGCGGCCTCCTCCATGAACTCGGCCTCGCCTCCGGAAACCGTTTGCTGTTCTACTGTGCATTCGGCGAGCGCTCCGCCATGGCGGTGCAGGCTGCCCAGCAGGCAGGTCTTGCCAACACCGGGCATATCCAGGGCGGACTGGAGGCTTGGCGGAAAGCCGGCGGACAAACCGTACCTGCCGGATGACGTGCTTGATGAATCCAATCCAAGCCTTTGAACCCTCGTCCTCCCTGCGCAGACCAAGTGAATGTGCAGGGAGATCTCGATGCTTCTCTTCTCGATATTGATTTGACGGACGGCTGGCGCCCCGGCGTTCACATTACAATTGCAATGGATAGATCCACTTTCACGAACAACTGGCGTTGCATCGGGGTACTGGTGCTGTCAAAAATCGTTTCCGTTACCTGAGCTTCCGTTCTTTATTGCTTTACACAGGTGTCATCGTGAATAGCTGCCGCGGCCTGGTTGTTGCGTTGATCTTTTGCAGCCTCATCTCAACGTCGGTTACGGCCAGAGCGGAAAGCCCTCGCTCATCCAACTTCCGCCTTGCGCAGGCTGAACCATCACAAACGGCGCCAGCGCAACCGGCAACGTCTCAACCGACAACGCCCGAACCAGCGCAGGCCGACCAGTCGCAGCAGCCTAATGCGCAGCCATCAGGTCAAGCTGCTGCCGATTCATCGCAGGCTGTGGCCGAAGAACCCGTCGGCAATGTCGCAACTTTGCAAGGCACCGCAACGGTTACGCGCAACGGTGCCAGCGCGCCGCTCAAATTGAAGGACGATATCTACAAGGGCGACACACTGCAGACCGGTAAAAGCTCAGCGCTCATTGTCACCTTCACAGATGACACGACGCTCAACCTGTCCGCGAGTTCGCGTGTTGTCGTTGACAATTTCGTTTACGAGGAAGGCGGCAAGGCCAACGCTGCTCTGATCAATGTCGCTCGTGGCACCATGGCCTTCGTTGCCGCTGCCGTCGCCAAGACCGGCGACATGAAAATCGAAACGCCAACGGCAACGCTCGGCATTCGCGGCACCACCGGCGTCGTGGAGGTGCCTGAAGGCGCGTCAGCCAGCAGCACCATCAACAATGTCGGCGTCAAACTTTATCCCGATGCGGACGGCAAGGTCGGCCGCATCGAAGTCAAAGCGCGCGATGGCGCGCCGCTTGGCATGCTGACACAGGGCGCAAGCGGATTCACCGTGCGCGGCGAGATGGTCCGCGGATTTGGTATGCGAATGTCGGTGATGCCTATGGTGATGTCAGCGCGGCAGATGGCACGCGACCGCGGCTTCGTACAGCGAGTGCACGTGATGCAAAACATCGGCCGCAACATTGTCAGGGAGCAGCGCACTTTCCGCATGCAAAATCCGCAACGGCAGCCGGGCTTCGGCCGGCCGGGCTCACAGCAGCCAGGCTTGCAGCGGCAGCCTGGCCCGCAGAACCAGCCGGGTCTCCGCAATCGACCGGGACAACAGCCTGATCTGCGTAATCCGCAGCGGCAGACGCCGCAAAGACCCGGTCTTCAGAACCGGCCAGGCCAACCGCAACAGCCCGGCCAGGAAAGACGGTCTGGCTTCCAGAACGCACCAGGCCAGCAGCGCACGGGCCTGCAGAACCAACCCGGACAGCAACGCCGGTCGGGTGCACCGGGACAATTCGGGCAGCGCGAACCAGGCGCCCCGAATTCACCCGGAAGTTTGCAGCGGCAAGGCCTGCAACATGGCCCCGGGATGCAAAGGCCAACGGGTGCTCCCAATCAATTTGGAGCGCGCCAAGGTCTTCCTCATCAACAGGGCATGCAACGTCAGCCCGGCACGCCTAATCATCCGCAACGACAATTCGGCGGCGGATCAGGCCAGTTCGGACCGCGACAACTTGGAGGATTGCCGGGCCAACTCGGCGGCATTGCGGGCCGGCTCGGCGTGCGGGGACTGCCAATTCCTCAGGTGCCGGCGGCCGCGCCGCGCTCTGCGCCGCAGGGACAACCTGCACAACAACGGCAGCCGTCACCAAAGCAAGGCCAGGATCGGAAGAAATCCGACGAGCGCAACAACTAGTGTCCCGGATCCAAAGTTCGCGTTATCATGCGAGGACGCTAGCAACTTTTATGATTCTAGTGTGGTTTAGGTTCAGAAGTTCGCTGGAAGGACTCGCGGGGAAAATCGAGCGAACATCTGTACCACCACACTAGACGGGAACCGATCTTCGAAGCTGACGCGCCCTTTCGCCTATTGAAAATAACGACCCTGGAACATGCGCTGCGCGGGGTGGCATGCGCGCGACGAGAACGGTAGCATCGCTGTCGTGATGAGACTGGAGTCGTGATGCGCATAAAAATCATTTTGTTGGGGCTGGCGGCTCTCGTCATTTCATTCGCGGCCAGCCTCTATGCAATGAACAGGCTCTGGCCAACCGACGTCGCGGCACCCAAGCTGGCACAACTTCCGCCTCTGCCGCCGGTGTCGCGCAATTCCGAAATCATGACTCCGATCGCTGTGTCGATCACAGCATTGCGCGATGCGCTTGATCGGGCTGCCCCGCGCGATCTTGGTGGCAAAGCTGAAAATCCGATCGCACAAATCCTCTCCAATGCCGATATCAACTGGACCGTCTCGCGTGGTCCGATCGCCGCGTCTGGTGCACAAAATACTTTGGCGCTCTCGACGCCTCTCGATGGCCGGCTCACAGTGCTCGGCTCCCTCTCGGTCGCAGGCGGCAGCGCGCTTGGCAATGCACTCGGCAACCTTCTGGGCGATGGCGCCGTCGAACAACTCGGAAACGTCTCGATCAAATCGCTAAACGCCAACGCGGCGATTCACGGCAACGTTGCGATGACCGCGCGCCCGCAAATCCTGCCCAACTGGCGCGTCGATCCCAATCTCACGGCCCAGGTCAATCTCGGTGACAGCAGCCTTTCAGTCGCGGGGGCAAAAATCGCTGTTCCCGCGCAGGTGAAGCCGCTGATCGACAAGACCGTGAGTGAGCAGATCAACCTGTTGCAGCAACGGCTGCGCAACGATCCATCGCTTGAACAGAATGCACGGCGCGAATGGGCGAAGCTATGCCGTTCGATTCCGCTGCCACCGGCCGCCGTGGGCATGCCCCCACTGTGGCTTGAGATGAGACCTGTTACCGCTGTCGCGGCGCAACCGCGCATCGACACCAACGCAGTCAACCTGACGCTCGGACTACAGGCGGAAACGCGCGTACTGCCGAGTGAGACCAAGCCCGATTGCCCGTTTCCAACGACACTCAATATCGTCCCCGCCCCTGACCGCGGACGCGTAAAAATTGGTGTGCCGATCGACCTTCCCTTCACCGAGGTCAGCAAGATCGTCACCTTGCAGTTGAAGGATCGCGTCTTCCCGGAGGATGGCAGCGGCGCGGTGAATGTGACGGCCAAAAGCGCGAAGGTGAGCGCTTCCGGCGACCGTTTGCTGATTTCGCTGCTGGTGAATGCAAAAGAAAAGGCAAGCTGGTTCGGCTTCGGCGGCGAAGCGACAGTGCATATCTGGGGCAAGCCTGTTCTCGATCAGAAACAGCAGATCCTGCGGCTCACCGATCTGCAACTCGCCGTCGAATCCGATGCAGCTTTCGGTCTGCTCGGTGCCGCAGCGAAACCAGCTATCCCCTATTTGCAACGCGCGCTCGAAGATCGTGCCACCATTGACCTCAAAACGTTTGCGGCCAATGCACGCGAGAAAATTTCTGACGTCGTCACCGATTTTCGCCAAAGCGATGACGGCATTCGCATGGATGCGTCCGTGACCAACATTCGTCTTGCGAACATCGCTTTCGATTCCAGCACCCTTCGCGTCATTGCGGAGGCAGAGGGCGCAATCAACGTCACCGTCACCGCGCTCCCCAAGTTGTGAAGTCCGCAGAAAATTTTGCTGTTGTGCGAACGAACAGGCCTTGATGGCTGCGGCGGTTTGACGCAGGTTGTCGCCCGTAAATGATCCAAGAAACGGAACCACGGGAGAGGCCGTAGCAATGAAATTCCTCACACTCGCAGGCGGAGCGCTGTTTGCGCTCACGGTCTCGTCGGTCACGGCGCAAGCCCAGATTTCCGACGACGTGGTGAAGCTTGGAGTGCTCACCGACATGTCGAGCCTCTATTCAGACGCAACAGGTCAAGGCTCGGTCACCGCGGTCGAGATGGCCGTCGCAGATTTCGGTGGCAAGGTCAAAGGCAAACCGATCGAAGTTGTTCACGCCGACCATCAGAACAAGCCGGACGTCGGCTCCAACATCGCTCGCAACTGGTACGACAACGAAAAGGTCGACGCGATTCTCGACGTGCCGACGTCCTCCGTCGCGCTCGCCGTGCAAAACATCACCCGCGAAAAGAACAAGGTTTTCATCATTTCCGGCGGCGGATCGTCAGATCTCACTGGCTCCGCATGTTCGCCGAACGGCATTCACTGGACCTACGATACCTACGCGCTGTCCAATGTCGCCGGCAAAGCGATGGTGAAGCGCGGCGACGACAAGTGGTTCTTCCTCGCGGCTGACTATGCATTCGGTGCTGCGCTGGAACGCGACGCGGCCAGCATCGTCAAGGCAAGCGGCGGCAAGGTGCTCGGCTCGATTCGTCATCCGCTGAACACCTCGGACTTCTCATCTTTCCTGCTGCAGGCCCAGGCCTCAAAAGCAAAGGTGATCGGCCTCGCCAATGCCGGTGGTGATACGACCAATGCGATCAAACAGGCAGCCGAATTCGGTTTGACCAAGGGCGGCCAAAAACTGATTGCTTTGCTACTCGAGATCACCGACTCGCATTCGATCGGCCTGTCGGACGGACAAGGCTTGATCCTGACTGACGCATTCTATTGGGACCGGGACGATGCCAGCCGCGCATTCTCGAGGAGGTTCTATGACAAAGTCGGACACATGCCGACCATGATTCAGGCGGGCCTCTACTCGGCGACGATGCATTACCTCAAGGCAATCGATGCCATCGGCACCGATGATGCGTTGAAAGCCATCGCCCAGATGAAAGCCACACACATCCATGACTTCTTCACCAAGGACGGCTACATCCGCGATGATGGCCGCATGGTGCATGAGATGCATCTGTTCGAGCTCAAGAAGCCAAGCGAGTCAAAAGGCGACTGGGATCTCTACAAGCTGATCACGACAGTTCCAGGCGACGAAGCCTTTCGTCCGATGGATCAAGGCGGCTGTCCGCTCGTCAAAAAGAAATAACATCATCGCTCAACGCTGGATCGATTACGCCGCGCCGATTTCCGGTGCGGCGTTTTCGTTTTTGCGGTGTCTCAAAAGCACGAAGCCCTTCGATCTTAGGACAATTGTGGGCGACACGATCTCTCCACAATTTGACCTCAATGAAGATCGTCGCGTCCGTCATCGTTGAAGCGGGCAGCCAATTCCAGTGCCGGCGTATGGCCGCCCGGAATCCATCTTTTCAAGGATGAGATCGATGAAACGTATCTTGCTCGCTGCAAGCGCGGCGCTGTCTTTCATTTGTCCCGCTTCCGCTCAACGTGCCAACTACGAACAAATAGTCGCGGCTCATGCCGCGGCAAACGGCTTGCCCGTGGAGCTCGTGCATCGCGTGATCATGCGAGAGAGTCGCTATAACCCGCGTGCAGTTCACTCCGGCAATTACGGCATGATGCAGATCAAGCTCGCGACCGCGCGAGGTCTTGGCTACACGGGCACCGCACAAGGTCTGCTCGATCCCGAAACGAATCTCACTTATGCGGTGAAATATCTTGCTGGCGCTTTTCGGGCCGCCAATGGCAACCATGATCGTGCTGTCCGCTACTATGCGGGCGGATATTACTACGTCGCGAAACGTCAGCGGCTACAGCACAAACAACAGCCGATTATCAATGCATCGTCTCCACTTATGAATGCGAATGCAGAGCAAATTCCAGCCCCTGCTCTACAGCTACAGCCACCGGAGTGATTAAAGGGTTTAGTATTCGGAGGCTTTGACCTCTGTATCGCGCTGCACAGCATCCGATCCCGGACATGCACGACAGCGCACTCATCAATAAAGAGCTTCCGCCAGCCATCCACCTGATCGAGCAAGGCGACGGAAGTTGATCGGCCAAGCATCACCGGCCCTGCAGCGCGTAAGCCTGCAGGCCTGTGCTGGTCAATACGTCGAGGTCCAGGGCTGACCACGCATGGTCAGCGGCGTGCGGTGCTCGGCGATCCAGCGACCGACGCTGATCTGCCAAAACGTATCGGGATCGGTCAGCAGCCAATGTCCACCGGCCAGGAAGACGACATAGATGAGCAGCCCGATCCAGAGCGGCAGTGTGCGCTGCACAGCGCGCGAAGATTCGGCCAGTCTGCGCTCATATTGGCGCGCGTTTCATTGGCTAGTGGTCCGATTCTAACGTTCGCATCCGTCTCGGCGGGCACCTTTGCGAACGTTAGAATCGAAAGACCACTAGCAAATATAAGATTCTAGTGGAGCTTTAGGATTTGACGTTCGCATCATGAATTCGCAGCAAGCAGGGTAGAGGACGTCAAATCCGCTCCACTAGGACGGCACGCATCGGAGATATGCTGATATGCGGCTCGCAAAGCGGTGAATTAGATGTGGAAACATTGACATCACGTCACTTACGCTTAACATAGAGGTTGTTCCGAGGGGTGCTCCGGCAGGGAGCTGAGATACCGCGATGGCGCGGTGACCCTTTGAACCTGATCCGGGTCATGCCGGCGAAGGGACAGGGATGTTGCAGAAATCGTCTTCTCCCCAGTGGGGATCTTCAGTCAATATTATTGGTGCCGGAATCGCAGGCAGTTGGCATGCGTTACTGTTCGCGCGCGCGGGCTACAAGGTTACCGTCCACGAGCGCGATGATGTCGCGATGACACAGGCGACGAGCCATTTCGCCGGTGGCATGCTGGCGCCGTGGTGCGAACGCGAGGGCTCCGAGCCCGTGATCACCCGTCTAGGCATCCGCTCGCTGGATCTGTGGCGCGAACTTCTGCCAGAGACCCCATTCAACGGTTCGCTTGTGGTCGCCCACCCTCGCGACCGCGCTGATTTTGAGCGCTTCGCCAAACTGACCACAGACCATGAGCGCCTTAGTGCTGACGGGATCGCCCGCCTTGAGCCATCGCTCGATGGCCGGTTTCGCGAGGCCTTGTTCTTCGCCGGTGAAGGCCATGTCGAGCCGCGCCGCGTGCTGCCGAAGTTGCATGAGATGCTGGCTGCAGCCGGCGGCGAAATCCGCTTTCGCTCGGACTGCGATCCGGACGCGTTCGCGGATAGCGGCATCCTGATTGACTGCCGCGGCTTGAGCGCGCGCGACAAGTTTCCCGATCTTCGTGGCGTCAAAGGTGAAATGATCATCGTGGAGACGGATGAAGTGCAACTGGCACGCCCGGTGCGAATACTCCATCCGCGCTGGACGCTCTACGTCATCCCGCGTGACAACAACCGTTTCATGCTCGGCGCGACATCGATCGAGAGCGAGGACGATCGCGTAAGCGTGCGCTCCGCACTCGAACTGCTGACCGCCGCCTATGCCGTCCACCCGGCCTTCGCCGAAGCCCGCATCATCGAGCTTGGCGTCGGCCTTCGCCCCGCTTTCCCCGACAATCTGCCGCGCATCGCCATCGACGGTGCAAGGATTTCCGTCAACGGACTCTATCGCCACGGCTTTCTGCTGGCGCCAGCGCTCGCGGAATTGACCCTGTCCTATGTGCAGCGCGGCCTCATCCACAACGAGGTGATGCAATGTTCCTGATCGTCAACGGCGAACGCCGCGAGACCACGGCCACGCGCGTCGACGCGCTGCTGGCCGAACTCGAATACGAAGGCACGCACCTGGCCGTCGCAGTGAACTATGACGTAGTCCCTCGCGCGCGATGGTCGGAAACACCGCTCAATGACAACGATGCCGTCGAAATCCTCACGCCCCGGCAGGGAGGATGACCATGGCCGCTAAGACCGTGAAATTCTACGACAGGGAATTTTCTTCCCGCTTCCTGATCGGCAGTGCGCTCTATCCGTCTCCGAAGATCATGCAGGACGCGATCCGCGCAGCAGGAAGTGAGATCGTTACCGTTTCCGTGCGCCGCGAAGCTGCGGGCGGCAAGACTGGCGACGCGTTCTGGTCGCTGATCCGGGAGCTGAGCGTCACAGTGCTGCCGAACACCGCCGGCTGCAGGAGCGTGCGAGAAGCGGTCACGACCGCAAAGCTTGCGCGCGAGTTGTTCGGCACGTCCTGGATCAAGTTGGAAGTCATCGCCGACGATGAAACATTACAACCCGATGTCGTCGGGCTTGTGGAAGCCGCAAACATCCTGATCAATGATGGCTTCGAGGTGTTTCCTTATTGTACCGAAGATCTGTCGGTGGCACAGCGCCTTGTCGATGCAGGATGCAAGGTCGTGATGCCATGGGCATCCCCCATTGGCAGCGCGCGCGGTGTCACCAATCGCGACGCGCTCAAACTTCTGCGGCAGCGATTGCCTGACATCACGCTGGTGGTCGATGCCGGCATCGGCGCGCCATCTCACGCCGCTGAAGCGCTCGAGCTCGGCTTCGATGCGGTGTTGCTCAACACCGCGGTCGCCAAGGCTGACGATCCCGTCACGATGGCTCATGCCTTCCGCCTTGCGATCGAAGCTGGACGCGCTGGTTTCGAGGCCGGCCTGATGGGCGCGCGCGACTTTGCTTCTCCTTCAACCCCAGTCGTTGGGACACCATTCTGGCATGCCGTATCCTGATCGTTTCTATCCTGTCGTCGACAGCGTTGCGTGGGTCGAACGCCTCACCAAACTTGGTGTCGGCACTGTGCAGTTACGCGCAAAAAGCCTGGACGACACGCAGGCACTTGCCATCGTTCGTGAGGCTCTTGCCGTGGTCAACGGAACCCCGACGAAGTTGGTGGTCAATGATTACTGGCGGGCAGCGATTGAAGCAGGCGCGAAGCACGTTCATCTGGGCCAGGAAGATCTGGCGGAGGCCGATGTTAACGCCATCCGCAGTGCGGGCCTGACATTGGGCCTCTCGACACACGATGAGGAAGAACTCGACAATGCGCTCCAGCACAAGCCGGACTATGTGGCGCTCGGGCCGATCTTCTTCACGACCTTGAAAGCAATGCGCTTTGCTCCGCAAGGCATCGAGCGGATCACAGCATGGAAACTTGCGGTCGGCGATATTCCGCTGGTCGCGATCGGCGGCATCAAGCTTGAACACGCTCCGGACATTTTCGCCGCTGGGGCAAACTCCATCGCCGTCGTCAGCGACGTCACCCAGAACGCCGATCCGGACGCGCGCGTGCGTGCGTGGCTCGGTCAATATTCAGAAGCAGCCTGATTTAGCAAAGCGACTCACAAGGAGGACGCCAATGAACATTCGCTCCAATCCCGACACCACATTGCCGGCCGTCACCACCGGCGGCCTGCCCTCGTCGCGCAAGATCTACTCGGTGCCTGACGCCGCGCCGGATCTGCGGGTGCCGCTGCGCGAGATCATTCTGAGCGAAGGCGCCGGGGAGCCCAATCTTCCTGTCTATGACACGTCAGGCCCCTACACCGATCCGAACGTGATCATCGACGTCAACGCCGGCCTGCCGCGCCATCGCATCGCGTGGGTGAAGGAGCGCGGCGGTGTCGAGGAATATGAAGGTCGTCAGATCAAGCCTGAAGACAACGGCAACGTCAGCGCGTCGCACGCAGCCGCCGCCTTCAAGGCCCATCACAAGCCGCTCCGCGGGGTCGGCAATGCACCGATCACCCAGCTCGAATTCGCCCGCGCCGGGATCATCACCAAGGAGATGATCTATGTCGCAGAGCGTGAAAATCTCGGCCGCAAGAAGCAGCTTGAGCGCGCTGAAGCCGCTCTTGCCGACGGCGAGTCGTTTGGCGCATCGGTCCCCGCTTTCATTACGCCGGAATTCGTGCGCAGCGAGATCGCGCGCGGCCGCGCTATCATCCCTTGCAACATCAACCATGCCGAACTCGAGCCGATGATCATCGGCCGCAACTTCTTGACCAAGATCAACGCCAACATCGGCAACTCGGCGGTGACGTCTTCGGTCGAGGAAGAAGTCGACAAGATGGTGTGGGCGATCCGATGGGGCGCCGACACGGTGATGGACCTGTCGACCGGCCGCAACATTCACACCACACGCGAATGGATCCTCCGCAACGCCCCGATCCCGATCGGCACCGTGCCGATCTATCAGGCGCTGGAGAAGTGCGACGGCGATCCGGTGAAGCTGACCTGGGAACTCTACAAAGACACGCTGATCGAGCAGTGCGAACAGGGTGTCGACTACTTCACTATCCATGCCGGTGTGCGTCTCGCCTACGTGCCGCTCACCGCCAATCGCGTCACCGGCATCGTGTCGCGCGGCGGCTCGATCATGGCGAAGTGGTGCCTGGCGCATCACAAGGAGAGCTTCCTCTACACGCATTTCGAGGAAATCTGCGACCTGATGCGCAAATACGACGTGTCGTTCTCGCTCGGCGACGGCCTGCGTCCCGGCTCGATCGCCGACGCCAACGACCGCGCTCAGTTCGCCGAACTCGAAACTCTTGGCGAGCTCACCAAGATCGCGTGGGACAAGGGCTGTCAGGTGATGATCGAAGGCCCCGGCCACGTGCCGATGCACAAGATCAAGATCAACATGGACAAGCAGCTCAAGGAATGCGGCGAGGCGCCGTTCTATACCCTTGGACCGCTGACCACCGACATCGCTCCCGGCTACGACCACATCACCTCGGGCATCGGTGCGGCCATGATCGGTTGGTTTGGCTGCGCAATGCTCTGCTACGTCACGCCGAAGGAGCATCTTGGTCTCCCCAACCGCGATGACGTCAAGGTCGGTGTTGTCACCTACAAGATCGCGGCGCACGCCTCCGATCTCGCCAAGGGCCACCCGGCGGCACAGCTGCGCGACGACGCGCTGTCCCGGGCCCGCTTCGACTTCCGCTGGCAGGACCAGTTCAACCTCGGTCTCGATCCGGATACGGCGGTGGCCTATCACGACGAGACGCTGCCGAAGGAAGCACACAAGGTCGCACACTTCTGCTCGATGTGCGGACCGAAGTTCTGCTCGATGAAGATCACGCAGGACGTGCGCGACTACGCCGCCACGCTGAACGATCCGGATCGGGTCGGGCTGAACATCTCCGGCACCATCGAGGATGGCATGGCGCAAATGAGCGAGAAGTTCATGAAGATGGGCGGCGAGGTCTATGTCGAAGCCGATGCCGTGAAGGACAGCAACAGAGCGCTGTGAACCATCTCGCGATCTAAATAGACAAAAAGGCCGGGCAATGCCCGGCCTTTTTTGTGTGTCCCTTTGGACGGCCGAGTTTGGCTCGGCGGAGTTGAACGATCCTGGTGTGCTCGTTGGTCTCCGATCTGCTGATCTTTGCCCTGCGCACTGCTATGGCTATGCTTCGATTCTGAGGATTAATGTTTATGACTTCACCATCGAAATTCGTTGTTATCAGCTTGGGCCTCTTTGCCTGCTCCGCCCCAACACTTGCCGCCAAACTGACCGCTGCCGATCGCGCCTGGATCAACACCTGCATCGATCAGCGCAAATCGAGCAAAGAGCAGCCCGAGAAGTTGCGAAAGTACTGCACCTGCATGCAGGAGGTCGTGGAGGATAACCAGCCGTTCGAGAACATCACGGCACTGGAGCGAACGTATCCGCCGGCGCATGAGATGTGCTGGAAAGAGGCGGGACGGAAGTAAGCCTGTCGGCACATCTTGCTTGACCTCGTACGCTCCAAGATTATGTGGAGCGTACAAACATGAGAGGTCTAGCCCATGCACAACATCACGCCTCTCTCCGGGCTACTTGGCGGCGCACTGATCGGACTTGCCGCATCAGCGCTGATGCTACTGACCGGCCGCATCGCGGGTATCAGCGGTATCTTCGGTGGAATGCTCCAATCCGGCGCACGTGATCGCGCGTGGCGGCTCGCTTTCGTTGCGGGGCTGATCGCAGCACCTCTCATTGCGGCGTTGGCGTTCAGCGTCCCCCTCCCTGTTCCTGTAATGCCGGCCAGCCTGATCCTCGTCGCGATTGCGGGCCTGTTGGTCGGGTTCGGCAGCCGAATGGGAGGCGGCTGCACATCGGGCCATGGCGTGTGCGGCATCGCTCGGCTGTCGGCGCGCTCGATGGTGGCCACGGTGATCTTCATGGCCGCGGCTATCGCAACGGTTGCCATCGTACGTCACATGATCGGAGGTTGATCATGCCGCTTGTTCTCGCAAGCTTTGTCTGCGGCCTTATCTTCAGCGCAGGACTGCTCATTTCGGGCATGACGCAGACCGGAAAGGTCCTGGGCTTCCTTGACATCTTTGGCGCGTGGGATGCGACGCTGGCCTTCGTGATGGCCGGAGCAGTTGCTATCTCAAGCATCGGCTTTGCATTGGCTAAGCGGCGCGGCACGCCCATTCTCGCGGCACAAAGTCTATGGCCAACGCGACGCGATATCGATGCCCACCTCGTCGTCGGCGCAGCGCTCTTCGGTGTGGGCTGGGGTCTGGTTGGTCTCTGCCCCGGCCCGGCACTGGTCAATCTCGTCGGTCTTAGCCTGCCCGTGATCGTATTTGTCGCCGCCATGGCCGCTGGCATGCTGGGCTTTGAGGCGTGGGATAAGCGTAAGCTTTCCGGGGTCTCGACGGAGCAAACCACCGTCGCGACCGTCGATGGCTGAGGCGCCTTTCGTCAAAGAAAAGCGCCTCGCACCGAATTACTTCATGGTAATCGCCAGTCCGCTCAGATCTGCGTTGGCCATCAGTCCGTATTGCCGGCCGGAAAGCTCCAGCACTGCGCCCTTCTGATTGGTGAGCACGATGGCGCGTGCGCCACCACCAATCGCAAGGCCAGCTCCGGCAGCGCCATATACACCGGCCACGTCGGAAGGCCGGTTAATGTTGCTCACCCGGCCACGCAGCACCGTCTTTGAGCCGCCGAACACGAGACCGTAGTCAATTCCTCCGACGGACAGCGCATAGCTTCTGCCGCGAAAGTTGAGCGTGCCGCCGCCGCCTGAACCACCGATGAACCAGCCGCCCTTGTAGATGGTGAGGCTTACGGTCCCGCTATCGGCCTGGGCGGAGGACGAGAAACTGAACCCGGCGAGCATTGCCAGGGCAATCAGCGCGACACGAATAGTAGATGAAAGCGGCATGAAGATTTCTCCGTGCAATGGCCGTGAAGAGATGCGCAAAACGCAAAAGCGGAGTGGACCTTAGCGCATCGAACAGATTCGCAAACGCGATTCATCCCGCATGAATGAGCTTGCATGTTGCCCATCCGGACCAATGCAATGGCGAATCATTTCCCAAATAAAACGAGGCTCGCTTGGCACGAGCCCCGATGATCTTTAGCACCCGATCCGAAAAAATGAAGCAATCAACCAAACCGTGCTCTGCTCCGCTCTCGCGCTTTCTCGGCTTCAACCTCGCGATCACGTGGCGGCGCCATAGTCTCAAGCGAGGTTAGCAGGCGGCGCGCGGCATCAGAAACCTCAGTGACCGCACGGTTGAATGCCGCTTCGTTCGCTCTTGAAGGCGCGTTGAAGCCGGAGAGCTTCCGCACGAACTGCAGCGCGGAAGCGTGTATCTCGTCCTCGGTCGCCGGCGGCTCGAAGTTGAAGAGCGTTTTAATATTGCGGCACATGTTGGCTCCTTCGCCAGTATGACCACGTCTTCAAGGCGAAACCGCTGAGAACCGAGAGCAACTCCGCTCAGTGATCCTCTTTTTCCAAACCACCAATGTGCTTCTGGGTGTAGAGTTCAAGGCCAATGCGGTTGATCAGATCGAGTTGGGTCTCAAGGAAATCGATGTGTTCTTCCTCGTCCTTCATCAGGCTCTCGAACAGATCGCGCGAGACGTAATCCTTGACGCCATGGCAGTAGGTCGCGGCCTCCTGGTAGAGATCGCGTGCGCCGTGTTCCGCCGCAAGATCACACTCGATGATCTCCTTCACATTCTGGCCGATCCGGAGCGGATCCAGAACTTGCATGTTCGGAAACCCGTCAAGGAATAGAATCCTGTCCGTGAAGCGGTCGGCATGATGCATCTCCTCGATGGATTCTTTGCGCCACACCTTGGCCATCTCGTTGAGGCCCCAGTTGTCCAGCAGGCGGTAATGCAGCCAATACTGGTTGATCGCCGTGAGTTCGCTGCGTAGGCCCTTGTTGAGATATTCGATGACCCTCGCGTCGCCTTGCATGATGCACTCCATTGCAGGGAACCGCCTCAAACGGTCCCGAAATCCAATTTAGAAACGTTCTAAATCAGATCGCAACAGAGAACAAGCGCCTTTCAGGCTTTGGCCGAGGCTGGGGATAAGGTTCCGTCGAGAGATCAGGCAGCGATCTCAGCGGGCAGTACCACGGCGGGGTGATGCGTGTGGGTCGCAGCCTGCTCCTGGGAGTGCGGGCAGCCGGCACAGCAAGCCTTCGCACAGGGGCCGAGCGCCTCGTCCATGATTTTCTTGATGGTGCGCGCACAGCGGCCGCATTGAGCGCTGCAGCCGAGGCAGCCATAGACCTGCCCGGCAGTACGCGGCAGGTCCTTAACCACCGCACTACGCACGTCGTGGTCGGTCAGCACGTTACAGGAACAAACGATCATGGATTGATTGGAAAACCTGTGAGGACGTTGATCCATCGATATTTCAGCGGGGCGCTGGATGCAAAAGCAAAACAGCCAGTTTTAAGCTATTCCAAACTAGCAACCGTACGCTGTTCATATTGGAATCGATCTAAAGAGATGTGTGCGTCACTTGCGCTCGGCAAAATGTTGTTTGCGCCAATATGCAGCGCTGTGGCTAAGGTGAAAAAACAAACGCAGCTAATGTCCCGAATCCGAAGTTCGCCTCATACTGCAGCGCGCCTCGTAGCGAACTTCGGATTCGAAAGGACACGAGCAACCTATAATTCTAGTGTGGTTCAGGTTCCGAAGTTCGCTTGGACTCGCCGTGAAAATGAAGCGAACTTCTGAACCACCACACAAGGGAGCGTGAGTAGTGACCGATATCGGATTTGACGATCTCAAAACCATCTACCCCCCGCCCACAGAGCGGGTGATTGCGAAAGCATTGTCGCGGATCGATCGCCATGCGGCCAACTTCATCAACCTCTCACCATTCTGCGTGCTCGCCACAGCCGGTCCCGACGGCACCGTCGATGCCTCGCCTCGCGGCGGCAATCCTGGTTTTGTCTCGGTCAAAGATGGCAATCGGTTGCTGATGCCTGATCGCCCAGGCAACAATCGCATCGACAGTTTTCGCAACCTGCTCAGTGGTTCGGGCTACGTGCAATTGATCTTCTTCGTACCGGGCCTCGATGAGACGTTGCGCGTTGGCGGCGACGCGACGCTATCCGCAGATCCGGAATTGCTGCAGGCCATGGTCGAATTCGGCAAGCCGCCGCGTGCGGTGCTGGATGTCTCCGTGCGCGAAGCCTATTTCCACTGCGGCAAGGCGCTGATGCGCGCAAAGCTTTGGTCGCCCGACGCACGCGTGGCACGATCGGCGCAACCCAGCATTAGCGAAGTGATCCACGAGCAGACAGGAATGGGCACGCCTGAATCTCATGAACAGGTCGAAGCCCGGTTCAGGACACTACTCTGAACCATCGAATAATCGCGACGCATTCCCGAAGGACAACACGCATGGAAAAGCTGCTGCCGCTTGCGGAGAATATCGCTGCGTCGCTGATCGCACGAGGTGAGACTGTTGGCGTTGCGGAGTCATCGACTGGTGGATTGATTTCCGCAGCACTGCTTTCGGTGCCCGGCGCATCCGCTTACTATCGTGGCGGCGGCGTCATCTACACGCCGCGAGCGCGCGCTGCCCTTGTGAACATCACGAAAGAAGAAATGGACGGCATGCGCGGTGCAACAGAAGCGTATGCGGCGTTGCTCGCGTCTCGCGCGCGCGAACTTCTCAACACGACATGGGGATTGAGCGAAACCGGAGCGACAGGCCCGACAGGCAATCGCTACGGCGACGCTGCGGGACATTCCTGCATGGGCGTTGCCGGCCCCATTGCACGAACAATCACACTAGACACTGGCAGCAGCGACCGCATTGCGAATATGCGTGCGTTTGCGCTTCGTGCGCTCGAGCTGTTTGACGAGATAATCAGCGTTAAACGCTGAAACAAAATCGCCGTGAGTGAGTTGCTTCACCGCTGATCCGTGGATCCACCGCATTTTTCACGCATAGTTTTCGTCAGCGAATATTAAGAAGCCTTTGTAATTGCGGATAAAAATTCCTCACGGAAACCTTAATACGATCAAGTGAACTTTTTTCCGGAAAATTAACCCAACAGAACGCATTTTGGTCACATATGGCCCCTACGCCCGGCGCAAGTCATCTAATCATTACAAAGTGAGAGAAATGCGAAAATTGCCGATCGCGATCGCACTGGCTGTTGCCCTGTGCACCCCTGTCGCCGCCCAGGAGATGGGTGCAGAAGCCACAGCCAAGCCGGCGCGCGTGTCGGTTTTCAGGGCCGCAATGAACGAAGTCGCAATTATGCGTTATCGCGCGGCGCTCAAGTTGAAAGCTGATCAGGAAAAGTATTGGCCTGCAGTTGCCAACGCTTTGCGTGCCCTTGCCCGCGAGCCTCAGTTGAACGAAGCCGCCGTTCGCCGCTTTGCGCCCGCAGCGTCCGCGCTCTTCGCTCGCCTTGACGATGACCAGAAGCAGACCGCCATGCGCCTTGTTCAGAAGGCTGGCCTGACGCAATACGCGTCGCTCTTCTGATCATCTGCGTGAAGCTGGCGCCCGGCTTTCCAGCGTTCGGCATCAGAAACTCAAAACGGCGTCATCGCACATCGCGGGGCGCCGTTTTTGCTTGGAAATTTCGCCATGCTTGCATGGCCGCTGCAGAATGATGGCGAAAAGCTGACAGTACTGTTCAGTTCCCGTTCAATCTGCGTCTGCAACCATCGCCCCAGACATCCGTTGTTGTGTGTCGTGAATGTTGAAAAGGTGAAGCCATGAAGAAGATCGTTCTGGCGGTTGCCACTGCCGCCACCCTTGCAGTTACCGCACTCGCAGCGCCTGCTCCCGCAGAAGCGCGCGGCGGACGTGTTGCAGCCGGCGTGATTGGCGGCCTGGCTGCCGGCGCGATCATCGGCGGTATCGCCGCCAACAGTGGCTATGGATATTACGGCCCGGGCTATGGCTACTACGGCGGTCCGGCCTACGCAGCCGCCCCCTGCTATTGGCAACGCCAGCGCTTCTGGGATGGCTACGGCTGGCGAATTCGCCGGGTCCAGGTCTGCGGATAAAAGGTCTGCCGGTAAGCGTGGTTAAGCAGGAACTCCGGCAAGGCTTTATATGCGGCTCTCCTGCCTCGCTTTGAAGAATTATGACGTCCGGAACGGTAAAATCGCCGTTCCGGGCGCTTTTTTTAAGAACCATGCCTCAGAATCTTCAGTATATTGGTATCTGGGGATGAATACGGATGCTCCACCTGAGGCGGAGCAGTCAAATTGGGGCCCTCAACAACATTGCATTCAGTTGCTGGTCCTTGAAACCAATCGCCTTGCGCCGGGCTCTGGCGTGATCTGAGGAGATGAAGATATGAAGAAGGCATTTTCGGCATTCCTTGCTGCTGTGACGGTTGCTGGGTCGCTGGCAACTGCAATGCCAGCCGCTAACGCACGTGACGGTGGCGCAATCGCCGCTGGCGTGGGCCTTGGCATTCTCGGCGGCGCGATCGCCGGCGCAGCCATTGCTAACAGCCGCCCGGCCTATGCCGCTCCGGCACCGGTTTACGTTGAGGAGCCCGCTTGCCGTCTCGTCCGTGAGCGCTTCTGGGATGGTTACGCCTGGCGCTTCCGCCGCATTCAGGTTTGCGATTGATCTGACCGCGCCTCACGATCGTCGTGAGATTTGGGTTTTCAAGCCCGGCCCGTCGAACGGCCGGGTTTTTGTTTGGCGCGAAGCCTGGAGCGCTATCGTCCGGCGGTCATCGCGCGTAGCACATCCTCACTCGGCCAGCAGTCCACCTTGAGGCCGGCTTTCTTCTGATAAGCGCCAAGCGCTGCGCGCGTCTGCATGCCCGCCTTGCCGTCGAGCTTCGAGCTGTAGAGACCGAGGCGCGTTAGGTTCTTCTGCATCGCTTCCACATCAGCGCTGCGTAGCTGTGTCGAGGCGGACCATGGTGTTGCAAATGGCTGCGGATCCCTCATGCGATCGCTGAGGTGACCGACGAACAGCACGTAGAGATCGGAGAAATTGTATTCCTTGATCACGAAATAATTCTTCGTGGTGAGGAAAGCCGGCCCGTAGATCCCCTCAGGCTGCAATAAGGAGGCGGTCTGTGCCTGTTCGGCTGCGCTCAGGCGCAGTCCCCGCACCGGGACAAATCCTTCACGCAGCCATTCGGAGATCGGCTTGGTGACTTCCGGTACACCTTGTGTGCAATCGACATTGCGTGGCGCACGCACCTCATACGCCCAGCGCAATCCCGGCTGCCAGCCCTTGTTCTTTAGCTGCTGGGCCGCCGAAGCCAGCGCATCCGGGATCGACGTCCAGATGTTGACGTGGCCGTCCCCATCGAAATCGACGCCATGCTTGTGGAGCTCTGATGGGAGAAACTGTGTCAGCCCTGTCGCGCCCCCCCACGACACGCGTAGTTGCTTGCGCGTCACGTCGCCATTCTGGATCAGCTTCAAAGCCTCGATGAATTCGCTGCGATATTGATCCTTGCGCCGCCCGACATAAGCCTGCGTCGCCAGCACGCGCAGTCCGTCGTATGGCAACGTATAGCGGCCATAGTCGGTCTCGCGTCCCCAGATCGCCAAAATGATGGTGCCGGGAACGCCAAATCGCTGTTCGATCGCCTTAAGCGTCGCGGCGTGCTGCTGCATGAGCCGCTGACCTTCGGCCGCGAGGCGAGCGATGCTCCCTTCCTTCAGGTAATCAGCGGGCACTTGCACGAATTCCGCCTGAGCCGGCGCACCGGTTTCGGGGCGACCGGGCAACAACAGGTCCGGTAACTTGTAATCCGGTTCAAGCCCGCGGGTCTGGGCGTCGAACGTTGCACGCGAGACACCGACCCGTTGTGCTTCAGGCCATAGCGAAGCAATGAATTGTGTGAAACCCGCATCGGCTGCCATCGCTGCCTGAGATGCGATGAGAGCCAACAGCGTCGCGGTGCACGCAATCGTGCGCCACAGGGTCTTCGTTGTCGATCGTAACGTTGACTGCATCAATGCCCGTGATGTGAATGTCCGTTATTTACCCGCTGTCCATCGTGCACGAAAACCGCCCCATTCGAAATGCGGTCCACATAAGCGATGCCCATTGCCGACAATATAAAGACCACATGGATGATGGTCTGCCACATCACGCCGGTGTCGGTGTAATTGGTCGTGCGGCCAACGCCTCCGAGGTTGCCGGCCTCGATAAAGGTCCGCAGCAGATGGATCGAGGAGATGCCGATAATGGCCATCGCAAGCTTGATCTTGAGCACACTCGCGTTCACGTGGCTGAGCCATTCCGGCTCATCCGGATGTCCCCGCAGATTGAGCCGCGAGACGAAAGTCTCATAACCACCGACGATCACCATCACCAGAAGGTTCGAGATCATCACCACGTCGATCAAGCCGAGTACCACCAGCATGATTTGCTGCTCGGAGAAGTCGAATGAATGGGCGATGAGGTGCCAAAGCTCCTTCAAAAAGAGCACCACATAGACGCCCTGCGCGACGATCAATCCGACATAAAGCGGCAATTGCAGCCAGCGCGATCCAAAGATCAGCATCGGAATCGGGCGCAGCGTCTTGCCGTGTGGCGGCAAAGGCGTATCAGGCGTCAGGGTCATTTAAGAAAAGCTCCGGCTGGATAGAATCGAACTCCCCTCAATTGGGGAGCTTGTCCGATTCTGTCGAGCGGCGCTGCAGCGACGTTTAACCGCAGAACTTTTTTCCGATCCGACATCATGATGTCAGCTTCGCAAAGATCACCCCACAGAGTGCACTTTCATCGGACTGCAACAAGGAAAAATCGCGGAAAACGCAGCAATATCTTGCCGTCTGCTTGCGGCAGATAGCTTGCCGCGATGCGCGCACCATAGGCTTCAAGGAACTCCCTGCGCTCCGGGAAATCGAGTGGATCGAGAAACGGACGAAGTCCCGTTCCTTTCACCCATTCAACGATGGCCTGCGCATCGTCGAGTACGTGATTGTAGATCGTGTGCCAGATGTCGATGTTCCGGCACAGAGGCCTGAGCGCATCGTAGTATGCACCAGGCTTCGGCAACACATCCCGCGCCTCCGCCGCATTGGCAAGCTGCTTGCGGAACGGCTCAAGCCGGGCCACCTCGCGCATAAGAACGTGCGATGGTTCGTCGAGATTGTCCGGCATCTGCACGGCGAGCACGCCACCTTCCGGCAACTTGGCCACGAGGCGCTTGAGTTGCGTGAGATGATCCGGAACCCACTGAAAGATCGCGTTCGCGAACAGCACATCGGTGCCTGCTTGGGGAGCCCAGTGCGATATATTGGCTTCGATGAACTGATGCTGCGGGAGACGTTCACGCGCCTGCCGCAGCATGTCCGCAGATGTATCGATGCCGGTAATGCGGGCATCCGGCCAACGTTCAGAGAGCAAGGCAGTCGAGTTTCCGGGCCCACATCCGATATCAACGACCTGGCGTGCCCGTTGCAGCGGGACTTGTGCTAGCAAATCGCGTGCCGCCCGGGTGCGCTGATCCTCGAATTTAAGGTACTGCTCCGCACTCCAGTCGGCCATCCGTACGCTCCTTGCTTACGCTCGCCCCTTTTTACGTCAGGCGGCAAACAATGGCCAGATTACGGATGTGATGCGAAGGCATGTTAACAGGGCCCCGTCTGCGCCTCCTGCTCAAAGCGGATGCACGGCCCAGCCTTCGTCGGGAATGCCTGCTCGGTGGGCAATTGCGCACTGTTCAGCGGCTCGTTCATCGCGTGAGCTTCTTGTACTTCACACGATGCGGAATGGCCGCATCCTGTCCGAGACGGCGCAGCTTGTCCTTCTCGTAATCCTGGAAGTTGCCCTCGAACCATTCGACGTGGCTATCGCCCTCGAAGGAGAGGATGTGGGTCGCGATGCGGTCAAGGAACCAGCGATCGTGGCTGATGATAACGGCGCAGCCGGCGAAATCTTCCAGCGCCTCTTCGAGCGCACGCAGCGTATCCACGTCGAGATCGTTGGTCGGTTCGTCGAGCAGCAGCACGTTGGCGCCGGACCTCAGCATCTTGGCAAGATGCACGCGGTTACGCTCACCACCCGACAACGCGCCAACCTTCTTCTGCTGATCGGCACCCTTGAAGTTGAACGCCGAGCAGTAGCCGCGGGAATTCACTTCCTTCTTGCCGAGCAGGATCAGGTCGTTGCCGCCGGAAATTTCTTCCCACACCGTCTTCTTGCCGTCGAGCGCATCACGCGACTGATCGACGTAACCAAGCTGCACCGTCTCTCCAATGGTGATGGTGCCCGAATCCGGCTTTTCCTGCCCCGTGATCATCTTGAACAGCGTGGTCTTGCCGGCGCCGTTGGCGCCGATCACGCCGACGATGCCGCCCGGAGGCAACTTGAAAGTCAGGTTGTCGATCAGCAACCGATCACCAAAGCCTTTGCTGAGGCCTTCGAAGTCCACAACATTGGTGCCGAGGCGCTCGGCAACCGGAATGATGATCTGCGCGGTCTGCGTCTGCTTCTCGCTGGCCTTCTTGAGCAGTTCTTCATAGCGCTGATACCGCGCCTTGGACTTCGCCTGACGCGCCTTGGGCGATGCTGCGATCCACTCCTGTTCGCGCGCCAGTGTCTTCTGGTGTGCTGCGTCTTCGCGGCCTTCCTGCTCGAGGCGCTTTTGCTTCTGGACAAGCCATGAGGAGTAGTTGCCCTCGTAAGGAATGCCGCGGCCGCGATCGAGTTCGAGAATCCAACCCGTGACGTTGTCGAGAAAGTAGCGGTCGTGGGTGACGATCAGGATCGCGCCAGGATAGTTGCGCAGATGACCTTCGAGCCAAGACACGGATTCGGCATCGAGGTGGTTGGTCGGTTCGTCGAGCAGCAAAAGGTCTGGCTGATCGAGCAGCAGGCGGCACAGCGCTACGCGGCGGCGCTCACCGCCCGAAAGCTTGGTGACATCAGCGTCGTCCGGCGGACAGCGCAACGCATCCATCGCCTGATCGACCTTGCTGTCGAGATCCCACAGCCCCTGAGCCTCGATCTCATCCTGCAGCTTGGTCATCTCGTCGGCGGTTTCGTCGGAATAATTCACCGCGAGTTCGTTGTAGCGGTCAAGAATCGCCTTTTGCTTGGCGACGCCTTCCATGACGTTTTCCCGCACGGTCTTGGTCGCATCGAGTTGCGGCTCCTGTTCGAGGTAGCCGACGCGCGCGCCCTCGGCCACCCAGGCTTCACCGGTATATTCTTTGTCGATGCCCGCCATGATCTTGAGCAGCGTCGACTTACCTGCGCCGTTGACACCGAGCACGCCGATCTTGGCGTCCGGATAGAAGGAGAGGTGGACGTTATCGAGCACTTTGCGGGTGGGATAGGCCTTCGTCAGGCCCTGCATGAAGTAGACGAACTGGCGAGCCATCGTGATCCTTGAGACGGTAATGCGAGGGAGTTTTGCTGCCCCTGATGTAGCGGCGGGAACAGCAAAGGGCAACCTTTGGTAGGATTTTGGAAAGGTTGTCGCCGAGGATTTCCCGCGTAGCCAGCGCAGAGAACCGCTTTTTAATGACCGTTCCGTAATAATTCAGGCGTGAACCCGCAGCGTTCGCGCAGCGACAGATATTGCAACGTTGGCATCAGAAGATCGCCGAGACTTGCCATGACGGCACACAGCACATCGGCCGCAAAAAGCCCGGCGGTAATACCCGCACAGCCCGCCACGACGGGCGCATTGGCCGCGATTGCACATTTCTGGCGCGAGTTCCTGCGGACGGCGTTCAACCCGTATCAGCCCGAACAGCACTACATGCGCGGTCCCGGACCGGCTTGGCGCGCGAAGCACAAAGCGAACGTCAATCCCTGATTGTTATGTGATGGTCACGCATCTGCCGTGCTTGCGCGGAGAGCAATAGCGCGCGACGATAGCTGCATGCTTGGGCAGCTCTCCCAGCAGGATTTGTGAATTTGAGGACGCATGAAACACCGTTGCGCGATTCTTGACGATTATCAGAACGTTGCATTGAAGCTGGCCGACTGGTCGCCGCTCAACGACAAGATCGATATCACCGTATTCGATAGGCCGTTCGCCTCACCCGACGAGGCCATCGGCGCATTGAAGGACTTCCACATCGTCTGCGCGATGCGTGAACGTACTAGTTTCAGAGGCGACGTTCTGAATGCGCTGCCGAACCTCAAGCTGCTTGTGACGTCCGGCATGCGCAATGCCGCCTTCGATATGGCGACGGCCAAAGAACGCGGCATCGTGGTCTGCGGCACGGGGACCACCGGCAATTCCACCGCCGGGCTGGCCATCGGCCTGATGCTGGATCTGACGCGCAAGATCGGCTTTGAGAACGCCCGCATGCATGCGGGCGAGCCGTGGCAGGTCACCATTGGCGAAGACGTTGAAGGCCGCACGCTCGGCATCGTCGGCCTCGGCAAGCTCGGCACCAAGGTCGCGACCATCGCCAAGGCGCTCGGAATGAACGTTGTGGCCTGGAGCACCAACCTCACGCCGGAGGCCTGCGCGGCTGCGGGCGTCACCTATGCCACCAAGGAAGAATTGTTCGCCAAAGCCGATGTCATCAGCATCCATGTGATCCTGAGCAAGCGCTCGCGCGGACTGATCACGGCTGACGACCTCGCCCGGATGAAACCAACGGCGTATCTGATCAACACCGCGCGCGGGCCGATTGTCGATGAAGATGCGTTGCTCCAAACACTGCAAAACAAGAAGATCGCAGGCGCAGGGCTAGACACGTTTTCGCAGGAGCCGCTGCCGGTGGATCATCCACTACGCAAGCTGGATAACGTAATACTGACCCCTCACCTCGGCTACGTGACCGAAGAGAACTATCGCCACTATTATCGGGACATGGTCGAAGACATCACTGCATGGCTCAAAGGCGAACCTGTACGGGTGATGAGCTGACCGCCGATAGAATGGTCGAATTAAAAGCATAATGGCCGGGCAAGCCCGGCCATTTTCATATTCAGTCGAGAAACGTTTAGCGCACGGTGACCGGCGCAGGCAGCGGCGGCACAACGGTGGGTCCCTGGTTAGGAACCCCAATCGGCGCACGGCCAACTGAACCCTCGGCGTTCGCCATTGGCGACTGGCCAACCGGAGCAGGCCGCGCTGAAGCCGTCACTTCCGGCGGCTTGCCGCCGGGAAGCACCACGACGCGCGTTCCCACTTTCACGCGGTCGAACAGGTCGGTGACGTCTTCGTTGAGCATGCCGATACAGCCCGACGAAACGAACTTGCCGATGGTCGACGGCTGGTTGGTGCCGTGGATACGGTAGACCGTGTTGCCAAGATACATGGCGCGCGCACCGAGCGGATTACCGTCGCCGCCGGCCATGAAGCGCGGCAGATAAGGCTGGCGCTCGATCATCTCTGGCGGCGGATGCCAATCCGGCCACTCCGCCTTGCGAGTGATCTTCTGCACACCAGTCCAGGTGAAACCGTCACGGCCGACGCGGACACCGTAGCGGATGGCACGGCCGCCACCCAGCACGTAATAGAGCTGCGTGTTCGGCGTATCGACGATAATCGTTCCCGGCGGCTCCTTGGTCTGGAACGCGACCTCCTGACGGCGCAGACGCGGCTCGAGCTCCTGGCGCGGACCCGTCTCAGGCTGCTCCTCAGGCGGCAGCGCGGAGAGCGTCATTGGCCGACCATCGCCACCCTGCGGCGGCACAGCGGCCGAACGGCCATCAATCGCACCCGGCGGACGCAAGCTGCGGTCCTGATCGTTGTAGTTGCTGCCCTGAGGCGCGCGCTCTTCCATATAGATTGGAGCTGGCCCGCGATCCGAATAGGTCTGCTGCGGTGGCGCCATGGGGCGGCCATAGCGCGGATCATCCGGCGACATCACCGGGCCGAGCGCCATATTGTCTTGTGGTGGAAGCGAGCGCTGCTGATAGGTCTGCTGCGGAGGGCCCGATTGCTGATAGCCCGGCGGCGAAAGCGCCATGGAACCCTGGCCTCGCGCATCATCGTCATCGAGGCGGTCAAAGTCCGGCGCACCGCGGTTGTCCGCATCGGAAAGCCCGTAAGGCGCCGGCCGAACTGGCTCGGAATAGCCCGGAGGCGGCGGATAAGACTGCGCCACGGCCACATGTGACCCCGCGACTCCGGCCGCAAAAGCCACCAGAATCGCCGCAGAAACCGTTGAAAGGCGATTGAACATCATGCCCCTTTTTTAGTGCTAACCCGCCACCGCATCGTTAACGCCAGATCACCCACGATAGCGGCGCATTCAAGACATTTCTGCAAAAAACACCTTGGGAACACTGACTTTTTGGCGAGTTTCCGCGAGCCGTGACAAATCTGCCGCCTAGCGAAGCATCTGATACGGCAAAGTTTTCAGGAACACGCGCTCACGATTGCGCTATTCTTGGGCCTGCTCCGATTCGTGGCACGCGATTCTGTGCGGGTGGAGCTTTTGTGTCGCGTCAAAAGAGTTCGCGTTTGTAAGCGTCCGTTATGGCCCGGTGGCCTCGGCTGATTCGCTCAGCCTAGGCAGGACACGAAGACATGCTCCCCGGAATTCGATTTATCTTCGTTACGGTCATCCTGTCGGCTTCCGTTCTGATCTTCGGCCTTGGCGCCGCGGCGCTGCTGCGCGTGTCTCACGAAGAATTTGCCACTCCGTCTTCGTGGCGCGTGGCCCAGCCCCAGTTCCCTCCCACCCCCGTCGAGACGAATACGCCAACCCTGGCAATGCTGCGCGTTGAGACCCCGGAGGTGGCCAAAGAGGATCTGGCTGGCGAAAGTCCAAACCCGACGCCGGCTCCTTCCTCCGACGCAAATCTGAATACGCCAGATGCCCTCAATAAGCTGAGCGTGACCGCAGAAGCACCGCCGCAGCCTGAGGCCCCAGAAGGTTCCACAGACAAGAGCCTGGAGGTCGGTGGCCAACCTGCTCCGGTTCCTGCTGATTCACCTGCCCCCGCCCCAAGTGCGATCGCAGTGGCCCCAACGCCGGCAATCGAAAAACAAGCGAGTGGGCCTACGGAGGGAGCTGCCTGCGACCCAAGGAATTCCGAGGCCGAGCCCCCTGAAGCCCAAGCAGATCAGACAGCAACTGCTGGAGCTAAGCCTCACAAGGCTGAGCCAGCAGACATCAAGGTTGCCGACGCCAAGGCACCTGAAATCGAAACATCCGAGAGCAAGGTACTTCAAACCAGCAAGACGTCAGAAGCCGAGACGCCCGAACATAGTGTTACTGTCGTAAAGACCGCTGCGGTTAAAGGTCAGGACGTCACCCCCCGGACGGCCAAGATACATGCAGCCACGCCGTCAAAACCGGCAGCGAAGAAACCCACCCGATCCGGCCTCTATGCCGTGGCCCGTCGGCGGGCCGCAGCTCGCGCCCGCGCGATTGCTCGCGCGCGGGCGGCGCAGCTGGCTCAGCAGAGACTAGCTGCGACAGATCCTTTGGCTGCGCTCTTTGGCATTCCGACACAACCCGCTCAGGTCATGCAGACAACACCGCATCAGTAAGTTAGGCTGGTCCCGTGGCCACCACCGGTCCGTCCGGCAAACCCCACTCTGCCCAGGATCCATCATAAAGTGCGGTGTCGATCCGCAATCGCGCCAGCGCCAGCGAGATCGTCCCCGCCGTCACGCCGGAGCCGCATGATGTCACAATCGGCTTTTGCAGATCGACCTTTGCCCCACTGAAAATAGCTTTCAGCTGCTCCGGTGATTTCATGGTCGCATCGGGATTGATCAAGTCCGTGAACGGCACATTGAGACTGCCCGGAATATGGCCTGAGCGACGCCCCGGCCAAGGCTCCGCCGCCGTCCCTTCGAAGCGCTCTTTCGCGCGCGCATCAACGACCTGCTCCATTGAGGTGCTGATATTCGCCAGCATCTGTGCGCGCGAACGGACGCGATTCTCATTCAGATGAGAATGGTAGGCGGCCAGATGTGGCGTGACTGGCTCCGCATCAACGGCGTAACCATCAGCGATCCATTTCTTCAAGCCACCATCCAGCACTTTGACGCGCTGATGATCGAACACGCGGAACATCCACCATGCGCGCGGTGCGCCCATGTAGTCGCCGCGATCGTAAATCACGACGAGATGATCGTTCTCGATGCCAAGCGCGCCAACGTCGCGCGCAAACTGCAAGGGCGACGGCAACATATGCGGCAGAGAGCTACCCTGATCCGCGATGGCATCGACATCGAAAAACACCGCGCCATGGATGTGCCGCTGCGCGTATTCCTCCGCCGCGGTCGGTGGCCGCATCGCCGGCATGCGATATGAGGCGTCGAGTAGACGGAGATCCGCATTACCGAGATGGTCGTGAAGCCACGCGGTGCTAACGAGAGGATCGTCAATCATGGCCTAGTGTCCCGAATCCAAAGTTCGCCTCATCGTGTAGTGTCCCCCGTAGCGAACTTTGGATTCGAGAGGACACTAGTGTGGCGGTTCAGAAGCCACACTAGCTCACTAACTGCCTGGTGTCCTTCGATTCCGAAGTTCGCAAACGAAGGTGCAGCGGAATGATGCGAACTTCGGAATCGGGACACCAGTAAACTTATGATTTTGGTGTGGTTTAGGTTCAGAAAGTTCGCTGGAAGGACTCGCTGGAAAGATGAAGCGAACTTCTGAAGCACCACACTAGTCCTTCTTGCGCGGCTCGATCTTTTCGACAGCACCGCCGGCTTCGCGCCACGCGGTGAAACCTCCGCCGAGATGCGCCACCGGCGTCAATCCCATGTCCTGCGCGGTTTTGGCGGCCAGCGCAGAACGCCATCCCGAAGCACATTGAAACACGAACTTCTTATCTTCCTGGAAGATCGGCTTGGCGTAAGGACTCTCAGGATCGATCCAGAACTCCAGCATGCCGCGCGGACAGTGAAACGAGCCGGGAATACGTCCCTCGCGCTCGATCTCGCGCGGATCACGCAAATCGACGATCACGACGTCACTCAGACCGACGCCACCGTTCGGGAATTTCTCGACAGCCTCGGCTGCATTGATGGTCTCGATCTGCGCATTCGCCTCATCGAGAAGTTTCTTGTAACCGCGGGTGATGGTGGAAGGCATGGGAAACTCCGAAAATGTGCGAACCTTCGTCCGTCCCAGAAAAAGGGATATGACACAGCGTAGCGAAGTCTTCGGTGGGAGGGCAATAAGCTGCCGGATCAAGCCCGTCCCAGCTCGCCGGATCAGCGCGTCAATTCCCGCATCGCTCCCTCGAGGCCTTCAAGGGTAAGTGGGAACATACGCTCCGTAAACAACTTGCGGATGATCGTCGTCGATTCCGAATAATCCCAGTGCTTGCGTGCGACGGGGTTGAGCCAGACCGCATGCGGGTAGGTCCGCGTCACACGCTCCAGCCACACCGAGCCCGCCTCTTCATTAACGTGTTCGACCGAGCCGCCCGGGACGACGATCTCATAGGGTGACATCGACGCATCGCCGACGAAGATCACCTTATAGTCATGCGGATACTTGTGGAGGATATCCCAGGTCGGCGTCCGGTCGGTGAAGCGGCGCTTGTTGTTCCTCCACACGCCTTCATAGAGGCAGTTGTGGAAGTAGAAATACTCCATGTGCTTGAATTCGGTCTTGGCCGCCGAGAACAATTCTTCGACCTGCGCGATGTGCCCGTCCATTGAGCCACCGATGTCGAAGAAGATCAGAACCTTCACTGCATTGCGCCGCTCAGGACGCATATGCACATCGAGATAGCCGTGGTTGGCGGTCTCGCGGATCGTGGTGTCGAGATCGAGTTCATCGGGCGAACCGGTTCGCGCAAACTTACGCAGGCGGCGCAGCGCGACCTTGATATTGCGGATACCGAGTTCGACGTTGCCGTCGAGATCCTTGAACTCGCGGCGATCCCATACCTTCACCGCGCTGAAGTTGCGATTCTTCTCCTGCCCGATGCGAACACCTTCAGGATTGTAGCCGTAGGCGCCGAACGGCGACGTGCCCGCGGTACCGATCCACTTGTTGCCGCCCTGGTGCCGCTTCTTCTGTTCCTTCAGCCGCTCGCGGAGCGTTTCCATGAGCTTGTCCCAGCCCATGGCCTCGATCTGCTTCTTTTCTTCCTCGGTGAGATATTTTTCCGCCAGCTTCTTCAGCCATTCGGCGGGAATATCGGCCTTCTCCATCGCGTCGAGCAGGTTCTCGAGCCCTTTGAAGGTGGCGCCAAACACGCGGTCGAACTTGTCGAGGTTGCGTTCGTCCTTCACCAGCGAAGCACGCGCAAGGTAGTAGAAATGCTCCACGCTCTGGTCCGCGAGGTCGGCGTCAAGCGCCTCCATCAGCGTCAGATATTCGCGGAGTGTGACTGGCACCTGCGCGTCGCGCAGCGATGTAAAAAATTGCAGGAACATAGGACCTAATGTGCCCGCGTCCGGGCATCCGTCAAGGGTCTGAGGCCGAAGGTCCAGCCCGAAAGCTTCGTTGCATTGCAGGCTTGCGGTCGCGGATGACGACTGTGGCTGCCTAGTGGTCCGATTCTAACATTCGCATCCCGTTTCGGCAGGCACCTCCTGCGAATGTTAGAATCAAAGGACCACTAGCAAATATAATTTTCTAGTGGAGTTTTGGATTTGACATTCGCTCGGCGAACTCGCGGCCGGGTGGGTAGCGAATGTCAAATCCACTCCACTAGACCCCCCGGTGATTTCAACTAAACTGCCGTTTGACGCCACCGGGCGCATCCAATCCGGATGGTTCGCGGCGTTGACCAGGTCCGCGCGGCACTCGGGTGCGAGCTGTTGCGTTTAAAACAGGGGGATTCCAGCCATGGGTATCATTGCTTGGCTTATTGTCGGCGCGATCGCCGGGTGGCTCGCCGGAGTGATCGTCAAAGGCGCAGGGTTCGGACTGCTCGGGAACATCGTCATCGGCATCATCGGAGCCGTGGTCGCCGGCTGGCTGTTGCCGCAACTCGGCATCCGGCTTGGCACCGGATGGCTCGGCGAAATCTTCGATGCAGCGGTCGGCGGCGTCATCGTTCTGGTCATTCTGTCATTGATCCGGCGCGCGTGACGATCTAAGCGGAATTCGGCAACGGCCGCCGGCGAGGCGGTCGTTTCGTGTTTGAAATGGCGACGGTCCCATTCTCCAACAAAGACATACAAGGCAACACTCTCGATGAAATTTACCGGCACTCAAAATTACGTCGCCACTGATGATCTGAAGGTCGCGGTCAATGCCGCGATCGTTCTCGAACGTCCGCTGCTGGTGAAGGGCGAGCCCGGCACCGGTAAAACCGTGCTGGCCGAGGAAGTCGCGAAGGCGCTGGACGCACCGCTGCTGACTTGGCACATCAAGTCCACCACCAAGGCACAACAAGGCCTTTACGAGTACGATGCGGTATCGCGCCTGCGCGACAGCCAGCTTGGCGATCCACGCGTGTCCGACATCTCGAACTACATCAAGCGCGGTAAACTGTGGGATGCATTCACCAGCGAGAAGCGCCCTGTGCTGCTGATCGACGAGATCGACAAAGCTGACATCGAATTTCCGAACGACTTGCTGCTCGAACTCGACCGGATGGAATTCCACGTCTACGAGACCGGCGAAACCATCAAGGCTGCCAAGCGTCCGATCGTAATGATCACTTCGAATAACGAAAAGGAATTGCCCGACGCGTTCCTGCGGCGCTGCTTCTTCCACTACATCAAGTTCCCAGACGCCGACACCATGAGCGCGATCGTCGACGTGCACTTCCCCGGCATCAAGAAGCGGCTGGTCGAGGAAGCGCTGCGCATTTTCTTTGAAGTGCGCGACGTCCCGGGTCTGAAGAAGAAGCCATCAACGTCAGAACTGCTCGATTGGTTGAAGCTGTTGCTGAATGAAGAGATGACGCCGGAGACGCTGCGCGAGCGCGACCCCCGCAAGCTGATCCCGCCGCTTCACGGTGCACTGCTCAAAAACGAGCAAGATGTTCACCTATTCGAACGGCTGGCATTCCTGAGCCGCCGGGAAGTCTGAGGCTGCGGCTTCAGGATTTACGATTCCGAAACGGCCGGGCTTGTCCCGGCCATTTTTCTAGGGCGAGCGGATACGTCAGCGCTGACGCTCCAGCTGAAACATCAGATGCGCTTTCGCGGTCGGCCATTCGCTGGCGATGATGCTGTAAACTACCGTGTCACGCAGCGTTCCGTTTGGAGAAATCTGGTGGCTGCGCAGCACGCCGTCGAGCTTGGCGCCGAGCCGCTCGATTCCGCGGCGGCTTTGGTGGTTGAAGAAATGCGTACGGAATTCGACCGCGATGCAATCCAGCTTTTCAAAAGCATGCGTGAGCAACAGCAGCTTGCATTGGGTATTCAGCGGCGTTCGCTGGACACTCGCCGCATACCAGGTCGATCCGATCTCCACGCGTCGATTCGGCGCATCGACATTCATATAAGTGGTCATGCCTGCGATGCGGCCATTCGCGTCCACGACCGTGAACGGCAGCATCGCACCCGCTGCCTGCAACCCAAGCCGCCGTTCGATTTCCTTCCCCATATCCTCGGGACGCGGGATGAAGGTGTACCAGAGCTTCCAAAGCTCGCCGTCTTTGACAGCCTCGACGAGGCCGTCATGATGCACTGGGGACAGCGGCTCAAGGCGCGCATGAGCACCTTCAAGCGTGATGGGAGCAAGCCAGGTCATCGTCAGTCCTATTTGTTGAGGAAGTTCAGTGGCAGCCCGCCGCGCGGCCAGTCCATTGCCACCAGCTCACCCTTGCCCGACAGCGTGATGTAGGCCGTCTTCAATTCGGGTCCACCGAATGCAATATTGGTGGTGACGTGATCGCCGGTCGGCACCTGCTCAACGAGCCTGCCGTCGGGCGCGATCACCGAAATGCAGCCCGACACCAGCGTCGCCACACAGACGTTGCCGGATGCTTCCACCGCGAGCGAGTCGAACATCTGATATCCGCCAAGGCCCGCAAGCGGCCTGCCGGTCTCACCGCGATAGATCACCGGACCTGGCTTGATCTCGCCGGGCGCGCCAATATCAAACGCCCACAGACGCGACGTCGGCGTCTCCGCCACGTAAACCGTCTTTTCATCGGGTGAGAGGCCAATTCCATTGGCGGGAAGCATTGAGGGAACGGCTTCAACAAGGTCCGTCGCACCCGGCTTCATGTAATAGACCGCGCCGACATCCATGTCGCGCGCGCGGCGCTTGCCGAGATCGCTGAACCACAGCCCGCCCTGCTTATCGAACACCAGATCATTCGGGCCGTTCAGCTTGCGGTCACCGCAACGCTCGAACAGGGTCTCGATTTTGCCAGTCGCAAGATCGATTCGCTGCAGTGAACCGCCGAGATATTCCGACGGTGCCGGCGCGCCCGGCATCAAGGCACCGCGTCCCTGCGACCAGCTAAAGCCGCCATTGTTGCAGACGTAGCATTTGCCGTCGGGGCCCATGGCAGCGCCGTTCGGGCCACCGGGAATTTTCGCGACCGTCTCCTTGCGCCCATCGGGATAAACGCGCGTCAGCCTTTGCGCGCGGATTTCCACCAGCACCACCGAGCCATCGGGCATCACGACCGGCCCTTCCGGGAATTCGAGACCGGTTGCGATGACACGAAGCTTTGACATGAAGATCTCCCGGATTTTCTTGATTGACGCTGGCGCGTTTCGGTGGCGGCAACCTATCGTGCGATCTTCACAATAGCCAGCATATGCATGCAACTCAGTTCTGTTCAGAATTCTATTTGCCGATAAGATCACGGTACACGAGAGCAGCCGCCGCAATATCGGACAACGCATGGCCGACGGCCTTGAACACCGTGATCTCGTTGTCGCTGCCCCTACCCTCGCGTTCACCGCGGCAAAGCTGCGCCAGTGATCCGGCAATATCGTCCGGCGTGATGACTCCGTTACGGATCGGATCCAGCAGTTCGCCGGATTCCTTCAGGCCATCCATGGTGTCGACATATACGCGTCCGCGCCGGAAGACGTCATCATCCGCCTCGCGCATAAACGGCGTAAAGCTGCCGATCAGGTCGAGATGTGTACCTGGCTTCAGCCATTCGCCCTTAATGATTGGTGTGGTCGCGAGCGTCGCACAACTGACGATGTCCACATCTTTCACGGCACGCTCCAGGTCGGGTGCGACATAAGCGTCTATCCCATCTGCCTGCAGCGACTTTACGAGCCGCTCCGCACCGGCGGGATTGATATTCCAGACCGCAACCTGGGTGATCGGCCGAACCGCGCGGAATGCAGCAGCCGCAAGGTTCGCGATGCGGCCCGAGCCGCAAATCAAAAGCTTCGACGCATTTTTCCGCGCAAGAAAGTCCGCCCCGAGCGCCGCGATACCTACCGTACGGCGCGAGGTAATCTCGTTGCCGTCGATCAGCGCCAGGTGCTGCCCGGTAGGGCCATCGCAAAGGAGATAACTCGAGAACAGTCCCGGCAGATTCCGTTTGCCGTTCTCGGGAAAGATCGTGACGATCTTGATCCCTAAAAATTCCTGCCGCCACGCCGGCATGATGAGCACCGTCGCAGTCGAGCCGTCCGGCTGCGGAATGAAATGATGATGCCGCACTGGCACATCGGCACCCGCAGTGAAGGCTTCGCGCAGAGCCGGAATCAGGCGATCAAACGGCAGACTCGCGCGGGTTCGAGCTGCATCGACGATGAGCGGGGATGGCGTGGGATTCATAATGCCTCATTTTTTGTTCTTGTGACTTCGCTGCGGGCTTTTGCGCGGATACCGTCCATCAGTTGCTTGCGGAAAACGCGATCGCGCTTGAGATGCCACTCACGGCTCATCGCCTCATTACGCGTCTCGAAGGACTCCGTATGCAGGAGAATCCAGACCCGACCACGCGTCGACCGCGCACCTGTGCCAGCGTTGTGCTGATCGAGCCGCCTCGCAACGTCATTCGTCCAGCCCACATAAGAGATATAGCGCCCCTTGTGGAAGCTGCCGAGCACATAGACGAAACTCTGCTCCCCGGGGGAGGCGCCGCTGGGTGCAGCCGTCTTGCGCTTTGCAATCCTGTTCAAGACCACCTCTGGAGTGCGAGACGTTTTCGGATTCACCGCACCCGTCACTTGGCGGCTGGCTCCTTTGCGGGCGGCTTGGATGCCTCTGCTGGCTTCTTCTCCAACGCCTGAACCTGGCCTTGCAACTGCTCCACCGTCTTCTGCAGGCCGATCACCGTTGCTTTCAGCGCATCGATTTGTCGATTGGCGGCGTCGATCTTCTGCTGGCTTTCGAGCGAAGCCTTGGTCATCGTGCTCTTCAGGAAGTTGATGTTGCTTTGCAGGCAACTGGTGCGCCGCTCCATGGTTTTCTCGGCCGTACAGATCTCGATGCCAACTACGTCCTGAGCCAAGGCAGCGCCCGTCGCGCTTGTCAGAGCCGCGACGACAAGTACCAACCTCGTTTTGCTTGTCTTCATCACGGTCCTTTCATATCGCTCAGCGATTTGTCTCAAAACGTGACGGCGTGGCCATCACATTTTAAGTTTTGGAACACGACCGGAACGAAACACGTCCGAATCAGCGATTCATAACATGCCTTGGTAAACCCGCGTCGATATCTTGTGTCGCACGTCATCGCGCCGCCAACATCAAGCATTGCAAATTGTCGTTTGCGTGCGGGATGTGCTTCAATCGTTAACATCTTCCGCAGGGCGAACCATCCACAATTCCAAGAGTCAAGGATACCCAAACGATGTCTGACCTGCATGGTGTCATGCCCTATCTGGTGTCTCCGATCGCGGAAGATGGGACGGTCAAAACGGATGTCCTTGGCAAGCTGTGCGACGACCTCATCGGCAAGGGCGTCCACGGCTTAACGCCCCTCGGCTCCACTGGCGAGTTCGCTTATCTCGATCGCGAACAACGAGCGATGGTGGTTTCCGCCACCATCGAAGCCGCAGCGCGGCGCGTTCCAGTCATTGCTGGTGTCGCATCGACGTCGACATCCGACGCTGTTGCTCAAGCGAAGGCACATCAACGACGCGGAGCGGATGGCATTCTGGCGATTCTGGAATCCTATTTTCCGGTCAAGGATGCACAGGTCGAAGCACACTTTCGCACGATTGCCGACGCGGTCGACATCCCCGTCGTGATCTACACGAACCCGCAATTTCAGCGGTCCGATCTGACGCTGGATGTCATTTCGCGCCTCGCGGAGCACCCTCGCATTCAGTACATCAAGGACGCATCCAACAATACGGGCCGACTCCTCTCGATCATCAACCGTTGCGGCGATTCCTTGCGTGTGTTTGCTGCATCCTCCCACATCCCGGCTGCAGTCATGCTCATTGGCGGCGTCGGTTGGATGGCGGGCCCGGCCTGCATCGTGCCGCGTGAGAGCGTGCAGCTCTATGAGCTATGTCGGGCAAGGCGATGGGATGAGGCGATGGCACTCCAGCGCAAGCTTTGGCAAGTCAACGAAGCATTCGCGCGTTTCAATCTGGCCGCCTGCATCAAAGCGGGCCTAGACATTCAAGGATACGCGGTCGGCGATCCGATCCCACCACAGGCAGCGCTTACCCCCGACGAGCGCAAACTTGTCGAAGGCGTGTTGCAGGGTCTGACGTAACCCTACTCCGCCCCTTTCTCCTGGCGCTTTTCCAGCGCCGCCATGGCATTAGCGAGAATTGCGCGAACACGCTCCACCTCCTGCGCATCGATCAGAGACGGATCGAGGTAGAAGTCGAGGCCTGGCCTGCGTTCAACCACCACATCACCCTTGTCGCCCGAAGCGCCGAGAAGATTATCGACGGCATAAGGAATAACCTCGCGGCTGATGCCCTTCATCGTAATCGCCGGCAACTGGTGTGCAGCAACCACGTCGCTGACCAGCGCAAAGGTTTCGTAGCTGATCACGATGCGGCCGGGTTCAGCGATGCTCTGCAGCCGTGCCGCCAGGTTCGCTTCGGCGCCGATGATCGTGTAATCCATGCGATCGACGCTGCCGAAATTGCCGACGTTGCAGTAACCGGAATTGATGCCCATGCGGGTCTTGAACGGCTGCTCGATGCCCTCTGAGCGCCATTTCGCGTTCAACTCGACCAGGCGGCGCTGCATCTCCCACGCCATTCGCAGGCAGGCCTGTGCGTCCAGCCGCTCGCCCTTGGTTTCGGGATCTCCGAAGAAGATCAACATCGCATCACCGATGAACTTGTCGATGGTGCCGCCATGGGCAAGCGCGATGGCCGACATCTCCGTGAAATATTCATTGAGCAGCTGCGTAATCTGCTCCGGCTGCAGTCGCTCTGTAGTCGCGGTAAAGTTCTGGATGTCGGAGAAGAAGATCGTCAGCTTCTTGCGTTCGGTGTGGATGATGACGTCCTTCTGACCGCTGAAGATGCTCTTGTAGATCTGCGGAGAAATGTAACGTGAGATCTTCATCGACAACGATGCCAAGAAGTCGTTGTTGGATTCCAGTTCACGATTCATGCTTTGGATCTGCAACGCCTGACGACGCTGCATGCCCAGGAAAGACAGTCCGCTGACAGCCGCCAGCGCAAAGTAAGCCAGCAGGTATTTGAAGGAGAAGATATTGGCCGCGATGGGCTGGGTGATCATGATTTCCTGAATGCCGCGGACGTCACCCACCTTCCAATCCTGCTTGGGACTTTCGGGGTGAACGTTGTGACAGCTCACGCAGGCTGAGCCCATGATCACCGGTGCAACAAGCCGCACGCTGTCGCTCAGCAACGAGCGGGTAGCATCCTCGATCTTTTGATCGGGATTGGCACGCAGGCTTTCGAGAGCTTTCCGCTCGAACTCATCGAGTTGATGCGGCGCGCGATTCTTGAATGGGTAGTCCGACACGAACCGGTAGGTAATATTCTGCTGCTGTTCGCTAATGACCCGCCCGAGTTCAAGCGATAACGTTGCAGGAATGGGAATGGCGCCTGGCACCGACTCGTAATTATGGATCACCTGTGTTGAGCCGGGATGCGCCAGAATGCGGCCGACGACATTTGTGCCGTAATAGCCACGCACACTGGTCACGAGCGAATTGAGGTCGGTCGCCTGGCGACGGAGCGCAACCTCCGCGAGGTTGGTGAGATCGAGCCACACCGCGACCGGCAGCAACGCGAGCAACACGGCGATCACAAAACCGGTTAATATCCCGCGCGAACGCAGATTTTCAGGATTAGTAGTGTCCATTGGATCGCCCCGCTCCTCAAGCGCCCGACTCTAATACAGGTGCGCGAAACAATGATAGCGGCAGGCGACTATGTTTCCCGGGAGAGCTTCACATGAGCGACTGGCAGAGCATCGACAGCGCACCGAAGGACGGGACATTCGTTCTGCTGCACAATCCGGATTGGCCGAACGACGTCGAGGGATTTTGGCACCGGCCGAGCAAGGCGTGGTCCGCGAACGTCCGGATTCGGGATATCGAAAACCGGATTGTCGGCCCCGAGCCTCCGACCCACTGGAAGCCGCTGACGCCTGAGCAGCAAAGGTACTGACGGCCGCCGTTCCTGCGGAACAGCCGGACGGAGCCGATGTTAGCTTGAGATCACCACGCGAGGGTCTCAAGATGGCAAAGGTCGTTTATCAGGTGGTCGAACATGACGGCGGCTGGGCCTACACATCCAACGGCGTTTTTTCGGAAACCTTCCCCAGCCCCGATGCCGCCCATGCGGCAGCGGAGCGCGCAGCCGCCGAACAAAAAGTGCCGGGCCGGACCGAAGAGATCCAGTATGAAGACGGCCAAGGGCAGTGGCACAAAGAGACTGCGAAAGGGGACGACCGGCCGATAACCGAAGTGGTGAACCGGAAGAGCTAGCGGCGAATTGTCCGCCGTGAGGGGGAGTGGATTGCCAGGCGGGACCGCGACGTCTACAAGCGGCGCATGGTCAAAGCACTGCAAAACTGGCTGAACAACCACGAACTGCCGGCCATCATCGCCGGCGTCCTCGGCGTCGTCGTCCTGCTCTCACTTGTTATTGTCGTGGGCGGCTACTGGCTTGTAACGCTGTAAAATATGTTCGCTAAGCCAACCTCTGGCGACTATGCCTTGTCGCGGAAATACGGCTCGACGGTCCCCGTCAGCTTGATGGTGACGGGATTACCGTAGCGATCTTTTGCAGAACCGGCTGCAACCCGCACCCAGCCTTCGCTGACGCAATATTCCTCGACGTTGTTTTTATCCACGCCCTTGAAGCGGATGCCAACGTCACGCGCGAGCACCTCAGCGTTGTAATAAGGGCTGCGGGGATCGGTCGAAAGGCGGTCCGGCAGTTCGTCGCTCATTTTCTTAATATCCTGCTTTGCACACCCTGGTCACAGGAGGCTTTCAATCTTGTCGGCTAGCGCTTCGGGCTTCGTCATCGAACCGTATCGCGCGACAGCCTTTCCGTAGCGATCAACAAGGAACTTTGTAAAGTTCCATTTGATCGCCTTCAAACCGAGAAATCCCGGCTGTTCGTTTGTCAGATATTTATACAGCGGATGGGCATTCGCACCATTCACATCGATCTTGGCGAACAACGGAAACGACACCGCGTATTTCTGCGCGCAGAACGCCGCGATGTCGCGCGAATCGCCGGGCTCCTGACCGCCGAATTGATTGCACGGAAAACCGAGCACGGCAAAGCCACTCGGCACAAACCGCTCATGAAGCGACTGGAGTGATTTGTACTGGGGTGTGAATCCACACGCACTGGCGGTATTCACGATCAGCAGAACCTGCCCTTTGAATGTGTCGAGACACAGATTCTCGCCGGTGATTGTCTCCGCAGTGAAGTCGTAAACGCTCGGCACTTCACATCCTTAGTGTGACACGCCCTTCATCAGGTACGCCGCCCACTCTTTTCTTCGTTCGCAAGCCACTCGGACAACTTGAGGGTTGTCTTCCCGGAGGTCGCGCCTTTCTGCTTTGCGCCTCGCGGCGCAACTTTCTTCGGAGGAGCCGCGGCAGCCTCGGCGGCCTCCTTCGCCAACCGAAGCGCCCGCAGCCTTTCCATATTGAGGCGAACGGCACGGCCCTGCGCTTCGTAATCAGCCATAGCCTTTTCAGCTTCAGACTGCGGTGGCGTTCGCTTTTTGGATGCGCTCATCGTCGTCCTCCGGATTGGCTCGCTAACTCATTGTCGTTCTTAACCGATCCGAGGCCGGCTGTCTCCCTCCGCTCGCCCCGGAACGACCCGCGGCCGGGCGGAAAGCCCTCGCAACGGCTCAATTTAAGCTGTATTGGCAGCTTTCCACCAAGGCCTGGGCGGGTTCCCAGGCCTGAAACGCCACAATTCTTAGGCATTTTGGACTAAGGTTCGGGCCACTTATCCGCCGTTGAGACAACTGCGTGGCAATCAGGACGACCTATCTCTTGCTGATCTGTTGCGCCGGTGGGCTTGCCGCTCTGGGCGGCTGGCGGCTGGGCGACCAGTTGTTTTTCCAGAGCGCTTCGGCGTCCCTGACCAAAGACGAAACCGAAGTCACCGCGCAGTATCCCGTCTCCAACCGCGACGTTAAAGCGGATCGGGCAATCGTAGCTGTACCCGTTGACCCGGGCCCCGTCAGTCAGACGCTCGCGACAGCCAACGCCTATCTCTCGGCTCCTCCGCCGCGCGCGCCCGCACCGAAACCTGAAAAGCCATCACGGCTGCTCCTCAGTGATATGCAGATTGCAGGAATCAAGCAGCGCCTGAAGCTGACGGCTGCGCAGGAGAAGTACTGGTCTCCAATGGAGGCGGCGCTGCGCGAAGTGATGGTGCAGATCTACGACTACCAGAAGCGCGCGAAGAAATCCGGCGGCGAAGCCTTTGACACAGAGAACGCCTCCGTTGCACGGCTGAAAGATGCGTCCCGAGCGCTGTTTGCACAGCTTCGAGCCGACCAGAAGAACGAAATCATGATGCTGGCAAGAATAGCCGGTCTTTCATCCTTCGTTTCCGAAGCGGTCGGAGGAAAAGCCGTTGCCAAGAACGAACAGTAACGCTCACCCCACGCCGTTACAGCGAGAAACCTTCTTTTCGTTATTTCTGCTATTGCCGGAATTCGTTGGTCAACTCCCCGATGCCTTCGATCGCAACGGTGATAGTGTTGACCTGCTCTTTCATGGCTCCGACACCCAGTGATGTGCCGCAGCAGATCAGATCGCCGGGTAAAAGAGTCATGTCGTGGGAGATCATGCTCACGAGTTGTTGGGCACTAAAGATCATGTCTGAGATGGGATAAGACTGACGCTCTGCACCATTCAGAATCGTCCGCACGGAAAGCGTCGAAGGATCGAGCCCCGTTGTAATCACGGGACCGAACGGACAAAAATCGTCACACCCCTTGGCACGGGCCCATTGAGCGAATGTCGCATCCTTGCCGATGATATCAGCGGCCGTGATATCGTTCACGCACGTGTAGCCGAGAATGAAATCATCCGCTTCTGCAACCGACACCCGGCTGCACGTCTTACCGATGACGATGCCGAGTTCACCCTCGTAGACCACCTTGCCATCATAGCCTGATGGACGCCTCACCACCGCATGAGGCGCGGTAACTGTCGTCGGTGCCTTCAGCAGATAGAGCGGTTCCGCCGGTTCTGCGACGTTCAATTTCGCGGCGAGAGCGTGAAAATTATTCCAAAGCGCGATGACTTTGGTGGGCTCGGTTGGCGACAGCAACTGGACATCTGCAAGATTCAGCTTTTCACCACTGGCCTGCGCGCCATTGAACATATTCCCGCTGTGGACCGTGATTTCGCTATCTACAAGCGTGCCAAAGCCAATCGCATCCCTATGGCGATAGCGAACCCAGTGCTTCATGGACGAGAACTCCCGAATGACAGGCGTTACTACACGCCTGATAGACCTGATCGCGCGCAGTCCTGCCGCTTCAATAGAGCCCGGCGATTTTCCCGCGCTGGGCAACCAGCGCCAGAACGGTGTCGATGGTGGGTGTCGGGAAATGCGCCAAGCGGCCCATTTCCTGCACGGCCGTGATCAAGGGATCGATCTCCATCGGACGCCCGCGTTCGAGGTCCTGCAGCATCGATGTCTTATGAGCACCAACTTTGCGGGCTCCCTCAATGCGGCGTTCGACATCGACGCGGAACTTGATGCCGAACTCCTCCGCGATGTCCTGCGCTTCTAGCATCATGGCCTTCGCGACGCCGCGCGTGCCAGGATCGCTGCCGATCACGTCAAGCGTCGCATGGGTCAGCGCACTGATCGGATTGAAGCAGACGTTACCCCACAGCTTGAGCCAGATTTCATCCCGGATGTTGTCGAGGATCGGAGCCTGCAATCCGGCTTTCGAAAACATCTCGGACAGGCGCCCGACATCCGCGGTCCTCTCGCCTGAAGGCTCACCGATTGGAAATCGATCGCCGTAAACGTGACGAATAACGCCGGGGGCCTCGATCTCGGTTGCAGGATAAACCACGCATCCAATCGCCCGTTCAGGACCGAGTTCGCGCCACTGCCTGCCACCGGGATCAATGCTTTCGAGTGTCGATCCTTCGCAGGTGTTTCCGTGCTTGTAGAAATACCAATAAGGAATGCCATTCACGGCGGTGACGATTCGGGTGTTCGGCCCGAGCAGCGGCTGCATGGCCTCGATCACGCCCGTGATCGAATGAGCCTTGAGGCAAATGATGACGAAATCCTGTGGCCCAAGTTCGGCGGGATTGTCGGTGCAGCGCGGGTGAACCACCCGCTCTTCATCACCGATCAATAGCTTCAGACCATTGGCCTTCATTGCTGCGAGATGCGCACCGCGCGCAACCAGGCTGACCTCTGCACCTGCCAAGGCAAGCTGGACGCCAAGGTAACCACCGATTGCGCCCGCACCGTAAATACAAATCTTCATCACATGCCCCAAATCATGGCCAAAAATACTGTGACGCTCCCGCTTACGCTTCCATGCGGGCCGAAGTCATCGCGTGCGATCTGAAATATTGAGATGTCTTCTTTGATCAGATCAGGGATCGAAGAAAAAAGCAGAGCGCAACCACGGCGCTGTCAGTGCGATCGCGCTCTGCAGGGAGAAACCGTTAGGCAAACGCGAGCTGTGCAGGTGGGGCCTGCCTCGCGCCTTCGAACACAGTGTTGATATCGCGCATGCTAATGACACCGATCAGCGTGTGATCGTCGATCACCGGCACGTGGCGGATATGATTGTCGTCCATCAGATGGCGCGCGTGCTCGAGCGTATCGTGGGAGCTACAGGACACGAGGTGTTGCACCGAGATCAGTGCTGAGACCTTCATGTTCAGTCCTGACGCGCCGTGCTGGGCGACCGCGCGAACAACGTCGCGCTCAGAGAACATGCCGACGGCGACATTGCCCTCGGTACGGCAAACATCTTTGACGACCAGCGAACTGACATTTTCTGCCCGCAGTAGACGCGCGGCAGTGGCGACGGTTTCGTTCATGCGCACGGTGGCGATGCGCGTACCCTTCCGATGCAGGACGTCTCCGACTTTCATCACAACCTCCCTGATTGGTCACGTTCGCTTTTTGATAACCACAGACTGGTATACATTATGCCAGTTGTCAATCGCGTTTTTGAGAATCTTGCCCGTGGTATGCCAGAAAATTCGCCCGCATTTGGAGGGCTGCGAGCCAGCTGGGTCTTGGGCGGCGCAAAAAAAAGCGGCCGCTGAGCGGCCGCCGGAGATTTCCTCCAGTCTGGGGGCTTTAATGCCTTAGTACCTCGACGAGCGTCTTGCCGAGACGCGCGGGCGACGGGGAAACGCGAATGCCGGCGGACTCCATCGCAGCGATCTTGGATTCCGCATCACCCTTGCCACCCGAAATGATTGCTCCCGCATGGCCCATACGGCGGCCTGGAGGCGCCGTGCGTCCCGCGATGAAGCCAACCATCGGCTTCTTGCGACCGCGCTTGGCCTCGTCCTTGATGAACTGCGCGGCGTCTTCTTCAGACGATCCACCGATCTCACCGATCATGACGATCGACTTCGTTTCAGGATCAGCCAGGAAAAGTTCGAGCATCGAAATGAAATCGGTGCCCTTCACCGGATCACCGCCGATACCAACAGCAGTCGTCTGGCCGAGACCTTCGGCGGTCGTCTGATAGACCGCCTCATAGGTCAGCGTGCCCGAACGCGAGACGATGCCGACATTGCCCTTCTTGAAAATATTGCCGGGCATGATGCCGATCTTGCATTCACCAGCCGTCATCACTCCTGGACAGTTCGGACCGATCAAGCGCGACTTGGATCCTTCAAGCGCGCGCTTGACCCGGATCATGTCCGCCACCGGAATGCCCTCGGTGATGCAGACAATGATCGGGACTTCAGCATCGATCGCCTCACAGATCGCGTCTGCAGCGCCTGGCGGCGGCACATAGATCACGCTCGCATCCGCACCAGTCTTCGCACGCGCCTCTGCCACAGTATCGAACACCGGCAGGCCGAGATGCTGAGAGCCGCCCTTGCCTGGCGACGTGCCTCCAACCATCTTGGTGCCGTAGAGCAAGGCCTGCTCGGAGTGGAAGGTGCCGTTCTTGCCGGTAAAGCCCTGGCAGATGACCTTGGTGTTATTGTCGATGAGAATAGACATTTATGCCGCCTCCTTGCGCGTCGCCCGCACGATTTTCTGCGCGGCATCGTCGAGGTCGTCAGCCGAGACGACGTTCAATCCGGACTCCGCAATCACCTTTTTTCCAAGCTCTACGTTGGTGCCTTCAAGCCGCACCACAAGCGGTACGGTCAAACCGACCTCACGCACCGCCGCAACCACACCTTCCGCCACAACATCGCAACGCATGATGCCGCCAAAGATGTTCACAAGGATGCCTCTGACATTCGGATCAGAGGTAATGATCTTGAACGCTGCGGCGACCTTTTCCTTGGTGGCACCGCCGCCAACGTCAAGGAAGTTGGCGGGCGTTGCGCCGTAAAGCTTGATAATGTCCATGGTGGCCATCGCGAGACCCGCACCGTTGACCATGCAGCCGATGGTGCCCTCGAGCGCGATGTAATTCAGATCGTATTTCGACGCCTCTATTTCTTTCTCATCTTCCTCTGTGAGATCGCGCAGCTTGACGATCTCCGCGTGACGATAAAGAGCGTTGGAGTCGAAATTGATCTTGGCATCGAGGCAGCGCAGTTCGCCCTGCTTGGTGACCACGAGCGGATTGATTTCGAGCATCGCCATGTCCTTGGCGACGAAGGCGCTGTAGAGCTGACTGGTGAGTCTCTCCGCCTGCTTGGCGAGATCGCCTGTCAGTCCCAGCACTTGCGCGACCTTGCGGCCGTGATGCGGCATCACGCCGGTCGCCGGATCGACCGAGAACGTGACGATCTTGTCGGGCGTGTCGTGGGCGACCTTCTCGATGTCCATGCCGCCTTCAGTGGAGACGACGAACGCGACACGTGACGTCTCGCGATCGACCAGCATAGAAAGATAGAATTCTTTTGCGATGTCCGAACCGTCCTCGATGTAGAGGCGGTTGACCTGCTTGCCAGCCGGCCCAGTCTGCACAGTCACCAGCGTGCGACCGAGCATTTCCTTGGCAAACGCCGCCACTTCATCGATCGACTTTGCCAGGCGTACACCGCCCTTGGCGTCTACGGGCAATTCCTTGAATTTTCCCTTGCCGCGGCCGCCCGCATGGATCTGCGATTTAACGACGTAGACCGGCCCCGGCAGCGCCTTAGCCGCAGCAACCGCCTCTTCGACTGTGAATGCCGGCTCTCCCGCCGAGACCGGCGCGCCGAAACTCTTCAGGACAGCCTTGCCCTGATATTCGTGAATGTTCATGGCGTACTCCCATTGCCGGCCGGGCGGCCGAAATTGGACAGCAAGGCTGTCCATAATTATGTATTATGTATACCAGAGAATGCCTGAGCCCGCCTCAGAGTCAAATCCTTTTCGTCGACAAGACCGCCTAAAATGAAGAAGCGCGCCCATCCCGGAGGATGAGCGCGCTTTTTCAAATACTTAAATGAGGATCAGGCGGTTTGGGATTTCGCCACCACGACCTTACGCCACGGCTTAAGCACCACAATGGCAAGAAGCGACGCGAGGATGTTGGCCCCGGCCGCGATGAGGAACACGCTGTCCCAATTGCCCGCCGATTGTTGCATATAGTTTGCGAACGGCACCAGAAGCGCAGCTGTGCCCTTCGCGGTGTAGAGCAGGCCGGCATTGGTGGTTGCGAACTTTGATCCGAACGTGTCCGTGCAAGTTGATGGGAAGAGAGAATAGATCTCGCCCCAGGCAAAGAACACGAAGCCGGAGAGCAGCACGAACCACACCGGATCCTGTCCCCACAGATACAGCAGGTAAATGCCGATACCTTCCATGCCGAACGCGATGAACATCGTGTTCTCGCGGCCGATCATGTCGGAGATCCAGCCGAAGAATGGACGCGTCAGACCGTTCAGCACGCGGTCGATCGTCGCCGCGAACGTCACCGCCGTCATGGTCATCGCCATCAAGGTCACCGGCGTGTTGTCGATTTTCCAATCCGCGGCGATCGGCTTCAGGTTTGCGGTGACCATCAATCCGCCTGCACCCACGATGACGAACATGAAGTACATCAGCCAGAAGATCGGATGGCGAATGACTTCCGTCGGCAGGTAATTACGACGCGTCTGTTGCAGACTCGCATTCTGCACAGGCGCCGGCACTTGTCCGGCCTTCGGCGCGAACAGCAAGAACGACAGGATCACGATGATGATTCCCTGCCCCAAACCGAAATAAAGGAAAGTAGTCTGGAAACCGGAGTCCTTGATCATGGCCTGGATCGGCGCCACCGTCAGTGCGGAGCCAGCACCAAACCCTGCGGCCGTGATGCCCGCTGCAAGACCACGCTTATCGGGAAACCACTTCAGTGCGTTACCGACGCATGTACCGTACACGGCACCGGCACCGATGCCGGCAATGATCATGCCGAGGTAGAAGCCGTTGAGTGATGTTGCCTGGGCATTGAGTGCCCAACCGATGGCGCAGAGAATTCCGCCAACGAGAACGACAATGCGTGGGCCGTACTTATCGACAAACCAACCCTCGATAGGCACGAGCCAAGTTTCGAACAATACGAACAGGGTGAAGGCCCACTGGATCGACGCACGATCCCATCCGAATTTTTTCTGAATGTCGGGGACGAAGAACGTCCACCCGTACTGGTAGTTTGCGATCATCACCATCGCGCCGACGCCGATAACCAATTGCATCCAGCGATAGGTGTCACTAACGCGGCCGGCCGCAGGGGCCGCCGTATGAACAGTATCAGCCATAGTTTCCTCCTGATGGTGCCCTGTTCTGTTGAATGGCGACAAGGCTACCGGGCGCGCATCTTGGTATATGATATGCCAACCGACAAGAGGTAATCAGCGGTTCAGTGTGTTTTTGGCGATGCGGTAATTGAGTATGCATGTAAGCAAAAAGCTCGGCCTAAGCCGAGCTTCTTTTCGCGTATCATCAAAAGGATAGATGGGATCTGAAACGGAAAAGCTTCATTGGTTTCGCGGTACGCAAGACCAATGAAGCTTTTATTCTTTGGTCTACATGGCGGCCTTCGGCGCGCGTGACTGCAACCAGGCGAGACCGCTCGAGATCAGCGGCCAGAACAGCGCAATCAATCCCAGCGTCATGATGGAGGCCACCAGACCGTTGGAGAAGAACACACTGAGGCTGCCTTGAGACCCAAGCAACGACTGCCTGAATGCCTCTTCCGCCTTGTCGCCAAGAACAATCGCCAACACCATCGGAGCGAGCGGATAGTTACATTTCTTCATGATGTAACCAACCACGCCGAACACCAGCATTAACACGATATCGAAGGCGTTGTTGTGCACAGTGTAAGCACCGATCGCGCACAGCACCAAAATAACCGGTGCAATAATGCTGAACGGAATGCGCAGGATTGCCGCGAACAACGGAACGCAGGTGAGGACAACGATCAGCCCCATCAAGTTACCGAGGTACATGCTGGCGATCAGGCCCCACACGAACTCCTTCTGTTCAATGAACAGCAGCGGCCCCGGCTGCAACCCCCAGATCAGCAAGCCACCGAGCAGCACGGCTGCGGTGGGAGAGCCTGGTACGCCGAGCGAAAGCATGGGCAGCAAAGCCGAGGTTCCCGCCGCGTGGGCAGCTGTCTCCGGCGCGACGACTCCCTCGATCTCGCCCTTTCCGAAGTTCGCTCCCTGCTTCGACATGCGTTTGGCAATGCCATAGCTCATGAAGGAGGCAGGCGTAGCCCCCGCCGGCGAAATGCCCATCCAGCATCCGATAAGACATGACCGAAGAGATGTTGCCCACAATCGCGGCAGCTCTTTCCAAGTCTGCAACACCACCGTCGCGTTGATCTTCGCGGGCTTGCCTCTGAAGTGCAGCCCCTCCTCCATCGTGAGCAGAATTTCTCCGATGCCGAACAGCCCAATCACCGCGATCAGGAAGTCGAATCCGTTCAGCAACTCCGTGAAGCCGAACGTCAGACGGAGTTGGCCTGTGACACTGTCCAGCCCAACGGTCGCCAACGCAAAGCCGATCATCATCGAGACAATCGTCTTGAATGGCGGCTCCTTGCCCATGCCGATGAAACTGCAAAACGCGATGAAGAATACCGCGAACTTTTCTGCGGGACCGAACTGCAGCGCGAATTTCGCCACCAGCGGTGCTACGAGCGTGATCATGATCACAGCGAACAGCGCACCGACAAACGACGATGTGAATGCAGCCGTCAGCGCCTCACCCGCCTTGCCCTTCTGCGCCATCGGATGGCCGTCGAACGTCGTTGCGACGGACCATGGCTCACCGGGGATATTGAAGAGGACCGACGTAATCGCGCCGCCAAACAGCGCTCCCCAGTAAATGCATGACAGCATGATGATCGCCGACGTAGGCGACATGCTGAACGTCAGTGGCAACAGAATAGCCACGCCGTTCGCGCCGCCAAGACCAGGCAACACACCGATGATGACGCCAAGCATGATGCCGACGACCATTACAAGAATGTTGAACGGCTCTAGAACCGTCGCGAAGCCGTGAAACAGATTTACAATTTCTTCCATAGCGCTTCTCCAACCACAGCTTCGTTTTTAGAGACCGAGCAGATCTTCCAATGGTCCCTTCGGCAGCGGAATGAGAAACCATTTTTCAAAAAACAGGTAGATCGCGATGGGAACGCCTAAGGCGATGGCCGCAGTGGTGGTCCATGGGTACTGGCCGAGCCATTTCATGAACAGCGCAATGAGAATGATCGATGAAACGTAGATGCCGAGATATGGCACCGCGAACACATAGACCGCGGTTGGAATCACCACGCAGAGGACTTGGCGTAACTGTCCCCATTCAGCGAACAATTTGCCGTCATCTTTTTCCAGCCAGAGCTGCACGCAGTTCACGAGGCTCGCGAGAACAATCGCGATACCAACACAAAACGGAAAAAATCCTGATTTCGGTCCCTCAGGGCCCCAACCGGTCCCAGCTTTCAAGCCACCGCCGATTGCGATCAATCCTGCAAGAATACAAACCCCAGCAACCGCGAATTCCGTCAATCTGTGCGACGGACCACGACCAAGCTCACTTGAATGCTCGCTCATCTCACTTCCCTGCGCTTCATGGCTGCCGGTGGCGATGCCACCGGCAAGGGTTGTCGTTGGATTATTGCGATGCTGCCAGGAAGCCGGCATCCTTCATAAGTGCCTGGTGCCGCGTCTCTTCATTCTGGACCCAGGCTTTATATTCATCGCCAACCATAAACGTCTGATTGAAGGCGCCATCCTTCATCAGGTTCTGCCACTCCGGAGTCTCGCGAACCTTCTTGAGCAGGTTGACGTAGTATTCGACCTGTTCCTTCGTCGCCTTCGGTGACGTGAAGAAGCCGCGCAACATGAGATACTCGACATCAAGTCCTTGAGATTTGCATGTCGGAATATCACTCCATGATTTGCCGTCGTGGATGATGTCCTTGTATGGCAACGTCTTGCTGTCAAACACGCAAAGCGGCCGAACGGCCCCGCCGCGCCATTGGGCAACCGCCTCGATGGGATTATTAACGCTGGAATCGACGTGCTTGCCGACCAGCTGGACTGCGACCTCTCCGCCGCCACGGTATGGGATGTAGGTGAACTTGGTACCTGACGCCTTCTCAACCGCAACCGTGATGATTTGGTCTTCCTGCTTCGAACCCGTGCCGCCCATTTTGAATTCACCGGGCTTCGCCTTCACGGCCGCGATGTAATCCTTCACGGATTTGTAGGGGCTTTCCGCATTCACCCAGAGAATAAATTCGTCGAGCGCCATCATGGCCACAGGCGTCAGATCCTTATGGCTGAAGGGAATGCCGGTCCCCAATGGCGTTGTGAACAGGTTCGATAACGTGATGACGAGCTTATGCGGATTTCCCGCGGAGCTCTTGACGTCGAGAAAGCCTTCGCCGCCGGCGCCGCCGGCCTTGTTGACCACCACGATCGGCTGCTTCATCAGCTGATGTTTAGTGATGATGCCCTGGATGGTGCGCGCCATCTGGTCCGCACCACCGCCGGTGCCTGCAGGAACGACAATCTCAACGGGGCGGGTCGGCTCCCACGCAGCCGAAGCTGGCGTCAGAGCAAGGGTCGCACAAAGTGCAATTCCAAGACCGGATATCTGGATCGGCAATCGCATCATTCTATCTCTCCCTAGACATCGTTTTCCGCCGCTCAACGTCGGCTTGATAAAGGTCGTCACACAGTTCTCAGTTCAAAGTCCTTTCGCTCTTGACGGCGAATTGCGTGCGACAGCATCCGCGATGCCGCCGCTGCCGCTTGATCGCAGCTTTCGTTGGAAGGAAGGAAATGGACGGGTGCACGCGACCTTGCGTGTACAAGCAGCGGGATTGGCGCGCGGCTGAACATCAAAGGACGAGAACGATTGCTCTCCGGAGATCGCGATGTATGATCGACGATCCGGACTATCCGAGCGGCCGCCGCTGGAACGGTATCAGCCATCAGTCCCCTCCCGAGGGCGCCGTTCAGTTGAATGCGACGGTCGCTGCTCGGGGTCATCCTTGTATGCGATATGCCAGCGCACAAGCCTTATTCGGGGCGAATACCTTCTGGCGGTGCAATATCGAGATATGACAGCACAATGAAAAAGGCTCCGGGAAAACCGGAGCCTTTGCACGGAAACGACTTTTTGGCGTGCGGTGATCAGCGAGCGAGAACCTGCCCGAGCCTTAGAGCCCGAAACGCGGCAGGTCGCCATTGCGCACCGAAATCTGAGCGCTCTTCATCAATATTCTATCAACGAAAGCAATAATTTGGCGCAAGATTCCGTTCGAGGAAGCGAAACCGAGAGAAGCAGTCTTCGACATTTCTGGGGCCTTTCAGAACCGGTCATTTCGACATCAGCGTCACCTTGCGGCGCCGCGTTGACCCCAATCTAGGTATACCAGATACCAAGCTCAACGTTTGTTTTTGCATAGCAGCATTTGTGGTGCCGCATCGCAATATTGCGACAAAATGCCGCCTGCTTTCCCCAGGTGATTCCAAGCCCGTAAAACAAAAGGCCGACGGAAACCGTCGGCCTTTGGCGTTTGGATTGGAGAGGTTTTACTCAGCCGCCTGGACTTTCGGCGGAGGCGCCAGCGCGCCTGACTTGTGAATTTCCGCAACTTGGTTGTCGTTGTAACCGAGCACCTGCTTGAGGATTTCATCGGTGTGCTCACCAAGCAGCGGCGAACGGGTCACAACCGTCGGGCTGTCCGAAAGTTTGATCGGATTGCCGACCGACAGATACTTGCCGCGCGTTGGATGATCGACCTCGACGATCGTGCCCGTCTTGCGCAAGGACTGATCCTCGGCCAATTCCTTCATCGACAGGATCGGGCCGCACGGGATGTCATCCTTGTTGAGGATTTCCATCGCCTCGAACTTCGTCTTGGTCATCGTCCACTGCTCGATGCGCGCGAAGATTTCGTTGAGACGAGGCAGACGTGCGGGCGGCTTGGCGTAATCCGGATGGGTCTTCCAGCCTGGTTCGCCGATCACATCGCAAATCTTCTCCCAGACCGGAGCCTGGGTGATGAAGTAGATGTAAGCGTTCGGATCGGTTTCCCAGCCCTTGCACTTGAGAATACGACCGGGCTGACCACCGCCGGAATCGTTACCTGCGCGTGGCACAGCATCGCCGAATGGAATGCCTTCGCCAAACTGGCTGTATTCCTTAAGCGGCCCGTGTGCGAGGCGCTGCTGGTCGCGCAGCTTCACGCGCGAGAGGTTGAGCACACCGTCCTGCATCGCGGCAGTGACCTTCTGTCCCTTGCCGGTCATCGTACGGTGATAAAGCGCCGTGACGATGCCGAGCGCGAGATGCAAACCGGTGCCGCTATCACCGATCTGCGCGCCCGTCACCAGCGGCACGCCATCGCGGAAGCCCGTGGTCGAAGCCGCGCCACCTGTGCACTGCGCGACATTTTCATAGACCTTGCAGTCCTCGTAAGGACCGGGACCGAAGCCCTTGATGGAGGCCACGATGAGCTTCGGATTGATCTTCTGGATGGTTTCCCAGGGAAAGCCCATACGATCGAGCACGCCGGGACCGAAGTTCTCAACCAACACGTCGCACTTCTTCATCAGCTCAGTCAGAACTTCCTTGCCCTTCGGGTTCTTGGTGTCGAGCGTGATCGAGCGCTTGTTGTGGTTGAGCATCGTGAAATAGAGGCTGTCCGCGTTCGGGACATCCATCAGCTGTCCGCGCGTGATATCACCGACGCCGGGGCGTTCGACCTTGATCACGTCGGCGCCAAACCACGCCAGCAACTGCGTGCAGGTGGGCCCCGACTGCACATGGGTGAAATCGAGAATACGAACGCCTTTGAGCGCCTGTGTCATTATGTTCTCCCTAACGCCTATTCCTGTGTCTAACGAAGTGAATAACGAGCTACAGCCGACTTATTTCTTCTTCACCACGCTTTGCGGATTGAGATTGCCGATGCGGCCGCTTTCGCTGCCGGCGGTCGGATCAATCACCGCGTTGATGAGGGTCGGCTTGCGCGAGTCCATAGCGGCGTCGACGGCCCGCTTCAGTTCGTCCGGCGTCGTCACATTGACGCCGATCCCTCCGAATGCCTCCATCATCTTGTCGTAGCGCGAGTCCTTGACGAACACTGTCGTCGCAGGATCGGAGCCGCCGCCTGTGTTGACGTCGGTGCCGCGATAGATGCCGTTATTGTTGAAGATGACGATACAGACCGGCAGGTTGTACCGGCAGATCGTCTCGACCTCCATGCCCGAGAAGCCAAAGGCGCTGTCGCCTTCAACCGCAAGCACGGACTTGCCCGTCTCAATGGCAGCGGCGACCGCGAAGCCCATGCCGATACCCATCACGCCCCAGGTGCCGACGTCGAGACGCTTGCGCGGCTGATACATATCGATGACGCCACGCGCGAGGTCGAGCGTGTTAGCGCCTTCGTTGACGAGAATGGCGTCCGGGCGCTCTTTGATGACGGTGCGCAGCGCACCGAGTGCACCATGGAAATCCATCGGAGCCGAATTCTTCATCAGCTTCGGCGCCATCTTGGCGATATTTTCTTCGCGCTTCGCCTTGACGGCGTTGGTCCAATCGGATGGCGCGGCAATCCACTTGTCACCCATGCCTTCCAAAAGAGCCGACACGCAGGAGCCGATATCACCGACGACCGGAGCAACGATCTCGACGTTGCTGTCCATTTCCTTCGGTTCGATATCAATCTGGATGAACTTCTTCGGTGCATCGCCCCAGGTCTTGCCCTTGCCGTGCGACAGGAGCCAGTTCAGGCGTGCGCCAATCAGCATCACAACGTCGGAGTCTTTCAACACGGTCGAACGTGCCGCGCCTGCGCACTGTGGGTGGGTGTCAGGCAGAAGTCCCTTGGCCATGCTCATCGGCAGGAACGGAACGCCACTCTTTTCGACGAACGCGCGGATTGCGTCGTCCGCCTGTGCGTAAGACGCCCCCTTGCCGAGGATGATCAACGGACGCTTCGCGCTCTTCAAAACGTCGAGGGCTCGTTCGACTGCGGCTGGCGCCGGAATTTGCGCCGGCGCAGCGTCGATCACCTTGACCAGCGACTTCGCGCCGGCATCGGCATTCAGCACCTGAGAGAAGAGCTTGGCCGGCAGGTCGAGATACACACCGCCTGGACGTCCGGACACGGCAGCCCGGATCGCGCGCGCCACACCGATGCCAATGTCCGCCGCATGCAACACGCGGAACGCCGCCTTACAGAGCGGCTTGGCGATCGCCAGTTGATCCATTTCCTCATAATCGCCCTGCTGCAGGTCGACGATCTCGCGCTCGGAAGAACCGCTGATCAGGATCATCGGGAAACAGTTGGTGGTGGCGTTGGCAAGGGCCGTCAGACCATTGAGAAAACCGGGAGCCGAAACCGTGAGACAGATGCCGGGTTTCTTCGTCAGGAAGCCCGCGATAGCTGCCGCATTACCTGCATTCTGTTCATGCCGGAACGAGATGACGCGAATGCCTGCAGCCTGAGCCATGCGGCCGAAATCAGTGATCGGAATACCGGGCACGCCATAGATCGTGTCGACACCGTTGAGCTTCAACGCATCGATGATCAGATGAAAGCCATCCGTCAATTCCTGCTGGTCGTTCGCGCCTGAGGTCTCTGGCTTATTTGCCGTCGTCAGCATCAATGGCCTCCCTGATCCTTTTTTTGATGTTGGTCTAACCGAATATTTCCTGGCCATGCGTCTCGACATAAGTCGCAAGCCCAAGCGTGTGATCACGCGCGAGCTTTTCTGCAAGCTCAGTGTTGCGTTCTTCAAGCGCTTCAATGATCGCCATGTGCTCAGACAACGACGTCGACATTCGCTCCTCGCGCCCGATGGTCAGTTGCCGATAGCCGCGCACGTGCAGAAGGATATCGTTGGTCATATCCACCAGAACCTGCGACTCGCTCAGCGAAATCAACGCCTGGTGAAACGCAATATTCGCTTTCGAATACTCCGCGATATGATCCTGCGGCAGGCGATCCTTGTTGAAGTCTTTAAAGAAGGTTCGTAGCGCTGAAATATCTTTCTTGCGCGCGGTCGTGGTGATGAGCCGTGCCGCCATGCTTTCCAGCGCAGCCCATGCACGGATCATATCGACGACTTCTGTCTTGGTTTTGCGCACAACAACGATGCCGCGGCGTGGCACGGTTTTCACAAAGCCATCCTGCTCGAGCATCGCGATGGCTTCGCGGATCGGTGTGCGGCTGACACCCAGATGCTCGGACAAAGCGCGCTCATCGAGCATCACAGGTTCAGGACTTGCGTAGATGTCCATCTTGAGAATGGCATCCTTCAAAGCCTCATAGGCCTTGTTCTTGAAACTGGCTTCAGGCGCAATCCGGACGATTGCGATATCGGTGTCGGTCAGCGGCGCCTTCGATATTTTCTGTGTAGCCATGAATCATCTCCCCTCTTTAGAGAGGCCGTAATACCACGGTGGGTAAGCCTTATGTACTTGGCATGCCAGATGCCACCATGTCAAGTTGACGTGTATTGACGGGCGGAGCTCAATTAACCCGCTTGACATTTTTGTTCTTGGCATACCAAATGCCAAGGTCGGTCATACCGCCTGCACCGAACTTGTCTAGGCTTCATGATGGCTTTGATCGAACGGTTGGCTGAGCCGAATCCGTCAACGGTCACGCGTTGATAGAGAATCAGAACGTGGAACTAAAGCGCGCGAGTAAGCTGTCCTGAATCTCGTGCGCGATCCAGGCTTAAAAAGGGACGTGACAGGAGGAAGCAATGGCTCATTCACAGGACGCAGCTCGCAAAGTCGATTTCAGTGCACAGGCGAAAAGCGAGGTTCGCAAGATTCTCGACGCCGTGAAGGCCGACGGCCGCACCAGTCTCACCGCCCCCGAAGGCAAGCTGGTTTGCGACGCATACAACATTCCGGTTCCAAAGGAAGGTTTGGCAAAGTCCGCCGCCGAGGCCGCGAAGATCGCGACCGGCATGGGCTTCCCGGTGGTAATGAAGATTGTCTCGCCAGACATTCTCCACAAGACTGAAGCCGGCGGCGTGATCGTCGGCGTGAAGACCGCGGCTGACGCTGAGAAGGCTTACGACACCATTCTCGCGAATGCGAAGAAGTATAAGGCTGACGCCAAGATCGAAGGTATTCAGGTCCAGCAGATGCTGCAGGGCGGCACCGAAGTCATCGTCGGCTCGATCACCGACGGATCGTTCGGCAAGCTGGTCGCCTTCGGCCTTGGCGGCGTGCTGGTGGAAGTCCTCAAGGACGTCACCTTCCGCATGGCTCCTGCGACCCGCGATGACGCGTTCTCGATGCTCGATGGGATCCAGGCCCACGAAATGCTGCGCGGTGTCCGCGGCGGCGATCCGGTGGACCGGAACGCCCTCGCCGACATCATCGTCAACGTTTCTCAGCTCGTCAGCGATTTCCCTGAAATCGTCGAACTCGATCTCAATCCGGTTTTCGCAACAAAGAAGGATGCGATCGCCGCTGACGTCCGCATCGTCGTCGACTTCGATTACAAGCCGCGCCCCGCGCCGCGCTCGAACGAAGAAATCGTCACCGCGATGAATCGCATCATGCAACCGAAAGCCGTCGCCGTGATCGGCGCATCGGCGGAAGCCGGCAAGATCGGCAACTCGGTCATGAAGAATCTCATTAATGGCGGCTACAAGGGCCAGATCTACCCGATCCATCCCAAGGCTGACGAGATCATGGGCATCAAGGCCTATAAGAGCGTCAAGGACGTGCCGGGTGTCATCGACACCGCTGTCTTCGCGATTCCAGCCAAGTTTGTTGCAGCTGCTCTTGCTGAATGCGGCGAGAAGCAAATTCCTGGCGCGGTGCTTATCCCTTCGGGATTCGCTGAAGCAGGCGAGCCAAAGCTTCAGGAAGAGATTGTCGAGGTCGGCAAGAAGTACAACATCCGCCTGATGGGGCCGAACATCTACGGCTTCTATTATACTCCGGCCAATCTCTGCGCTACCTTCTGCACAGCTTATGACGTGAAGGGCCATGCGGCGTTGTCGTCTCAGTCGGGCGGCATCGGCATGGCGATCATCGGGTTCTCGCGTTCGGCCAAGATGGGCGTGTCTGCGATCGTCGGCCTCGGCAACAAGTCGGACATCGATGAGGATGATCTGCTCGCCTTCTTCGAGCAGGATCCAAATACGACGATCATCGCGCAGCACTGCGAAGACCTGAAGGATGGCCGCGCCTTTGCAGAAGCCGCCAAGCGCGTCTCCAAGAAGAAGCCGGTCGTCGTCCTCAAGGCCGGCCGCACATCGGCAGGCGCCAAGGCAGCTTCGTCACACACCGGCGCACTCGCCGGTAACGACAAGATCTACGAGGACGTGTTCAAGCAATCAGGCGTGATCCGCGCCCGGTCGCTGCGTCAGTTGCTCGAATTCGCTCGCGGCATCCCTGTGCTGCCGACGCCGAAGGGCGAAAACGTTCTGATCATCACCGGCGCCGGCGGATCGGGCGTGCTCCTGTCCGACGCAGTGGTTGACAACGGCCTATCGCTGATGGCGATGCCACCGGATCTCGACGCCGCGTTCCGCAAGTTCATCCCGCCATTCGGCGCGGCAGGCAATCCGGTCGACATCACCGGTGGCGAACCGCCGATCACTTATGTGAACACCGTCAAGCTCGGCCTCTCGGATGATCGTATTCACTCCCTGATCCTCGGCTACTGGCACACCATCGTCACTCCGCCGATGGTGTTCGCCAAGAACATGGTCGAAGTGAAGAAGGAGATGGAAGCGAAAGGCATCAGCAAGCCGATGGTCGCTTCACTGGCGGGCGACGTCGAAGTCGAGGAAGCCGCCGAATATCTCTACCAGAACGGCATCCCGGCTTATGCCTACTCCACCGAGCTTCCGGTCGAAGTGCTCGGTGCGAAGTACAAGTGGGCACGCGGCGCGGGCCTCCTCTAAGCTACAGTGCAAATGCCGCCCCGGGCCTAGCGTCCTGAATCCGAAGTTCGCCTCATGATGCAGCGCACCTCGTAGCGAACTTCGGATTCGAAAGGACACTAGCAACCTATCATTCTAGTGTGGTTCAGGTTCAGAAGTTCGCTTAAAGGACTCGCCGAGAAAATGAAGCGAACTTCTGAACCACCACATTAGGGGCGGCATCTTTCAATTTTGAACATTGTCTACAGGCCAGACACGTCGGCGCAAAGCGACCTTCATACCGCATTGATGGGAGTAGGTAGCGATGAAGAAAGATGCGATCAGACGGAAGAACGTCACACCACGCTCCGCGACAGAAGGCGACAGCGAGACAAAAGACGGCGGCGTCCAATCCGTCGACCGCGCGCTGCTCTTGATCGAGACGCTTGCGGAGGACGACGACGGTTACAGGCTAACAGATCTAGCGATCCGGACTGGCCTCTCCCCCTCCACTATTCACAGGCTGCTCACGACGCTCGAGAACCGACGCTTTGTGCAGTTCGATCGAGAACAGTCGACTTGGCACATCGGCGCAAAGAGCTTTGCAGTCGGCGCGACATTCGCTCGCCGCCGCAATTTCGTGACCCAGGCGATGCCGTTCCTTCGGAGGCTTCGCGACGAAACCCGAGAAACGGCCAACCTCGCCGCTGTCGACGAAGGCGCCATGGTAATTTTGACGCGCGTCGAGAGCCGGGAGATCATGCGCTCGGTGACGAAGGTTGGCGGCCGCGTTCCGATGGTTGCCTCCGGGCTAGGTAAGGCGCTGCTTTCCGCATATTCGGAGGAAGATGTCTTCGCCGTCATCCGACGTGAGGGCATGCCGAAATTGACATCGAAATCGATCGTGCGAGCGGGCGAGCTCTGCAAATCGCTGCACGATATCCGTGAGCGCGGCTATTCGGTCGATGATGAGGAAGCGCAAATCGGTCTGCGCTGCGTATCAGCCGTTGTTTATGATGACCGCAGCGAGCCTCTCGCGGCGATTTCCGTTTCTGGCAAAGCGTCCCGCGTTCCCGACGATCGCCTGCCGGTTCTTGGACAATTCGTGCGGCAGATCGCAGACGAACTGACCACGGCGCTTGGCGGGGTGATGCCTGCTGCGACGAAGTGATTTTCGGCAACTGTTCAAAACACTCCCGATTCATGATCGGAAGGTGGCCCATTCGCGCCACCGCTCCTTGCGGCAGCGTGATAAACTTTCAAATCGGAAACGATCTATACAGTTGATAATGCGTGTATTTCGCAGTTCGTGCCGCATCGTGAGAAACAAATAGGCGCGCGTTGAGACTGCAGAAGCGGTCTGTGATGCTCAAGCTCCGGAAACCAAACTGTCGGAGCGTGACATGGCAAAGATGCGGGCAATCGATGCAGCCGTGCGAATTCTGGAAAAAGAAGGCGTTGTATGTGCCTTCGGAGTTCCAGGCGCTGCGATCAATCCTCTCTACTCCGCGCTGAAGAAGCGCGGATCAATCAACCACATTCTCGCGCGTCACGTCGAAGGCGCGTCGCACATGGCGGAAGGCTATACGCGCGCCAAGGCAGGCAACATCGGCGTCTGCATTGGCACCTCGGGTCCAGCTGGCACCGACATGATCACAGGCCTTTATTCGGCAATCGCGGATTCGATCCCCATCCTGTGCATCACTGGGCAAGCGCCCCGTGCGCGGATCTACAAGGAAGACTTTCAGGCGGTCGACATCGAGGCGATCGCAAAGCCCGTCACCAAATGGGCTGTGACCGTGCGCGAACCCGCGCTGGTGCCGCGCGTATTCAGCCAAGCCTTTCACGTGATGCGGTCGAGCCGGCCTGGTCCGGTGCTGATTGATTTGCCGCTCGATGTGCAGCTCGCTGAAATTGAATTCGACGACGAAACTTACGAACCACTTCCCGTTTATAAGCCGGCGGCGACCCGCAAGCAGATCGAGAAGGCGCTCGAGATGCTCAACGCCGCTGAGCGCCCACTCATCGTTGCGGGTGGTGGGGTTATCAATGCCGATGCGTCCGACCTTCTCGTGGCGTTTGCCGAGACCGTCAATGTTCCTGTGGTGCCGACGCTGATGGGCTGGGGCGCGATCCCGGACGATCATGTTCTGATGGCCGGAATGGTCGGCCTTCAGACCAGCCACCGCTACGGCAACGCAACCATGCTCGAATCTGACTTCGTACTCGGCATCGGCAACCGCTGGGCAAACCGGCATACCGGTTCAATCGAGACCTACACCAAGGGCCGTACCTTTGTGCATGTCGACATTGAACCCACACAAATTGGGCGTGTTTTCAATCCTGATTTCGGTATCGTTTCCGATGCGAAAGCCGCGCTTGAATTGTTCGTTGCCGTTGCGAAGGAATGGCGCAAGGCCGGCAAGCTGAAAGAGCGGCAGGCGTGGCCTGCAGCCTGTCACGACCGCAAGCGGACGATGCTACGCAAGAGCCACTTCGATAACGTGCCGATCAAGCCGCAGCGCGTGTATGAGGAAATGAGCAAGGCCTTCGGCCGCGACACCTGTTATGTCAGCGTCATCGGGCTCTCACAGATTGCTGGCGCGCAATTCCTTGGGGTCTACAAGCCGCGCCACTGGATCAATGCAGGGCAAGCCGGCCCCCTCGGTTGGACATTGCCTGCCGCTTTGGGCGTGCGTGCCGCCGACCCCGATCGCCAGATCGTCGCGCTCTCCGGCGACTACGATTTCCAATTCCTCATAGAAGAACTCGCTGTCGGCGCGCAATTCAAGCTGCCCTACATCCATGTCGTCGTGAACAACTCGTATCTCGGTTTGATCCGGCAAGCGCAGCGCGGTTTCGACATGGACTATCACGTACAGCTCTCATTTGAGAACATCAATGCACCGGAAATCGGTGTCTATGGCGTCGATCACGTAAAAGTCGCCGAGGGGCTGGGCTGCAAGGCAATTCGGGTGACAGATCCGAAGGATGCTCAAGCTGCCTTCGCCAAGGCGCGCGAGTTGATGATCGAACACAGCGTCCCTGTCGTGGTGGAATTCATTCTGGAACGCGTCACCAACATCGCGATGGGGACAGAGATCGATAACATCGTCGAATTTGAAGAAGTTCTCGATCTACCGCTCGACGACGCTCCGACCAGTCCGACGGCGCCATCGCGCGGCAAGCTCCTGCCCGCATGACTTACGACACCGGCAACAGACCAAGGACGTCTAGTGTGGTGGTTCAGAAGTCCGCCCGATTTTACCTGCGAGTTTTTCCAGCGAACTTCTGAACCTGAACCACACGAGTGCCGTGGATTTGAAGTTCTTCCGAGTGAAGCCGCAAGCGCAATGAAGAACTTCAAATCCAAAAGCGGCACTCAAATCATAGGCTTGCTAGTGTCCCTTTGATTCCGAAGTTCGCATCAGAGCAAGCTACAAGCCCGTGCGAACTTCGGAATCGGGACACTCAAATCATAGATTCACCAGTGTCCTCCCGAATCCAAAGTCCGCCAGGGAGCGCGCTGCACGATGAGGCGGACTTTGGATTCGGGACACCAGTCGTGCTCAAGTTCGCCGCAAATCTCACCATGCTCTTCAACGAATTACCATTTCTCGACCGCTTCGCCGCGGCCAAGGCGGCCGGATTTAGCGGCGTCGAATACCTCTTCCCCTATGAATTCGACAAAGCGGTGCTGGCGGAGAGGCTTCAGCAGCATGGACTGACGCAGGTATTGCACAACCTGCCTGCCGGCAATTGGAGCGCGGGCGAGCGTGGAATCGCCATTCTTCCTGATCGTGTGAAAGAATTTCGTGATGGCGTCAAGCACGCCATCGATTACGCAAAAGCGCTCGACTGCCGGCAGTTAAATTGTCTCGTTGGTATCGCGCCTGAGGGCGCTGATTCTGCAGAACTGCACGCGACGCTGATCGGAAATCTTCGTTTCGCGGCAGAGAATCTGGCCAAGCAGAAGATCAGATTACTGATCGAACCCATCAACACCCGCGATATTCCCGGTTTCTTCCTCACGGGCACAGAGCAGGCCACTCAGATCATTTCGGAAGTCAAATCAGCTAATCTCTTTATTCAATACGATATCTATCACATGCAAATCATGGAGGGCGATCTTGCTCCGACCGTGAAGAAGCATCTCGATCACATCGCGCACATTCAAATCGCGGATAATCCAGGCCGTCACGAACCTGGCACAGGCGAGATCAACTATCCGTTCTTGTTTCAATATCTCGATGAGATCGGATATCGCGGCTGGATAGGCTGTGAATACAAGCCCAAGGCTACGACCTCAGAAGGCCTTGGATGGTACGAGCGACAGACCGTAGGCGCATAAGTCCACGCCCATAGCCGCTTTTCAGTTCACCCTTTAAAACGCTTTAAAGGGCGGGCTCCGCCAACTCACTTGGCCGGCCCTTCTGTGATTTGGTATTGCGCCTGAAGGCGCTGATTCTGCAGAACTGCATGCCACCTTGATTGCGAATCTTCGTTTGCAGCGGAAGCTTTGTGTCAGCAGCACATCAGGTTGCTGATCGAAGCCATCAGCACCCGCGATATTCCTAGCTTCTTTCTCACCGGCACAGAGCAGGCTGTTCAGATCATCTGGGCCATAAAATCGGACAATCTCTTTTCTTGTTTCAATATCTCGCTGAGATTCAATATCGCGGCTAGATAGGCTGTGAATACAAGGCTCTGGATGGTACGAGCGGCCGACCGTGGGCGCAGAAACCCGCGGCCTATAGCGGTTTGAGCCCCCTCTTTAAAAGCGCGAACCCGCAAACCCGTCCGTTCGCGTGATTCGGCGAAGGACCTTCGTTCACGCGATTCGCGTAGGCCAAACGTAAAAACCTCCGGCAGGGCATTGCCGGAGGCTTTGGAGGTTTTACGTTAAGACTGGTGTCTCACATAAACAAAGGCAGCGGCCGCTACCTTGCTGACCATTTATGCACGACCGCACGATTTAGTCAATTAATTGATTTAGTCACGCATTCACGAATTCGTCAGGCTTTAGGCATGGCTTGGCCGCGGACCCGGGGCCATTCGTGTTCAACAAGGACAGCTCATAAAATGGAAAATCCCCGGCAGTTTCCTGCCGGGGATCTGAGCTCAGATAGTCATCGCCCTTAGGCGATCACGATCAGAAGGTGCGGCGAACGCGGAGGTTGCCGGAGATCATGTCCTGATCCTTGAACTCGTACGTGCCAGCTGGCTTCCAACCGGTCGGGTTGGCGGCAACCGTAACCGTGCCAGAGTTGTTGGTCTCGAGACGGGTGTACAACACTTCAGCCGAGAACGTCAGGTTCTGAACAGGGGTCCACGCAGTGCGGGTACCGATCTGCCAGATGTTGAAGTCTGGGTTGTACCCAGGGATACCCAGAGCGGTCTGGATGATGCCCGTTGCGTTGCCATTGTAGTCAACATGGGTGTAGCCGCCGAACACGCCGGTCTCCCAGTTCGGGGACCAGTTGTGCAGGTAGGAGGCGCGAACACCCCAAACCTTGGTCAGCTCGAGGCTGGTGCCAGTGGCGTAAACGCCGTCAAGCAAAGCTCCCGAAGCGAACGACTGGTAGCCGACGTCCGAGCTGCCGAAGCTGTAGTAGCTGTTGCCAACGGTGCCACCGACAACGTACTTCGGTGCGCCTTCAGTGTAGGTCGCGTCCACCGAGAACTTGTCGCCGGGTCCGGTCGGCAGGTTCTTCAGCAGCAAGCCACCCGAAATCGCCCAGCCCCACTTGTCGTCCGGATGTCCGGTCGTCTCATTGGCGCCGTAGTAGTTTGTGGTCACGTTGTGAACGGCACCCGACAACTGGGCGGTGAAGGCCGCCTGATCGATGCGGATGTTACCCACGAAGTCAGGCGAGCGTGCACCACCGTTGCCGAACAAACCGCCCGGGGTAAACGTAGCAGCACCAATCGAACCGGTGAAAAGATAGGCCGCACCCAAGCCCGCGGAAGCGTTCAACACCGGAGCGCGCTGGATGGTCGTGTTGTCTTCAACGCCGATGCTGGCCGAAACGCCGTTGCCGAACTGAGCGGTATAGGCAGCCTGGGTGATACCGGTCGCGTTGTCGGCGCCGCCGATATAGGCCGACGAGTTCACGTTCGCAGTGTATGCGCCCCATGGGGTGTTGAAGTTCGAGATGGCCTTACCCAGGGTGAAGCCAGCGAACTGCACGAACCCGAAGTCCATGGTCAGGTTACCCGAGGACGGGCCAAAACCTGAGCTGTGCTCGAAGTTGCTGCTCCAGTAGGTGCGGACAACGCCGTATTCCGTCGCGGTGCGGGTGTCGAGGTTGAGCTGCGCGCGGGCACGGGTGGTGTAGTAGGCCGAATCGCGGCTGTGCGTACCGGAGACACCTGCAGGGATAGCACCAGCGGTGCTGATCGCACCAATGCCACCTGGGTTGTCGTAGTTGTTGCCGTTGATGTTGTAGTCAGCCTGAATGTAGCCACCCAGCTTGATGCAGGTGTCAGTGCCTGGGATGTAATAGAATCCCGCACCATACAGCGAGCAGACCTTCACGTACTGAACGGCTTTCGCCTTGACGGGAAGATCAGCTGCCTGCGCCCCAGCGACCGCGACGAGCGTCGCTGCCGAACCGAGGATAAGGCTCTTAATCTTGCTCATAAAACCTCCAAGTTTGCTCTGTAAGAAGAGCCTCGGCCGTCCGTGGCAATCCACCTGACCTCAGCCCTTCCGTTAACCGCTTGGCCGCCTCGCGCCTTCGGACACTCCCGCATGAACGCGAGCGACTTCAGCGAAACCTCCAAACAGGACGACCCCGGGAATCCCCCCAATCGTCAAGGGCAGATGACTGTAAAACTTAAGTGAGCACAACAATTGATTTACTCATGCTTTCATTTGGCCCCAATTGTGTGGTTTCTCCGCAACAGCGGCACTTCATCCCTGTGAGCAATTGTCTGATTGCATCAATGGAACAACAGCCTTAACCTTCAGACACACACGTGCGGGGTTAGGGTTGCATGGCAGACCGTAAGTCATCCGCCAAGAAAGTCCTGTCAGGCTCGCCTGCTGAGGCCGCTGGCAGCAGGGAGACAAGTGATCAGCCGGACGACGCCCTCGTTCGCGAGTTCGTCTGGGACATTATTTCCATCAATGTCCACCTTGAGGAAATCCGCTCCATCTGGGCCCGCAGCCTTGGGATTACCTCGCCGCAATGGCTGATCTTGATGGCCGTCAACGATCTCGACCGGGGCAAGGGTGCTTCGGTGAGGGCGGTATCAACGAAACTTCATGTCGACCCGTCTTTCGTGACGACCCAGACCAAGAGTCTGGAAAAGAACGGTTTCGTGCGCCGGATTCCGTCCGAGGAAGACGGGCGTGTCGTACTGATGTCGTTGACGGACAAGGCCAGCAAGCAGATCGCGAGCCTCTACGGGCGACAGTCTACAGCAGAGAGCTTCATCTTCTCTGACTTCAGTGACAGCGAGCTTCGCGACATCACCGACAAGTTGACCCTGCTTAAGGAAAGAATGGGGAAGGCTCTACTAAAAATTGCAGCGGAGACCTGAGGAATCCCTAGTGTCCCGATTCCGAAGTTCGCACAGGCTTGCAGCTTGTTTGGATGCGAACTTCGGAACTAGCCGAGTTTTCACAGCGCGCTAAGACGGCTGGATATCCAATCGAAAATATACTCGTTGGCGATCGTCGGATTATCCGAGTGCGCATGGGATGCAGCCGTTTCCGCCGCCGAGAAACACTTCAAAGTGATATCGCGACCTAAGCTGCTGAAATGTCGTCTGAATTCAGATATTTGACGCTGATCGAGCCAATCGTGCTCACCGAATGTCACCAACGTCGGGCATCCGATTTCGCCAAGAGTATCGGGACGCCAGACGCTCGGGGTGCCTTCTTCAGTAAGTTCCTCCTCATCCGAAGTGCGGCCCATTATAAAGTGTCGCCCGAGGCTATCCCAAATGCCGGCATCGCAAACGGCAGCAGCCAGCCGATCATCTGAGATCGCAGCCCTCGACGCGAAAGCCGCGCCCATACTGTCTCCCCAAATGACGATACGTCGCCCATCAACGTCGTTGCGCATCATAAGATAGTCGACGCAGCCGCTGATGGCTGTTTCAACCTCGTACTGCATGGCCCCTCTCGTTGGAGGGCTCTCCCCCTGCCCCGGAAGATCCACCAGCAAAAGCGACACTCCCCGGGCGCGCGCCTGACGGTGCATCTTGACGAGATGTTCGTCCTTGAAATGATCCGGCGCCCCGACGCAAATGACAACGGGGGTTGGTGCAGCGGAAACCGACGGACGCAGGAAATAAGCTTCGACGTAGCTGCCTTCAAAGCAAGGGATGCGAAGTATCTCGCCACCAGGCGAAAGGTGCCGGATATAAAGATGCGAGCAGGCCCGCATCTGATCGAGAAGTCCTTTACGCCTGCGGTCGCCCGCCTCAAGGAAAACAGCCGCTGCCCGATAGTAGTTTGAAGCCCGAAGCCAATTGCCCTGAGCCGTTAACGTATGGCCCTGCGCAAGGGCGGAATCCCCCCTCGCCTTGTTGACGTCAGCAATTTTCTTCCATTCGCGATACCAGCTTTCGTCGTCGCCGGCGACGATTCTGCTTGCCGTCATAAAGCATTCAGAAATCGTACTGCCGCCTTCTTGAGCAGAGCCCAAAACTTTCATGAAATGAAAGCTGTACTCTTCATTCTGCGGCCATTGCGTCCAACCCCGCTGATCGTAGCAGGGTGCCGAGGCATCGAGAGCATTCCAAGTCAACACTGGCAGTCCAATAGTGCAATAGCAGGTAATTCGCAGATCGCGCGAACATCTGTGGCCGAAAATCAGGTCGACAGCGACCGGAGTAACCGCATTGCAGCTATGACATATGGTTTAGCGTATTATGCCAGAACTGCGAGATCAGGCGCTAAACAAGTTTTCGGCCGATTATTTACGGGCTGGCTGAACAGAGATCAATCCAAATTCCCGTCAAAAATAGCCCAGCCCACAACATTTGCGCAAAAGGGCCGAGCTTTTGGTGTTCCATTCCAAATATTGCAACGGAAAGTGCTCGCGGCGCCTCACCAACAAAGGAAAATTCGAACGTGTGAACGAAAGCAGCGCTGCTCAGCTGGCGCCCTTCACGCTGGTGACACAAACCACCTAAGTTCGCTGAACGAACGGTCAGCCGTCTAGTGTGGTGGTTCAGAAGTTCGCTCCATTTTTCCCACGAGTCCTTCCAGCGAACTTCTGAACCTAAACCACACGAGTGCCGCGGATTTGAAGTTCTTCCGAGTGAAGCCGCAAGCTCGATGAAGAACTTCTCCTTTGGTTCCGAAGTTCGCATCCGAGCAAGCCGCAAGCCTGTGAGAACTTCGGAATCGGGACGCTAGTTCGGGCTACTCCTTCACCGCGCCGGTCAACGACGAGACGTAATAATCGACGAACAGTGAATAGAAGATCGCAACCGGGAGCGATCCAAGGAGCGAGCCTGCCATCAGCGCTCCCCACTGATAAACGTCCCCCGATACGAGTTCGGTCAGGATTGCGACGGGAACAGTCTTGTTCGCACTGCTTTGAATGAAGGCGAGCGCGTAGATGAACTCGTTCCAGGACAGAGTGAAACTGAAAATACCCGCGGATATCAGGCCAGGAACGGCCAATGGCAAAGTAATTCGCCGAAGGATCTGCAGCCGGGTCGCGCCATCAACCAGAGCACATTCCTCAAGTTCGTAAGGAATGGATTTGAAGTAGCCAATCAAAAGCCACGTACAAAACGGAACCAGAAACGTGGGATAGACCAGGATCAAGGACAACGGACTGTCAAAGAGTCCGAGCTGCACCACAACAGTTGCCAAGGGAATGAATAAGATCGATGGCGGCACAAGATAGGCGAGATAAATCCCGAGCCCAACATAAGGACTGCCCTTGAATCTCAAACGCTCGATCGCATAAGCCGCCAACGTGCTCGACATCAGCGAGATGAACGTCGCTCCGACGGCAACGAGCATCGTCGTCATCAGCCAGTGCGGATAGGCCGTGTTGAACAGCAGATGCTTGATGTGCGCGAGCGTTGGAGAGCTGATCCAGAACGGATTGTGTGATTTGTAATCAAGCAGCTCAGCGTTCGGTTTAAATGCCGTCAATGCCATCCAATAGAATGGAAACAGGAGGATAATCACGAAGCACGCAAGCGGCAGGTAGACCAACACCGTGCGTCGCGCGCGCGTGTCCCATGGCATCGTATCAGGTGCTGCAGACGCGGAATTGACCCCGCGGGCGGCCTTCGCCGGTCGGCCCAGGACTTCGGTATCAGTCATTGGCCTCTCCTTGCTGCCACTTGCGCCGAGCGAGACCGAAGTAGCTGAACAATGTCGCAAACACGAGAAACGGGATCATCGAGACGGCAATCGCTGCCCCCTCGCCCAGTTCGCCACCCGCAATTCCACGCTGGAACGCCAGCGTCGCCAACAGATGCGTCGAATTGATCGGCCCACCGCGCGTGATTGCGTAGACCAATTGGAAATCGGTAAACGTGAAGATGATCGAGAATGTCATCACGATCGCCAGGATCGGCATCATCATGGGCAGTGTAATGTAGCGGAAACGCTGCCACGACGACGCACCATCGAGCATCGCAGCTTCGTACAACGATGGCGATATTGTCTGGAGACCAGCCAGAAGTGAAATCGCGACGAATGGAATCCCTCGCCAGATGTTGGCTGCGATCAACGAGAAACGCGCAGGCCAAGGCGTACCCAGGAAATCGATGTTGGTGGTGCGGATGTGCAAAACATCCACGAGTAGATACGAAATGATCGAGAATTGCGGGTCGTAGATCCACCAGAAGGCAAGCGCTGAAAGAACTGTCGGCACGATCCAGGGCAGAAGGACAATGGCACGCAGGATACTTTTGAACGGGAAATGATTGTTGAGCAGCAGTGCCAGCCAAAATCCAAGGGAGAACTTTCCGATGGTGGCGACGCCGGTATAGAGCACGCTGTAGAAGACGGCGTTCCACCATAACCGATCGGTCAGCAGGTATTGGAAATTCTCAAGGCCAACAAAGATGCCACGTCTCCCGATCGTGGTGTCGGTGAACGCTAGCCAGACACCAAGGCCCAGCGGATAGGTCAGGAAGACCAGCAGCAATCCGAGTGCAGGCGTAAGGCAGACGATGATGAGGAACGGCTTATAGTCAAAGAGCCTCACCAGAGGCCCCGGCTTTGACCGGTCCGCGCCACGCGGAAATGTTGTCGTCAGAGACATATGATTGTCCTGAAGCAAGCGCGATTGAAGAAAGATTGGCAGCTCTCGCTCATCGGCGGAAGTATCGCTTGGCGCGACGTTCCGCCTCCTTGGCAGCTTCCTCGGGCGTGGCTGCACCGGTTGCAGCCGCTGCGCACATCTGAATCAAGACGTAGTCAGCCGCCACGGCACCACTGGCCGCAGATATTGGCCCCTTGTAGCCGTTCCAGTACATGTTGTTCATCGTCTCCTTGAAGATCTTCACTTTTGGATCTCCTGACCACACCGAGCAGTCGCCGTAGGCCGTGAGCGGATGCGCCCAATAGCCGCTGTTGGCGTTGATCCATGTTTCGTACTGCTCACGTTCAAGCATGAACTGTAGAAACGCCTTGGCGGCGTTGGGATAAGGGCTGTGCTTGAACACCATGGCATTCAAAGTGAGACCAGCCATCGGTGATGACTTCGCAAGGCCGAACGGCACCTTCTGATGTTCGGTGTCCTCGGCGATCGCGGCTGTGGCCGGATCCTTCTTCAGTGAGAAATAAAGCGACACGCCATTCGTCGTCATCGAACAATCGCCGGCCGAATAGGCGCGGTTGTTGCTGACATCGTTCCATGATGTCACCCCGGCAATGAGTGTAGGGTACAATTTTTTCAGATAATTGAGTGCAGCAATTGTTTCCTTGCTGTTGATGATGACTGCCCCCTCCTCATCGAGGAGCGATGCGTTGTGTGACCAGAGCAACCAGCTCGCAAACGTGTTGCCGTCTCCAACGGCATTCCCCAGCGCGAAGCCGGCGGGCTTGCCTGCCTTGTGCAGCTTTTCACAAAGATCGAGGAAACCCGCATGATCGTTCGGGACCGACGAATACCCAGCGGCCTGAACCAGCGACTTGCGATAGACCAGCGGGCCTCCGCTCGCGCCGAACGGCAATCCAATCCACGCGTTACTCTTGTGGCGCTTGCCGTACTTCTCGGCCAAATGCATCCAGCCGCCATACCGTTTGCCGAGATAGTCGGCCACTTCTGTCAGCTCGATCAGCTTGTCGACGTAGATATGCGGCGCGTCTGAAAACCCGATAATGATATCTGGGCCGGCACCACTGTTCGCAGTCACGGCTGTCTGCTGGTTGATATCTTCCCATCCAACGAAATCGACCTTGATTTCTATTCCGGTCTTATCCGTGAAACGCTTTGCATTAGCGCGGAAGACATCTTCGTCAGCCTGAACAAACCGCACCGGCCGTAACATCCGAAGCGAGGCCCCCTTCTCGATCTTGAGATCAGGGGCGGCAACATCCGCGACCTTGATCGATGACTGTGCGGATGCGCCAGTCGCAGCCAGCGCTGCTGCAGATAATCCCAGGCTCAAGGCGTCACGACGGCTGATATCCTTCATAATGTCCTCCTTGGCATTGCTGGTCAGGCGGTCAGGCGATTGCCGCTTTCCGCATCAAACAAATGAGCTTTTGTGAAATCCGGCATGATCCGGACGATTTCTCCCGGCCGTAAGCCAAACCGCTCACGGAAAGCGCAAACCAACGGTGTATCTCCGACATGAAGCGTGACTTGCGTCTCGGAGCCGGTCGGTTCAACGAGATGAACCTTGGCTTCGATACCATTGTCAGGCTGAAGATGAATGTGCTCGGGACGAATGCCATAAATCGCCTGACGTACCGGCAGGTTTGCAGCGAGCGGCAGCATCGTTCCATCTGATGTCCGAAACTGACCGCCCATCGCCTCCCCCTTGACCAGGTTCATGGCAGGCGATCCAATGAAGCTTGCAACGAACAGATTGGCCGGGCGATCGTACAGTTCGAGCGGTGAGCCGATCTGTTCGACATTGCCCCCGTTCATTGCAACGATCTTGTCGGCCATCGTCATCGCTTCGATCTGATCATGCGTAACATAAACAGTTGTGACCTTCAGGCGTTGATGCAGGTCCTTGATCTCGGCCCGCATCTGCACGCGCAGCTTGGCATCGAGATTTGACAGCGGCTCGTCGAACAGAAAAACTTGTGGGTTGCGCACGATCGCCCGGCCCATCGCCACGCGCTGTCGCTGCCCTCCCGAGAGCTGCCGCGGATAACGCTCCAGTAATTCTCCAAGTCCAAGAATCGTCGCCGCGCGATTGACCCTTGCCCGAACCTCAGTCGCCGGGCTGTTTGCAAGCGTCAGTGAAAATGCCATGTTGTCAAACACGGTCATGTGCGGATAAAGCGCATAGTTCTGAAAGACCATGGCGATATCCCGCTCCTTGGGCGGAACATCGTTGACGACGCGCGGACCGATACGGATTTCTCCGTTGGTAATTCGCTCAAGTCCGGCGATCATCCGCAGCAGCGTGGACTTTCCACATCCTGACGGACCAACGAGAACGACAAATTCGCCGTCCTCGATATCAACATTTACGCCGTGGAGGACGTGTACGGTTCCAAAGGCCTTCCGAACGTTTCGGATGTCAACACTTGCCATCGCCCCTCCCGCGAAACGGCAACAATTCCCGTCGCCATTGTTCTTGTTGGTGCTCTTGGTCGGTCATCAGCCTCTTAGCGGGCCGTTGCCACATCGCATAATTGTATCTTTCACTTCCCGCTCGTCGAACCAGAACGACGCAAGTTTTCATTCAGCGCAAAGAGTGCAAGCTGCCCAGCCAACTTTGTTGAGTACGACAGGCAACTCTCGCGACACTCCAGCTCGCCGTGCAGGAAATCTTACCTCCGATAATCGTCGCCGGATCGATTGATGACCCGCAACAATGCCTGCCAATCAAGCAGGCCAAAATCATCCGAACTGCGCATCTTCTTCATGCGAGCGGCTGCGTGCTGTACGATGTGTTCAGCAATCTTCACTGGTGGCTCATCCAGGGCGCGGGCGATCAGTTCGACCTCACACGCGCGTTCCAGAAAATAAAGTCGCTCAAGCGCTCCGTGGATCGTGTGACCGAACGTCAAGAGTCCATGGTTGAGCAGAACGACGGACGAGCCGTTCAGACAGCTCTTTCCCAACGCATCACATTCCTCCTGCGTCGCAGGGATGCCGTACTCATGATAAACAACGTCATCGATCACATGCAATGCATCCTGGCTAATGGGCCGTAGACCATTTCGCAACAGCGAGACCCCTGCACCCGCTCGCGTATGCGTGTGCATGATGCAATTTGCATCGGGCCGGGCCTTGTAGATACCACTGTGAATCGTGAAGCCCGCCTTATTGAAACGCGCCGGATCTCCGATGACATTTCCATCGAGATCCATCTTGACGAGGTTCGACGCGCAAATCTCATCAAACATGTCGCCAAGCCGATTGATGAGAAAGGTATTCGGTTCACCCGGGACCCGCGCGGACATGTGCGTCTGCAGCAAATCCGTCCAACCAAAGTGGTTGACGATACGGTAGAGCGCGGCGAGATCACACCGTGTTTGCCATTCCGCCTGGCTCATTTCGCCGGCCCGTTGATTTGTCAGTGGCATGGACATGTTTTTTTCCCCCTGAGGATCCGCTGCTTATCCAGAACGGCGCCTTGCAAGGCCGAGCAAACGTCCGCTCGCGTGACGATCGGATGCTCCTTGAATGGATACAAGTCAGGCTAACGCTCAAACGCGCGGGTCAGCTTGCATAATCGCTTCACGTTTTTACGGTGCGAAAACAACGAGCGCTGAGCGGCAAGTGCGCCGCAACATTGCCGGAGATCCCCTCCGATCGCATCACCACGATGCGGAGAGAGCCTTGTAAGCCGCGACATCACTGTGCATTATTGTCGACAATATTGTTGAAAGTGCACCGCAAGATGCACACGAGGAAACAGCAATAACGGCCTGTATGCCGAACCCAATTTGGCGACAGCCGCTCAGTCTGGGGAGCATGAACTGTATGGCTGTTCATCAAAATCGCTCTGTTGGACGAACGCTGACAATCCTTGAACTTCTGGGCAACACGAACAAGGCACTGACCCTGACGGAGATTGCGCGCGCGGCCGATCTGGACGCCAGCACGGTGTACCGCATCTTACGCGTGCTCTGCAGTCGCGGCTTCGTCTACCGGATCGACGCCACACGCCGATACGTATTGAGCTTGAATGCATTCCGCCTGGGCACCCCCGATCGCGTTGTCCAGGGCATCGGTAACCGGGCGCGCATGAGCCTGCTCCGCCTTGCCAAAGAACTGAACGAGACCATCCGCATGGCGGTGCTCGAAGGCGCCGAGGCGCGTTTTTGCGCTGAAGCGGGCGTCGCAAAGCCCGGCCTGCAAATGCTGGGAGCGATGGTCGATGCTCACGCCTCCGCGGCTGGAAAGGCGCTTCTCGCCTGGCGCTCACGTGCAGAAATCGAGCTCCTCTATCGCGGCCGGCGTATGCACGCCTACACCGACCGGACCTTGAAGAATGTTCCCGCACTTCTCAATGAGCTCGCTGTCGTCCGCGCGCGCGGCTGGTCCATGTGCGAAGGCGAAGGCCTTCTTGCGGGGGACCGTGCCCTCGCCGCGCCTTGCTTTGACAGCAAGAGACAGGTGCGCTTCTCCATTGCGATTGCGAGCACCCGCAAGCGATTGCCGCCCAGCCGGGATAAAGAGTGCCTACCGAAACTTCTGGCAACCACTCAGGAAATTTCAGACACGCTCGGGCTGCTCGGCAGCGACTGGAGGCCGCAGGAGTTCACCGACTACACCCAGGCCGCCGCCAACTACAGCCTCGCGGCCCGGCAGCAAACAGCTCCCGTTCGGCTCCGAGGCACCAACGGCAGGATCTGAAGCGGTCGCGCCTCAAGCTAAAGCTTGCGTCCCAGCGCGGCGACATAGCCGCGATTCCAGGTCGGAGTCAGCCACACCTCATTCATCGTTACGCCGGGCGGTAGACAGGCAATGTATCGGATCATATCGCCGCAGTGTTCCGGTTGCAGCATTCGCGCGAGGTCTTCGGCCGACAGCGGATTTGGCCGATTTTTGAGGATTGGCGTGTTCACTTCGCCCGGACAAAACGCCGTGCTGCGAATGTTGTTGATGCACTCCTCGACATTGATGCTGTGGCTCATTGCGACAACGGCGTGCTTGGCCGCGATATATCCCGGCCCAGCCATAGGACCGATATTGCGGCCGGACATGGACGAGGTGTGAATCATCTGGCCACCGCCCTGCGCTCGCATGATTGGGAGCACTGCACGGGCGCAATTGAACGCCGACGTCAGATTGCCTTGAACAAGTGTGTCGATTCCCGACGAGCTAAGCTTGTTCCAGCTTCGATCCTGAATGTTCACACCCGCATTGTTGACCAGAATGTCAATCCGGCCGAACTTTTCGACAATCCGTTGGACGACGCCATCGATTGCAAACGCATCCGTAAGATCTGCCGCTTCCACGGCGGCGGTACCGCCATTGGCCTGGATACGAGCGGCCAGCGAACCCAGCGGCTCCTTCCGTCGTCCTGTAAGAACAACGATGGCGCCTTCCTCGGCTAACGCTAGCGCAGCTGCTTCTCCGATGCCACTGCCCGCGCCCGTAACCCAAGCAACTTGTCCGCTTAACTTACCCATAACCTCTCCAGTCTTCAGACTTCAAAAGCGCAGTGCGGCAAGTCCAACACGGATCAACTGTTCGGACCGCGATCCAAGCCGACTGGCTGCCATCGACGCAGATTGGTATTTTGCAGGACCGACGGATTGACGCAACTCATCGGCCACAGGCCCGACAAAACGAGTGACAGTTCATAACCAACCCGTCGCTTGCGTGCCTCATCGAACCGAGCCGAGGCGGATGCGACATGTGCAGAGAGGGTGACGTTGTCCATGCTCAACAGAGGATTATTGTGCGATGGTGGCTCCTTGTAGAGCACGTCCAGCGCAGCGTGAGCGATCCACCCTTCCTGCAAGGCCTTGATCATCGCCTCTTCGTCAACAGTCGTGCCGCGGCCGGTATTGATGAAGATGGCCGTCGGCTTCATCTGACGGAAATGCTGTTCGCCCAGCATTTGATGAACTTCGGGCCGTGCCGGCGCATGCATCGAGATGAAGTCGGATTGCGACAGGACCTCGGATAGCGTCGCTGGCAGGACGCCATATTCGGACATCAGTGTCTCTTCGATGAACGGATCATAGGCAACCATGCGGAGGCCAAACGGTGCTGCGCGTCGCGCGACCGCCCGTGCAACGCGCCCGAACGAAATGAAGCCCAACGTTTGCCCAGCCAGCCGCGGAATTTTCAGCAGCGCTGGACGGCCTTCGGACCACCGGCCGTCTCTTGCCATCCGGTCCTGGACCACCAGCCGCCGGAATCCCGCAAGCAGCAGCGCCATGGCATGGTCGGCGACTTCTTCGATAAAGGTATCGGGAATATTGGTGACGGGAATGCCGCGAGCGGTTGCGGCCTTAACATCAACGCTGTCGACACCGACGCTGCCCAGTGTGATGACCTTGCAGCTTTCTAGACTGTCGATGATCTTCTTGGACATCGGAATGCCCTTGGCATAGATGGCATCGGCGTTCTTGGCCGCGGATATGAACCCCGCCTCATCGGTCGGAGCTTCGACAATCTCCGCGCCGAGCGGAGTAAGGGCTTCGCTTTCCAATGCATAGCCGCCACCAGCGACCGTAAAACTCGCACCGGCCGGCGTGACAACCCTGAACTTCGCCATTCTTTTTCTCCAGATCCGTTCGGCCATCCCTACCAAAACGAAGCTAGCGACAGCCAAGCGGCAGGGTCAACGCGTTGCTCCGTGGCTTTGCAAGCCATGAAAATAATGCAGCGCTGAAAGCAAATGCATATCAAAGAGCGTGGCGCGCCAACCGAAGGTAAGCGTCCTTTGCCGGCTGAATGTGCTGCGCAACCACGTTGACCAATGACTGCCTATCCCGCGTACCAAGCAGATCGATCATGAGTTGGTGCTGATCACGGACGAGTTTCAGCAACAGAGGGTCGCCGATGCTGTAAGAACGGATGGCATGCGTCCTCAACGCCATCTGATCAATGAGTTCGATCAAAGGCACATTTTCGCACAGGGCAAAGAAAGTCCGATGAAAAAGTAGATTTTCGCGAAACGCCGTCCTGAGATCGCCCTTCTCCACCGCCCCTGAATGACGGGCATGGATTTTTCGCAGCATGCCGATGACCTTCCGATCTGCGGGTAGCGGCATCAGCTCTGCCGCGCGCCGCTCGATCAGGGTACGAACAACATAGAGCTGCTCCACCTCCTGAACGGTGTAGTCGCGGACGGAGGCCCCGCGATTGGGATGGATAACAACTACTCCCATCGTCTCAAGATCTGACAGCGCCTGCCGCACCGTATACCGCTTCACCTGATAACGCTTGGCAAGCTCTTCCTCGACTAGTCGGGTGCACGGCGCCAATTGGCCCAGCGCGATCTGCTCTTCCAGAATGCCAACCAGATCAGTCGTCCGGAGTGTCACCGGACTGCACGTCCGCGCTTTCATGTTCCGGCCCTGAGCAGCGGCGGCGCTCCAAAAGTCAATCGCCTGCCATGATGGTCGAGAGGCGACATTGTTGATAGCTGCTAGACCGCTATCAAGAATGGAAACGACGGCTTTTCAGCAGGTAATATCTTTCAGCCTGCCAAAAGCCATTGCAGGACGATGTGTGCAGCAGGCACCCGCTGTCGCGCGCTGCATCAGAGGTCATGGATTAAATTAGAAAGCCCAACCCAGAATGGACTGCATCACGCAAAGAGCCGAGCGATTGCAAGGCTGAGCAAAAGCAGGAAAGCCAGTGAGAGCACGACGGCCGTGGTAACCCTGCCTCCGACTTGCCCAATGACCCGGACATCAACGCCCAAGCCCAAAGCGGCCATCGAGACAATCGTCAGAAGCGACGCCAGCTTTAACAATGGCTGAACCACCTGCTCAGGCAGAACTCCGGACGAGCGGAATGCCGCCAGCACGAGGAAGCCGATGATGAACCACGGAACCAACTGGAAGATATTGAAACGATCAGACGAAGAGCTCTCCTCACTCGTTCGCCGAAGGTGCCGTCCAAACAATGAGAAGCCGATCATGACGGGTCCAAGGGTCAGGACGCGCATCAGTTTGACGAGCGTACCGATCTGAGTGCTGAGAAGACCGGCTGGTATTGTTGCCGCCAAGACCTGCGGCACAGCGTAAACCGTAAGACCAGCGACAATTCCGTATTGGGTCGGTGAAAGCCCTATGAGAGGTATCAAAAGCGGTAAGCCCAATACGATCAGGACACCGAGAATCGCCGTAAACGAGATCGAGGACGCAATGTCGTCGCTGCTCGCACCGATCACCGGCGCCACCGCTGCAATGGCCGAATTCCCGCAGATCGAATTGCCGCACGCAACGAGAATCGAAAGCCTGACAGGAAGTCCAAGCAATCGGCTGATGCCGTAGCTGACCGTTAGCATGGCGGCAACCGTCCCGACGATCGCTGCCAGTAAGGAGAATCCGGACGCTGCGATCGCGGAGAAACTAATGGACGCTCCAAGCAGCGCGACCGCAACTTCGAGAAGCTGCTTCGCGCTGAAGGCAATCCCTGCACGCCACTTCTGATCCGGTTTCCAACACGAACGGATCACCATCCCCACCAAAATCGCGATCACAAGAGCTTCGATATAGGGATGGCTAAACACGTGCTCTTCAAGAGCCTGAACGCCGAACGAGACCAGCGCCACAAGCACGCTTAGCAATATTCCCGGCAACAATTGCTTGATGCGTACTGCGATAGCACGCCAACCAGAGTTAGCCGCTGCATCCTGCTTCAGGACAGGCATAGAGGGACTTTCTCCCGAAAGCGCAGGATCCAGCTCATGCTTTTGGTGTCAGTAAGTCGCGGTAAGGTAGTCTACGATCTTCCCGACATCCGCCTCTTCGATGGGCGCGCCATAGACTTTGATCATCTTGGTGACTTCGGCCTGCCAGAAATCTTTCTTGAACTTCGGGCCCTGAGGCTGCGTCTTGATGTAATCGGCCGAATGACACGCTGTGCAGTTATTCTGGACGACGTTCAGATTCGGTCCTGGCTTGAAAGTAGCTGTCTCCTCAGGAAGCTTGTAGGAGACAGGTTTGGCCTTAGCCGTGATGGGAACGTAAGCAGCACCAGCTAGTACTGCCGCACTCATGAGGCCGCTCACAACCACTCGCTTCATGACCACTCCTCTCAAGCCGCCACGACGCGATAGGTTTCGACGACGTTACGCAGGTAGCCTGCGGGATTCCACAATGGCTGCAGGGGCTGGGTTTTGCCGTCGTTGCTGGTCGCACGGATCTTCAACTCATGCGCACCGGCCGGCAATTTGACCGACGACTTCCATTCGCGGAATGAATATCGACCAAGGTCCTTGCCGAGCCGTGCGGACGTCCATGTTTGTCCGCCATCCGTTGAAATCGCGACGCCCTTGATGCCGCTCCCGCCATCGAATGCGATGCCTCTGAGTGGCGTCTCAGCACCAGCTTTTACCTTGGCGCCGTCGGCGAGATTGGTCAGAAACGACCGCACGGTGAATTTGTTGATCGGAATGGTGGCCTTCGGCGCTGTTCCCGGCTCGACGCAATTGCAATCGTTATCCGGAATCCGATAGGCCGTCTTCATCCAGAAGTTATCAAACACCGTATCGATGACGTTGATCTCGTTGAGATGTTTGACCCAGTAGGTGCCGTAATAACCGGGCACGATCAAGCGCAGGGGATATCCGTTAAGAACTGGGAGGTCCTCTCCGTTCATGGCATATGCCAGCATCACATCGCCGTCTTTCGCATGGTCGAGGTCCAGCGCCTTGGCGAAGTCCGGCGTCTTGTCACTGACCGGTCCATCCATCGCACCGAACACGACCTGCTTGGCGCCTGCCTGCAGACCGACTTTGTCGAGGACAGTCTTGAGGGGAACGCCCTTCCAGCGCGCATTTCCCATAGCGCCGTTGCCGAGCTGGCCACCGGCTACGCGGGGCGAGAAGAAACCACGGCTGTTTCCTGAACATTGATTGACTGCGACGAGTTCATTTGCCGGCATCTTCTTGATGTCGGCAAGCGAGAGCTTCAATGGCTTGTCGACCTTGCCTTTGATATCGACCGTGAACTTGTCAGGGTCGATATCGAGCGGCACATCAGCTAGGTGGTAGCGCACGAAGAACGCGTCATTCGGCGTAATGATGTTCTCGTTGAACACGGAGAACGGTGTTTCAAGCTGAGGTGGGCGGCTTGTGAGGCCGATCATCGCGCGCTTCTGTGGATATTTGACGATTGGCCGTTCACCATTCTCAAATGGAAGCGTCAATGTCTCTGCGAAACTCGCGGGAGAAAATCCACCGAGGGCCCCGCTCCCCGCCGCCATGGCGAGACCGCCCTTCAACACGGTTCTGCGATTCATCATGTGCGTCACCTCGCCATTCAAATGATCAGGCGCGCTTAGCGAGCGGCCGCGCGCTTGCTGACCGCCCGTGCCGGCATCATCGCGTCAGCCAGGAACGCGGTGATCTCGGCCGGCGTATTTGCCACTCTGACACCCGCCTTTTCGAGCGCCGCTCTTTTCGAGGCATATCCGCCGCGACCACCGGTCACGATTGCACCGGCGTGCCCCATTTTCTTGTCTGGTGGAGACGACCGCCCAGCGATGAAGGACACAATGGGCTTCTTCATCGTGCGGGCATATTCCGCGGCTTCTTCTTCCATAGTGCCGCCGATTTCTCCGACCAACACGACGGCCTCCGTCCGGTCATCACGATCAAGAGCTTCCAGCGCATCACGTGTCGTCGTGCCGATCATGGGATCGCCACCGATGCCGATAAAGGCGGACTGTCCCAGATTAGCGCGCGTCAGATTGAGACACATCAGCGTGCCCAGACTGCCACTTCGCGAAATGACGCCAACGTTGCCGGGCGTAAACACATTCGGATTGTGGCCAGGCATAATCCCAACAAATCCTTCGCCGGGCGTCACAATGCCAGCAGTGTTGGGTCCAATGATCCGGCTGTTCGACCCACGCGCGTGGGCAAAGATGTCGAGCACATCATGGCTCGGAATGTGCTCCGTGAGGGTCACGATGGTGCCGATACCCGCATCAATGGCGTCGACGATGGCATCGCGTGCCATCGACGGCGGAATGAAGATCACCGAAACATCGCAGCGCGTCTGCTTCGCCGCTTCGACCGCCGAACCGAAGATCGGTATGCCGAGATGGGTTTCACCGGCGCGCTTCGGATTGACGCCTCCGACGATCTCGGTGCCGCACTCCATCATTTTCTCGGCCCAGAACGAGCCTTGCTTGCCGGTGATGCCTTGCACCAGAACTTTTTGACCACGTCGATAAATCATTGCGCTGCCTCGATCGCCGCTTTAACCGCGTCTTCCATGAGATCATAAGGTTCGATGCCAAGCCGTTCCCGGACGAGCTTGACCGCTTCGTCCGAACCCGTACCGTGAATCGAAAAGAATGCCGGCACCTTTGGCTTGAGCGTCTCCCAGGCGCGAACCACGCCATCGGCCATCACATCGGTGCGCGCGAAGGCGCCACAGAAATTGACCACAAGGCTTTTGACACCAGGGTTTGACAACACAAGATCAAGCGCGACCTCGGCCTTGGTGTAGGCTTCGCCACCGATCTCAAGGAAGTTCGCCGGACGTCCACCGAGATGATCGATGACATCCATCGTCGTCATCGTCAGCCCAGCACCATTGGCCAGAACGCCGACATTGCCATCGAGCTGAATGAACTTCAGCCCGTGTTCCAGCCCGCGCTCTTCCAGCGCCGTCATCTTGGGCGGATGCGCCACTTTGACGAGCTCAGGCTGCCGGCTGGTCGACGCATCGTCCAGGGAGAACTTGCAATCCAGCGCCACGACCTTGCCGCTCTTTAGAAGAGCAAGGGGATTGATCTCCACAAGCTCGGCGTCGCTGTCGCAAAAGACGCGATACAATTTGACAAGCGTTTCACCGATATCGACAGCCGTCGGCCCGAGGTTGAGGCCGGCGAGAAGCTCCGCCGCATGGGCAGCTGTAAAGCCCTGCTTGAGATCAACGACATGTCGCCTGATCGCACCGGGCTTTTGCTCCGCAACTTCCTCGATGTCCATGCCTCCTTCCGTGGAGAACAGGACGAGAGGGCTTCGGCTCGGCACATCGATGAGAACAGCGGCATAAAGTTCACGCTCGATCGGACAACGCTCCTCGACCAGCACGCGCTCCACGCGACTTCCGCCAATCATCATGCCGAGGATCTGGCGGGCGGCCGTGGCACCATCCTCTGGGGTATCCGCCATCTTGATGCCACCGGACTTGCCGCGCTTGCCGGTTGGCACCTGCGCTTTGATCACAGACGGCCCAATTTTTGCGACGGCGGCCGAGACTTCTTCCGGACTTCGGCAAACGATGCCATTGGGAATAGGCACCCCGGCCGACGCCAGAACGCTTTGCTTCGCTGCGTATTCTTCAAGATTCATTGCTCTGATCCTACTTCCCGTACCGAGTCCAGTGCGGACCAAAAAGCTCTTCCTCCGAGGGCTTGTCTTCGGGGATAGGAACCACGAGGTGCGTGATATTGAGGAAGTGCTTGTAGTTCAGGTTTTCCGAGATGCTGTTCTTCTGCCAGGAGCCGCATCCCATCGTCAGCGTGAACTCAAGACCGCTGTCGAATCCGCCGCCATTGCCGAAGGTGTGCGCGAAATTGATCAGAACGCGAACGACCGACAGGTCTTCGGCAAGTTTCTGCGCCCTTGCCATGTTGGTGGTGTGCAGGCCCATCGAGTGGCCCTGCCCCTGATAGTCAAGAAGCTTCCGAACCGTCTGGGTCGCAGCTTCAAAATCCGGAGCCTTGTAGACCGTGAGAACCAGCGCCAGCTTCTCGCCCGACAACGGAAACGCTTTTCCGATGCCACTCTCTTCCACCAACAGGAACTTCGATTTCGCGGCTTCCTCAGGCAATTCAAATGCCTTCGTGAGCACTGGCATATCGCGTGCGATGAGATGCCGGTTCAGCTTTCCGTTCTGCCAGAGTTCGCCTTGAACGCGCTGCTTCTGTACACCATCAACGAGGTACCCGCCCGCCTTCTTCAGCGCTTCAATCGCCGCGTCATATACGGACTCCACGATTACCACCGCGTTCTCCGAAGAGCATGATGTGGCGTTGTCGAATGTCTTCGACGCGCAGATCTTTTGAGCAGCCGATGCGAGGTCGGCAGTCTCATCAATGATGACGGGCACATTGCCAGCCCCGACGCCGATCGCGGGCGTACCGCTATGATAAGCGCGGCGAACATTGTCTTGAGAGCCGGTCACGACCACGAGGTCAACGGCCTCCATAAGCGCCTGGGTCGTATCCTTCGTCACGGGAGCCGGAAGAATCTGAACGAGATCCTTCGGAAGCCCAATCTGCTCAAGACTTTCGCGCATATATTCAACGGCAAGCGCCGTCGTCCGATAGCCAAGCGGTGAAGGTGCGATAATCACCGCGTTGCGGCCCTTGATCGCCATCATCGTCTTGTTGACGGGCGTCGCGCCGGGATTGGTCGATGGCGTAATGGCGCCGACAACTCCAATCGGCTTGGCAAACTTGACGATGCCACGCTTGTCGTCACGCTCGATCTCCCCCACGGTCTTGGCCCGGAGAAGGTCGCGAAGCGTACCGAATGTCTTGCGCTGCTTCTTGATGATTTTGTCGGGCACATTGCCCAGGCCCGTATCTTCAACCGCGAGCTCGGCCAACTCCCGGGCATGCTCCGGCTTGTAGAGCGACCAAGCGATGGCCCGCACCGCTTCATCCACTCGAGCCTGGTCGGCATCAGCGAAGACTTGCTGCGCAGCACGCGCCCGCCGCATGAGGTCCTTCGCGATGGTATCCGCGCTTGACGGTCGATTGTCCATTTCAAGGATGGCACTCATTATACTAGCTCCGCTTGTTCAAGGCCATTTCGGGAATTGCGTCAGGGAGGGGAGTTTGGCTGTCCCTCACATCGACAAAGCGTTTTCCGGGATTCGTCGTGAAGGCCAGCGCAGCGCCCAGCAACAGAACTCCGAGTGAAGCGATAAACGGCACATCCCATCGTCCAGTGAGATCAATCGCCCAGCCAAATACGACGGGGGAGATAATGCCAGCCATGCCGAAGCCGAAATTCATGAAGCCGCTGGCACTGCCAGAATATTGCGGAGCAATATCCATCGGCACAGCCCAGATTGGTGCGACGATCAATTCTGCGAAGAAGAATGCCAGGCTAAGACAGATCGCGATCGTCGTCAGATCGTGA